>NZ_AZFM01000004.1 GCF_001434335.1 Lactobacillus kalixensis DSM 16043
GCTAGTATATGACAGAAAACGGAGCTAAGATAGGTACCTTGTTTTTAGACGCTTACGCTATTACTTCAATTGTTCAAGGTGTTCTTTGATCTTGTCAGCTGAAGCTTCAAGTTTTTGATGTTCTTCAGCAGTTAACTTCAATTCAATTACTTCTTCAATTCCATCGCGACCAACAATTGCTGGGTAGCCAATGTAAGTCTTAAATTCTGGATTGTAAGTTGAAACTGGGCAGTACAAACGAGCATCGCTAAAGACAGCTTGAACTAACTTAACTGCACAAGTAGCAATTGCATAGCTAGTGTAGCCTTTACCATTAGCAACCTTGAATGAGTTCTTGTTTGATTGTTCACTGATCTTTTCTTGATCTTCTTCATCGAACAATTGCAAAGCAATCTTGTTGTTCACACGAACTGTTGACCAAGCAGTAAATTGTGAAGCACCGTGTTCACCTAACACAAATCCTTCAACATTACGTGGATCTTGCCCCAACTTTTCACCAACAATTCTTTGCATTCTAGCAGTATCAAGGAAAGTACCAGTACCGAAGACGCGGTTCTTCTTCAAGCCAGTAGTTTCTTGCAAAATTTGAGTAATTGCATCACATGGGTTAGAAATGTTGATAATTACACCGTTAAAGCCGGTTTCCTTGATCTTCTTACCAACTTCCTTGGCATTTTTAGCGTTCAAATTAAATTCACCGAAACGGTCCCCTGTCTTAACTGAGGCAGCGATATCACCAAATGCAGTGATGATTAAGTCAGCGTCTTTTAAAGCTTCCCAATCTTGCATTCTCACGTTAACAAAGTAGTTGTTTCTAGCTAAAGTATCATGCAAGTCGTTGTATTCAGCTTCCACCTTGTTTTCATTGTTATCAATTAAAATCAATTCATCAGCGATTCCGTGGGTAAATAAAGTGTAAGCAACTGTTGCTCCAACGTGGCCCATCCCGATAATACCAATTTTTCTCATTTTTAAAGTCCTTTCTAGCAAAAAGAGACCAGGCGAACCTGATCTCTTTCTTTAAGCTTCAACATCGTTAATAACAACGTCAAACTTACCACCTGGGGTGGTGATTGATACAGTTTCACCCTTTTTCTTACCAAGCAATGCTTGTGCAATTGGTGAATCATTTGAAATCTTTCCGTTCAATGGATCTGATTCGTCACTACCTACGATAGTGTAGGTTTCAGGATCATCTTCACCGACTTCAGTATAAGTAACAGTCTTACCAACTGAAACTTCATTTGGATCAACAGAATCTGCATCAACAACTTGTGCGTACTTAAGCATTTCTTCTACTTGAGCAATTCTGTCTTCTAAGTGGCTTTGTTCATCCTTAGCTGCATCGTATTCTGAATTTTCTGACAAGTCACCAAATGAACGCGCAACCTTAATACGGTTAATAACTTCTGGACGTTTAACAAGCTTTAAATCTTTTAATTCTGCTTCAAGTTTCTTCTTACCTTCAGCAGTCATTGGAAATGATTTTTCTGCCATTTGTTATATACTCCTTAGCAATTAAAAATAAATCTCTTATGTACTGATCAATGATATTGATTTATCTAGTCAAAGTCAACCTTTATCTAATAATTGCTTCTAATTCGTTTTCAAGAGATTCTGTAATCTTACTCATTGCCTTATTTACAACATCATCAGTTAAAGTATCCTTTTCATTTAAGAAAGTTAAGTTGTAGGCAATACTCTTTTTACCCATTTCAATATGAGCACCTTCATAAACGTCAATAACGCGCAATTCTTTTAGATACTTACCACTGTTAGCCTTAATAACGTTTTCAACTTGGGCATTAGTCAACTTCTTATTAATCAAAATTGACAAGTCACGGCTAATTGCTGGGTATTTAGGAGCTGGTTTAGACTTCAATCCCTTAGTTAAATGCTTAATAATTACATCAAGATCGATTTCGTAACCATAAAGTTCTGAACCGCGCAATGACTTATCTGCAAGAGTTACAGCGTGAGCAACCATCCCGATCATTCCGATATATTCTTTGTCTAAATAAATTGCAGCAGTACGAGTTGGGTGCATTCCATCAATTTCCGCAGCCTTGTAGACAATTTTATTTTCATCAAGTCCGATTGCGTCAAATAAGTTTTCCAATTGTCCCTTTACAAAGTAGAAGTCAATCTTTCTATTTTCATGTTGCCAGTTTTCGTTGAACGTATCACCAGCATAAAGGGTAGCAAGGTGTTCATGTTCATTGAAAGTGTCATTTTCATGATCATAAACACGACCTTGTTCAAAGAAGTGCAATTGCTTTTCTTTACGTGCCATGTTGTAGCTTGCTGCATCAACTAAGCCAGTCATCAAGTTTTCACGCATAGCTGAACGAGATGAATTCAAAGGCATTTCTACTTGAACAAGTGGCTTTGGATCCATTGTGTAGCGAACAGCTTGCTCAGGTGAAGTCAATGAATAAGAAATTGCTTCCATTAAGCCTTGTCCTTCAACAATATTCTTGATGCGACGAATTGCTGTTTCTTCTGGAGAATAGCCACCATGAGTTTCTGCAAGAAGTGGTTGAGTTGACTTCAAGTTGTCGTAACCGTAAAGACGACCAACTTCTTCAACAATATCAGCTGGAATTGAAATATCCCATCTTCTGTTAGGAATAGTAATAGTTAATTCACCATTATTTTCTTCAACATCAAAGTTCAAGCGATCAAGAAGTGCAACTACTTCACTGTTTTTAAGTTCAGTACCTAAAACGCCATTAATATGAGCAACTGAAGTCTTAACAACTGCAGGTTCACGTTTAGTGTCTGTAGCCTTAATCAAACCTTCGTCAACTGTTCCTTCTGCTTCATTTCTGAGCAAAATTGCAGCCA
Organism: Lactobacillus kalixensis DSM 16043; assembly: GCF_001434335.1. Taxonomy (GTDB): domain Bacteria; phylum Bacillota; class Bacilli; order Lactobacillales; family Lactobacillaceae; genus Lactobacillus; species Lactobacillus kalixensis. The sequence continues at coordinate 2,848 of NZ_AZFM01000004.1, forward strand.
TATTAATTGCCTTTTCAGTATTATCCCAGTTAATGCCTTTTTCAAAACGGCTTGAAGCTTCAGTTCTGTTAGCATGACGAAGAGCTGCTTTACGAACCAAAGTACCATCAAAGACAGCAGATTCTAAAATTACGTCAGTAGTGTCATCTTCAACTTCAGAATTCAAGCCGCCCATAACACCAGCCATCATTACTGGAGTTTCACCATTAGTAATAATGATATCGTTTGGATCAAGTTCAACTTCTTTATCGTTTAATAAAGTTAATTTTTCGCCCTTTTCTGCTTTTCTAACAACTAACTTGCCACTCTTGAAGCTTCGAGCATCGTAAGCGTGCATTGGTTGACCTGTTAAAAGCATAACGTAATTAGTTATATCAACTATGTTGTTAATTGGACGAATACCAGCATTCCAAAGTCTTCTTTGCATCCATAATGGACTTGGAGCGATTTTAACTCCGCTTACTTTACGCAAGTAGTATTTTGGAGCTAACTTAGCATCAACTTCTGCATCAAGCTCGTTAGTCCAATCTGGTCCGTCTTCTTTTAAGACAACTTCTTCAATTTTAGGATTTTGGTTAACAATTGCACCAACTTCATAAGCTACACCTTCCATTGAAAGTGTATCAGCACGGTTGGGCGTAATATCGAAGTCTAAGATGTAATCGTCCATACCTAAAGCTTCGTAAACATCTTGACCAGGCTTAACCTCAGCATCTTCTGGGAAAACGTAAATACCGTCAGCGAATTCTTCTGGAACAACACTATCTGCAAAACCAATTTCTTGTAAGCCACAGATCATGCCATAACTTTCAATACCACGGATTTTACCCTTTTTAATTTTTTCGTTACCAGCGATTCTAGCACCGTGAAGAGCCACAATAACTAATTGACCTGCAGCAACATTTGGCGCACCACAGACAATTTGTAAAGGTTCTTCTTCGCCTACATCAACATGAGTTAAATGTAAGTGGGTTCCTTCAACATCTTCACAGTCAAGAACTTTACCGACAACAATCTTTTTAAGACCTTCTTCAGGATGATCAACATCAGCAATTTCAACACCAGTTCTTGTGATCTTTTCAGCTAAAGCCTTAGGATCTTGATCTAAATCAATAAAGTCTTGTAACCAATTATATGAAACGAGCATTAATCTTCCTCCTTACGGAATTGATCTAAGAAACGAATATCATTTGTGTAGAAATCACGAATATCATCGATACCGTATTTAAGAATAGCGAAACGGTCCAAACCAACACCAAAAGCAAAGCCGCCATAAACAGTTGAATCAACGCCAGCGTTTTCTAAAACGTTTGGATGAACCATACCAGCGCCTAATACTTCAATCCAACCAGTGTATTTACAGATTGCACAACCTTTACCACCACAATTGAAGCAGGCAACGTCCATTTCAACAGATGGTTCAGTGAATGGGAAGTAACTTGGACGAAGACGGGTTTCACGATCTTGACCAAAGATATGCTTAGCAATCATTTCAAGAGTTCCCTTCAAGTCACTCATAGTAACGTGCTTATCGATTACTAAACCTTCCATTTGCATGAATTGGTGTGAGTGAGTAGCATCATCATCATCGCGACGGTAAACTTTACCAGGCCCCACCATCTTTAATGGACCTTTTGAAAAGTCGTGTTTTTCAAGAACCCGTGCTTGATCACCTGATGTTTGTGATCTGAGCAAGTTTTCATCATCAATATAGAAAGTTGCTTGCATATCACGAGCTGGGTGATCCTTTGGTAAGTTCATCATTTCAAAGACATAATGATCAGTTTCAATTTCTGGACCTTGAACTACTTGATAACCCATTCCGATAAAATATGCTTCCAAATCATCCAAAATAATGTTAATTGGATGCTTTGAGCCTAGCTTTTGTCTTCTACCTGGAAGAGTTACATCAACGCGCTCTTCTTCCATCTTTTGTGCAATTAAGGCTGCAACAATCTTATCTTTTGATTCGCCTAGTTGCTTATTGAATAAATCACGAAGTTCGTTAACTTTTTGACCAACTTCACGTCTATCTTCAGGTGCGATATCACCCATTGAGTGTAAAATCTTAGTTAATTCACCTTTACGTCCGATTAATTCTACTCGAACTTCATTAAGGTGTTCTTCATCAGTGGCCTTTTTAATTTCATCAAGACCTTTTTGGCGAAGTTCCTTTAACTTTTCAAATAAGTCCATTACTTTTTCCTTTCAAACAAAAAAGCTCCGTCCCCAAAAGGGACGAAGCTTCGCGGTACCACCCTAGTTTGAGTCCAAAAAGACTCACACTCTTGTTTTCGATAACGGTGAAATACCGGAATTGATTAGATCCAACTTCCAAGATGAAATTCACAAATTCCACTAAAGCCTTTCTTTCAGCTGGTAAAAAGGCCTCTCTTTTTTAGCTTTCTTTGTTACTAGTCTTGTTCTTAGTAATTAACTAATAGGATAATTCATTTTTAATCTTCTTGCAAGTACTTATGCCCATTTATCTGCCCAGTCGTGAACTGAATCAAATACCGGCTTTAAAGCCTTACCCTTTGGCGTCAAGCTATATGAAATAATACCTGTTTCTTTACCAACTTTTCTATCGACAATACCGTCTTCTTCTAATTCTTTAAGACGTTCTACCAATACACGATCTGAGCATGCTTCAATGCAGCGAGCCAAATCTTTAAAACGCATATCTTGAGTATCGCAAAGTGAACTGATGATTAAGCCATTCCACTTTTTCCCAATAATTTTAAAAGCATTAATAAAATGTCCACATAATTCGTAATCTTCAGGTTTACAGTCACCAATGCTCTTTTCTTTTACTCCTTGAGCCATAATTTTCCCTCCTGATCAAATATTATCATATTAACTTAAAAGCTCTGAATAATCATATTATAGATAATTCACTTACTTAATACAAGCAAAAGCATTTAAGCAAAATGATAGATCATAATTCCGGCTGCAACTGCGGCATTCAATGACTCGGCTTGTCCTTTAATTGGAATGTACAATTTTTCATCGCTTAAATTAGCAACAAAATCACTTACTCCGTGAGCTTCATTCCCAATAACTAACCCAAGTTGTGGTTCTTTTTCAAAATCTTGCAATTGTTTGGCAGTCTTATCTAGCATACTTGCATAAACGAGAATACCATTTGCTTTTAGATCAGTAATTGTATCGCCTAGGTTTTTGATAATCAAATCAAGGTGGAATTGACTACCTTGCATTGCTCTTTGAGCTTTAGGATTATATAAATCGACACTTTCTGGTGAAAGGACTACGCCAGTGAAGCCGGCAGCATCCGCTGTTCTAATAATCGTTCCAACATTGCCAGGATCCGCCAAATTATCGAGTAAAACCCACTTACCATAATTGAAGTTGAATTCTTTTGGTTGAGCAATTTTCAAAATCATAAAAATGTCTTGTGAATTCGTTGTAGCACTTAAATGACGTGAAATTGACGTATTAATCAAAATAACATTCTTAGCAGATAAGTCAATACCGTACTCTGCTTCGGCCTTAGAAAGAGCTTCATCGCTTCCCAGAAGGTATTTAAATTTTTTGTGGGCTTTTAATGCTTCTTCGATTAAGTGGAAACCCTCAATAATGTATAAGCCAGTATCTTCGCGATATTTCTTTTTGTTTAGTTTGGCTAAATTTTTAACCAATTTATTGTTAACTGAACTAATTTGCTGCATAGTGATTCCTTTCTATCTTCTTTCTTATTGTATAAAATGAACATGTTAGAATCAAAGCTAAATAGTTTAAAGAAAAGAGGATTAAAATGCAAACTTGGAAATTAATTGCTTCAGGAATTGTTCAAGGAGTCGGTTTTCGCTGGAGTGTTCAAAATTGCGCTCAAAATTTGGGCATTAATGGCACTGTGAGAAATAATTCAGATTCAACCGTCACAATTATCCTTCAAGCTGATCGTGATACACTTGATAAATTTGTCAAAAAATTACCTGATTTTATCTCACCTTTTGCAAAAATTGCAGATATTAATATTACAAAGCTATCAGGGGTGGAAAAGATGCATGGTTTTCATGTATTATATTAAAGTCAACTAGAAAATAAACAGGTGATTTAATGAAAAAATATCGAAAATATGCTGGAGTTCTTACTCTAGTTTTACTAGTTAGTCTTGTATTAACAGGCTGTTCTGGTGGTAATATCAATACTAGCACTCCTCCTCATGGCGGAATTTATGGTTGGATCTTCCAATATATCAGTTTACCAATTCAAAGAATCATGCTCTCAACTGGTAATGCTATTGGCGGAGCTGATGGAATTGGTTGGTCAATCGTAATTATTACTTTAGTTGTAAGAACCATCTTGCTACCACTGATGCTTTCTCAACAAAAAAAGAGTGTCACTCAACAAGAAAAGATGAGACGGCTTCAACCACAAATGAAGTTAATTCAAGAAGCTATGCGTCGTAAGCCAATTACGCCAGAGCAACAAATGCAACTGTCAACTTGGCAGCGTGAACTATATTCTAAGAATAATGTTTCAATGATCGGCGGTGTTGGTTGTTTACCATTATTGATTCAAATGCCAATTATGATTGGTATTTATCAGGCCGTAGCTTATTCATCTGTAATGAGACATGCAACTTTCTTTGGTATTTCTTTGAATGATAAGTCAGTTGTCTTAGCAATTGTAGCCACTGTTTTCGCTGTGATTCAAGGTTATCTCTCATTGATCGGAATTCCTGAAGAACAAAAGAAAACCATGCAATCAATGATGTTCATGAACCCAATCATGACTTTATTCTTCAGTTTATCATTCTCAGGAGCTTTAGCTTTATACTGGGCTGCAGGTAACTTTGTTATGATTATTCAACAATTAATTGTAACTTTCATCATTACCCCTAACGAAAAGAAGCGTGTTGCTAAAGAATTGGAAAATAACCCAACTCAAATAGTAGTCACTCAAGCTGATATTGATGATTTATTTAGCACTAAAACCACTAATAAAGCCGACAGCAAAACACAAGAATTGCACCAAGATCTACGCAAGCGTAATCAAGGTAAGCAACAAAAACGTAAATAATTTATCCATACAAAAAGCTTTCCCAAATCGAGGAAAGCTTTTTTTTGTTGCTTTAACTTAAAATTCCAGATGGCAAGTCTTTCTTTTTTCTTTCGTTATCAAGTTTTTCCAATTCTTCAGCCTTAGCTTTTGATAAAACTGGGAAAGAAATTTTAAATTGACTACCTTGACCTTGAACTGAGTCAACACTAATTTCACCATGATATGAAGAAACTAGCTTCTGAGCAATTGATAAACCTAACCCATTACCACCTTTTTCACGAGTTCGTGCCTTATCGACACGATAGAAGCGATTGAAGATTTTCGTCTTATCTTCTTCTGAAATCCCTTCTCCAAAATCTTGAACCATGATTGAAACTATTTGCTCACTAACACCTGCTGAGATATTAATTTGTTTGAGATCAGTTGAATACTTGATCCCATTATCAATCAAAATAATCAAAACCTGCTCCAAGTGACTGGAATACATCTGAATCTTCGTATCAGCTGGTAAATCATCCATATCAAGCTGAATATTGAAGTCGTTATGTACCATTGCCATATCACCTGCAACGCGTCTCAGAACCTCATTTACGTTGGTTACAGCATTAGGATATTGAACATCAATTTGTTCTGCACGAGTCAAGTCTAGCATTTCTTGAATCAAGTGCTTCATTCGATCAGCTTCTTGAAGTGAGGCATCAATTGATTCATCCAGAATTTCTGGATCATCTTTACCCCAACGCTTAAGCATTCCCAAATGTCCTTCAATTACCGCTACTGGCGTTCTCAATTCATGAGAAACATCGCTTACGAATTCTTTTTGTTGATCAATATAGCGCTGCATTCGATCAAGCATTAGGTTTAATGACGTACTCAATTCTTGTAATTCATCATCACGATTAAGATTTTCAATTCTAACATTGCTATTTGGATCTTCATTAACTTTTTTAGCAACTGCTGAAATATTTTTAATCGGATTAACAACATCTTTAACAACAAAATATGATATTAGTGTAAAGAGAAGAATTGAAAAAACAGAAATAAGTAGCATCCATCTGAGTAGATTATGCATTAATCTGTTGTAATTAGTCATTTTATTGGCAACAACCACATAGCCAATCAGCTTATTGTTCTTAGTAGATCTAATTCTGCTGTATGTAATCAGGCTTGAACCGTTACCTTTAGTATTAACTTTTTTATATTTAATATCACCGCTAAATGATTCTAGCTTTGGTGTGGTTGATCCGTTAGCAAAGACAACTTCTCTATGTAAGTTATAAACTCCAACACTGATGTCAGGATTAGAAATCGAAGAAACCAAGGCATCATTAAAAGCATTATTGCTTTCTCTTGAGTCAGCTGAGCCAGAAATATTAGGACCACCATTCAAAATTCTTCTAGTTGACGGTGACAGAGCCGGTACAACATTAGAAATTTGTAACTCTTCAGAAATCGATTGTAATTGTGTCTGCAATGTTTGAACAACACGATTTGAAGTTTGCTCTTGCTGGATCAAAGTCTGCTGACTAACAGTCGAATATATAATTACTGAAAAAATAATAAAGGAGACCGTAATCGTCAATGAAACGATACTTACCCACTTAATTATTAGGGATGAGTGCTTGGTCTCCTTCTTATTTTTCTTCACTTTTTCTTTATTCGCCATCATCTTCATCTCTTACCATGTATCCAGTACCACGGACTGTCTTGATGTATGATGGTTGACCTGGCACGTCAATCTTATTACGCAAGTAACGTACATATACTTCAACAACATTAGTTTCGATGTTTGATTCAGGTCCCCAAATTTTACTCAAAAGTTGGTCACGACTTACAACATTATTCTTGTTGTTAATCAAAGTCATGAGCAAATTGTATTCACGTTTAGTAAGATCAATTGCCTTACCGTCTCCGCGATGAACGATTCTGTTAGCAGTTTCAATTGTTAAGTCTTTAAACTTCACAATTTGTTGCTTAGAAACAGTGACATTTTGTGCATCCTTTTCAATTTTTACTCTACGTAAAACTGCACGTAATCTAGCCAGCAATTCTTCAATTGCAAAAGGCTTAACAATATAGTCATCTGCACCGTGATCTAAACCAGAAACTCGGTCTATCACAGAATCTCTAGCAGTCATCATAATGATTGGGGTGGTTTTAACTTGACGTACTCGACGTGCAATTTCCAAACCATTCAAATCTGGAAGCATCAAATCGAGTAAAATTGCATCAAAGTTTTCGTTAAGGGCTTGATCTAAACCTTTACGACCATTATTTTCTACTACAGTCTCATAATTCTCGTGTTGTAATTCAAGTTGTACAAAACGAGCTAAGTTCTTTTCATCTTCAATAATCAGAATTTTTGCCATTATCTATTCAGTTCCCGTCCATAAAATATCTCTTAGTTAAGACTAAGAATTAATAAATGTTTCATATTTAAAGGATACTTTAAAAAAGTATCAAAAACAAGGAAAAAAGCAAGTAATCTTAGGAAAGTATTACTTGCTTATCTATATTCAGTCTATTTACCCTGATCGTCATTATTATCTTCAAACAAAACCTTTAATTTAGCAAAGGCTGGATTGATTTGATTCTTCTTACCTTCTTCAAAGTCATGCTCTGAAACAACTTCCCAATCATTTCCTTCTGGATAAACATCATCATCCTCTTCTTCCGGAGTAAGAATGGTTGAAGGTATGTTAAGCAAGATATTATCTTCAACTGCTGTTTGAAGATCAATTTGATCATGGTTGATCAAAACAATTGGATCTGGATTTTCTTCAATTTCTTCCTTAGTCGGCTTATCCTGAGTGTAATTTTCTGTAAAAGAAAATTTTTCATGATAAGATACTGGCTTCAAACTTCTACTTGAAGGCACAACTAAGTCTGCTTCGACATGGAAGTTTCCTGTAACATATGGTTCATCGTAGAACAAGTCACCAGTTACTTGAATATTTTCTGCTTTATATAATAATTTTTTTGCTCTTTCCAAAAACTCAGGGCGAATTTCAACTTCGCGTTCAACATGTGTAATTGGAGCGCTTGAATTTTTAATTCTTGAAAAACTTAGAGTTAACATTTTATTTTATCCCTCGATTGGACGTCGACCAAAATTTTGATCAACGTGCATAATTTGCTCAAATAAACGATCTACTCGCACTTGTAAGGCTATTGAGCCGTCGCGAGAATTCTTCTTATCAACCTTAGAAACAATCTCAATGTCAAAATCTTTGCGGTGTTCCTTTAAGTATTGACGACCTAACTTACTAAAGCCTAAAAGCATTACAGCTTCATGATTAAAACTCTGAATAATATCATCTTGGCTGACGTTAAGTAAAGTATATAGACAAAGGCGGCGTAAACGTGAATAAGTATACCGCTTAGATTTAATTCGGCGTAAAAACTCAGTAAAATCACGTGCCAAGTGAATTTCTGCCTTCATTTTGTATTCAAGTCCCTCACTCATTTGATAAATTTTCTGCAATTCTTCAACTGAAGATGATTCAATACGATATTTCAAAAATGGAAACAGTATATTCCAATTGGGATAAATTTTTTGCTTACTTAAGGCTTCAGCTTCTTCTTTAGGTAGCCATTCCTTTAATTGACTAGTATCTTCACCATGGAGCAATAAATTTCTGATCGCACTTGCACTTTGAACGGCACTAGTTGTTTTTAAAATATCATCATGTCCAACACCGATTCGATTAATCGGATGAAGTGTCATTGGTGCACCTAAATTATGATTAGCAACAGCATATGCTAGTCCTAAAATTGCATTTGGTGCATTAACTTCATATCCAACTTCACGAGCAACCATCTGATTATATTGCGTCGAATAAGTCTGGCTATAATCACGAAAGTCCATTGAAGATTGAGGAATTTCAGCAATTCGACCGCCCAAATAAGCAAAGTTTAAATTGGCATCTTCTACTCCAAATACCAGCGTTTCTACGCCTAACTTATTAAGAATTTCAATTGAACCTAACGCAAAAAGATCAGCTGCTTCAACAGCAGTGGAAAAGGGCATCTCAAAAACTAAATCAGCTCCCGAAGCTAAAGCAGCCTTAGCCCTAGACCATTTATCCATAATTGCCATTTCGCCGCGTTGAACATAATTACCGGACATGATAACAATGATCGGATCATCTCCTGCAACCAGTCGGGCTTGATTCATCAAAAATTCATGTCCACTATGGAAAGGATTGTATTCAGAAATAATCCCAACTACGCTCATTAGTCTTCTTTTACCTCAAGTTGTTTACCATCTATCCATAACTTCTCAAGGTTATAGAATTCACGAGCATCCTTAGTAAAGATGTTAACAACAACATCACCTAAGTCAATCAAAAGCCAATTTGAGTCTCTGGTACCTTCAATACGGTAGTCAGTGTAATTGTGTTCATGAGCTTCTTCAACAATTGAATTTGCAATTGCATGAAGTTGACGATTTGAACCTGCACTGGTAACTACAAAAAAGTCTGATAAAATACTGATACCACGCATGTCATATGCTTCAGTATCTTCACCATGACGATCACTAATTGCCTTTAAAGCAAAATCTAAAATTTCTGTATTTTTCAAATTGTTCTCCTTTATTTTTTAATACTCCAGACATTGTATGCTTGCAATGTTCGTGGATAAACTTTATTTCTATTTTCGATTAAGAATTCAAGTGTATGCGCCAATTGATAACCTACGCCTTCATCCAAATTCTTAAAGGTAATCTTGCGTGCCTCTTCTACTCCATCAAATGATCTTCCAGGTTCGATATAATCAGCCATAAAAACTATTTTATCTAAAGTAGTCATTTCTACATCAGCAGTAGTATGACGCCATACAGCCTGCAAAATCTCTGGATCAGTAATTTTTAAATCACGCTTGATAAAGTAAGTTCCGACAATTCCGTGCCAAATTGCACGATTCCAATTGAGTAAATCTGGATCAAAGCCTTCATCCTTAATGACTTGGCGATATTCTTCAACTGGTACTTGCTTTGCATAATCATGGACAAAACCAGCTAAAGCTGCCTTATCTTCATCATAATTATTAAGCTTAGCTAATTTTCTAGCAGTTTCACTCACTCTAACGCAGTGCTCAAAACGGTTGTCATCCATATTAGCCTTTTCTTTGGCAATAATTTCGTCACTTGATAATGGCGAAAAAGTTTCTTTAAAAACCAATTTAGTCAAGGTAAAGCCCCTTTTCCTCAATATATTCTCTTACTTTATCAGGAACCAAATATCTAATTGAAGTGCCAGTTGCAACAGCTTGACGTATCGCAGTTGATGACAAGCGAATATCTGGTGCATCAACCCAAATCATTGGATATTTTGGATCTTGTGGATACCCGGGGCGACGAATTCCGACCAAAGTTACTAATTTAGCAAGTTCATCTGCATCTTTCCAGCGATGAAAACTATTTACCTGATCGCTCCCCATAATTAAATAATAATTATTTTGTGGAGCTTTTTCTGTTAAATAGCGCATTGTATCAATTGTATATGAGATCCCACCGCGGAAAAGTTCGAGTAATTTTACGCGGAACTTAGGATTGTCTCTCGTTGCTAAATCAAGCATGGTTGCACGATCTTTAGGCGTTACATTGACGGGGGCCTTTTTTAAATTAGGAATATTATCAGGAATAAACCATACTTCATCTAAACGAAGTTTTGTCATTGCTTGTTCTGCAGCTACCAAATGAGCGATATGAACTGGATTGAAAGTTCCACCCATAATACCAATTTGCCGACCAGGACGATTAGAATTTATTTGTAATTCTGTTTTGGTAATCGGCTTTTTCTCAATGCATCTAGAATTACTCATATTAAAACCTCTAAATTAAAGCTCGACGGATTCCTAAACCTATTTTATCAGGTGTATATGTTTTCACAACGCAATTTGCTGGAACAGTCACAAATCCGATCCCACCAAAGAGTAAATCACTCTTAAAGTCAGTATGATATTCTTGTCCTTTTAGTGGTGGTAAGTAATCACTGCCAGTAGGCGGGGTTAACATTTCCGCAACATGCTTTTGATAAAAATCATCGGCATTGCTTGTCTTGGTGCGGTGGAGCGTTACGGCGCGGGCTGCATAGACAGTAAAACCGGCTGGATCACCCTTAATAAAGTCAATTCGGCCAAGTCCACCTAAGAAAATCGTGTTTCCTGGCTTAATTTGGAAAGTAGCAGGCTTTAATGGCTTTTTAGGGGATGCACTCTCTAAATCTTTAGGATTAAGTCTAGTAGCCAATTGATTTTGACTCATGATGCCGGGTGTATCAGCTAAATAATGACCATTTTCAAGTGGAATTTCAATTCGATCCAAAGTAGTACCTGGAAAACGTGAGGTGGTAATTAAATCCTTAATATCCCCCATTTTATCTATGATAGCGTTAATTAATGTAGACTTACCTACATTAGTCATCCCAACAAAGTAAATATCTTCTTTTTGTGAAGCCTTATTTAAATACTCAATTAAGTCATCCAAATACTTTTGACGGGCTGCACTAATTAAAAAGATTTCTTTAGGATGAAGTCCCATGCGGTTAGCTTCTTGTCTCATCCAATCTTTAATCTTGCTTTGGCAAGTATTTAATGGGAAAAGATCAAACTTATTTCCTACCAAAATAAAATCATTGTCCCCAACAAATCTCTTTAATGAACTAAGCAGTGAATTTGAAAAGTCAAATAAATCTACTACATTAACAACTAGAGCCTTTTTTTCAGCTAAGGAATTAAGTAAAGCCAAGAAGTCATCATTATTTAAATCAACTGGCATAATTTCATTATAATGACGAAGTCTAAAGCATCTTTGGCAATATACGTCAGTATCTTCTGTTTCTTGCGCTTTCTTCAAAGCACTGGCCGGTAAGTAGCCAGCTTGCTTAGGATCGTCTGATTGAAGCTTAGCCCCGCACCCAATACAAATAATTTCATCATCCATTTTTTAAATTCTCCTTGAAAGTTACACGATGCGATAAGGATAAAAAGAAAAAGATAATTTTTTCAAAAAAGCGATTAATTCTTGTATTCCATTTGTCAGTTTCAACTAATGGTTTAACAAGAACAGTTTGAACACCAGCTAAGTTTCCAGCTTGCATATCAGTGATTAACTGATCGCCTACCATCATAACTTGATCTTTTTGAAGACCTAGTCGCTTGCGTTCTTTAGTAATTGCAAAAGGAAGTGGCTTTCTTGACTTAGCAACAAAAGCGATGCCATATGGGTTAAGTACTTTACCCACTCTTTCGGCGTTGTTATTGGAAATAACAACTAATTTAATACCAGCCTTCTTTAACCGCTGATTTAATTTATTCATCTCTTCTGCTGTTTCAAACTTATTCCAAGCAAGCAAAGTATTATCTAGATCTGAGAAGACAGCTTTAATGCCCATCTTATGCAGTTTATCAGTATCAAAGTGATAAATTGTATCAATAGTATATTTAGGTCGAAATAACATTTTCCGATTTTCCCTTCATGAATGTACTATTCCTATCTTATCAGAAATGGACTACTTTTTGATAATTTTTGGCATAAAAAAAACGCGTCTATCACGCGCTTTTTCTATTTATTAGTTCAAAGCTTTCTTTGCAGTTTCAACAAGCTTTGCAAAAGTTTCTGAATCGTTGTAAGCAATGTCAGCTAACATCTTACGGTTCATGTCAACGCCAGCAACCTTAAGACCGTGCATTAACTTAGAGTAAGACATATCGTTTTGTCTTGCAGCTGCGTTAATACGAACGATCCATAACTTTCTGAAGTCGCTCTTGCGTCTTCTACGGTCACGGAATGCGTACTTGTAGGAAACAAACAATTGAGTGCTTGCTGCCTTAAATTGCATATGCTTTGCGCCACGGTAACCCTTGGCAAGCTTTAAAACCTTTTTACGACGTTTACGTGTTACAGTTCCACCTTTAACTCTTGGCATCAGAAATTCCTCCTACTATCGTTCTATTTATCAATTAACGCATTTGAGCAAGCATTTGCTTGATACGCTTCATGTCGCTGCGTGAAACCATAGCAGCTTTTCTCAAGTGACGACGTTGCTTCTTAGTCTTACCGTGGAAACGGTGACCAGTAAATGCGTGGTGACGCTTTAAACCACCATTTGCAGTTCTCTTAAAACGCTTAGCAGAAGCGCGGTGTGTTTTCATTTTTGGCATTGTAAAATTCCTCCAATTAACTACTTTTTATTTTTGTCCTTATCACTCTTAGGAGCAAGCATCAAGAACATTGAGCGGCCTTCCATCTTAGGCTTGCTAGTTACATTAGCAATATCTGATGTAGCTTCGGCCATCTTCTCAAGTACTTGTTGTCCTAATTCCTTGTGAGTGATTGCTCGACCTCTAAAACGAATTGAAACACGAACCTTGGCATTTTCCTTAGTGAGGAACTTGCGAACATGCTTCAACTTAGTCTCAAAATCGTTACCTTCAATAGTTGGGCTTAAACGAATTTCTTTGACACTAATTGTCTTAGACTTCTTACGGGATTCCTTAAGCTTCTTCTGTTGTTCGAAGCGGTACTTACCGTAATCCATTACTCGAGCTACTGGTGGTTTAGCGTTTGGTGAAATAAGAACTAAATCAAGGCCTTCATCGCTTGCACGACGTAAAGCATCATTCTTACTCATAACGCCAACTTGTTCACCATCTGCATCGATCAAACGAACTTCGCGAGCGCGAATTCTTTCGTTTAATATCAAATCTCTTGGTATGACTCTTCACCTCCGTGTTAATTTGAGGACAAGAAAAAGGCGGGATAAGTAACGCCCGCCTTTAATCAACAGAAAATATCGATCAGCCTAGAGGTTAATTTAACTTAGGCGAGAAGCGGGAGCTTCTTCTTGTTCTCAACTAGTAGTAGTATACTCGTTTGCACCATACACGTCAATACGATCTTACAATTCTTTTGAACAAATTTGGGCAAAATAAGCATAATCTATTTTACCTATTTTTCAATAATTTTTCCACCAAAAAAAGCTGCTAGATTTTAGGCAATTAACCTGATCTAGTAGCTTTATTGTTAAATATTTAATTAGTTTTCTCTTGAGTATGACTTAACATCAGCTTCAATTTCGTTAATGAAATCTTCAAGACTCTTAGAAATCTCTTCTTCAGTACCGTAACGACGTACATTTACTGAGTTAGACTTCATTTCTTCATCACCCAATACCAAAGTGTATGGAACCTTTTGAGTTTGTGATTCACGAATCTTGTATCCCAATTTTTCATTTCTGTCGTCAACTTCAACTCTAAAGCCGCGCTTAGCTAATTCTGCACGAACCTTTTCAGCGTATTCACCGTGAGCTTCGTTGTTAACTGGAATAATTTCAGCTTGAACTGGTGCAAGCCAAGTTGGGAAGGCACCCTTGTAAATTTCGATTAAGTAAGCGATGAATCTTTCCATAGTACCAACAATACCACGGTGAATCATAACTGGTTGGTGTTCTTCACCATCTTGACCAACATACTTCAAGCCAAATCTTTCTGGAAGCATGAAGTCAAGTTGGATAGTTGACATAGTTTCATCATTACCCAAAGCAGTCTTAGTTTGGATATCAAGCTTAGGACCGTAGAATGCAGCTTCACCTTCTGCTTCAACATAGTCAAGACCAAGGTCATCCATAGCAGCCTTAAGCATTGATTGAGATGTTTCCCACATTTCGTCATTTGCGTAGTATTTATCAGTGTTCTTTGGGTCACGGTAAGATAATCTGAAGTAGTAATCAGTAATACCGAAATCGTGGTAAACATCCATGATCAACTTCAAAACTTTAGCAAATTCTTCTCTGATTTGGTCTAATGATACGAATGTATGACCGTCATTTAATGTCATTTCACGAACACGTTGAAGACCTGACAAAGCACCTGACTTTTCGTATCTGTGCATCATACCAAGTTCTGCAATACGAAGTGGTAAGTCACGGTATGAGCGAATGTGGTGCTTGTAAATTTGAATATGTGAAGGACAATTCATTGGACGAAGTTCAAGCATTTCACCATCACCCATGTCCATTGGTGGGAACATGTCATCACGGTAGTGTGCCCAGTGGCCTGAAGTCTTGTAAGCATCAACATTCATCAATACTGGAGTGTAAACATGCTTGTAACCATCAGCCACTTCTTTATCAACGATGTAGCGTTCAACAACACGGCGAATAGTAGCACCCTTTGGCATCCAGTATGGAAGACCTGCACCAACTTTAGGATCAACAAAGAACAAGTCAAGATCACGACCAATAGTACGGTGGTCACGTTCCTTAATTTCTTGACGACGCTTCAAATCTTCATCTAAAGCAGCCTTCTTGAAGAATGCTGTACCAAAAATTCTTTGAAGCATTGGGTTTGAAGACTTACCAAGCCAGTAAGCACCAGCAACTGACAAAAGCTTGTAGTTCTTAATCTTACCAGTGTTTGGAAGTAATGCATCAAAGCCAAAATCAACGAAATCGCCCAACTTATAAGCATCAACTTTTTCGCCATCGATCTTCTTAAGAAGTTCCAACTTGTATGGATCATCCTTAAAACGATCTTCTAATTCAGACTTAGCAACTTCAACACGTTCAATTGCTTGACCATTCTTGATCATCTTTTGCATTGCCTTTTCAAATTCTGGCAATTCGCTAACTTTAATTTGATCACTCTTATCAGTGTCAACATAGAAGCCGCCTTCGTCAGCAACGTGATCACCGAAGCGAAGTTCTGGATACTTGTTCTTAGCAACTGCTTCAAAAACAAATGCAGCAGTTGCACGTAAAACATCTAAACCTTCTTCATCTTTATCAGTAATAATAGCAACTTCACTATCTTTATCTAATTGAAAATCTAATGGCTTAATTTTACCATTAACCTTACCTGCAACAGCAGCTTTTCCAAGTGAAGTAGCAATATTATGTGCTAAATCACTGATTGATAATGCTTCTTCATATTCTTTCTTTGAGCCATCTGGCAAAGTAATTGAAAAACTCATAAGTTCCTCCAGTAAAAATATAATAAAAAAAGTCCCAGTGCGACATTGCACTGGGACGTTAATTAGCGTGGTTCCACCCAAAATTCAGACTAGCGTAATCTAGTCTCTCTTATGGACTGATAAAGGAGTCCAGCCAAATATTTATTTTGGGGTTAAAAGAGGTGGGGCAAGCCACTAATGAATGACTTCCAGAACTAGGTCATTCTCTCTGAAGCGTAGCTTGTCATGTCTCTTTCATTAATTGATATTATACGCGCTCCAAAATGCGAATCAAGCCTTTTTTAAAATTTTCTTCGATCTTCTCCTGAAACGACAACTTCTTTAGCCAAGAACTTCACTCTTTGCATAAGTCTTGCCGCCTTAACAGGATCAATCGCATTTCTAGTTTCTGCAAAATGTGCCTCTAACTTTTCAAAATCGAAGTTTGTTGAGAAAAATGTTGGCAAAACATTGTCCATTCTAGCTTGTAAAATCACACCTAAAACGTCATCTCTTGACCACTGGCTGAGGCTTTCGGCACCAATATCATCTAGAATTAAGACATCACAATCAGAAATTTTTCGAATTTCGTCTTGCAAGGTATTGTCATTGAAGTGACTGGACAAGCTAGCGATGAACGTTGGCACATGTAAAAAAATCACTTGTCTATTCATCGATGTAATTTGATTGGCTAAACCGGCTAGCATGTAAGTCTTACCGACCCCAAAATTACCTGTTAAATATAGTCCACGTTGATGAGGATCCTGTTTGTATTTCTTCAGAAAACTATTCATCTCATTTAAAGCAACCGCACGATTTTCATCAACATCTAGTTCACTAAATTTCACATCATGTAGGCGTTTAGGCAAATCAATTAGTTTCAAATTTTTCTTAACAGCACGTTCATGGTCATTTTCGATTTTTTGCTCAGTTGGTGTATAACGGACGTCAATCACTTTACCATTCATGAATAATTCTGGTCGATAGCCTTTAAGCACTTGGTTAGGTTTGTGCAATTGACTATAGTATTCATACAAATTAGTCATGCTATTTTTTACGATGGCAGAATTAAGCTGGTCTTGGTGTTTACGCAAAAAAAGTTGAATTTGTGGTTCTCTTAACACCTCATTTTGAATCTGTTCTTGATTGCCCAAATTACGTTCTTCAACTATCTTTTTGATAACTTTACCAATTGGCTCCATTATTTCTCACCTACTTCATTTTAATCTTCATATTTTTTGAGAGATTCTCTTAATTTATCTAAGTCAATATTAGGATCGATTTCTGCCTTTTTCTTGCCCCAATCGGTCCCCTGTTCAACCCGCTTATTTTGCGTATTTCTAACTTTGTAACGTGTCTTTTTATGTTGCTGTTCTTCAAAACGCTTCTTAGTATAACGCAAGGCTTGAGACCCAGTCTTAATACCTTTTTGTAGCCAGTCATCAACTACCTGATAAGCATAACTAGATGGCACTCCGGCATGGTCTAACAAGCAGACATAGATCAACACATTAATCATATCTGTTGGCAAACCATATCGTCCATTTAATGTAGAAATTAAACGTTTTTCACCAGGTTGCACCATTCCCCCGCTACCTTTTCTTGATTTCATCCGATACAAGAATTCAGCAGGATACATAGTATGTGCTAAACGAAGCAGGTTCTTCTCTTTTTCATCAAAACCTTCTAAATCTAGCTTTGCATCTTCTGGATGAGCTTGAACTTCTTGCTGCAGTTGCTTACGCGTAGTAATAGACTTGTAGTTATCCGCGATTTGATTAGCAATCATATTCATATCAAGTGTATTTCTACCTGATAAGAATGGCAAAACTTCGTTAACAAAATCCATTTCAGACAAGCCAAAAGTCTTCATCAATGATTGAATTTGACTCATGTTCTTATCTACTTCACCTGGATTGATTTGGTACATCTCAAATTGTTGTTTAATAGTATCCCAGTCAATTGAATGATCATCGTTAACTTTAGCAGTTTCAACTGGTTTTACACTATTATCAGCTTGTGCTTGTCTAACCGGTTCTGACGGATTAATTGCCTCATCCTCTGGCAAACTGAACACTTCCAGAAATGACGCTGAAATGTCTTGTGCATCTTTAAGTGGCTTTTGACTATAACGGTTTTTCTTTGAAAAGTAACGACTTATTTCAGCATAGTTAACGTCACCAATTTTTTCACGCAATAAGCTACTGAGTAGCGGAGTTGCATAAAATTCTGATGAAGATGGAACTTTATGCAATTTAAAAGCAATCGATTCCATAACTTCATTACTGATCAAGTAAGTCTTAACTAAACCAACTGCTTCAAGCTTATGCAAGTAATCAAATAAGTTCTCTAAACTGATCTCTAATTGTTCTTGCAAAAAATAAATACCTTTGGCATCCATCATTGTGGCATTGGGATTGAAATTCTGAATTAATGTGTGATATAAAGCCGTTCCCATTCCGCCAACAATTGGTTGATACAATTTAGTCAGTACTTCTTCGTCTTGAGGAAAAAGCTCAAGTTTGTTAACGACAAAATATGGCTGCTTAGGATCAGCAGTTTTAAACATTAATTATTCCCTTTCTCTCTTTTAGCCATCATGTCTTCCATCGTCTTCATAAAACTAGACATATCTTTAAATTCACGATAGATGGAAGCAAAGCGAATGTAGGCTACATCGTCGATATCTGCCAAATCATCCATAACGAATTGCCCAATCTTCTTAGATGAAACTTCGCTAATACCTTGTTTACGAATTTTGTTTTCGACATCATCAACTAAACGTTCAAATTGTTCACTTGTAATTGGACGCTTTTGACCAGCAGCCATTACACCATGCAAGATTTTCTTACGATTAAATGGTTCACGAGTTCCATCGTTTTTGACAACAAGCAAAGGCGCGGTTTCTACACGTTCAAAAGTTGTAAAACGAAAGCCGCAATTTTCACATTCTCTTCTACGTCTAATGGCGCGGTTTTCATCACTTGGACGTGAATCAATAACTCGTGAAGCGTTCTCATGACAATTAGGACATTCCATAGCTATACCTCTTGTTTGATTTTTAATAACAATTTTTCTAGATTTTTTTCTAATTCACTTATTGTACCAGTATTGGACACAACATAGGTAGCTTTAGCTTCTTTTTCTTTTAATGGCATCTGACTATTAATTCTTTTGACCGCTTCTTGTCTGGTAAAATTATTTCTCTTCATCAAACGCTCAATTTGCAATTCTCTTGGAATAGTAATTACAATTGTTTGATCACAGATACTCTCAGAATTAGTTTCAAAAAGCAGCGGAATATCAACAATTATGATGTCATTATTTTGACTAAAGTCTTTAATTTGTTGGAGTATTTCTTCATGAATCAGAGGATGAGTGATCGAATTTAATTTAGCCAATCGAGTTTGATTACTAAAAACAAGCTGTCCAAGCTTTCTACGATTAATTGATTGGTCTTTATTTAAATATTCTATCCCAAATGTTTCAATTACCTGCTTCCAGGCACTTTTTCCTTTATTCAAAATATTATGAGCGATCTCATCAGCGTCAATCACTGGTATATTTTGCTTTTTAAAATAAGCATCTGCAGCGCTTTTACCAGTTGCGATGCCGCCGGTTAAGCCAATAACTAAACTCACTTATAAATCACCTCACAATGAGGACAATATGTTGTGCCGCGACCATTTACTTTAGTTTTTTCTAAAATATTGCCACATTTTGGGCAATTATCTCCAGCGTGACCATAAACTTGTAGAAATTCTTGGAAACCACCGACATCCCCGTTGGCATCTAAATAAGTGTGAACAGTCGTACCATGTTTTTCAATTGCTAAAGCAATTTCCTGGTTAATAATGTTTCTTAATTCTTTCACTTTATCCGTAGGAATTTTATTAGCACTACTTAATGGGTTAATTCCACTTTTCCATAAAACCTCATCGACATAAATATTCCCAAGACCTGCGACAACAGTCTGATCAAGCAAGGTATTTTTAATATTTTTGCTTCGCTTTTTTAGTGCATTAATAAAATATTCGTCAGTAAATTCCGAAGAATTAGGTTCATATCCTAGCTTACCAATCCCTGTTGTTTGCCGCTCAGTGCCAGTGATAATGAGCTGCATCCGGCCAAACTTTCTTACATCGTTATAGCGAAGAGCTGTAGCGTCAGTAAATTCAAATTGAACGTGATCATGTTTGTCTTTTGGTGTTTCTGGCGTTACCAAATGGTATTTTCCTTCCATTCTTAAATGAGAAACAATTGTCAAATTATCACTCAAACGAATTAGTAAATACTTTGCATAACGATCAATACCAACTACTTTTTTGCCAGGCAATTCTTTGACAAATTCATCGTGATCTGTAGCAACAATATTTGGATACCATAAAGTAACTTTTTTGATAGTTTTTCCCTTAATTAAAGGCGTCAAAGTACGTTTAACAGTTTCAACTTCTGGCATTTCTGGCATAAAATCACCTACTTCGCATCATACCAATTATGACCCCAACCTGAATCCGCAATCAAAGGTACATCCAAACTAACAGCTGATTGCATTACTTCAGGTACAATCTTTTTCATTGTTTCCAATTCATCCTTTGGTACATCAAAGATCAATTCATCGTGAACTTGAAGGACCATCTTAGTCTTTAAATGTAATTCTTCCAATTTCTTCTGCATGTTAATCATCGCAATTTTAATGATATCAGCGGCTGAACC
This sequence comes from Lactobacillus kalixensis DSM 16043, assembly GCF_001434335.1. Lineage (GTDB taxonomy): Bacteria > Bacillota > Bacilli > Lactobacillales > Lactobacillaceae > Lactobacillus > Lactobacillus kalixensis. Next base: position 23,546 of record NZ_AZFM01000004.1, read on the forward strand.
TTGAATTGGTGAATTAATCGCAGTTCTTTCAGCAAAACTTCTAACATTGAAGTTTTTTGAATGGATATCAGGTAAGTATCTTCTTCTGTGCATGATAGTTTCGGCATAACCCTTTTCACGCGCTTCTTTAACGGCTTTATCCATATACTCACGAATTTGTGGATATTGTTCGAAGTAACTGTCAATGAATTCTTTGGCCCGTTTTCTAGAAATACCTAAATTCTTAGATAAACCATAATCTGAGATTCCATAAACGATCCCAAAGTTTACAGCCTTGGCATGTCGCCGCATTAATGGTGTTACTTCATCTGGTGATTCTAAGTGGAAAATTCTCATCGCGGTGTGGGCGTGAATATCATAACCAGTCTTGAAGGCTTCTTGCATATTGCTATCGCCCGAAACATGAGCTAGCACTCTAAGTTCAACCTGTGAATAGTCACATGAAAAAATATAGCCATCTGGAGCACTTGGTACGAATGCTTTTCTAATTTGCTTACCTTCTTCAGTTTTTGTTGGAATATTTTGCAAGTTAGGATCAACGCTAGAAAGGCGTCCTGTTGCAGTCAATGTTTGAAGATAGCGTGTATGAACACGACCATCTGCTTGAATCACGTCAAGCAGACCTTTAACATAAGTCGATTGGATTTTAGCAATTTGACGGTAATCTAAAATTTCACTGACAATCGGACTTTGCGTTTTTAATTGATCTAATACTTCAACTGAAGTCGAATAACCTGTTTTTGTCTTCTTAATTGGTGGTAAATTCAACTTTTCAAACAAAATATGCCCAAGCTGCTTAGGTGAATTTAAGTTGAATCGTTCACCAGCTTGTTGATAAATCTTGTTTTCAAGCTCTGTCAATCTAGTAGCAAATTCGTTTTGAAGCTGAATCAAAGTCCCAGCTTCTACCTTCATTCCAGCGATTTCCATCTTTGCTAAAACAAAAGCTACCGGGATTTCAATTTCATCATAAAGATCATCTTGTTCATGATCTTTGAGCAGCTTAAGTAATTCTGGCTTCAATTTTTCAATCACACAAACCTTGGCAGCTAAGTGTTTGAAGAATTCTTCATCTTCTGGAATTGCTTGTTTTTTACCCTTACCATAAACTTCTAAATCAGTCTTAACTGAATATTCATCATAAAGATGGGCAACTTCACCTAAATCGTTAGAGTTATTTTCATTATTAACCAAGTATGAAGCAAGAAGCATATCATAATCGAGACCTCCTGCTGTAATATCCAAACGGTGTAATCCAACATAAGTCCGCTTAATGTCAAAGACATTCTTCTTGATAGTTTTATTTTCAAGGATACCTTTGAGTGGCATCTCTTGTAGCAATGCAACGTCTCTTGAAACGTAAACTTGATCGCCAACCTTTAAACTGAAGCCTTCAAACGGAGCTAAGTGATAATTATCACCAAGCATTTCAAGATAAAAGCTAATTTCTTTTTCTTCTAAGTTATCTAATTCAGCGATATTGTCAGTGGTCAATTCAACGTAATCATAATTTTCAGCATCAGTGGATTCACCACCAGTAACATCTTGATTTAATTCTACTAAGAACTTCTTGAAACCCAATCTTTCATAAAGATCGCGAAGTTTCTCGTAATCCGGTTCTTTTTTAACGGTGTCTTCAAGAGTTACTTCAACAGGCGATTCACGGTCAATTGTAGCCAATTTTTTAGCTAAAAATGCCTTGTCTTTGTCGCGGATAAGTCGTTCCTTACGCTTAGATTTCTTCAAATCATCTATGTGGTCATAAAGATTTTCAACTGAACCATATTTTTGAATTAAACTTGAAGCAGTCTTTGGACCAATTCCTTCAACACCAGGATAATTATCTGAGCTATCGCCCATGAGAGCCTTCATGTCAATAAATTCAGTTGGAGTTACACCATTAACTTCCTTCATATGCTCAGGAGTGTAAGCTTCAGTCTCACCAACACCATTTTTGGTGATTAAAACCGTCGTCTTGTCTGAAGCAAGCTGAGTTAAGTCACGGTCACCAGTAACAACATCTACTTTATAACCCGCATCTTCACCCATCTTAGAAAGAGTACCGATAATATCATCTGCTTCATAGTTTTTCAATTCATAGCTTTTAATACCTAGGTCTGCCAGCATTTCACGAATAACCGGCATTTGTTCAAGTAATTCACTAGGTGTCTTTTGCCGACCGCCCTTGTAGTCTTTATACATAGCGGTTCTAAAAGTTACTTTACCTGCGTCAAAAGCAACTAAGATATTAGTTGGTTCCACTTGCTTGATAATAGCATCTAGCATGTTTTTAAAAGTAAAAATAGCATTAGTATGTAAGCCATCTGGACTGGTAAAGCGATCAAGTTGCCGATACAAAGCATAAAAGGCACGAAAGGCAACTGAGTTTCCATCGATTAAGAGTAATTTCTTTTGTGCCACAATAGATCTCCCTTATTAAAATAAAAAAGCTGTCAAAATTAGTCTACTAACTATTTTAACAGTTTTTGTTATTATCTGTTCTAATTAAATATTCTAACATAGACGAGTAATTCTTCTGATTATTTGGAATAAGATAGAAAAAGAAATGGAGCAGTTATATTTAAATCGTCAATTTTCATTTTTAACTTTCTAATCGTTCTAATTTCCATATTTTTCAATTAAATTCTCCAATGACGACTTACCCACTGATTAAGTTCATTATCAGATAAAGCATATTTACATTTTCTAAAAAACTTTTCTGCATCTTCGCGATTATATCCTAATTCTTTTAAGTTTTTAATTTGATCAATAATTAGCCGTAATTGCATAATAATGATTTCTAACTTTTCAAAGCCATGAAATGATGTATCACTATGATATTCACCTTTGAAACCACGACCATACCAGGTTACTCCACCTTCAGAATCAGGTACTGCCAGGTAAAGATAATCTTGCCTCTGACAATATTTTTCAATCGATTCTTCAAAAATAGAAATTGCATCTTCTTTACCATCGCGATGAAAGGCTACCGTATAATCAAATAATCCAGTTGTAATTTCATCTTTTTCTTTTGGAGTTAAAGCTTGAAAGTCTGGATTAGTTCTATAGTTAATGCCATATTTTTTAACGACATTAGGTGTTGATGTATGATCACCTAACGAAAGTAATTCTCCCAGCGAAATCAATCTTCTTACTTTTTCTATGTCATCAGAATATGAAGCCCATAAAATTGCTCCATTATAATCAAAAGCACCATTCATATAGCATTCGATAAACTTGACTATCTTTGTTTCGGGATCTAATAATCCAATAACTGAATTAACGGCCATCGTCATCACCTTTCCATTTTAATCATATGTTCGATTAATAATATTATACATTAATATATCTTATTTGAACATATTTTCGATAAATTATATTTAAAAACAAAAAACGACTACCACACTTGGGCAGTCGTTTTTTTGTTGGTGGACGAGGCAACTCATCAATTGATAGTCACGATTTATGTTTTCTTAGTTGATAAAACATTGGCTGGTCGCGACCAAATTAACACATTCATTTGTTCGGGTCTTTACGTTAATACGTAATAAAGTTATCATTTGGAATCATCGCGGTCAGTCTTTATAATAATACTCTGATGACTGACAACTCTTTTATAGAAAGAGAATCTTTGTTTCCAACAATAATACAATTCTTTCTGGAGATAAAAACTTACTTATTTTGTTAAAATTAATTTCTACCTCTTCCACGTTTCTATCATATCATAATTGTAAACGCTTGCAAACTAATTAAATTGTTTTTGCTTTATTTTTTAACGACAAATGACTTTCAATAATTTTTTACAACTAATCGATAATATTAATCAGGATTTTCAAATTTTTTGTCAAATTCAAGATAAAAATTTACCAATCAGTAAAATCACCGTCTCAGCTAATGATTTTTTGGCCATCCCAGGGCAAAAAGCTATAACTAAACGTAAAATAATTAGATTATTTAATAAAATGCACAATCGCGGCCTCAGCTTATTTATTTTTTTCCAAGATAAAAAAATGCCAGTTTATGGCATTCAAATTTCTTTAGAAAAAAGTCAAATTATTCTTATGTAACTTTAGACAATATGTACATTTTGAAAAAATAAGTAATAGCAAAGCATCCTTATTTTTGCTTATATTGTCGAACCTCGTTTTTAGTCCCAGCAAAATACCATCTACCTGGCTTTTCGTCACTGATTAATTCTTGACCATCTTCTGGTACTTCCATCGCCTTATTAAAAATCTTTTCATATTCTGAAACTGATAATTTCTGTCTCTCTGAGAGCATCAAACGGTCAGCTTCTGGATCAAGTTGCTCTTCATAACCATCAACAATATTACCAGAGTAAAACTCAGCCATTGCGCCTGAACCATACGAAAACAACCCTAACAATGAATTTGGTGCTAAATCCGTATTTTCAAGTAAACTTAACAAGCTCATGTATAAAGACGCAGTATAAATATTACCTACTTGCATGCTCATTTGCTTAGAAGCTTCAAAGTTAGTTAATAAACGCTCACTTGTTTCTTCATCTTGACCTTCAACTGCTAAACGATTAGCCTTAAGTCCCAGCTTAGTGTATGGTAAGTGGCAAATAATTGCACTAAAGTCTTGCGTCTTCCACCCCTTTAGTTCCTTATATGCACCAAAAGTCTTACTAAAGAAGTCTAAATAGACTTGAGTTGAATACTTTCCTTCTACTAAGGCAGTTGTGTGATTGTTAGGACGCCAGAAGTCATTAATATCCTCACTATACGCACTATGGCCGTCATTCAGAGATAAAATAGAAGGATCACTCTTAATAAGCAAACTGATACTTCCGGCACCTTGAGTAACTTCACCCGGGGTATTGACACCGTATCGAGCAATATCACTACCAATCACAATTGCACTTTGATCCGGATGAACTCTCACAAAATCACGTGCCATCATCAGACCGGCAGTTAACCCAAAACAGGCTTCCTTAACTTCAAAAGTACGAACTTCTGGCTTTAAATGCAAAGCTGATTTAACAAATAAAGAGGCTGATTTTGATTGATCAACACTACTTTCGGTACCAAAAATCATTAAGCCAACTTTGTCTTGATCAATTTTATTCCAATATCTTAAAGTTGCATTAATCCCCATTGAAACTGCGTCTTGAGTTTGATCTGCCACACTCATTTTCTTTTGACCAATTCCAATCAAAAATTTATTAGGGTCAACATTGCGAGCTTCAGCTAAATCTACCATATCAACGTATTTATTTGGTGTATAAAAACCAATCTGATCAATACCAACTTGCATTATTTCTCTTCACTCAACTTTCTTAAAATTTTATTTGCTTCTTCAATAGTATAGTTTTTTTCGGCAATCATTCTCATTAAAACTCTTTGCTTTTCTTCATCACTTGCGTCCAAATTAGCCACAATATTTCTAGCTTGCAATTTCATATGACCAGCCTGAATACCAGTTGTTGAAATTGCTAAAATTGCCGCTAAGTTATTAGCTAACCCAACACTTGCAATAATCTCTGCTAAAGTATGAGCTTTAATATTCCCACCTAAAATTCGATAGGCTTGTTGAACATCGCGACGAGCATTAATTGAACCACCAACTGTTCCAATTGCCAAAGGTAGCGTTAACTCACCAACTAATTTACCTTCTTCTATACTCCAATTACTTAAGCTGCGATATTGGCCGCTTTGACTAGCTAGAACAGCACTAGCCGCTTCAACTGCACGATAATCATTTCCAGTCGCAATTAAAACAGCATCAACACCGTTCATAATCCCTTTATTGTTAGTAACTGCGCGGTAGACATCATCATGAGCAATTTGGCTTAACAAGCTAATACGCTTGGCGACATCTATCCCGCCAATACTGGCGACATCAATTACAGCCTTAGCCGTAGTTAATTGGCTAGGATAATTTGATAAAATCGCAAATAATTTTTCACGAATTCCTGGAAAAGTTGACAACTGATTGCCTAAATATTCCAAAATTGAATTAGTCTTATTGGCACCCATCGCTTCCGCAGGATCCACCAAAACTTTTAAATAAAGTAGCTCTTTTTTTAAATGGGCGCTTATCTTCTTAAGTCCGCCACCATGCTTGACCAAACTAGCGAATTCGTTATTCGTCTCATCAATTACTTTTGGAAAACTTGCTTTAAGTTTGTCTAATTCAAAATTAGATTCAATCCTGAAAACAACTTGACCAAAAATACCATTGCGTTTGCTTTCAGCAGTCACTCCATGATTCATAGCAAAGATTTGAGCGCCATGATTTGCAGCAGCCACTACAGATGGTTCTTCAGTAACAAGTGGCACCGTATATTTTTTGCCATTAACCACTAAATTTTGTACGATTCCAAGAGGTAGGCGCATTTGTCCTACCACATTTTCACTTAATTTATCTAGCTGCTTTAAGACTGATTGATCAATTTCATCCAATCGAATTCCCTCCTCAGCTAATAAATTGCGCCTTTCTTCAGGACTTAATTGATAAAATTTCATTTCATTAACTCGATTTCATAAGCAACGGCTTGACCACCACCAATACATAAAGTTGCGATCGCCTTTTCACCTTGCTTTTTCTTTAAAGCGGATATTGCAGATGTAATTAATCTGGTTCCTGTTGCTCCAAGTGGATGGCCTAAAGCGATTGCACCGCCCAAAACATTTAATTTTTCATTTGGAATATGTAAATCTCTTTGAAGTGCAATTGATTGAGCAGCAAAAGCCTCATTAATTTCAAAAATATCATAATCATCAACTGTCTTTTTGGACTTATCGAGCAACTTTCTAACAGCATAATACGGTGTATATCCCATCAAGCTTGGATCAAAGCCAGCTTCCGCAAATTGACCTAATTTAGCAATCGGCTTTAACCCCAACTTATCAACTTTTTCTTCAGTTGCTAAAATAAGCATGCTTGCGCCGTCTGTTAGCGGAGACGCATTACCCGCTGTTATTTGACCATCTTCTTTAAAAACAGGTTTCAAGTCTGCTAATTTTTCTAAATTAGAGTCGCCGCGGACAGGCTCATCGTGCTCTAATGTTTTACCATTAAGAGTAACTGACAGAATTTCATCACTAAAATCATCGTTAGCGATCGCCTTAGCTGCTTTTTGGTGAGATTTCAAACTAAATTTATCCATCTCACTTCTAGACACATGATACTTCTCTGCAACGTTTTCAGCGGTAATTCCCATATGATCTCCTGAAAAAGCGTCTAACAAACCATCAGAAAATAAAGCATTCTTCATGTGACCAACTGGATTATCCTTATATTTTTTATCAACCAAATAAGGAGTATTAGTCATACTTTCACTGCCGCCAACTGCCACTAAATCAAGGTCGCCCATTTGCATTTGCCCTTGAGCTAATCTAACAGCCTTTAAGCTTGAGCCGCAAACGTCATTAATTGTCGTTGCTACAGTTGTTTCTGGTAAACCGGATTTTAAAGCAACTTGTCTTGCCATATTTTCACCAAGACCAGCAGAAATAACATTCCCCATTAAAACAGCTTCAACTTCAGCTGGATCTAAATTAATGCTTTCAAGCACGCCTTTAAGTGCAATTACACCTAAATCTACTGCTGTTTGATCTTTGAAAAATCCTTTGTAACGACCAAAAGGCGTTCTCTTAGCCGCAACAACATAGATATTTTTCATTATATATTTTCTCTCCCTCAATCTATTTATACTAAATATTATATAGGACATTATGAAAAAGCTCAGGAATAAACCTGAGCTTTTCTATTTCTTATTCAAAATTTTAATTTTGTTTGCTATTTTTCTCTAATTCGCGTCCCAACTTAATGATGTAGTTACGCAATTCATCTTTAGTTTCTGGGTGAGTCAAGCCATATTCAATTGAAGTTTCAAGATAGCCTTCCTTGTTACCAACATCATGACGCTCTCCTTTAAAGACGTGAGCAAAAACTCTTTGAGTCTTGTTCATAGTGTCGATTGCATCAGTCAATTGGATTTCACCGCCGCGCCCTGGCTTTTGATGAGCTAAAATTTCAAAAATTTCTGGTGTTAATAAATAACGACCAATAATTGCATAGTCACTTGGAGCTTTATCAACAGCTGGCTTTTCAACAAATGACTTAACATTGATCAAGCCTGGTTCAATTTCGTCAGCTGGCTCAATGACACCATATTTGGAAACTTCTTCATGAGGTACTGGCATAACAGCAATTGTTGAAGCGTGGGTCTTGTCATAGCGGTTAATCAATTGCTTGGTTAATGGCACCTTGTCGGTCATTAAATCATCCCCAAGCATAACTGCAAATGGTTCATCTCCTACAAAACTACGCGCTCTCAAAATTGCATCCCCAAGACCAGCTGGATGAGGCTGACGAGTAAAGTATAAGTTAACTCCTAAATTAGTAATTGATTCAGTCAACTTCAACAATTCTTTTTTACCAGTTTTTTCCAAATCTTGTTCAAGTTCGGGATTTGCATCAAAATGGTCTTCGATTGAACGCTTATTCTTACCTGTAACAATTAAAATATCTTCAATCCCTGACTTTTTAGCTTCTTCAACAATAAACTGAATTGTTGGCTTATCAACAATTGGTAACATTTCCTTGGGCATCGCTTTAGTTGCTGGTAAGAATCTTGTTCCTAATCCGGCAGCGGGAATAACAGCTTTTCTAACTTTCATAATATAACCCCATATATCTATATACAAAAAAATTACACTTTATTTTGCTTGCTTTCACGTCTCTTCTGCTGGATGTATGAAGCAAGTCGACCACTTGTATATTCAAGCTGACCATGTCTTAACTTCATAATCGCCGCATTAACGCTAGTCCCAAATAAAAGAAATAAGGAAGCAAGGTTTAACCACAGCATGAAGATAATAAATGTTCCGATAATACCATAGTTCTCCCAAGAAATTGGAAAATTACGTAAATAAAAACCAAAACCATACGACAAGGCAACCCAGCTGATAACTGTCGTTAAAACGCCAGGCCAAATCACTCTTTTTTTAACTTTTATATTCGGCAAGACATAATTAAGATACGCCACAGCCAAAAGCATCATAATAAGAACAACTGGATATCGATATGAGAAAATCTTCTTAATTTCTCCAACAGAAATTTTAAAGATTGGACTGATAATATCTAGAACTTGTTGTCCAAAAATCAGCGCTAAACTGACCCCTGTAAAGACGATAATCATTACGGCTGTCAAAAAAATTGTGAACATTCTCGTCCAAACAAAACTTAACAAAGAAAGTTTTAATTCAATTCCATGTACACCATACAAGCGGTTCATCCCAATCCTAATTGCATTAACTAAACTTGAAAAAGACCAAACTGCAAGAATAATACCAAAAGACATGTAACCTGCTGATTTGCTTTTTAAGAGTGAATTAACAATCGGCATAATATACTGCGAAACTTGATCAGGAAAAATCCAATTAACATATTCCGCAATCGGTTCAGTCGGGATGTGAAATAATGGCAAAACATTTCCAACAATAATAATGATGGGAAAGATTGAAAATAAAAGATAATAGGCGATTACAATCGCACTTTGTAAAATCTCTCCTTCTGCATTTATCTGAGAAATAGTCAAATAAAACTGCTTTATCTGCCGCATGATACGACTTGGTAAAGACTGCATTAATTCATCCTTTAACTAATCTTCCATTTCATCAAAATGAGGAAGGTACTTTTCATAACCATCATATGGCTTTTGTAATGTTAAAATCTTTGGACCATCCTTAGTAATGGCAAATGTGTGTTCAAATTGTGCAGAATTTGAGCCGTCTGGAGTAGCATAATAAACCCAATCATCGTTTGGATCATCAACAACTCTTTGGTCAATATGCCAATCTCCACCTGCTTCAACCATTGGTTCCACAGTAATCGTCATCCCTTCACGCAGACGAAGACCGTGTCCTGCTTTACCCCAGTGTGGTACTTCTGGATCTTCGTGAATTGATGGTTGAATACCATGACCAACCAATTCACGAACGTCACCAAAATGATTTTCATCTTCAACATAATGTTGAATAACGGCACCAATATCACCAATTCTGTTACCTAAAACTGCCTGGTCAATTCCCAAGTACATTGCATTTCTAGTAACTTCGATTAACTTCTTATCAGCGTCAGAAATCTTACCTACTGGATAAGTAGTGCAAGAATCAGTTTCATAACCGTTTAAATTGCAAGTGACATCAACCTTTACAAGGTCACCTTCATTTAAAATACGGTCTTTTCTTGGAGTTTGGTGGGCAATTTCATCATTAACAGAAATACATGTGCCGTACTTGTAACCTTCAAATCCTTGCTCTGATAAACGACCTCCACGATCTTTAACAAACTTTTGACAGAATTCTTCAATATCCCAAGTAGAAATACCAGGCTTAATAACATCGCGTAAAGCTTCAAACATAGATGCTAATAAACGTCCAGATTTTTGCATACCCTGCAATTCTCTAATAGATTTAATTGTAATCAATATTAATTTTCTCCTTATAAAAATACTTACTATCATTATATCCTTTTTATCGCCTTTTTTAAAAGTTTGCTAAAGCATTACGCGATTTTCTAGTTTTTAGGTATAATAAGATATATTTGAGAATGTGGAAGGAGCAAAACACTCATGAAAGCAAAGATTGTTTATGCTAGTATGACCGGTAACGATGAAGATATGGCGGATATGCTTGAAGAAGATTTGCAAGATTACGGCTTCGACGTTGATTCAAGTGATGTTAGTTTCACTGATGCAACTGACTATGAAGATGCCGACCTATGTATTTTTATTACCTACACTTACGGTGAAGGTAAGATGACTGATGAACTTGTTGATTTTTATGAGCAACTTAAAGAATTAGACCTTAGCGGTAAATATTTTGCTGTAATGGGTAGTGGTGACAGAACCTATGGCGAACATTTTTGTGAAAATGTTTTTGATTATCAAAAAGCGTTTATCGCTTGTGGAGCCAAAGAAATCACTGCTCCTGTCACAATCGAAAATGCACCTGATGAAGACGACATCGATGCAATAGATAATGCAGCTAAGGAAATGAATGAGAAACTTGGATAAGAATAAACAAGTCGTTATCTCTGATGAAAAAAATATTCGTCAGTTAGGGCAAAAATTAGTAAAGCGTCATCGCAATTTATGGGTCTACATGATCTTTGGCTTTTTAGCAGCTTTAATTAACACTGTTGTGTTCATGATTCTTCATCAGTGGTGGCACAGTGCTGTAGTGATTTCTAACACTGTCGCATTTATAATTTCTAACTTAGCCTCTTTCTATTTTAATCAAAAAGCTGTTTTTATTAACAACGTTGACCATGACCACTCAACTTGGCATAAGTTGATCGTTTTCTTCACTTATAGGATTATCAGCTTGATCCCTGACACATTAATTATGTTAGTTGGTTTATCATGGTTGCATTTAAATGCCTTGTTAGTGAAAATCATTGATCAAATTTTAGTTGGTATTTTCAACTATCTAACTACTCGTTCAGTTTTCCAAAAACAGGAACACACAATGATTGAGCGAGCAAAAATGCGAATTCAAGAACAAAAAGAAAAACAAAAACATGAATTAAATAAAGAAAGAAAAGGAGACGTTCTACTTCAGAATTCTCCTTTTACTTTACTCAAAATCTTTTGGCTTATCTTGATTTTCTTTATCAAAGTAATAACTGATTGCATCCATAATGCGGTCGCTAGCATGACCGTCACCATACGGATTCTTGGCATTAGCCATTTCATCATATGCTTCTTTATTCTCAAGTAGTTCAAGCATTGCTTCGCGAACCTTGTCTACTTCTGTACCAACAAGCTTAAGAGTTCCAGCTTTAACACCTTCTGGACGCTCAGTTGTGTCGCGAAGAACTAAAACCGGCTTACCAAGACTTGGTGCTTCTTCTTGAACACCACCTGAATCGGTCATAATGAAATATGAACGCTTAGCTAAGTTATGGAAGTCTACTACATCAAGCGGATCAATCAAGTGAATGCGAGGATCTCCTCCCAGCACTTCTTTAGCCACTTGTTGAACACGTGGTGACAAGTGAACTGGATAGATAATTTCAACATCGTCATGGCTATCAACAACTTGCTTCATTACCTTGAAGACGCGGCGCATTGGTTCACCCTGATTTTCACGGCGGTGCATAGTAACTAAGATCACCTTGTTACCATCTTGAATTTCATCCATTACAGCGTGGTGATAATCTTTTTGCACAGTTTCATGAAGTGCATCAATAGCAGTATTACCAGTGACAAAAATATTATCAGCTGGGTGATTTTCTTTTAATAAGTTAGCCTTAGACAATTCAGTTGGAGCAAAGTAAAGATCTGCCAAATCATCAGTCATTTGACGGTTCATTTCTTCTGGGAATGGTGAATACTTATTCCAAGTTCTAAGACCTGCTTCAACGTGACCTACTGTAGTTTGTTTATAAAATGAAGCTAAGGCTGCCGCAAAACTAGTAGTCGTATCGCCGTGAACTAAAACGATGTCAGGCTTTTCTTCTTTAACAACCTTAGCTAAATCGATCATAACTTTTGAAGTAATTTCTTCCAAAGTTTGATTCTTGTGCATGATATTGAAATCATAGTCAGGCTTAATCTTGAAGATCTCCAGCACTTGATCCAGCATTTCGCGGTGCTGAGCAGTAACAACAGTTACTTCTTCAAAGCGGTCGTCTTTTTCCAATTTCAAAACCAAAGGGGCCATTTTAATTGCTTCTGGACGAGTGCCAAAAACAGTCATTACTTTTATTTTTTGCATAAATTTCCTCCGTTTATTTAATCTAAATATACCTATTTTTTCTTTTTTATTCAACTTAATCAGAACAATGTGCTTTAATAAATAATATATAAAAGAAAGTTGGTTAATAAATGGCACTAATTTTAACTACAGCATTATTTATTGTTATTGGCTGCTTTTGTTTAGTTTTTGGTTTAGACAAAACTCGCCCAGCTAAAACTCGCAAATATCTACTCTACACTGCATTAATTTGCGTCTTTATTGTTTGGGGCCTTATTACAGCGGTCATGTTAAATCCATTAAGATAAAAAAACTAATGCTCATCAAATTTTCGAGCATTAGTTTTTTTATCAAAATTTTATTTTATTTTCGCGTAGCATTTGTAAGAACTTTTGGTGCTTTGCTTCCATTTCTTCCATTGCTTGATCACGATCAATGAAGAAATATAATACAGCTGCAAGAATTGCAACTACTACTCCACAAAATAAAGTTAAAGGCGTAAAGTTTGTAACCATGTAACAGGATACAATCAGTGCCAAAATTGGGATAGTATATTTCCCAGGTAAACTAAAGCCATGGTTTGGAAATTCATTACTATGTTTAAACTTAATAACTGCCAGAATAGATGGTACATATTGAATAAAGGATGCTAGTACTGTACATGCAACTAAGAACAAGTAGCTTTGTGTAGCAAATATTGCTGTTAAAATTGATGTCATGATAATACCAACCCATGGAGCATCATGTTTATTCTTTTTACCAATCCACGCTGGCAATAATTTATGTTCATTAGCCAATGAAGCAATTAATGAAGGTGCATTAAATGATGCTGAAAATGCTACACCAAAAATTGAAATCAACATTCCGGCAATAATAAAATCATAACCCCATTTACCTACTCCAGTTTGAAAAGCTGAAGCCAGTGGTGTTGAATATCCACCCAACTTTGAGCCAGATAAACCAACTGCAACAAACATCATTAAGCAATCTAAAATTGTTACTGTTACCATTACTGCAATTAATACTCGTGGAATATTTTTTTCTGGATTATTCATTTGTCTTGCCGCAATCGGAATGAATGAAAAACCAGTGAATAAATAAAATACTGGGGTAAAAGCAGCGCCAAAGTGCTGCAAAAATGGTCCTGCCCCTTTTAATGCAGCTTTAGGAATAATTGGATTAAAGTTAGTCATATGGATAAAAAATGCACCAACTACAATAAAAACTATTAAAGTAATTATTTTGGCAGCTGCTGAAATATTATTAACTAGTTTAACTAAAGAACGCCCAAAATAATTAATAATTCCAAATAAGATAATTATCCCTAATGCACAAAGGTAATACACTGCCCAATTTGACAAAATTGGCACAAAAGACTTCAAAGTAGTAAGTAACGCAACTATTTCTGCCCCTAATGTGCAACAACCTAAAAACCAAGTAAATACACCTAATTCATAACCTGTGAAGCGACCAAAGGCATGATATGCATATAACCATGCAGCTCCTGAGCCTTTAAATCGGCTAGACAAATCCGCATAACACAAGGCAATCATTGATACGGTAATTGCAGTACATAACAAAACCAAGATTGCCATCAAATTCATCTTTTGATAAATAGTGGACGGGAGTAAAAACGTTCCTGAGCCAATAACTGCATTAATACCTAGAAAGTAGATCGATATAAAGGATAGCTTTTTAGGCTTTTTAACTGAATCATTCATAATTAAGCCTCGATTCTTCAAACCTAGAAACTCCACTTTCATTCTAGCAGTCTTTGAAGAAAAGATAACCTAATAAGCGATAATATTATGACCCGGGTGAGATTCGAACTCACGACACACGGTTTAGGAAACCGATGCTCTATCCAGCTGAGCTACAGGGCCTTATTGAATTAACTTTATCATAAAAGAAAAGTTAATTCATTATTTATCAAAAATTTTTAAAAATTCTGGCTAAAAAAAGTACGTGGCGCATTAGTATCCGCGATCTTATCAGCCGCAAAAACAAATGGTGTCCAAATAGCTAAAGCAATTAACATATTAATGATGCACAAAACAATTGCTCGCCAATCATAATTGCAGGCCAGAAACGGTCCAACAATCGGTGGCATTACCGAAGGAACAGCTACTTGAACTGGATTAACTAATCCCATCACTGTGACCCAATATGAAAATGCCACATTGACAATAGGTGCCACAACAAACGGAATAAAATAAACAGGATTTAAGATTAATGGCAAGCCATAAACAACCGGTTCATTAATATTGAAAATGCCAGGTGCTAACGCCACTTTAGCAATCGTACGATAATCAGCTCTTTTTGAAAACAATAAAATTGCAATAATCAAAATTAAGGTTCCGCCAGTTCCACCAAACCAGGCAAATGCATCAAATGATCCTCTTCCCCAAATATACTTAGGAACATTGCCATTTCTAGCAGCAGTAATATTCAAATTCTGAGCCGTCCCCCAGATTGAGTCGAGAATTGGCGCTAAAACTGCTAGACCACTTAACCCAAAGAAGCCAAAAACCTGGACAAGTAAAGTAACTAATAATACCATACCGAAACCTTGGCCCATTTTCACTAGTGGCATTTGAATTGAATTTAATAACCAATTACCGAAATAAGTGCCCGTGATTAATTGAAAAGCATAATTAATTGCTCCAATACTAAATAATGAAATAATACATGGCAAAAGTGCATCAAAAGCAGCTTGTTCAGCGTGTGGCATTTGAGCGTTAATCGTAAATTTTATTCTTGCCTTATAACAAATCACAAAAATTGCAAAACCAATCGAACCAAATAAAATTGCACTAAAAATTCCAGTTGTTGAAAATTGCGATATATCAAAGGTATCTTTCAACGTAATATTTTTATTAGCGACTTTAACCTTAGCATAATTGGCAATGCTCATCATAAAACTGCCTAAAGCAACAATCGCTCCTGCTAACCGATTAGCTTCAAAAGTCTTAGACAATTGATAGCCTATAGAAACCGCTAAAAACAATGCAAATAGTGAAAAGCTGCCTCGCCACACAATATTACTAATGCTGACTAAAGGCGATAAGGCTACAGCAAAAGTGTGCCAACCCCAATGCTCATCAACTGCATTAATCAAGCTTTTAATTAAAACCGCAAGCGAGCCAGTAATAGTAATTGGCATAACTGAGATAAAAGCATTTCTCAAGGCTACTAACCAGCGAATTTGAGCGACACGATTAGCAATAGGTAAAATATAATCTTCAAGCCAAGAAACTAATCGACTCATTTCTTCACCTTCAAGTAATGTGGGTGATAACCCTTATTCTTATTCTTTCTCTTCTTACGCTTAACCTTCTTTTTAGCAGAAACTTCCTGCTCTTTTTTAACTTTTTCTTTCTTAGGTTTAGGTTGTTTTTCACTTAAGTGGTAACCAGCAAAGTATACTCGTTTTACTTCTAGTTCATCTTCAAGCAACTTTTTTAAATCACGAAAATCATGGTCATCCCCAAGTGTAACAACATATCCTTCTTTGTTCATCCGTCCAGTTCTTCCGGCGCGGTGAAGATACGTGTTAACTTCGCTAGGGATATCGTAATTAATTACATAAGTTAACCCTGGAATGTCTAAACCTCTTGCGGCTAAATCAGTTGCTAAAAGCAATTTAGTCTTACCATTTGCTAAATTGCGCAAAGATTCCTCACGACGTTTTTTACCAAATTCATTTGCTAACAAATCAAACTTAGTTTTAGTATGACCAAAAATTCCAGCAAAGCGCATCATAGTTTCATTAGAGTCAAAAAACAAGATTCCTTTGAAACCATCTAACTTCGTCATTTTTTGCAGAAAATCAATCTTGTGCGCATTGTCCACCATCAAGAAATAATGCTTAGTTGCTGAAGTTTGCTCATTTCGCACATCCATTAGCAAAAAGTGACGAGCAAACAATTCTTCTGCATCTCTAGTAATTTCAGAATCAGTTGCCCCAAACAATAAGATTTGTGAATCTGGACCCAAATTTTGTCCTAAAGAAGTCAAAAGCTCCATTTTGGTAAATTCCAAAATATCATCGGCCTCATCAATGATCAAGGTCTTGATTTGTCCAATCTTAATCCTCCCGCTTGAAAAGAAGTCGAAAAATCTACCTGGCGTTGCCACAATAACTTCCGGGTGTTTTTTCTTTAATTGAGCTTCTTGACGCTTGCGGTTCCCTGCACCGACTAAAGAAATTCCTTTTAAGCCCAATGCATGTAAATAAGGATTAATTGCATGGCGAATTTGTACAGCTAATTCCGTTGTTGGTGCAAAAATCACCACTGAATTTGCTGCCCCACTTTCAGCCTTTTCAAGGACAGGCAAAGCATAAGCTAATGTTTTACCAGTTCCTGTTTTTGCTAAAGCAACGACACTAGCGCCATTTTTGATAGCTTCGTAACTTTCTTTTTGAATTAATGTTGGTTTAGTTTTGTGTTCCCTTTCAAGAACTGCTTGAATTTTTTCTTGATACATTATTGTGTTAATTGTCCATATTTCTGTTTATATTGTGCGACCGTGCCATTATATGAAAACATTGTTACGTCGTCTTCTAAGCCACTCACATTCTTTACTCGTCCATCAGTAGTATAACGCCAAAAAGCGTATTTTACTTTATCAGGCTCATATTTCCCATCTGTAACGAACTTAGTTTTTACAGGAAAAAATTTATGATAGCGATAATTGAGTAAAACCGCAACACTCTTTCCCCTATTCATTAACATTTGCGTAAAATCAGCCATTGAATTCAGATACTTTCTTGATCTCGATTCAACTGCTGGCTCAATTAAGATCGGCAAGCTACCAGTATTTAACCCCACTTTTTTGATGAAGTATTCATAATGCTGACGCGCAGTCGATTCATTACTGTAAGCAACGATTGTGCCAAATGCTAAGTTTGTTCCTTGCACCTGATCGCGATAACTTAAATAATCATCATCAAAATATGATCTTCCTTGTGTGCTTCGCAAATAAATGAAGGACACATTATTAGCCTGCAGTTTATGTAAGTCGACATAATCAAATTTTTGTGTCAATTCAACTCCGATTGCTGAAGTATTTGAGTTGCTTGGCAGTGTAGTCTGCCTTTTGAAATTAAACCAGCCAACAATAAGCCCTGCTATTGCTAGAACTAATAACGTTAGAATCATTGGCAGCGTATATTTATGATGAAATCTTGTCACCTGACTAGCCCCCTAACTAATCATTTTACCGAATCTTTCAAACTATACCAAGCCAATAATATTCGTTATAATGAAAATAATTGAGGA
Organism: Lactobacillus kalixensis DSM 16043; assembly: GCF_001434335.1. Taxonomy (GTDB): domain Bacteria; phylum Bacillota; class Bacilli; order Lactobacillales; family Lactobacillaceae; genus Lactobacillus; species Lactobacillus kalixensis. The sequence continues at coordinate 41,562 of NZ_AZFM01000004.1, forward strand.
TTCTGAGGTAAATCTCTTATGAAAAGACAAATTTCTTTTACACAAGCATTGGCTACCGTTGTTGGTTCAGTGATCGGAGCCGGCGTTTTTTTCAAAATAGGAACAATTACTGCTCAAACCGGCAGTACTTCAATGACATTATTTGTTTGGGTTCTAGCAGGAATTATTTCAATTGCTTCTGGCTTAACTGTCTCAGAAATTGCAGCTAGTCTAAAAGTTAACGGTGCAATTAAATATCTTGATTATACCTATGGTAGCGTTTGGGGATTTTTGTTTGGCTGGGCACAAATGGTTATTTACTTTCCAGCACAAATCGGAGCTTTGAGTTCTATTTTTGGAGTCCAATTTGTATCTCTATTTAATATTCCTAGTCAATTTTCAAATCTTATTGCGATTTTATTAGTCTTATTTTTATTTGGAATCAACTTAATCGGGACTAAATTTTCTAGCAAAATGCAATCGGTGATTACGGTTTTAAAAATCATCCCAATTTTCCTAATTATTCTATGGGGATTTTTCAATCAAAATAAAATCTCAACTCCTATCCTTCCAGTAACTACGGGAGCTGGTATTTCTTTTGGTAATGGCTTAAGTCAAGGACTACTTTCCGCATTATTCGCATTTGAAGGTTGGATTGTCGTGACTAACTTAGCCAATGAAGTTAAGCATCCAGATAAGGACCTATCCGGAGCAATAATTGGTGGTCTTTCACTAATCACTGTTATCTATGTTTTAATTAACTATACTTTTTTGACTGTTTTACCATTAGATAAAATTGTAAATAACAATAACACCGCCTTTGAAGTATCAATTCAGCTATTCGGCCAATTAGGTGGAAAGTTAGTTACTATTGGTATTTTGATTTCCGTTTATGGAGCGGTCAATGCCTTCATGCTCACGGGAATGCGAACACCTTATATTCTTGCTCAAGATAATCTACTACCTTTTTCTAATAAAATCGGTAAGACTAACATCCACACGGGTGTGCCTATCGTTGGAGCAATAATTGTTAATACGATCGCAATTGTAATGATTATACTTGGTAATTTCACGGTTTTAACCGATATGCTCGTTTTCGTTATGTGGACTTTCAATACCATGTTATCAGTAGCTACACTGATATTAAGAAAGCGTGATCCTGAATTAATACGGCCTTTCAAAGTTCCTTGGTATCCAATCATCCCGCTAATTTCAATTCTCGGCGGAATCTTCATAGTTGTTAGCACGATCATTAATCAGTTTATCTTATCAATGATTGGAATTTTCCTAACTTTGCTCGGATTACCAATTTATTATTACAAGCGAAAAAACAACTAAAAAACTCAGGATCAATTTTCTTTTGAAAAAGATCCTGAGTTTTTAATTAAGTCCTATTTATTCACGTACTTTTGGATAACTTCTGATTTCAAAACACCAATGTATTGAAGATTACGATACATATTCAAGAAATCCAAACCGTATCCAACTACAAATTCGTCGCCAACTTTGGAGCCATAGTAATCAACTGTAACATCTTTACTTCTACGTGCTTCCTTATTAAGAAGTGCACAGCATTTAACACTATTTGCACCACGTTCATGAATCATATCCTTCATGTATTTCATGGTCAAACCAGTATCAACAATATCTTCAACAATTAACACATCGCGATCTTTGACATCTGCACTTAAGTCAGTAATAACTTTAATCTTTCCACTTGATTCAAAACCATCGCCATAACTAGAAACATCAATAAAATCAAGTTGGTGAGCTACATCCATTTGTCTAGTTAAGTCAGTTAAGAAATAAACTGCGCCCTTTAAAGCACCAACTACTATTGGCTTTTTGCAAGCATAATCTTTGGTCAATTCCTTACCAAGACGCACACACATATTATGAATATCTTCTTCAGTAAATAATTTATGATCAATAATGTCATTAATATTATCGCCGTCTGCCATTTTTACCTCCACCTTACTAAAACATTCCATTGTTAGTTGAAATTATATCATTTTTGCACAAAAAAAGCGCTTGTTTATAGCGCTCTTTTCTTAATCATTTTATTTTTCTTCACTAGATTGATCGTCTTTTTCTTCATCCTTCTTAATTGGAGTAACGATAAACCAACGCATGAAGCCTTGCTCGATGCTTTCAAGCTTGAATTCATAGCCTTCAAGTTCAACCGTTTGATCCTTCTTTAAATCAGGATAATGTTCCATCATGTAACCACCAATAGTAATAATATCGCTATCTTGGAAACTGACTAAATCTGCATGGAAGTAACGTTCAAAATCATAAAGAGTGGTCTTACCTGAAACATGGACTAAACCATCTTTACCCTTGATAATGTAATCATCAGAAACATCATCGATTTCATCCTTAACTGATCCGAATAATTCTTCATAAATATCCTTATCAGTTACGATACCACTTGTACCACCATATTCATCAACAACTAGAACAATTGGAGTGTGCTTTTTGATCATCAAATGCAAGATATCTTGAATTGGCATTGATTCGGGTACAGTAATAATTGTACGAATAATTCTAGTTACCGGAACATCAGCATCAAGTTGATTTTGTTGGACAATGTCATAGGCGTAAACGTAACCAACAACATCGTCTTTATCGTTATCACGTACAACCGGAAACCGGCTGTAGCCTTCATCCAAATACATCTTAAGCGCATGCTTAATTGTATCAGTTGAGTTAAGGACCGTTAATCTAGTACGGTCAGTCATAATGTCTTTTGCGACTTTGTCATTTAACTCGAATGCACGGGTCATATAAGTTAAATCGTCTTTATCTAAAGAACCACTATGAACTGCATTTTGTGATAATTTGATAATCTCAGATTGTGAATAAACCTGATTTTCTTCATCAGCTGGTTCAAAACCCAATAATCTTAATAATCCATTTGAACTGGAATTAAGCAGCCATACAAATGGATAAACTAATGTATGGAACCATTGAAGTGGTGTGATGATTAACATTAATACCTTAATTGGTTTATCAATCGCAATATTCTTAGGAACGATTTCTGTAACAACCACTTCCAAATAAGTTAACAGAATCAAACCTAAGATCGCACTCACTGATTTAACCAATGATGTATTCATCGGCGTTAAATTAAATAATTTTTGTAAAAGTGCAGCGATAGTATCAGCTGAGAACCAACCTAAAATTGCCCCTACTAATGTAGTACCAACCTGTGTTGTTGAAAGATATTCGTTCAGGTTTCGTACCATATGCAATCCACGTTTTAACTTCTTTTGATTGCCTTGTCTATTTGCAATCATATCTTCGAGCTGACTTGCACGAGTTTGAACCAAGGCAAATTCAGCGGCAACAAAGAAAGAAGCAAAAACGAAAATGATCAGTGTCGCAACTAAATTTTCAATTATTTCCGGATCACTCAAAGTTATGTCACCTTTTTAATAAAATTTTTTATCTAATAATAATATTTTACCATTATTGCTTAGGCTTATTTACTCAACTTAAAGATTTTTTCAAATGGAACGCGAGCTGGGAAGAACTTAGGATCATTGACTTGGGCACCACGGTCTGGATAGCCTAAGCCAATTGCCATTCCCACGCTTTCGTCTTCAGGAATACCAGCATATTTTCTTGCCAAATCTGGATAAGAAACAAGAGAGTGAGCTGGCATAACTGCTAAGCCATTGTTAATTGCTGAAAGCATTAAGCTTTGTGCAAAGATTCCCAAATCAAAAACAGACCAAGCTGGTGAAACCTTAGGTACAGTCAAGAAGACAATCGCTGGAGCATTAAACATCTCATAATTTGATTTATTGAATAGATCGATTTTATTTCTAAAGAAATAAGCTTGTGCTGCACCCATGTTAGCCATATTTTGACTTGGGAAAGTATCCCAATCAAGTGAAAGCATTGAAGCAAAATCTTCATTCGGTTCTACACCATCATCATTTCTTTTTTGAGATTCTTTTTTAAAGTTTTCCAGTGCATTATCAGTAATAGCATATGCACGCCATGGTTGTGAATTTAATAATGACGGTGAGTGTTGAGCGTCTTTAACAACTTTAATAATAAGCTTGTCACTAACTTTACGATTAGTGAATTTACGTGTTACGCGTTCTTTTTTATATACTTCTTCAAAATCCATTCTTATATCCCTTCTAAAAATAAACCAGGTATTCTTTACATTCTTCCTCTATTATATAAAAAAATGCTAACTAATTCTTATTAGATATATCTTTTTTATCGTTATTTTTTTCTTCGCGTTTCTTAATCACTTCACGCATTGCTAGATCATTTTTATGCGTGGTAATTATTGCGATGATCGTTAATTCCAGTCCACCAAGACAAAGTAAAACTAAACCGACCGGGAACAAGAACATAAAATTGGGGTTATTTTTAACCGTTGCAACGATGCACCAGCAGAGTATTCCGAGAACCATTAAGATAATCCCAATCATCACTTGTTTATTACTTGGACGATATTTTTTCATAAATTTAATTATCCTTTCTAATTGAATTTTCTTATTAACTTTAATAGTATCAATTTTTGAAGAAAAATAAAACAAGACCCATGGTGGATCTTGTCTTACCAGCAATTATCTATTCTTTATTTACTATTCTATCTTCATAAATCTGATTTACAGCTTTCATAGTCGAATTAAATAGATGCTTTTCAATCTCATCAATGTCGAACGACTTAAGTATATAATCACGAGCGTCTAATCTTCTCTGGTAAGTCTGAAAAGCTAAATTAGCATGAGAAAAGTAAATTAACTCGCCATTTTTATCTTGCTTTCTAATTATCTCACCCAAATCAATGCCATTATGATGCTCAAGCCCCTCACCTAAATCGGCTTCAAGGAAGTATACACCACGATTAGGTTTATGGTTGTGTAAATACTTCAAAGCTTCTTCATAATTAGCAGCATAGCTAATTTCAAAATCAATTCTTGGTCGCATACAGCTCAGTTCATATTCAACTTTTTCTAGAGCCGTCGTCAACAATACTTCATCGTCATTGTTACAAATAAGTATTGGAAATTTCATTGTATGATTACCTACTTTTCTATAAATTAATTAACAACTTCCATTAGTAAGGATACAATAAAAATCACTCTAAAAACCAAAATCGTCCTATTCTAATGATTTCGCGTCTTATTTGAAGCATTTTTCAAATAAGATGCAAAAACAGGGGATTTAGGACGGATTAAAATGACAAATATTCTACCAAATTTGGTAGAATCCGTTCTGCTTCTTTTCTACCAATTTCATAGACTCGTCTAATTTCGTCCTTATCTTTTTCTACAGTTCCAATTTCTAAAGCATAAGGCGGACGAATTACGAAACACTTACCTGCTTCTTCATCATGCTCTATTTTGCTCAAAACAGCATTATAATCCTCTGCTCTAGTCTTTAACTTTTCTACAACAGCTGGATACTTGCGCAATACCATTTTTTCAACAGGCAACAACTTACTCTTAGTCTTACGGTATTCTTTGGGTTGCGTGGTAATCACAACCTTCTTATCAAATCCCTGTTGCTTCAAAAAATCATATGGAATAGAGTCAGACACTCCGCCATCAAAATAATAGTGGCCTCTAATTGCAACAGGATGAGCAAAAAATGGAATGGAACTAGACGCTCTGATCCACTCTAAGTCGGTATAACCGGCATCACGCAATTCATGATAAACTGGCTTACCTGTCGCGCTATCAGTTGCTACACACCAAAAGCGCATAGGATTCTTTTTAAACGCTTCTTTGTCAAAGACATCTAATTGTTCAGGCAAAACGTGATAACAAAAATTAGCTGCGTATAAATTACCGGACCGACGCCATGACCTCCAACTTGCGTAGTAATCTTTGCCAGCGTATTTCAAATTATAGCGTAAAACTCTTCCGATTTGTTTTGACTTCATATTCACGCCAAAAGCTGCCCCAGCTGATACGCCTACCGCTCCATCAAAGGTAACGTTGTTTTCCATCAAGACATCGATTACGCCAGCTGTGAACATCCCTCGCATCGCGCCGCCCTCAAGAACTAACCCTTTTTTCATATTTTCTCCTCCAAACAAAAAGACCTACGCAATCTCTGCATAGGTCTAATTTATTCTTATTTATGAATTAGTTCAAGCCAGACCATTTCCATTCAGTGACTTCAGGAATATCCTTACCGTTATCACGAATGTATTGGTGGTGCTTAGCAAGCAAGTTGTCCATTTCGTTAATGAAATCTGCATTCTTACCAGCTAATGCTGGAACACTTTCAACTGCATCCTTAGCTAAATCGAAGCGATCAAGGTGGTTCAAGACACGCATGTCAAATGGAGTGGTAATATCACCATTTTCTTCATAGCAGTGAATGTGAACATTGTAGTGCTTTCTTTCAAAGAAGATTGATTGCATCATGCTCTTGTAGCCGTGCCATGCAAAGATTACTGGAACATCACTTGGGAAGAGACGTTCAAATTCTTCATCTGAAATAGCATTCTTGTTGTCCTTTGGACTCATCAACTTCATCACATCAACAACATTAATGTAACGAATCTTAAGGTCTGGGAACTTCTTGTGCAAAATATCAATTGCTGCAAGAGTTTCAAGAGTTGGTTCAGTTTCAGTTGAAGCAAAGACAACATCAGGTTTTGCGCCGTGATCAGTTGAAGCCCAATCGATGTAGCTCAAACCTTTATCAGCTAACTTAGTAGCTTCTTCGATAGTAAACCATTGTGGACGAGGTTGCTTAGAAGTTACCAAAATATTGATGCATTCACGGTCTCTAAATGCCTTATCTGATACTGCAAGAAGTGAGTTAGTATCCGATGGCAAGTATTCGTGAATCAGATCTGGACGGTTCTTCTCAAACATGTGAGTCAAGATACCTGGATCTTGGTGAGTGTAACCGTTGTGGTCTTGTTGGAATACTGTTGAAGTAGCAACGAAGTTAAGTGATGGATAATCATGACGCCAGTATTGTTCCTTAGCTTTTCTAAGCCACTTCATGTGTTGAGTAAGCATTGAGTCAACTACACGCCCGAATGCTTCATAAGTTGCAAAGAAGCCGTGGCGTCCGGTCAAGACATAACCTTCAAGGAAACCTTCGTCTTGGTGTTCTGACAATTGTGAGTCGATCACACGACCACTTGGTGCCAAGTTTTCATCATTTGGTTCATGAACTTCTGGTTCCCATTGACGCTTTTGATTATCAAGCAATTGGAATAAACGATTTGACTTAGATTCATCTGGACCAAAACCACGGAAAGTAGTTGGGTTTAATTCAGCAACCTTATCCAAGTACTTAGCCCATTCAACCATATCTTGTTCTTCACGATCACCTGGCTTATCAATCTTCACAGCGAAGTCGCGGTAGTCCGGCAAGTTCAAACGCTTAGGATCCTTACCACCATTAGTAATAGGGTTCATTGCCATTCTTTGATCGCCCTTGGCAGTATTTTCAGTGACGATTTCCTTTGGAGAGCCGTCTTCGTTAAACAATTCTTCAGGTTTGTAGCTCTTAAGCCAGTTTTCAAGCATATCCTTGTGTTCCATATCATCTTGAGAAACTGGAATTGGAATTTGGTGAGCACGGAAACTATTTTCAATTGGATTACCATCCAAGTCTTCCTTTGGACCAGTCCAACCCTTAGGGCATTGGAAGATAATTAATGGCCAATGTGGCAAAGTGGCATCGTTATTTTCACGAGCATGCTTTTGAATAGCCTTAATTTCTTCAATCACTTCATCCATGGTCTTAGCCATTTCTTCGTGAACTTGCATTGGGTCCTTTTCACCATCAAAGCGTCCGCCCTTAAAGACTGAGACAAAGTGAGGATCCCAACCCATGCCACGGAAGTATTCAGTTAATTCTTCATCGCTCATTCTTGAAACGATGGTTGGATTAGAAATCTTGAAGCCATTGATTTGTAAAATTGGTAAAACTGCACCATCAGTAATTGGATTAATGAACTTATCACTGAACCAACTTCCTGCAAGTGGACCAGTTTCAGCTTCACCATCACCAATTTCAACAGCGGCAATGACATCTGGGTTATCCAAAATTGCACCAGTACCATGTGATAACGCATAGCCTAATTCCCCACCTTCGTGGATTGAACCTGGAGTTTCAGGAGCAGCGTGTGAAGCCACACCACCTGGAAAACTGAATCGCTTGAATAATTTAGCCATTCCCTTAACATCTTGAGTAATTTCTGGGTAGCGTTCAGTATATGAACCATCAAGATATGAGTTTGAAACCATAACTTGTCCGCCGTGTCCTGAACCTTCGATATAGAACATATCAAGGTTGTACTTCTTTAAGACACGGTTTAAGTGAGCATAAATGAAGTTTTGTGGAGCAATAGTACCCCAGTGACCAATTGGCTTAGGTTTAACATCTTCAGCTACTAAAGGTGTTCTAAGTAATGGGTTCTTCATTAAGAATAATTGCCCAACTGATAAATAATTTGCTGCACGCCAGTATGCATCGACACTCTTTAAGTATTCTTTTGAATCGTAATCGACTGTCATTTTTGTTTCTCCTCGAATTTTTTGATAACGTTTTCCTTACACTCTTATCATACCAAATTATTTCAAAAGTTCAACCTTTTTGTAAATTGGATCCTACCAATTGCCAAATAAGTGTTTTAATTTTAATAATCATGAGCCAAGCCCTAATTTAACAGCATTTATCTACTCTTACTTACGCGTTTATAATTGCATACGCTGGAAAACACTGATAAACAATTATAAAATACAGATAAAACACATACTTTTTAACTGATTCATGTTAATTTACTTACTGGAGAGAGGAAAATGATTCAAGAGGAACGATTAAATCAAATTAAAGATTTGCTCAAACAAGAACATCGCATTTTAACAAAAGAAATCGCTGAGAAGTTCAATGTTTCATTTGATACAGCTCGTCGTGACGTGATTCACCTTTGCTCAACTGGGCAAGCGGTTCGCATCCATGGCGGAATGATGGAAATTAATCAGACAAGTGTACCAGATTTCCTAGCTAGGAACCAAGTTCAATCTCCTGTTAAATTAAAAATGGCAAAAATGGCAAGGAAATTTGTTCACCCTGATCAATGTGATTTCATTGGTTCTTCTACAACGCTTAAACGTCTCTGTCCATTACTTAACGGAATGGATTTACAAGTAGTAACGAATTCAATAGACAATGCATTGAACTTACTTACCGGTGAATTTCCCTCGGTTAGATTACTTGGCGGAATTGTTAATAAGTCGCAGCGTTACATCTACTCTGAAGAAGCATTAGAAACAATTAGAAGAATTCATTTTAATACTGCCTTTATCGGTGGATCTAAAGTGCGAGTAGATGGCGTTTATGCTTCTATTATGGATGACGCCGAAATCGTTAATGAAGTTGTTAAACGAGCAAATCAAGTTGTTTTAGTCGCAGAAAAATATAAATTCACCAATCAATCCACTTCTCCATTTATGTCTACTTCATTAGATAAAGTCGATGTTTTAATCACTGACACACCTTTACCTGATGAAATTAAGTCATATTTCAGTTCAAAAACTCAGATAATACCAGTTTTAAAGGAGTGATTTTTATGTTAGTCGATCAGCAAAAAATCTATCAGGATCTAAAAGACTTATATAGTAGTTTTTCTGATGAGATGTATTCTCTATTAGCCACTGATAGTTATTCGAGAATTCGCCGCGCTATCGGCTTAGTAATGCAAAAATTTGAAAACAATGACCATCCTCTTGCCTACACTGGCAAACTTGTCATGTACATTCAAGCTAAAGTTGCGCTAAACAATTTACGCTTAACCAGTCAGCAAGAGCAGCTCATCAAGAGTTTGACTGAGAGTACTAAGCGAATTCACCTCAGTTATGTCTACTTAAGTCCGATTGACTCAAGTGAGCAATTCGTGTAATTTCTTGCTCTAAATCAAAAAATTGAATCTAAAAAAGCTAAATCTGCATTAAACAGTTTTAGCTTTTTTATTATCTATTTAAATTTACAAATGTGTTAAACCGCATGTAGGAATAATGGACCCGCATATTCGATACTTCAAATGGCGTTCCATCATCTAAGAAGAAAATACCCTCCATTACCCCAACAGGTTCGACTGGCTTTAACTTCATCTTTTCTTGGTCTTCTTCACTAGAAGGCTCAACTGTAATATTCAAAAATGACTTGGTTACAGTCTTATTTTGTTCATCTTCTAAAAAGTTAAACAAAGAACTCTTAAGAATTTCCGGTTTTAATTCCGGCATAATTTTAATTGGTAAATAACCAGTTTCAATTAAAAACGGCTGTTCATCAAGCAGACGTAAACGTTTAAATTTATAAACGAAATCATTTTCATTCAAGAAAAGATCTTGAGCAATTTCTGAAGAAGCCTTAATCACTTGGAAATCAAGCAATTCAATTCGCTGCTTTTTACCTGGAACCCTAAAACTATCGGTTAAGCCCAAGTTTGAGCCTTCATAACGAAAAAGTGCTTGATTTTTCAAATAAAGCGGATTAATAAAAGTCCCGGAGCCTCTTTTTTTGAAGACGATTCCTTGTTGAGCTAACAATTCTAGTGCCCTTTTCATTGATGAACGACTAACTTGATATTGTTCAGCAAGGCTTCGCTCATCTGGTAAGCGCATCCCTTCAAACTCATTATTCAAAATTTTTTCTTTAATATCGTGCATCACGCTGCGATAAACATAATCAGCCATTATTTTCTTCCTTGTTCAGCTATTTTTACGCCTTGAATAAACCAATCAGCAAATTCATCAGTTTTTACATCAACTGCAATTTCCGCATTTGGTTTGTCACTTAAAAAGTCCATGGCAGTCGCACCAGCAGTATATTTACCGGCCAATTCCACTTCAACATTTGCTTCTTTCATTGTAAATAATTCAGGATGGAGCATAATTCCGACAGCTGTTGGGTCAAAAATCTTAATTAGGTTTGAACCATCAGTTTCATGAATATTTGAAAACATTGCGTGCAGCATTTTACCAACTTCGCCACATTCTTTAATTCTTTCCATCTGTTCAGGAGTTACATGAGCTTTATTTCCTACTTCAAGTGGAGCTACTTTAATCTTGATGCCGCTTTGGAAAACAACTTGTGCAGCTTCGGGGTCCCCGGCAATATTATATTCTGCTAAAGGACTGTGATTACCATGGCCAATATTTCCCCCCATAATCACAACTTCTTTAATTTTTTCAAGATCTTCAGGATATTGCTTAAATAGCAAAGCTAAATCGGTCAAAGGTCCAATCCCCATCAAAGTCATCTTTTCTGGACTAGCTTGAATAGCTTCGTGCATCTTAGTTGCCGCAAGACCTTTTTCAACTAATGAATCATCAGCTTTTTCAAATTCAAAACCTGCAATTCCTGTCTCGCCGTGAACTGAAGCTGCGCTAATTGCAGGACGAACCAATGGCTGATTAGCACCAACTACTACTGGTACTTTGGTGTTTAAAAATTTTTCAAGATTCAGGGTGTTTTGTAAAGTATAGTTAAGTGCAACATTTCCCCATGTTGGAACGATCATCTTTACATCAATTGCAGGATCAAATAAAGCAATTGTCATTGCAGCAATATCATCAATTCCTGGATCAGTAGAAATAATTAATGGCGTTTTGGTCATTAAATTCATCCTTTCAAAAAATATCTGTTAAATAAAGTTTATCATATTAAAATTTCAGAAAAAGAAAAAGGTGGTTACAAGGCCACCTTAATCAAGAAAATTACTTTGTCTTGTCTTCTATAGTACCATCGCTATGAGCAATGATTACTTCATCACACATATCAAGAAACAACCCGTGTTCAACTACACCAACTGTGTGATCTAGATAATCCGCTAAGCCATGAATAACTGGTAGTGGATCAACCGCTAAGTCAATGATGTAATTGCCGTAGTGGGTCACATAGCGCTTGCCGTTTTCATCCATTCGCCATTGAGGCTTTAAGCCTTCTTGTTCGAACTTTCTGAAGTTTTGTTCACAAGAAATTGGCAAGACTTCAACTGGAAGTGGGAAATCACCTAAACGGTGCACAAGCTTTGATTCGTCTACAATCCAAATGATTTTCTTAGAATTAATGGCAACATTCTTTTCCAAAGTTAAAGCACCACCGCCGCCTTTGATTCCGTTTAAGTCATCATCAACTCGGTCGGCTCCGTCAACAGTCAAATCTGCTTGGTCAATGTCAGATAATTCATCAACTTTAAAACCTAAGCTTTCTAGTTGCTTCTTACTACGATTAGAAGTAGTGACAATATGCTTTAAAGAAAAGCCTTCTTTTTCTTTTCTTTCACCAAGTGCATCAATGAAAAAGGCAACTGTAGAACCAGTCCCTACGCCTAATACTGAATTAGGCTCTACCATCATTGCTGCCTTAGTGGCAGCTTCTTTTTTTAATTGATCTTGTTCTTTTTTATCCATTTCACTTCTCCATTAATTTGTTAACTTCTGCAGCATCCGGGATTGATGGCTGTGCACCTAACTTTTGCACAGCCAATGATGATGCGCGACTAGCGATAATTGCCGCTTGCTCTAGGTTAGATAAGTCGGAATTTAAATTGCCTGTTAAGAATCCTAAAAATGTATCTCCTGCTGCAGTTGTATCAACAGCCTTAACCTTAAATGCGGGGACTAACTTTTCCACTTGTGTATTTGACAAGTAGGACCCTTTTTCGCCATAAGTAATTACAACATTTTCTACACCTAAAGCATGCAGTTTATCAGCATTTTTCTTCAAATCATCGTCAGAAGCAATTCTAATTCCCGTAATAACTGCACTCTCAGTTTCATTAGGAGTAATTACATCAGTATATTGCAACAATTCTGAAGGAATATCTTTAATTGCTGGAGCTGGATTCAAAACTGTAACGGCGCCGTTTTCTTTTGCCAATTTAAAAGCCGCAATCGTTGCTTTCACTGGCGTTTCAAACTGGGCTACAACAAAATCAGCACTAGCAATTAAGTCTTTAGCATTTAAAATATCATCTTCAGTTAATTCATAGTTTGCACCGTGATCAATGATAATATCGTTTTGTCCTGATTCACTCAAAGTAATATAAGCATGACCAGTAGACACGCCTTCAGTTTCTTTTACATAGTCAAGACTTACTCCATATTTTTCAAGTTGGCTTTTCATAAAGCGTCCGGCTTCATCTTGACCAACACGACTAATAAAATAAGTTTGAGCACCACTTCTAGCAGCTGCAATTGCTTGGTTTGCACCTTTACCGCCACCAGCAGTAGTGATCTTGGTGGCATTTATTGTTTCTCCAGGTTGGGGAAAATCTTTAACATGCATGGTCGTATCAACGTTACTTGAACCAATTACTACAATCTTTTTCATGTTTTTCCTCTTCTAATAACTGAACTATTTCAACAGCTCAATTATATCAAAAAAACGCATCCAAATACTTGAATGCGCGTTCTTTTCTATAGGATAATTCCACCGTTAACAAAGCCCTTTAAGCGTTCTGCTTCCCATTTCAGAGTATCTGCGTCATCAACTTGAGATATTTTATAACCAACAAAGTAGGGGGAAGCAAAAAATCTTGGAATAATCTTGCAGCAAGTACCTGCACCATCATTAACTGGGTAAAAGAATAAGTTATATGAATCTACACCGTGAGATAGCACTGATCGTACATATTGTGTACCCTTTTGAATTAAATCAGCCCAAGTCTCTAAGTTGGTATTATCGTGAGTAATAATATTTACTTCTTGATAACCTTGAACAGGATATGCCGAAAGATTCATCTCAACAGAGCCTGATCTACCGACTTCAAAACCAGTAAAATTATCAGGACCAACGTCTTGATAGCCATCTTTTGAATATAAACCCACAATTTGCATATGAGGGTGAGTTAACGAACCGTCAGACTTTGGTCCAAAATTCTTATACCAGAGCACACTTTTATATTTACCTGAATCTTGCATCTGGTGAAAACAATTTAGTGCAAACTTCATCAATTTTTGATTATCTTCACGGGTATAAGTAGAAATATCGCCCTGGTGGTCACTTGATTCGATCAAAATTGTCTGGTCAGTCTCTTCCAAAGTTGGATATTTATTCTTCAGCCAGATCTTATCTCCTTCTGTTTTATAGATGTTCTCTAGATGGGCCACATCACAGAATGGGCAGCCAGCACTTTGATTACCTTGACGATTACCATAATCGTAATCATATGGTTTACGCTTACCAATTAAATATTTATATACTAAAGGATTTTTGTCCATAATTCTCACCTGCTATATTTAATTATCTCTTTTTATCTTAAAAGGATCTGTAAAATGTGTCAATTGAGAACATTATATCTTTTTAATCTATTATAGTACGTATATTTGTGTTAAACTGCTAAGTGAAGGTGTAATAAATGAAAGGTAGAAAAAATGAATTTTTATAAAAAATTGTCGCTAGTTGGTGTAGCTGCATTGTGCTTGTTAGGGCTTTCCGCATGTTCTAACAACAATAATAGTTCTAGCTCTAATTCTACAAAGATTCCGAACAAAATTACCAAAAAAACCACTATTAATTTTTGGTATTCATTAACTGGAACTTCTCAAACTGCTTTACAAAAGTTAACTAAAGATTTCGAGAAAGAAAATCCTAATATTACTGTTAAATTGCAAAGTCAAGGTGGTAATTACTCCGACTTACAATCAAAATTAGTATCAGGCTTGCAATCTCCTAAAGACTTGCCAACTATTACTCAGGCTTACCCAGGTTGGTTATACAACGCTGCCAAGAACAATATGTTAGTTAATTTAACCCCATATGTTAACAACAAAAATGTTGGTTGGGGTTCATATAAGGCTAGTGGAATTAAAAAAGCATTATGGGATGGTGCAAATATTGGCGGCAAGCAATATGGTGTTCCATTTAACAAGTCAGTTGAAGTTCTTTTCTACAATAAGACTTTACTTGATCGCTACAATGTCAAAGTTCCTACTAACATGAGTGAACTTGCTAGTGCATCAGCTAAAATTTACCGTGGAAGTCATCATAAAGTTCGTGGGGCTGGATTTGACGCACTTAACAACTACTACATGATGCAAATGAAGGAAACTTACGGCAAAGATTTCAATAAGAATTTAAACTTCGCTGCTAAGGATTCCGTTAAGGCTATCAACTACTATGCAAATGGCGTTAAGGCTGGTTACTTTATGCAAGCAGGTACACAAAAGTATATGTCTACTCCATTTGATAATGGTCAAGTTGCAATGTTTATTGGTTCTACTGCCAATGAAGCTTATCTTAAACAAGGTCTCAAAAAAGGTTACACTTACGGTGTAGCAGCTCGTCCAAGTTCAATGAACGTTCAACAAGGTACTGATATTTACATGTTCAAGAAAGCTAGTGCGATGCAAAAAGCTGCCGCATTTAAATATCTTAAGTTCTTAACTTCTAAATCTTCACAATTGTACTGGGCTAAGCAAACTGGTTACATGCCAGTTAACACTGCCGCTTTAAACGATTCTGCATATCAAGAAGCTAAAAATAGTAAGATTCCTGCAATTCTTTCTAAGACTTCAAAGAACTTGTACTTCTTACCAGTAACTAAGAATGCTATTACTGCTTACGATCAAGTTAATACAAATATGCAAACAATCTTAGCTAAGGCAAGTAAGGGACAAAGCTGGACTAGTGATATTAAGACAGGCAAAAGCAAACTTGATTCTGCTTGGAATCAATAGAAAATAGAATGTAGCAAAAATAAAAGGCACTTTTGAGGTGCCTTTTTCTTTATTCAAATTTTATTGATCGATTTCTGGTGCCTTACCAATTTCAGCAGTCATCATCCAGATTCGCTTTTCAACAGCGGTGTGGAAACTAGTCAACATATCGTTAGTTGAATAGTCCCCTTCTTCATCACTAACTTCAATTCCTTTTTCATAGAGCTTTTCAAGATAGCGATAGTCATCGATGATTTTAGCGTATCGTTCATCAATAGTTTCATTCCAGTTTCCCTTTTCATCAGGGATCTTAGTCATTTCGACAACCTCACCTAAAGTTGAAACTGGTGAGCCATCTAAAGTAACTAATCTTTCTGAAATTTCATCTAATTGTTCTGCTAATTCATCCATCACATCATCTAAGTATGGGTGAAGCTTCAAAAAGCGGCTACCTCTCATATACCAGTGGTGTTGGTGCACAACCATGTGCAATTGAATTAAATCGGCAACTGCTTGATTCAAAATTTCTTTAGTTTTTGGATATTTCATTTATTTAATCCTCTTTTTTTAAACTACAAACTACTCATACACTGTTCATCATAGCAGCTTTGCTTTTTAAAAGCCAAAATATTGATTTTTTCGTTATTATCTCTTTTTTTCACCCTTCTCCGAATTTGTTTTAATTAATTCCGCTAATTTAGCTACTGTTTTTGAATTCAAATGTCTCTCTGCAAGTTCGAATATTTTCTCAGTTGCAATCTTCTTAATGTCCTCACTAGAATTTGTATTCACAACAAAATCGGCTAATGCCTCTGAGCAATCGAGCAACTCATGATCACTCCTACTTTCTCTTAGAAAGTTTTCATCGATCTCTCGTAGTTTCAAATTACCATTCTTATCAAACTTATACCCACCCCACATATGTTGTTTCACTAGCTGCATTTTCTCGCTATCTACATATTGTAATTTACCTACCATATGATGAGTAGCTGTAATCCCCAAAGTGACTGGATCGTAAATATCAACATAATTGTAAATCTTATTGCGAATTTTATTAGCTCTTCGTCGCTGCTTTTGATCAAGCAAAAGCCAAATATTTGTTCCTTCATACAAATAAGCTGCAATAATTTCTTGCGGATGACGACAGTTTGCAAGGGCATATTGCGCATTGATTGAACCAAGAGAGTGACCGTAAATATAAAAGCGGGCTCCTCTAAATTGATGTATCACCTTATTTAAATAATCAGATGCTGTCTTTAATTGGCTTGGGACCTTTTTTTCGTTAGCTAAAATTGCCAATAAGATAGGCAAATTTGTGTTTAACCATTCATCTCGCCAAGTAGTCGGATTACCTTTAAGAAAGCCATACGAGCCTTTGAACAAAATTGTTACTTCGTTAGGATTAGTAATAACAAAAGCCCGCATCCCATCATCAGCGTAAATAGTATCTGAGACAATTCCTATAAACTTGTCATTAATTTCAACACTTTCTCCTAACTCTAGTTCAGCGTAAGATAGCTTAGTTAATTCAACTCGTTTTTCATCTGTTAATTTTTTATTTTCGTCCATAATTTTTAACCAAAAAAAAATACTAACTACTCTAAATATATCATGTAGCTAGTATTTATTCAGATTATTTAATTGTCAAATTTCTTTTCCAAGTGACTTGCCACCATTGATAGGGCAAAACATACAACGAAATACATAATCGCGATGATCACATACATTGGAATCAGATATGTCGTATTCTGACTGTAAATGATCTGTGCGTGATAAAGTAATTCTGGCGAAACAATGATCGTTGCTAAAGAAGTATCCTTTACCAAAGAAACAAACTGTGACAATAAAGCTGGAATCATATTTTGTAAGGCTTGTGGTACAACTACATGATACATTGCCTGAGCAAAAGTCATCCCATTTGAACGGGCACCTTCCATCTGACCAATTGGTACAGCGTTAATCCCACTACGTACAATTTCACAAAGCATCGCACCTTCAAAAATCACCAAGGCGATGATAGAAGCTGTAGTTGGATTCGTAACGATCCCTAATTGCGGTAAGCCAAAGTAAGTGAAGAAAATAATGAGCAACAGTGGCAAATTACGGATAATATCCACAATAAAGCCAACAATTGCTGAAACATATTTAATCTTCATGTAGCGAATTAATCCGAAAACTAATCCTAAAATAAAGCTTAAAACAATTGAAATCACTGAAACATAAATTGTTACCCACAAACCTTGTAATAAGAAGCGGATATCAATCCATGAATAAGCATAAATAAAACTTTCCATTTTTCTTCCTTTCTTACACTAGTCTGCGAGTTTCTTTTCCAAATGACGCATATAGTAGCTGAGTGGTAAAGTCAAAATCAAGTAGAAAATACCAACAACTACATATGTGTCAATGGTTTGAAAAGATGCAAAGGCAATTAATTGTGCCTGATACATCAAGTCAAATCCAGCAACAAAGGCCAAAACTGATGAGTTCTTAATCAAGTTGATAAATTGATTACCTAGTGGAGGAATCACAATTTTCATTGCTTGTGGCAAGATGACATAGCGCATTGCTTGTGTATAAGTCATCCCGTTAGAGCGAGCACCCTCCATTTGTCCATCACCGATTGACTTAATCCCTGATCTAACTGTTTCAGCAATAAAAGCTGATGTATAAAGTGTTAAACCAATTGTTCCAGCCTGAAAGCCAGATAACTTCACAAAGAAAGTCGGTACAATCAAGTAGAACATCATTACGATTACCAGAAGTGGAATATTTCTAAACACTTCAATATAGATATGAGCAACAACTCGGCCAAATTTAGGTGGAGCAACTTCTAATAAGGCAAATAAAACACCTAAAATCAGACTAAAGATCAAGGCAATGATACTACACAAGATCGTGTTCCAAAAGCCTGTTAAAAAAGCTGACCAGTTATTGGTAAGAATTTGCCACATTATTTAGTCATCTCCTTAATATCAATTCCTGGAATTCCCTTAAACCATTTATCAATTAAACGTTTATAAGTTCCGTTTTCTTTTAATTCTTCTAAGGCTTTATTCAAATGCTTAACCATTTGAGTTTGACCTTTATTAACAGCAATACCATAAGGAGCATTCACATAAACTCCACCTACAAGTTTGTAGCCTGGATTTTCTTGAGCGATACCAGCAAGCAAACCATTATCAGTAGTTAAAGCCACACCTTGTCCTGCTTTTAAAGCAGACATTGCTTGACCGTAGTCATCATATTGCAAAACTCTAGCTTTAGGAGCAAATTTGTGAACATCGTCAACAGCGGTAGTTCCTTTAACTGCTAAAACAGTCTTGCCGTTTAATTGACGAACATTAGTGATCTTACTATTATTGGGCACAAGTAACGATGAACCTGCTGGGAAGTATGGATTAGTAAAATCAACTTGCTTTTTTCTTTCCGCTGTAATTGTCATTGTTGCCAAGACAGCATCAATATTATGGTTCTTTAAAAGCGGAATTCTAGTATTGGCAGTAGTGGTTAAGAATTCAGCCTTAGCATCTTTTCCAAGCATCTGCTTAGTTAATGCCTTAGCTAGATCAACTTCAAATCCTTCAATTTTACCAGTTTTGATGTTAGTCAAACCAAATAGTCTTGTATCAGCACGAATACCCCACGTAATACTTTTATTTTGTTTGACTTGTTCATACGTATTATCGTTTTGTTTACCGCAACCAGCTAAAGCAAAAACAGCTAATAAGAGCGGTAAAAATAAAACTAGCTTTTTAAACTTTTTCATTGAAGTTCACTCTAATCCTTAGAAATAACCTTGCTCAAGAATTCACGTGCACGTTCAGAATCTGGATGAGCGAAGAATTCTTCAGGATTTCTGTCTTCAACAATTCGACCTGAATCAAAGAAGATTAAACGGTTACCAACTTTTCTGGCAAACCCCATTTCGTGAGTAACCACAACCATTGTAATTCCTTGTTCAGCAACATACTTCATAACGTCTAAAACGTCTTGAATCATTTCTGGGTCTAGTGCACTAGTTGGTTCGTCAAATAAGATAACCTTAGGCTTCATTGCAAGTGAACGAGCAATAGCTACACGTTGCTTTTGACCACCAGAAAGTTGACGAGGGTATGAATTAATCTTGTCAGCCATTCCAACCTTTTCAAGATATTGCATAGCAATCTTTTTATTTTCATCGTCAGGGCGCTTCAAAACGATCTTAGGTGCTAAAGTAACATTTTCCAAAACTGTATGATTATCATAGAGATTGAAGTGCTGGAAAACCATTCCGACATTTTTACGAATCTTATTAATGTCAGTTTCTTTATTGGCAAGGTCATAACCTGTTACAATTAATTGTCCACTATTAATCTTTTCCAATCCATTCATTGTTCGGATTAGAGTACTTTTACCGGAACCGGATGGACCGATAATTGAAACGACTTCGCCTTCATTGATGGTTAAGTTGATGTCCTTTAAAGCATGAAATTTGCCATAATATTTATCAACATTCTTAAATTCAATAATTGGTGTCATGGTTTGTTTCCTTTCTCCAAAATGCATTAACTAATATTTTACCTTTTTTTAAAGGATTTTAAAAGGTAACCGGAATTGAAATTAATAAAAAATTCGAAAACTAGTACAAATAACCGATTTATTTTAAGTATTTTATTTAAATTGTACGACATTTATGCTTTTTTTGAAAATATTGAATAGCCATCTGCATGAGAAAATCGTACAAAAACTATTGTCAGGGCTGCATTTTATCGTTAAGATGTTATTGATTAAAATAAAGGGAGACCATTATGACTACACTTGATAAACCTGTAATTATCGGTATCGCCGGCGGTTCAGGTAGTGGTAAAACAACCATTGCTCATGAAATTGCCGATCGTATTAATGACGATGACCATATTATGATTATGACGCAAGATTCTTATTATAAAGACAATACTGACTTACCAATGTCAGAGCGGAAAAAAATCAACTATGATCATCCGGATGCTTTTGACATGCCACTTCTTGAAGCACAACTTAACCAACTACTTCACAGAAAATCAATTGAAATGCCAACTTATGACTTTACCGCTCATACAAGAAGTGATGAAACTATTCATATTGAACCAGCTGACATCATCATTTTAGAAGGAATTCTGGTTCTTTTTAACGAAGAAATTCGTAATTTGATGGATATTAAAGTTTTCGTAGATACCGATGATGATATTAGATTTATCAGACGTTTAGAACGCGATATGAAAGAACGTGGCCGTTCACTTGATTCTGTTATTAATCAGTATTTATCAACAGTTAAGCCAATGTACAACCAATTCATTGAACCAACTAAGCGTTACGCAGATATTATCGTGCCAGAAGGTGGAGCAAAACGCGTGGCAATTGATATGTTAACCACCAAAATTGAATCAATTTTAGCGTAATAAAATAGCCTAACAAACCACTACAAATGATTTGTTAGGCTTTTATTTTATTCAAATTTGATCAAATCTTTCTGAATTTACCTGTTGGAGTATCATCATTGCTATTTGACTCTGGCATAACTATTGTCGCAACAATATATGCAATAATTCCCCAACCAGTAACAACCACAAGGGTACCATCAATAATTCTAGTCCAGGTTTTATCCCAACCAAAATATTCCGCAATACCACCTAAAACACCAGCTAAAATTCTATCTTTTGATTTAGTGAGCTTCTTCATTTTATTCTCCAAAAACGTTGTTAATCTTTTTCAGCTTCATGGCTATTTTCCAAAATTCTGTTATATTTCTTAGCAAAATTAACAAGAAGTAAGATACTAGCGATCACGTAAATTACAGCTGCAATGTAATAAGCATTTGCATATCCATCTGTTGTATTAAATAAATATAGACCAGTAAACAAGCCATCAATTACACCAACAACTGCATAAGCAATCTGCACAACGGCGGTAAATGCTGGACGCAAGTCCTTTTCAACAATTACCATCTGTACTTCTTGCTGGATTGGCATGGTCGCATTCGCCAAAAGAGTTCTTAAGAAGAGTAAAATTCCAACTAACACGAACAAAAACATGCCGCTTCCTAAGTGGCGCCCATTGGCTAGAAGGAGCATTACCGGTACACAAGTGAGTGTTCCAGCCGCTACAGATACAATCGCACCCAACTTCTTTTCCAAAAATGGGGCAAAAAAGTAACCAATAAACATTGCCGCTTGAACGAAAGTATTGATAATGGAAGTTACATCACGAGGTATATGCAAATAATTATTCAAATAAATTGGGACGTAAACTGCAATTAGCCGTGCTCCTAATTGTACACCTGCAATATAAATAATCCACATAATTGTCTTTTCATTAAGCAATTTTTTATACATTTTGGCTTTGTCTGCCCGACTTTTATTTTTTTCATTGCTTTCAGAGCGGTAGTCTTGCGGTAAATCACGAATAAACAATGCCAAAATAAAAGCAAACATGGTTACAGCTGCAGTAATTAATAATAGAATTCGATAAGCATTTGTATAATTATTTAACACACTTGAACTCATTAATTCAGGTTTAGCTGATAGTGCAGAAGCCTTACTATAAGGGACTTTTTGTAATAAGCTGAAGAAGTAAACAATTGCCTCCCCACCTAAGAAAGTACAAATAGTTTGAAAAACCAAGTTGACAATCATGACCACTGAGAACATCTTAGTTCTAATTTTGCTTGGAACATATGAAGTCCACATTAATGGATACATCAAATCGTAGATTCCAATAGCAGTCCAAGAAATGGTATAAGCAATCATAATAACCGCTTGATTGTGTGTTATACATGTTAAAGCCATAAAAATCGCAGTTAATGGTGGTAAGACAAGTAAAATTTTACGATAACCAAATTTATGCACCGTTGTAATAACTAATGACATTAAAATTGCGGTTGCAGCATTAAAAATATTCAAACTTGAAACCAACTGTGGTGCTACAATTCGATAATACGATAATGCCGCATCATTCGTGATCCCAGTAACCGCACCTAAAATTGCATAGATGGCTAGATAAATATAAACATTTCGTTTATAGCGCGGATTCCAATTTTTGATGACTTCCTGTTCTTCCTTTGACACGATTATCCTCCCTCTTTGTAAGCGCTATACACTTTCTAGTTTCATTGTAGCACTTTTAACAAAGAGGCGATGCGCAATTTAAGCCAGCTCAGGTTTTAAGACGCGATCAAATAAGTTAGTAATTAATTTTACTAAAACACCATCAAAAATTAGAGCTGAAAAAATACCAGCTACAAACATAGCAATTTGTAAATTCAAACTATACTTATACCAACCATACATAAAGTATTGTGAAATATACCCACCTAAATTAGCAAAAAAAGTACCTGTCAAAACGCTCTTCCAAGTGAATTGTTGATAACGACTTTTCTTAGGGAAAAATCCAATTTCATTAGTCGCCCCTTGAATTAAACCGGAAAGAATTGTCATTGCTCCCCACTGACCACCAATTGCCATTTCAACAATTGAAGCTAAAACTTCACCTAAAGTCCCTGATCCAGGCGTTGGTACAAAATACATTGCAAGTGGTGCCGCAATATACCAAAGACCAGAAAATACCATATCCATCACTGGTGCATAACCTGTTGGAAGAAGAGCGATTTTACTTAAATTATAGAGATTATTAAAGCCGTATGTATAAATAACTCCCATCAAAATCCCGATTAAAGCGACTAAAATAATTGACTTAATATCCCATTTTGACGATTTTTTGAACATAAAAAACTCCTAACTACTTACATTCATAAGCCATTAGGAGCAATATAATATCTTCTTTATTCCTCACTTCCCTTACGCAAGTATTATCTTGTTCAGGTTCAAAGGGTTTTCTCTCAGCATTACGCACCCCTAGTGACTTATTATTTGATTTCGCTTACATTATAGCACAAGTCCATTAGCATTTGCCTATTTTAATAAATTAATGATACGATATTTTCTGTACGTTATGCGATTTTAAAAAGAGGTGAATAACACATGAATAATAAGAAAAAAGCTTTAATCTTCTTTCTACTAATATTGCTTACATTTACTCTATCTGCTTGTGGTCAAAATAAAAACTATAATGTTTATCAAGAAACTAAGAAAGCTAAAACAATTAATTGGGGTGTTAAGGCTGATACACCTTTATTTGGTTCCATTGACATCAAAACTGGACAAATTCGCGGCTTTGAAATTGATTTAGCCACTGCATTAACTCATAAGATGTATGGTAAATCTGCTAAAGCGAATTTCGTAACTACTACTGCTAACACCAAGATTCAGCTATTAAAAAACCGCAACGTTGATGCCGTTATTGCTGCTATGACAATTACCCCTGAGCGTAAAAAGCAAGTTGATTTTAGTAAACCATACTTTCCAGCTGGTCAATCAATTATGGTTGCTAAAAATAGTAAAATTAAAAACGTTTATGCTCTAAATAACAAACGCGTTTTAGTTGTAAAAGGAACTACTTCAATCGATGCTGTTCATAAATATGCCCCCAAGGCCGATGTCTTGCAGTTTGACGATTATGGTCAAGCTTTTGCTGCTTTAAAAGCTGGTCAAGGTGATGCCTTTGTAACTGACAACGGTATTTTGGCCGGAATCTTGCATGATAATTCTGGCTTTAAATTAGTTGGCGGCACTTTTACTAACCAACCGTACGGTATTGCCGTTAATAAGGGGCAAAAGCAGATGATGAATAAGATTAACGCCGCCTTAACAGAACTCAGAAAAGATGGCACTTATAATCGTTTGGTTAAGAAATGGTTCGGTAACATTCCTGGATTTGATATTAAAGACATTGAGAAGCAATAAAAGTGTCTGGGAAACATACTAAACTTTTTACCCAGATATGAAAAACCAGAAATTCATTATTTTTAGTGAATTTCTGGTTTTTTGTCTCTTTAGCTTCATATATTTTGAAGTTTCTAACCATGCCCGTCGTAGGATCTTTATCCTTACGTATCTTTTTTCTAGAATTGAATAATTGGATATACTTCCATAACTGGCATCGGCTAGAATTTAATAATCATTTATTCTACTTTCCACTCTCGTCCCAAACCTTCTTAACTGCTGGGATCTTGCCAAGGTTAGTCATATCGTCTTTATCAACAACCACCAAATTATTTGGACCTTGTGCCAATTGGTTGAAGCTATCCAAACTTTGATTTCTGAAATAACCTTCACCAGCATGAGACAAAGCTTCTTCCATCTTTTGAACACGATACGCATCAGCATCAGCTTGCGTTTTTACCGCTTCCGCATTGGCTTTCGCGGTAGCAACCAACGCATCGTTTTTGGCTTTAGTAGTCATTTCAATTGTGCGAGCCTCACCTTCAGCTTTAGCAATTGCGGCAGTCTTTTCACGGTCAGCTGTAAGTTGCTTGTCCATGGCGCGTTGAATTTCAGGACTTGGTAAAAGTTCATCAACGTTCACACGAACAACTTTAATCCCATAAATATCAGTCAAATCACCTGTAGCAGTGAACAATTGATCGTTAATTTCTTTAGTTGACCCAAGGGCGGAGTTCAAATCCATTCGACCAATAATATCACGAAGGTGACCACGAATTAATTGCACCATTGACTCTACTGAATCAGTGTTATTGTAAAAGTAACGGTATGAATCAGTTACTAAATAATTCAAAGTTAAACTAGTAGTGATTTCTGCATTATCTTTAGTAATGATTGAATATTTGGAAATTTCAAGTGGCTGAAGGGCCAATGGCACCTTGCGGATCCTTTGGAAAAGCGGCCAAACAAAGATAAAGCCAGCTTTAACAGTCTTAGAATATTTACCCAAAGTTTCAATCAAACCTTCATTATTCTGTGGAACGATTCTAAAACCACAACAAATATAAACAATAACTAAAACGACAATTAAACCCAAAATAATTTTTAGCATCATCTTACCTCAAAATTTAGTCTTCTTTCTTATCTTCATCTAGCTTCTTAGCGATAGCACCTAATAAATCTTCTCTTCCGCTAAGCGTATTAAGGCGCTCATCAAGTAGCTTCGTATACTCATATTTATTCATCTGATCCAAATTATCCCAAGCATTGGGAATTTCAACTCTAAAAGGAATTCCGTTATGCAGAATAATTTGATCATAGAACATATTGATTGCGGTAGCTGAATTTAAACCCAGCTTCTTTAAAATTGCTTCTGCCTTCTCTTTTTTTTCAGGATTCATTCTGACATACAGACCTGTTGTTTTTTCTGCCATAACCTTCATTTCCTTTCTTAGTTGATATTATATATCAAATGAATATTCAATGTATATAATTTCTATATATTTTTTCATAAAAAAAGCAGTGAACTTCCGTCCCTGCCTTAAAGAATTATAAATTATCAATATGAAAAATCTGATTCTCTAAAGTCCTCAGATCATATTGACCATCTTTAACATATTTTTGATGGTATGCAACAGTAAGATAAATGTCATCTGGCGCATTAACATGAATGCTTTCAACTTCGCTGTAGCGCTCAGGTAAATCTACTCCATCAATCATTGCAACTTGCCAGTTATTACTATTGCTTTCACCCCATGGTAATTTCACGATCTTGCGTGACCAAGTGGTTACTTCACCAGTCTCATGATCAATCTTTGGTGATAATTGGTTAGAAATATAGATATTCTTATCATCATCGATCGCATAGCCTTGAACTGAATCAATCATGTTTGGCATTTCTTCATCTGGTGTAACGCTTGGATTATCAAAGTTATCAATATGAAATGCGCTTAAACAATGCAAGTCAGTGATTGGAGTATTTGTGGTGCCATTTTCATCTAATTTTTGATTTACTTCATTTAAATCATATAAGCCAAAGTGACCTGAGCCATCATCCCAAATTGACGCAATCATGAAGTACTTGCCATTTGGTGAAACTGAGGCTTCAACTCTATGTAAATGATCATGACCATCATAAGGAAGATCAGTTACACGATTTAAATGCGACAAACGTGGAAGTTGGGTATTTGAAGTGTAGTTTTCTGGTAAAAGTTTAGGATACTTAACTCGAGCAATTTGAGTAGTCCAGTTACCTGAATTTGGTTTCGCACCAACAAAAAATTCATCGGTATCATTTGCTGGTACCCAAGTTTGAGTGTGTCCAAAGCCAGTCAATACCAAGTGCGGGTCGTTATAATCAACATTCTTAGTTAAGCCAGCATGCTTGCGATAAACTAAAACATCGTGTGCACTGTGAAGAAGTTGCAGAGCAAAAATGTGGTTGTCTTTAACTGCACCAACCTGAGCAACAACGTGGTGCATCCCATTTAATCGATATACCACTTCTGGTGTGATACTTTTAACCATTTTTGAATCCTTTCTCTTAATATCTATTCACTCCTAATTATAATCCCAACTTGATCAATTTTATAATTATGATTATTGATATGTTGATATTTTGCAGAAAATGAAATAATCATCAAAGCCTCGCCACGTGGAGAAAACACTAAAAAATCCTTATTCTAAGGCTTTTAAAAACCTTTACAATACTTATTTTCATTTAGTTTGATTTCTGATCAATCATAAACACTATTATAATAGCATTATATAAATTTCATAAATCAATGATCCAACTTCTTCACCAATAAATAATCAATTTGAGGATCATCCCCTACCGGATATACATGTTGACTCACGCGAGTGAGTCCTTTTTTGGCATAAAATTTTTGCGCAACAATGTTCTTTTCATAAACACCTAGCCACAAATAATCTTTTTTCTCAGCCGTAGCAATCTTTTCGGCATAATTGAATAATACTGATCCTAATCCTTGGTGTTGGAACTTTTCTCTCAAATAAATTCGTTCGATTTCCAAGGCATTATCTCTCAATTGCTCAGTTTGAGCATGTCCAACATTTATCTTCAAATATCCAGCAACTTCGCCATCTACCATCAGAAAGAAAAAGCGACTATCTGGATTACTGATCTCCTGCGTCAATTTTTGAGTAGCATAACTTTCTTCCAAAAACTCCGCCATGTCATCTGGCTTAGTGAACGGATCGAAAGTCTTCTTAAAAGTTTCGCGAGAAATCTCTTGTAATTTCTTCAAATCATCAATTGTAACGTTCTTAATTGTGTAATCCATTAATATTCCCTTCTTCCACCATTTTTCACAAATTTCCAACTCTCACTAGCATTCTCCGCCACTTTTGTTAGCAATCGAAGCAATGTATCTTTTTCATCAGTAGTTAAACCTTCTAACGACGTTTCATTTGAATATTTATTTTCTCGCTCGATTATTTTCACTAGATTTTGTCCTTTTTCAGTCAAAAATAGCTTCTTATTTTTCTTATTATTAGAATCAGATCTTTTTACAACCAAATCATTTTTTACTAGTTTTTGAACACTTCGTGCAGTTGTAGTTCTGTCAATGTTTAGAATCTCAGCCAATCGCTCAGAAATTATCCCGGGATTTTCATCAATTCGAACTAAATATAAATATTGTCCACGCGTCAGCTGCATTTCTTTAAATTCAATATTGGCAATTGAATCAAATGATCGCGCAATTGTGCCAATTTTTCTTAAAACATCTTCTTGCATTTTATTCACCTCATGAAATATCTTAAATTACTATTGTTGCATTTGCAATAATATTTTTATAAAAAAGAAAAGCAGCATGTAAAATGCTGCCAAAATAAATATTTCTCGTAAGTTAAATAAAAACTGAAGATAACTCAAAGCATCTTCAAATTTAACAATTTCATTATACATTACCAATTAATTTTTGAACATATTTTCGCAAAAAATAATAAAAAAGTGTCTGGAAAAAGTCAAAAATTGACTTTTCCAGGCACTCTCATTTACTTATAGCTTCTAAAATCAATTTACTTACTTTTGCTTGTAAATCAGCAACCGTATGTGTTCTTGCTCTACCACATTCCTTAGCAGGTTTCCCACAAACTAAGCATTGTCTCTCCGGAAAACCTAAATCAGTTCTTGAAAGATCATTTTGTCCAAAATTATGCACATCTAAATCAAATAAACGTCGATAATCTTTTGATTCTTCAAAATCAATACATAATTTTTTAACAGCCTGACTTGACCCATCTATAATATAGAAACTTTCTGGACCAGTAGGTTGACTCAACTTAGATAGAAACAATTGAAAAGAAAATTTTTCATTCAACTTTTGTTCAAAGAAAGCCATTTCCTGTTCAAAAAAATATTCAATTTCAGTATTATTTTTGATCGGTCCAGGGATGTTTAATTTAGCTCCTATAATTGTTTTCGTTGGATTAGCATTAACTAATTTTTCTTGAATAGCCACTCTTTTATCTCGATTATTCAGAACTTCAGGAATATTTACTTCTATACCCTTTTGAAAAATATCATTCATCTAAAATTACCCCTTTAGCCAATTTATAATCTTTTCGTGACCCTAAAAAGTTAAGACACTAAAGCCAAAAGACCATAACTTTTTAATAGTACTTATGGCCAAGGCTAAAACGATTTAATCTACTTTCGTAAAAACTTCTTATCTGCTTCTGGAACATCATTTGATACATAACGCTCAATCTTCATGTGTAAGTCATACTTTTCACGCAACTTAGCTAATTCTTGCATCATTGAAGTTTGATGATGAGCATCAATTGCTGCTTGATCTGTCCAACTATCAATCAATAAAACAGTTTCCGGATCATCCATTGGGAAAAAATATTCATATTTTTCATTACCAGGTTCTTGACGAATCTTACCAGCTAACCCACTAGATTCCATCTCTTGAGCAAATTTTCTCGCATTACCATTTTTGCCTGTGTAATATAAATTAACTGTTAAACTCATATTTTTAGCCTCCTCGCCTTAACAGACAAAACTATAATTATTTAATTATTTTACTTCATTTAATTTTAAATTAATAGATATTGCTTTTACAGCGCCCTATGAAAATAAGTCCTCAGTACATTCTGAGAACTTATTTTTTATCCATTATTCAACTCGCGCGATAACATCCTTAACTTTAATATTACTGCTATCAATTCCTGGAGTCTGTCCATGCAAGTCAAAGTCAACTTTTACTTCTGGTCTAAATAATAAAACATGAGTTGACCCACCAAAGTGAAACATCCCTAATTGATCACCTTTATTAACATGTTGGCCGACTCTAACAGTAATTTCATTATTTGATACATCCCCCATACCAACTGCAACAAAACACATCAACCCAATCTTAGGGTTATCTGAGCGAATGAAAATTACGCCGCGAGTAGCAGTTGAGGTTAAGAATGCTTGTGAATCATTTGCTGCAACCGGATCAGCTCCACTCGGATTAGCAAATCCTTGATTATAAGCTTCACCATAATATGAGCCATATAAATTGTAAGCTTTGACCACAGTGCCACTAACCGGACTATTCCAGCGGTGATAGCTAAGCGCACTCAAAAAAGCTTGATATAACGTACCGCCCTCAAACTTTGATGTCCATGGATCATTATGGAGCAAGTCTAATAATGAATATGGCTGCCCTTTAATCCAGAACTTAGCCTTTAATGGTACATTCCTTGCAATTCTAAAGGGTGCTGATTCACATGCATTTGCAATTACATCTTGATCATCTTCATCTATTACGGGACGAACACCCGGTTTAAAGACTCTAGTAAAGAAATCATCCCATGATCTAAAACCTAATTTTTCATCAACTTTATCATTGCGACACTCAAATAAATCCATAAAATTATTGCCATCCGCTTCTTTAGCCATCTCACTTAAAGCGTACGGATTAAGCCAGCCTTTATCAGTAGTATTTAATACATATGCTGAAGCATCACTTTGTAAGTAGTGTCCCCAATAATCTAAGATAGATTTGAATATCTTGTTTACTTTAGGATTATTAAAAAGTACATACCCTGCTTTAGTACCCATTGGATAATCTAAAACAGCATTAATTGGTGTACCAACCAATCCTGTTTTATTAAATTCTGGTGCACGTTGAATTATTCGATTAAGAACTAATAACAATTGATGATAATCCCGAATTTGTGGTGTGCCAGCTGGAGTATCAACATCTTTAACTGGAATTTCATCAAACATCATTTGAAACAAATTCCAAATATAGCGATCAGATTCAATCAGGTCCTTTAAAGATTGAACCGGTGGTAATAAATGCTGATTTTCTTCTGTTTGAGCTTCTTTATATATCTTTTTAACCCAATCATTTTCAAATTCTTGATCTGAAGGTAACCACTTACCTACGTTATATTTACGTCTAGTCATTTTTACCAAGCCTCATTTCCAAGATAAAGCGTTTCCACCTATATCTTACTACTTTATGGGCAAAAGATAATCTAATCGTGGCAAAACAAAACGTTACTCAATCGATAATTGAAGTGAGTAACGTTTTATAAAATTTATTCTAAATTATAAAGTGATCTTGCCACTTGCAATAAGTTCATCACACTTAGTTGGTTCAAATTCTGCGCCAACTTCAAAGTCATTTGGAACAACCATGATTCCGCGCTTTTGAGGTGCGTGTGGTAAACCAAGTTCTCTAGCTGAACAAATCATACCGTATGAATCAACACCGCGTAATTCGCCTGGCCAAATTTGTTCACCGTTTGGCATCAAAGTACCAGGTAAAGCAACAACAACTTTTTGACCTTGAGCAATGTTTGGAGCACCACAGACAATTTGATGTTCTTCGCCTTCACCTACTTCAACAGTAGTTACGTGAAGGTGGTCTGAATCTGGGTGTGGTTCACAAGTCTTAACGTAGCCATATACCAAAGTTGGCTTGCCATAAGCTAATTTATCATCGAAGCCAGCAGCTGCTAACTTTTCATTCAACTTAGCAAGTTCATCTTCGCTTAACTTAACTTCACCGTTTGGCAACTTATCATAATCAATTAACTTATCAACATTGAAAAAGTTAAAACCAATTACGTTACCATCTTGGTCAGTAACACGGGTTACGTCTTCTTTTTCTTCAAATTCACTTCTGCCGTTGTCTTGACCCAAGATAACGATCAAAGTATTTGGATAAGCTTTTTTGTTAACACTAGTGATCATTTAAATATCTCCTCTATTAATTAGTCAAGTGACCGTAAGAAATCTTCAACTTGCTGTTTTGTTTTACGGTCCTTATTAACTAGTCTACCAATTTCTTTGCCATCTTGGTAGACAACAAATGAAGGAATTCCCATAATCATCAAATTTTTTGCAACATCCATCGAGCCATCGCGGTCAATTTGATAAAATTTCGAATCAGAAAAATCTGCTTCAATTTCTGGTAAAAAAGGATCTAAGAAACGGCAGTCTGGGCACCATTCGGCTGAGAATTCCAATACAACTCGGCCTTCTTTAATAATGTAAGTCAACTTTTCTGGAGTCAATTCCTTAATCTTTTCCATACATTTGCCTCATTTCTCTACTTACTATTTATAAGGATTATAAACATGAAATCTAATTTTTACAAGTTTTAGATTTCTCTGCTTTTTTATTCGTTAAAATCTGCATGCAAAGCATAAATTGGATTACCTTTTGCTGCAAATTTATGCTCATATTCAGTTTCGATATTCTTTTCAACAATTTCTGGCTTTTCATGGTGCAAATCAACACTCACGAAGTCAAAATGCATACCAAAATTATTCATACTTTGAACTGAATATGCAAATAAACCCGCATTATCAGTCTTAAATTCAATTTGTCCATCATCTTTTAAAACAGTCTTGTAAGTAGCTAAAAAACTCTTGTAGGTTAATCTACGCTTTTCATGACGAGTCTTTGGCCATGGATCACTAAAGTTCAAGTAGATCTTATCTGCTGCATTTTCATCAAAGAAGGCAGCCAAGTTTGCTGCATCCCCTCGCAAAATCTGCAAATTATCCAAGCCCTTTTCAAGCTTAGTTCTCAGGATGATTCCAGCTGCAGTTGTTTGAATTTCCAAAGCAACAAAATTTTTATCTGGGTTTTGTTCAGCCAAAGTGGTAATAAATTGACCTTTACCTGAACCAATTTCGATTTCTAATGGCTTAGAAAAATCTTCAAAACGGCTAGCCCAATCAATCTTCTTTTCAGGATCAGGATTTTGCAAGACGCTTTCTGGATGTGAATTAACAAGTTCAACTGCCCAAGGTTTATTTCTTAATCTCATTCTTTTCTTCCTTTATCTATCTTCTATTTTTTGCTCGCACCTTATTCGGTAAGTAAACTAAAACCATGAACCAAATAAAGACGAATAAAGCGGCAACAGCTGTAAAAATATTCAAATCAAATGGTAAAATTACAAACCATAAAATACTAATTAATAGCCATTGACCTAACAAAACGAGGTTCAACACTTTCGCCATATCTTTTTCACGGTTATCTTTGACGATTGGATAAACATGATACATGATATTGGAATCATATTCTGAAGCCATTGGCAATAACTGATATATCGTTAAGAAAATTACCAATGCAGATAATCCAAGTGCCCAGCGCCAATCTTGAACTAACCAAGAAATCAAGATTGCAAATAGTGTCATTCTAACAACCAAGTTCAAATATTCTGGATTTCTTAACAATGATCTGCGATACAAGAAGCGGTTAGGATTTTCTCCAGCAAGAGATTTAGGCAAAAGAAAATCTAAATACTTCCGGCGCTTAATTGCCACTCTGCGTTCTTTAACATCAGTAAACATACTGAAAATCGAATATACGCGATCTTTTCTTGCGCGCTCACTTTCAACAGCATAGCGCCAATCAAAAATGACTTTCTTATTCATTTTTTTGCCAAATATTGGTTTAAAGTTTGGAATGGCGCCATATTCCGCAATGATTGCAAAAACTAGTGCAGTTATTGGATAATATGCACCAATAACTGCTATTATTAATACAATTACGCTAACTAGACCAAAGCCAATTTTCTTACCAAAATATAAATTAGCTTTTTCTACTTCAAGCTCAGCTTCTTTGGTAATCAGCATTGTTACTATCAACAAGATATATTCAATTGAACTGATCTCCGCCTTAATTGTTGCAAAAGGAAAGACAATCCCAGCAAGTAATAGCTCCAAAATAAATGGTAGAACCAAGCTGTAGCGATGCATCGGCCTCAAATATTCACCCATATTTTCATCCTGAGTGAATAAGAATTGCATATCGGCTTCTCTAATTAAAGTAACTAATCGCCCAGTCAGAAGCGGTAAGAATAAAAGCAAGCCAACTAATGGCTTATAAAACCACAAATTGCTTGGCATTGTCTTCATGCTTTGAGCATACCAAAACATTAAAGCACCAAACAAAAAGATAATTGCCAGAATGAAAAAGTCGTTGAAAACAAGGGTTAGATACCGCATAGATTGTTTCAAATTTTCATTGAGTCGTTGTTTAGCAATTTTATTCATGATGATCCACCTGGTTCAAAGTTAAGTAAAGCTTGTCAAATGGATCATCTGGCTTCAATCCATAGTGCGAACGAATTTCATCTAAACTACCCACGATTTCAATCGTTCCATTATTTAGTACTGCATAATTAGAAATAGCTAATTGCGCATCTGCTAAGACGTGCGTGGTCATCAAAACCATCTTTTGATCAGCAATTGCCTTTTTGATTAAATCAATTAAGTTAGCAACAGCTAATGGATCAAGTCCGGTAAATGGCTCATCAATTACAAGTAAACTCGTATCTGCCAAAAAAGCAGAAACGATCATTACTTTTTGCCGCATCCCTTTTGAAAAGTGAATTGGAAGCCAATCTAACTTATCATCCAAACGGAACATCTTAAGTAGTTCATGAGCTCTTTCCCATGCCTTCTTCTCATCTAAGCCGTAGCTTAAGATCGTTAATTCCAAATGCTCCTTCAAAGTTAATTCTGGATAAAGGACTGGTGTTTCAGGAATATAAGCTACTTGCTTTTTAAACTTTGTTGGCTGCTGAGTTAAGACAACATCGTTTAACTCAATCTTTCCTTTTTGCGGACGCAATAAGCCTAACACATGCTTAATAGTTGTTGACTTACCCGCACCATTGAGCCCGATTAATCCGAGTGCTTGACCAGGTTTAATTTCAAGGTTGATATCTTTGATTACTGGGATACCAGTATAGCCCCCAGTTAAATGTTCAATTTTTAATGTCATTTGTCCTATCTTTCTTTAGTGTTAGTATCATTAATATGATAGCATGAAGAATATAAGAAAAACTAAAGTCATAAGAAATTGAGGTCTTATTATGGAAAATTTAGTAGAAGATTGTTTATTTTGTAAGATTATCCGTGGTGAAGTTCCTAGCTACACTGTTTTTGAAAACGATGATGTGAAGGCCTTTCTTGATATTTCTCAAGTTAACCCAGGTCACACTTTAATGATTCCAAAAAAGCACATCGTTAACATGTTCGACTACACTGACGAAGATGCTAAGAGATATTTACAATACATCCCTGAAATTGCTAATGCAATTAAGAAGGCTTTTCCTAACGTAACTGGTATGAACATTACTACTAATAACGGTAAATCCGCTAACCAAGTTGTGATGCACTCACACATTCACTTCATCCCAAGATTTGAAGGTGACGGTGTTCAATTAGTTACTAGAAACAATGCTGATCAATATGATGATACAAAATACAAGGAAGTTGCTGAAAAGATTAAGAAGGAATTCTAATGAAACATTTTTTACTTGGAACAATTGTGGGCTCAGCTGTCGGCGTAGTTATTTCTTGTCTTAAAGATAGTGATGGCAATCGTCCAGGTAAGCCTTTAAAAGATGAATTTGATGGAGCAAAGCACGATACAGCTCGCCTTACTACTGCTATTAAAAAAGCAAAGAAAGCCAGCCATGATTTAGTCGAAAGTTTACCTGAAGCTGAACGTACAATCAGTGATATTAGCGATGATATTGAAAAATATTCTGAGCATATCCAACCAATCGTTAACGATTTAGAACAAAGAAGTAACACTTTGGGTCAAAATATGAACAATTTTGATCAAAAGAAATAAGAAAAATTAAAGAAATTTTGATTTTTCTATGAATATTTGTCATTTAAAAACGATTTTCCAAATTTTATGGTATATTAATTGACAGTTACTTATTTATTAAGGATGTGGAGAGTTTATTTTTATGAAAAGCTATATTAAAAAAGCTGCTGCAGTTTTAGCAGTTGCTGGTATCGCACTATCTGCTAGTGCTTGTTCTAATAATAGTAGTAATAGTACTGTTGCTTCCTACAAGGGTGGTAAAATCTCTCAACAACAATACTATGATGAAATGAAGAAGTCACAAGCTGGTCAACAAACTTTGGCTAACATGATTATCAATCGTACTCTAGAAGAGCAATACGGTGATAAGGTTTCTCAAAAGAAAGTTGACAAGCAATACAACAACTACAAGAAGCAATACGGTTCACAATTTAGTGCTGTTTTGCAACAAAATGGTATGACTACTTCAAGCTTCAAGCAAAATTTAAAGACTAATTTACTTACTGAAGCTGCTTTGAAGGATATCAAGAAGATTTCTAAGTCACAAGAACAAAAAGCTTGGAAGACCTACCAACCTAAAGTTACTGTTCAACATATCTTGGTAGCTAAGAAGTCAACTGCTCAAAACATTATCAAGCAATTGAAAGACGGTAAGAGTTTCAGCAGCTTAGCTAAGAAGTATTCATTAGATACTGCAACTAAGAATAAAGCTGGTAAGTTGCCATCATTTGACTCAACTGACACCACTTTAGACTCAAGCTTCAAGACTGCTGCCTTCAAGCTTAAGACTGGTGAAGTTACTTCAACTCCAGTTAAATCACAATCTGGTTACCACGTAATCAAGATGATCAAGCACCCAGCTAAGGGTAAATTTGCTGATCACAAGAAGGCTATCGATAACCAAATTTACGCATCAATGGCTCAAGATCAATCAACTATGAGAGATGTTATCTCAACTGTATTGAAGAAGGCTAATGTTTCAATTAAGGATAACGACCTTAAGAACGTATTGTCACAATACATTTCAACTTCATCAAGCAACAAGTAATTGATTGCTAACTAAATAACCCAGAAGTTCATTTGAATTTCTGGGTTATTTTTTATTCTAAATGTTTGTAATTGTCTAGTGCTTTATCATCTTTAGGACGATAAAATCTGCGACCGTCTTGACTTTGTAGCGGCTCAGTAAAGCTACCCTTTCTAGTATGCTGCAAAGCATTTGTAATCGCGTAAACCGCTGCGTCTAAGTCATCAATTCTATGAAGTAATTCTGCTTCAAGTAATTGTGGCAGTTTTGGTGAACCGTATTCAAATTTGCCGTGGTGTGACAAAACCATATGCCTTAGCAAAAGTAAATCTTCTGATTCTTCATCTAGTTTTAACGCACTGGCTGCCAAAACGATTTGTTCATCAATTAGGATTAAGTGTCCAATCAAATTTCCTTCGTGCGTATACTGCGTTGCTGCAGATCCATTTAACTCAAGTACTTTCCCCATATCATGCAAAATGCACCCTGCATAAAGTAGTGAGCGATTTACTTGAGGATAATTATCTGCTAGCCCTTTAGCATCCCGCAGCATTGACAAGGTATGAAAAGCAAGGCCACCGCGCACTGCATGGTGGTTACTCTTTCCCGCTGGAAAATCAAAGAAACGGTCGTGCCATTTTTTAAGCAAATAACGGACAATTCGATTCCATGTTGGATTCAGAATTTCAAAAACATATTGATTAATTTCTTCCTCCATATCAGGAATTTTTTCAGGTGCAGATTTTACAAATTGACTTAGGTCATATCCTTCTTCTGCTCCAACCACTCGCAAAGAATAAATCTTAATTTGTGGACGATCTTGATACTCTTCTCTTTTTCCATTTAATTCGACAATTGTTCCTGTTGAAAAGATCTCGGCATCATGCTCAGTAGCACCCCAATAATTACCACGGATTTCACCAGATCCATCACCAAATTGCAAAGCTAAAAACAACTTATCATTTTTGGTATGTCGTAATTGCGAACTTCTAATCATGACAACGAGATCTAATTCTTCGCCATCATTATAATCCAGCAAACGTTTAAGCATTTGTGCTTCCTTTCTTAAAAGTCAAAACTGGTCTATCTAATTTATCAACTAAAGCTGATTGCGCAGTAAAAATCAAAACTTGATTATCTTCACCAATTTTATTTAATAGCTCTTTAATATCAGTTGTTCTTCGATCGTCAAAGTTCACAAAGGAATCATCAATCAAAATTGGTAGATTAATTTGATCTTTAATTTGGTGAACAAAAGCAAGCTTTAAAGCAAAATACAGTTGTTCAGAAGTTCCACGAGACAGATATTTCACTTCTCGTTTTTTACCATCTTTTCTTGTAACTGTAATTTTCTTATCTAATTCTAGATCGATATATCGATCATTAGTTAATAATTTGAAATATTCTTTGGCATCAGCCAGCATCTTTGGAAACCGCTCATTTGATGCGATATCAAGCGCTCGTCCAATCATTTTAGCCGCAAACATATCAGCTAAATATTCTTGACTTGCCTTAATGAAAGAAGTTTCAGTGTTAGCTAAATTTTGCTTTGCTTCAAAAACAGCTGTTGAATCAGCTAAATTAGCTTGAGCAACTTGTCTTTGAGCAAGCTGCTGTCTAATTTCACCAATTTTATCCTGCTCAAGTTGAATTTCTTTTTGAACTTGGTTTAATTCTTGAACTAATTTTTCTGGATCAGCCTTTTCTAGATTATCTAGTGAATCCCCCAAACTTTCTTTTAAAGCAGCAATTTGCGTTTGCAATTTTGCCTGTCTTAATGATTCTTGATAAAGGGCGTCGTAATCTTCAAGATTATCAACACCATCCTTAGCCAAAACTGCCTTAAGTTCTAAATCTACTTCCTTGACTTTCTGCTCTGTCTCTTTCAAAGAAGTTTGTAAATGAATTTGCTCATCTTGATCATGCCGTTTTTCTTCAACTTGATCATCAAGCTGCTCTAATTCATCCTTTAGCCCTTCAAAATTATGATTTATAGGTCGTTTTAGGAATTTTTCTAAGTTAGTGGCTAATTGGCCAGCCTGACTTTTAATCTCTTCTAGATCCGTATTATTGGCTTTTAATGCGAGCTCTTTAGCTTGATAATCATTATATTGGCTAATCAGATTATTCAGATCCGTTTTATCTAAATCAAGTTGATATTGCTCTTCAAAGGCGCGACGAATATTTTCGGCTGCCTGATTCTCTTTTATTTTTGCTTTGTATACCTCTTCAGCTTGCTTTCCTTGATAAAAACCATAGCCTGCAAGACCAGCTCCTGCAAGTAAGCAGATAATACCGACCAATGGTGAAACTGCACATAAAACAAGTCCAAGAGCAGCGACAACTAGTCCAATAATCAGAAGATTCTTATTGTTAGATGCTGATTCAACTTTTTCAGGCTTTGGTGGAAGTGAATCATATTTAGATCTTAATTCATCAATTTCTGTTTCTGTTAAATTCAAAATTTTGCCCAGTTCTGGGGTCAATTTAAGTAACTGTTCTTCTTCAAATTGAAGCTGTTTAGCTTTTTGCAAACATGCACGGTATTGACTCTCCCACTGTAAAAGCTCTGGGCGTTGTCTAATTAACTTTTTAGCTTCTTCAAAATTAAAATTTTGTTCATTATCGCTACTCAATCGACTTTGAAGAGAAGTAATATTTTGCAACAAGTTTTTCTTTTGACTTGTTAATTCAGTTGCCTTTTGAAAGTTTTCAGAGTCAAAATCAACTTTCTTTTGCTCAAGTTGCAATTTCTTTAATTGGTCAAAATTAGTTAGATTTTCCTGAATCTTTTTCAATTTTTGACTTTGCTCTTGCAACTTTTTCAGTTGAGTCTGTTCATCATTAAGCTTTTGTTCTTCACTAGTAACTTCAGAATTTAATGCTTCATATGATTCGAACTGCTTCTGCGTTTCTGTTAACTCTTGCCGTTTATCTTCTAACTGAGTTAAAAGTTGATTTACTTCTGGCTTTTTTGCAGTTTTCTTGAAAAGCTTACCGGCTTCTTTAGTAAAATCTTCACGCAAATCAAGCAATTGGCCGCTGTTAGCTGCACCTAAATAATAGATTCGCTCCAGTAAATCGGCCTGGCTCAATTTTGCAATTTGCCCTAACATATCTTGATTAAAGATAAAACTGTCAGTATAGAAATTACCATCAATATTTTGAATACGATCAAAAAATAGACTCTCTGGAACCTGTTGACCGTCTTTAATCACAGTCAAAATACCTTTTTTAGTTTTATCGCCTTTAGCCCACAAGCGTTCTAGTTTGAACTGACTACCATCTTCATCTTCGAAGATAAGACTTCCTCCCATTGGGGAAACGTGTGCTAAGGGTTTGTAATCTTCAAAAAATGGCGATGCATTATTTCTTAAATAAAAGCCAAACATTACCTGCTTAACAAAAGCAACAGTAGTACTTTTTCCAGATTCATTTTGACCAAAAAAAACATTTAAATTATCACTTGGCAAGTCAAAAGTTAAGTCAGAGAGTTGACCAAAATTTATGATTTTAATCTGTTTCAGTCTCATCAGTTAACCCCTTCAATTTTTTAGCTAATTTAAATCTTGTCAGATTCTTTACTTCATCCATAAAATTTTTATTTTCTGCAAGTTCTACTGCTAAAGCATCCTTTTTAGCCCAATCTTGAATTGCTTTTTTGAACTCATCTTCAGTAAAAATTTCTTGTGCAGCTTGATCAAATGCTTGTCGATCACTGTTGTTTAATTCCAGTTCAGCGCTACTTTCAAACCTTACATCAACTACTTGTGAATTAAATGGTAAATCAGCCGACAAACTTTGCCAAAAATCACTATCACTGACCAACTCAATCTCTTCATCAGTCAAATATTGACTCCCCTTAAGACGCAAGCTGAAATATGTTGTCTGCTCAATTGAACCAAGATCAGTTAATTTTTTACGCAGCTCACTTTTATCAACTATCTTAGTAAAAGTTATTTCATTAGCTTGCCAAATAATCGGACTAGTCTCATAGAATTCAGTCTGAGTTTGCTTAGTATTTTCATCTATTTCACCCAATAAACATCCCTTCGCCCCTAATTCATTGATGTGGCGTCCTTGAATATTTCCTGGGTAATTAATTAACGGATTCATGCTCAAATTCTGCCTTAAGTGAATATGACCTAAGGCAAAATAATCATAGTTCAAATCCTTCAACTCTTGCAGATCAAATGGTGCGTAGACGTTCTGACTTTTTTCAGCAGTTTTTTCTTGAGCGTGCATAATGCCGAAAGCATAGTTAGCTGACTTAGCTGGAAATTCTGGCAACTTATCTTCAAGGATATGATTATTCAGATATGAAAAACCGGTCACATCATAATTAAAGCCCGACTTTGCCTTTAACGTAACAGTTTCAACTTGTTCACCATTACCTAGTAATTTAAAAAACGGACTAGGAGTTACCAACAAATCTTCTTGTCTCATGTGATCGTGATTACCAAAGATCATCACAACTTGAATTTCTGCATCATTCAACCGCTTAATTTGCTCAGCAAAAAAGAGCTGACTGCGAGGACTTGGATGATTGCTGTCAAAAGTATCCCCTGCAATCAGTACCAAATCAACTTGCTCTTTTAATGCTAGATCGACAATTCTTTTGAAAGATTTGTCACTTGCTTGGTAAATATCTTTAAATGCTTTAGATGGCAAAAAAGATAGCCCACGAAAAGGACTATCTAAATGCGCATCAGCTAAATGAATAAATTTCATATGGCCTATTATTTTCTAATTTCTTCGTAAAGATCATTAATTGGCTTAGTAAATGCCTTTTGAACATCATCAATTGTCTTGTAAAGACCTTGTTCAGCAGTAAGTAACTTAACAATGTTTTCGTCTTTTTGAACCTTGTCATTTAATTCTTTATAGTCTTTTTGAAGATCTTCTGACAATGGTTGACCACTTTGTTGGGCAGCCATAATCTTACCTTGAATTTCGTCCATCTTGTTGAAAAGTTCTGAGCTATTTTCATCTGCCTTAACAGCTGCAATTGCTTCCTTTAAGCCGGCAAATTCAGGAGTCTTAGTTAAGTCTTCTGCTAATTGATTTGCTGAGTCATAAATATTTACCATACTACGGAATTCCTCCTATTGTATTATTTTAATTTCCAAAAATTCCTTTGATATTATTATACCATTTATTAAGTGTTTCACCTGCTGAACCGAGGCCTTTTTGAATTTTTTCTCCTAGGCCATTTGTCCAATCATTATTAGAACCATTCTCTTTAATCAGCTGGTTTGGCGCCTTTTCTGTGAACTGCGTTTTGGCAGTATATGGAAGAATCCCTTCCATTTGCGCCTTGTATAATCGCGTAATTCCTGTTTCAGAAACTCCATGCATAAAGTGATTGCTATCTGTCCTATCAAAGCCTACCCAAGTTGATAAAACAATATCTGGAGTATAACCAACTATCCACTGATCTTTTGTGCCAAAGCCGTAGGAATTAGGTACTTCAGTTGACCCGGTTTTACCAGCAACTTCAAACCCATTTGGTTGCGCACTTTGAGCGGTACCATTTTTAAATACGCCGAGAAGCATTGTTGTCATTTCTTTAGCAGTATTATTTGAA
Organism: Lactobacillus kalixensis DSM 16043; assembly: GCF_001434335.1. Taxonomy (GTDB): domain Bacteria; phylum Bacillota; class Bacilli; order Lactobacillales; family Lactobacillaceae; genus Lactobacillus; species Lactobacillus kalixensis. The sequence goes on from NZ_AZFM01000004.1 coordinate 83,728, forward strand.
ATAATACGATGCGTACCGGTATCACTATTTTGAGCCAAAACCCGACCACTAGCATCAGTAATTTTTGTAATAAAGTAAGAATTATTCGGTAAATTACCTTTATTTGCAAACGCTGAATAAGCCCTGGCCATTTGTAATGGAGAAACACCAGATGATAACCCACCTAGCGCTAAAGCTAAATTTTGGTCGCTCTTAGGTACACTGATTCCGAAATTCTGAACAGATTGGACACCTTTTTGAACACCAATTTTGTCAAGTAACCAAACAGCAGGAACATTTTTACTTAATGCTACTGCTTGATACATTGGGATTGTATTAGAATAACCATTGTCAACGTTATGTGGTTCATATCCATTCTTACCAAACTTCTGCAATTTATTAGAAAGTTTAGAATCATAATGATAGCCTTCTTGCAGTGCGGGTGAATAAACCGCAAGTGGCTTAATTGAAGATCCAGGCTGCCGCTTCATTTGCGTAGCACGATTATATCCTCGGAAGACATGCTTTCCGCGTCCACCAACAATACCGCGCACTGCACCGGTTGTAGGATCCATTGCAACACTTGCACCTTGAACCTGTGTACCATCAGTTGCATTTTGTGGGAAGAGCCAGCTTTGTTCAAAACTATTTTGTAACGCTTGTTGATAATTCTGATTCAAAGTTGTGTAGATCTTCAAGCCTTTGTTCATGACATCTTCTTCTTTTAAGCCGTAGCGATTAATTGCTTCGTCAACAACAGCATCAAAGAAATATGGATATCGATAACCATCTTTATTTTTAAAAGTGTTCTTGAGAGTTAAGCCTGTTTTTGAGATGCTTTTTGCCTGACTTGATGACAATTTGCCATTTTGGACCATCAATTGTAAGACCAAATTACGTCTTGACAAGGCATTTGCCATATGATCAACTGGGTTATAAAAACTTGGGCTTCTTAACATACCTGCCAAAGTTGCTGCTTCACTAACTGAAACCTGGTCGGCACTTTTACCAAAATATCGGCGACTTGCGTCTTGAACACCCCAAACACCATTACCAAAATACGCATTATTCAAATACATGGTAATAATGTCTTTTTTAGAGTAGACGTGGTTAATTTCAATTGCGAAGAAAAGTTCTTCGAGCTTTCTTGAAAAAGTTTGCTCTTGAGTAAGCAAGGAGTTCTTAGCAAGTTGCTGAGTTAAAGTTGATCCACCGCCAGTCACTTGACCATGGTGAATGACTAAGCCAATACCTGCTCGAGCCATCCCCTTTACACTAAAGCCTGGATTAGTCCAAAAAGTTCGGTCTTCTGTTGAAACAACCGCATTAACGATATTTTTGGAAATTTTATCATATTCCACAAAAGATCCCTTTTGTGAATATAAAGATCCAGCCTTTTTATTTTTATAATCATAAATTGTTGTAGTAGTTGAGAGTGAGGCTTTTAAATTAGAAATGTTCGAAGTTTTAACTTTAATTGTATAATATGTACATGTTATCAGCATGAGTGTCATTAGGATTAAGATCACCCAACGTCCGAAAAAGAAACGACGGTCTAATTTTTTAAACCAATTATCTTTCTTTTCATCCGTGCTGTGTTTCCTCATTCTTTGCAAATTTGGCATAGACATGCTCCTTTTTAAAACAATTTGTATTTTATCACAAGGACTTGCAAATACCGTATTTTTGGCTATTTTTAAGAAAATATCAACATTATGACATATAATTTTACACTAATTTATCCTCAAGATCGCAAAAAAATCACAGTTCGTCAGCTCTTAAAGGAATTACTAATTCCGCGAAAATGGCAGCATCTTTTACGAATTACTAAGACGGTTACCGTTAATAATTCTTATCGTAATTTCAACGAAATGATTCTTCCTGGCGATAAAATTTCTTTTGAAATCAATTTTACCGAGTGCAATCAACAGACTTATCCAGCAAGTGGTAAAAGTCCAAGCGTGATCTATGAAGACAGCGACGTTTTGGTAATTAATAAAGAAAAAGGACAAAAGACACACCCTAATTTAAATGAGACTAATACAGCACTCAATGATTGCGCAACTTATTTAGGTAGTAGCCCTTATATTGTTCACCGATTGGACATGCTAACTGGAGGCCTACTTTTAGTTGCTAAAAATCCAGCAGTTGTACCAATTCTAAACAGAGAATTGACTAGCAAGATTTTTCATCGTGAATATTTAGCAACAGTTGACAATAGCAACAAACTTGAGAAAAGTGGCACAATTTCTTTCCCAATTGGACAGGATCCTGATGATCAAAGAAAAAGAATGGTGCGTGATGATGGTCTTAAAGCTGTAACTCATTATGAAATTATCCAAAATAATCCGGATAATACAGCTTTGGTTAAAGTTGCACTTGAAACAGGGCGCACTCATCAGATTCGCGTTCACCTTGCTGCTATTGGCTGCCCAATAGTCGGTGATCCACTTTATAATCCAAATTTTCAAGAAAATGAAGAATTACAATTGTTGGCGTATCAGATGTCATTTATCAAGCCATTTAGCTTTGAACGTGTATATGTAAGTCTTCCTGAATCTTTCAGGTATTAATTTTGCTTTTTTTGAAAAAAAGATATTAATTGTACACTTTATCGTGTATAATTTCAACTTGAACGTATTTTTCACTTATTTTTTCTAGAGGAGCAAAAAGTATCTATTATGGAACATACTTGGATGATGAAGTATTTTGCTGAATTTTTCGGCACAATTATTTTGGTTGTATTTGGTAACGGTGCTGTTGCCAATTCTGTCTTAAAAGGAACTGGTGGTAACAGTCGAGACGGTCAAGCTAATGGTGGTTGGTTGTTAATCGCCTTCAGTTTCGGCTTTGGGGTTATGCTTCCAGCAATGATGTTTGGATCAATTTCTGGTAACCACTTAAATCCTGCTGTTACTATTGCACAAGCTGCTGCTGGAGCATTTCCATGGATTCAAGTAGCACCTTACCTTATTGCACAAATGCTTGGAGCAATTATTGGTCAAATTTTAGTTGTTCTTGTTTACTGGCCACACATTGCTAAAACTGAAAACGATGAAGAAGTATTAGCAAGTTTTGCTACCCACGATGCTAACAATAGTAACTTGAATGGTTTTATTACTGAATTTGTTGGTACTGCAATTTTACTCTTTGTTGCAGTTGGTTTATACCGTGGAATGTTCTTCAAACAATCAGAAGATATTGCCAACATTGGTGTTGGTTTCCTTATCACTGGACTTGTTATGGCTGTTGGTGGTCCTACTGGTCCTGCTTTAAATCCTGCAAGAGACTTGGGTCCAAGAATTGTTTATGCATTCTTCCCATTACCACATAAAGGCTCAGCACACTGGGAATACAGTTGGGTTCCTGTTGTAGCACCTATCCTTGGTGGTATCTTCGGAGTATTTATGTATAAATTAGCATTTGGATTATAAAAAACAAAAAGACGAATTTCGTTTTGAAATTCGTCTTTTTTTCTAATTTTCTTTATGTAAAACACTTGGATCAAATGACTTAGTATCTTTGACGCCAGTATACATCATCAATTCCGCTAATTGTTCATTCATCTTTTGTAGTTTTGCTTCAACAGCTTTTTCGCCATCTTTAAGTAGTTCAGACAAAATACCGCGTCCAATTAAAACAGCATCTGCTCCTAACGCTAAAGCTTTGTATGCATCGTATCCACTCATTAAAGAGCCATCAACAAAGATTTGCATTCCACTACCAGTTAATGACTTCTTAATACTTTGCAAGACTGAAAGTGGCGGAATACCAAACGGAACACGGCCATGGTGGTGAGAAACAACGATTGCCTTACAACCAGCTTGACGAGCTTTTAACGCGTCAGAAACTGATAATACGCCTTTAGCAATGAATGGCAAATCAGTACTTTCAGCATATTTCTTCAAATCAGCCATTGTGATTGACCCCAATGGAATACCATCAACTACGTCATATTTTCCATCCTTACCTGCAACATGATCAATGTCAATCCCCACTGCAACGGCATGATGCTTTTCAGCATATTTAATTTCATCTAGAATTTTTTGATGATCAGCAAAAGGTTTGATAATGCGAACAGTATCGCCACCTTCAGCCACAATTTCGCCATACTCTTCATTGGACTCCATTCCAATCCAATTCAGTAAGCTTAAATTGCAGGCAGCACGGGCTTTTTCTTGCATTGGCTTCCTGCTTTTATCTGGTAAGACTTTATTCAAATGTGATAAAGCAGCTGGCATCAACGGTGAAGCATAATTTTTGCCCAAAATAGTAGTGGTTAAATCAGGCTCTACTGAGTCAATTACTCTCATCTCAACTAATAAGCTATCCAAATAATAGCGATTATGAACATTAGCATCATCTGCTTGACCACTAGTTACAGGGATCATCCCTTTAGGACCTGGCCAATGATCAACTTGTGCTTCTTCAATTCTTTCAGTTTCTGATGCACCACTTACAGCATCTATTTTGTGTTCTGTCATATTTTTGCTCTTTTCTTTTTATTTTTATTATAAAAAAAGAGGCTGACATTTTACAACATCAGTCTCTTAATCTAATTAATAATCAAATGATTATTCTTCGTTCAATGATGAACGGTCGAATGAAGCATCCTTAAGTTCGTCATCGATAGTCTTAGTACCTAACCAAGCAATCATTTCCTTCATCTTGTCAGTGATTGCTTCAGTACCTGGTAATAACAACTTACGTGGGTCGTAACCCTTGTTGTCCTTGTCCAAGTCCTTTTCAGCTTCGAAGTACTTACGAGTAGCTTCTTGGAATGCCAATTGGAATTCAGTGTTAATGTTAACCTTAGCAATACCAAGTTGGATAGCCTTCTTGATTTGGTCTTCAGGAATACCTGAACCACCGTGCAATACAAGTGGAGTTTCAGGAACAGCTTCAGCAATTTCCTTCAAACGGTCAAAGTTAAGACCCTTCCAGTCAGCTGGGTATACACCGTGGATGTTACCAATACCACAAGCAAGCTTGTCAACACCAGCAGCAACGAATGCCTTAGCGTCTTCAACAGATGCTAATTCACCACCGCCTTGGTTTTCACCAATCTTACCAATTTCAGCTTCAACTGAGATACCACGTTCGTGTGCCAACTTAATGATTTCCTTAGTCTTAGCTAAGTTTTCTTCAGTTGGAAGTGCGTGACCATCAAACATAACTGATGAGTAGCCAAGTGCAATACATTCCTTAGCTGATTCAAAGTCACCGTGGTCCAAGTTCAAGATAACTGGAACAGAAATGTTCATTGCATCCATTTGGTCAGCTACCATGTCCTTAACGAACTTGTAGCCACCCATGTACTTAGCAGCACCAGTTGAAACTTGGATAAGAAGTGGAGTTCTAGTTTCTTCAGCAGCACGAAGTTCTGCACGAGTCCATTCCAAGTTGTTAGTGTTGTAAGCACCTACTGCATAATGTTCTCTACGAGCATCTTTAAAGATTTGGTTACCATTATCGAAATAAGCCATTAAAAATACCTCCTAAATATCTTACATGCTAATTGTACCCTTTTATGAAGATTTGAACAATCTTTCAGCCCAATGTAAACGTTTTTAATTACTTTTCATTAAATCTAAATTACATTTCCTTTGGAGCGTTTACACCCAAGAGGCGAAGAGCTTCAGTTAAAACAATTGAAGTTGCTTCAACTAATGCTAATCTAGCAGAAATTTGATCATCTTCAGTTAAGATCTTCACATTTGCATAGTATTTGTTAAACTTCTTAGCTAAATCAAGTGCGTACTTAGCAATAATCGAAGGTTCAAACTTATCACTTGCGCGAGCAATGATTCTTGGGAAGTCAGCCAAAGCCTTAGCAACGTCAAATGACCAGTCATCACTCAATTCAATATTATCTAAGCTTGGCTTTTCACCTTTGGCTGCAGCCTTTCTCAAGACACTCTGTGCACGAGCGTTAGTGTATTGAACATAAGGACCAGTGTCACCTTCAAAACGTACAACTTCTTGTAAGTCAAAGTCAAAGTTATCCAAGCGATCATTCTTCAAATCGTGGAAGACAACGGCACCAACACCAACATCGTGGGCAACTTGTTCTTTATCTGCCAAGTTTGGATTCTTTTCTTCAATTTGCTTTTCAGCAAGGCTAACAGCATCCTTCAACACTTGATCTAAGAAGACAACGTTACCTTTTCTAGTTGAAAGCTTCTTACCACCTTGAGTAATCAAACCAAATGGAATGTGGTGAATTTCATCAGCCCAATCATAGCCCATCTTCTTCAAGACAGTCTTAAGTTCAACGAAGTGTTGTGCTTGTTCGTTACCAACAACGTAGAGCATCTTAACGAAGTTGTATTCTTTCATTCTCCATTCAGCTGCTGCTAAGTCACGAGTTAAGTAAATTGAAGTACCATCTGACTTAACAATAATTGCTGGGTTTTCATCTTCACCCATATCAACAACTTGAGCACCGCGGGATTCATGAAGAAGACCTTTTTCCTTCAATTCATCAATAACTGGTTGCATCTTGTCATTAAAGAATGCTTCACCATTGTATGAGTCAAAAGTTACGCCAAGTTCCTTGTAGATCCGCTTGAAGTCTTCAAGTGAAACTTCTCTGAACCACTTCCAAAGCTTAACTGCTTCTGGATCTCCTTCTTCAAGCTTCTTGAACCATTCACGACCTTCTGTTTCAAGCTCAGGATTTTCTTCTGCTTCTTGGTGGAAGCGAACGTAGTAATGGAAAAGATTCATAATTGGATCTTTCTTAACGTCTTCTTCATTACCCCAGTGCTTGTAAGCCGCAATTAACTTACCAAATTGAGTACCGTAGTCACCAAGATAGTTAATCTTAATTGGTGTGTAGCCAACTTTCTTCATAGTCTTAGCAATTGAGTTACCAATTACAGTTGAGCGAAGGTGCCCCATTGACATTGGCTTAGCAATGTTTGGTGAAGACATATCGATTGGAACATTACCTTCACCCAATTTTTGATCACCATAGTGTTCTTTTTTATCTAAAATTTCATCTAAAGTAGAAGCAATTAACTTTTGGTGATTAATTGAGAAGTTAACATATGGTCCAACTGCCTTAATACTTGCAAAATCATCACTTGAAATCTTTTCAGCAATTTCGCTTGCAATTTCTGCAGGATTCTTACGTAAAATCTTTGATAAAGCAAAACATGGGAAGGCATAGTCACCCATCTTTGCATTTTTAGGACGTTCAATTAAGGCATCAATTTTTTCTTTTGGTAAATCAACTTGGCTGCTGATTAAGTCAACAACTTCAGTTTTAAAGTTCATGCAAATCTCCTTTTCTAAAACAAAAAAGTCCCTTTCTACGATTGTAGAAAGAGACGAGTTTTTACCCGCGGTACCACTCTATTTGATACAAAGTATCCGCTTATTTAAATCTTTATTTTATCTAGTTAACCACGCCTTCAATATCCTCTTCGACCTGGCTTCCACCAAATCCAGGCTCGCTGTATTCCAAAAATATCTACTACTGTTAACACATTCGTCATGATTATAGCAGGAAAAAGGGGTTATGGCTACTATTTATTTTCAATTATCACTTTAGTTGTTCTCAATTATGACCTTAGTTCCAGGTTGCACATGATCCATGAGCCATTTAGAATCTGGCACGCTTAATCTAACGCAGCCGTGTGAGCCTTGTGTTCGGCCCAGTTTTCTTGCTTCCTTCATATTGTACTCACCATCATCTTTAGTAGGAACTGAGTGGAACAAATAAATATTTTGATCTTTAGGATCCCAACTAGTCCAATTGTTTGCTCCTTCATTCAAATTATAGTTAAAGAAAGAATCGCCTTTTGAATCTCGAATTTTAAAGCTACCAGTTGGCGTTAAGGATTTGCCTTTTTTAAAAATTCCACCCGTTGAAAGCATAGTGTAAACGATATGACCACGTTTAATGATGTAAGTTCTATTACCCTTCAAAGATACTCTGATGACAATATCTTTTGCATTTTTGATATTAGGATATTTTTTCTTTTCACTTTTAATATTCCAACTACCCTCCGGAGCCAGATCAGCTGGATCTTTATATGGTCGTGCAGCTTCAGCTTCTGAAACATTCTTACGTGTCTTTTTAGCTTTTTGAGTAGTTTTAACTTCATTCTGACTATCGGCTTTAGGAATGCATGCTTTAGCTAATCCAACTATCGCTAAAATGACGACAATAGCAATTAGGATACGTTTTTTCATAAGTTTTCATTCTCATTCTGTTAATTTAAGTCGGCATATTTTTTCATTAGCTTAGGTAGTAATGATGAAATTTGGGTAGGTTTAACTAGGTAATGATCTTGATAAATTAGATCACCTGCTAATGAATGTAAATAGACCGCTGCTAAAATTGTATCAGGATTTGGGCCAAATTGGGCAATAAAGCCTCCGATAATTCCAGCAAGTGTATCACCGGTGCCACCCGTTGCCATTCCTGGATTACCAATTCTGTTGACATATACGGTGCCATATTCACTATAGACATGTGTATGATTAGATTTCAAAACCAAGGTTGCATTGTTATTTTGTGCAAGATGATGCAAAGCGGTCAAATTAGCTTGATCTGTTTGGAATTCAATTCTGATCCCACTTAATCGCTGCCATTCCATTTGATGGGGCGTAAATATTAAGTGGCCAGCTTTTACTGGCAGAAGATTTTTATCTTCACTAATTAAATCGATCGCACTAGCGTCTAATACCAAGGTTTGATCTGGGGTGATTTTTTCTTTTAGCATCACTAATAATCGTTTCGCTTGATCTCCAGTACCAAGACCTGGCCCACAGACAATAACATCCATTTGAGGAACTAAAGAAGCCAATTTATTGTCTTTCCAATCAATATACATTGCTTCGGGATCACGAGCGTGGAGTGCAGTTAAGTTAATTGAATGTGTAGCAACAGCAATCAAACCAGCACCTGCATTCAGTGCACCTTCAGTTGCCATGATGATTGCGCCACCGTAGTTTTCACTACCACCAATCAAAAGAATTCTTCCGTAATTTCCCTTGTGGGTATTACTTTTTCTAAGCTTAATTACTTTTTTTAAAATATCTTCTGAAATTGTAATTTCATCAGTCATTTTATCTTACTCCAGTAATCCAGCGCCAAAATCTAACAAAAACATTGGCCTTGCTATTAGCAGATAAAGCTTGTGCATCAACCCGCATTCCATTTGGCTGCTCAAGCGAAACCAATTTATCAGATCCTGATTTGAATTGGTATTGGCTTATAACTTGCCCCTTATTTATTGGTGCATCTGCAGTTTTTTTAGTTAAAGAAGCAGTTACATTTTTACCATCAACTGGATCCCAAATAGTAGTCTTACTCTTCAAACCAACATTAGTATCAAGCTGCTTACCATCTGCTACGCGAACACTTTGTGCCTTTCCCAAAGTGCTTCCAGCATTCAAGTTAATCGCATTATAATTCTTATAAATCCAGCGCATTAAACGTTTAGTTTGAATAAATCTTGAAGGATCTGTACCATCTTGGTGGCGAGCACCCATAACTACAGTGATAATTCTGCCACCTTGGTGAACAGCTGTACCGATAAAGCAAGCACCTGCCTTATCGGTAGTACCGGTTTTAAGACCATCTACTGATAAGTTTGCATCATATTGAGACAAACCTTTTAACATCCAGTTAAAGTTGCTCATTTGAGTAGTTTGATTGCCATCTTTGAAATTCATTTTGGCAATTTTAGTAGTATTTAAAACTGCTGGAAAATCGTCAATAAGTCTTTGACCAACAATTGCCATATCACGAGCAGACATAAGATTTTCTGCATCTTTACTTACTCCAGGATAAGCATCTGAACCTACATTACCATTAGGCAACCCACAAACTGTGTAAAGTTTGGCATCAGTAATGCCCCACTTTTTCACCTGAGTACGCATCTGTTTAACAAAAGCTTCTTGAGAACCAGCAACTGCTTTAGCTAAACACATTGCCGCACCGTTAGCTGATTCAATTAAAGTTGCTTGATACAATTGTCTAATAGTGTATGAATGACCCTTTTTCAATGGAACATTTGAATATTCAGAATTGTTAGCTACCTTTACAATGTTATCAGTTGGTGTAACTTTCGTATTCCAAGAAATTTGCTTATTCTTTATGGCTTGTAAAGTTAAGTAAACAGTAATTAATTTTGTCATTGATGCAATTGGTAATATTTTATTTGCGTTTTGAGCATATAAAATTTGCCCTGAATTACTGTCGATTGCTAAAGCAGATTTAACATCCAGGCTTAAATCATTTTGTCGATATGAACTTACATTACTGCTTGCAAAAACTGGGCTTGCTATTGCTGCAGTTGAACACATTGTAAGTGCTGCAACAAGTATAATTACTATTTTTTTTATTTTCGTCTTAATTCTCATAAAACCTTCCTTTAAGCGAACAAAACATACTTTCGTTATCTTAGATATTTATTTCCATTTTACCAAATATTTGGTATTATAGATGAGAAGTTGTTCATTAACTTTGCCCCGATGGCGGAATTGGCAGACGCGCAGCGTTCAGGTCGCTGTTCAGGCAACTGAGTGAAAGTTCGAATCTTTTTCGGGGCATATTCTTTAGAGCTAGTATATCTAGCTCTTTTATTTTAGCTAAAACAAAAAAGAGGCTTTAGCCTCTTTTTGCATACTAATAATTAATATTAGTTATTGTTAGAACTTGCATTGTCGTCTTTAATGTTCAAGTCTTTCTTAGCTTGTTCATAAAGATCGTTTGCATTCTTATTACTTGCTGAGTATTGTTCACTAGTAAGAACGGCAGCATTTGGATCATCCAAAGTTACTGCACTTGCTGGAATCAAAATGTACTTCTTATCACTTGTCATTGCATAATAAGCGGTAACTTTTTGGTTATTACTGCTAATTGCATTGTCATCTTTAAACAAGATGGTAAGAGTAGTACCTACTGGCATCTCTGAATCAGCTTTACTACCTTTACCAGTGCTGGTATCCATGTTGAAGTAAATAGATGCAGTAGTTACTTTACCGGTATATGTCTTTGGTTTTGCAGCATCAATTTTACTTTGCCAATCTGCAGCCTTCTTCTTGTAAGCTGCGACTGCTTTATCTCTTGATTGCTTCATCAATGAAGTTAAGGTTGGAACCTTCTTCTTGCTAATTACTTTAGCATCCTTGGTTCTAATTGCATAGTTGCCGCCAAGGTAGTAGTAATTTACACCTTTGTACTTAGTTGACCAGCTAGCAGTCATCTTAACAGCTTTCATGGTAAGCTGACGGCCATTCTTCTTCATTGGCACAATCTTAGAAACTGCAGTGCCTTTTTTGTTGAAAGTAATCTTATAAAGACGAGCACCCTTCTTAACACTAACAGTTGGATTCTTATAGTTCTTCTTAGTACTCTTTGTAGCAGCTTGAACAGTTGGTGTAGTAGTTTCAGCCAAACTTACCCCTGTGCTAGTCAATAAAGCAGCAGCTGCTAATACAGTAAATAACTTTCTTTTTTTCATTTTGTTATGCCTCACATTTAAAAACTCTACTGATCATATTATAACCTATTTTCATGAAAATATTAGCCAAAAGCTTTGTGAAACCATTACAAGCATTATTTTTGACAATATTATCACTTCATTTCCAAATGTTAATCGCTTTCATCTTTGATCATAGTGTATTTTGTTTTTACATCTTAAAATAAAGTACCGTGGAACTACTATTACAATAGGCTATACACAGGTTTTACACATACATTACAGTTCAAAAGTTTAAATAATTTGTTTACTCTATTATTATTTTACTTTTTGTTATGTCAAAAAACTGTATTTAGTGTATGATATAGGCGGTAGGAATATTCTACTATGATTAGCTTACACAATTTCTCCGTTAGATCTTTTAATATCCGAAAGATTTTTAGAAATTGTCGTATTTGTATCTGTATTTTCATGGCCACTAAGATCTATTGCTGAAGTCTTAGTGGTTTTTTCATGCAAAAAAAGCTGGATTGCTCCAGCTTTTCTTATTATGTATTATCTTTATCTTCTCTGTTATTTTCAGGATTATCTTCTTCATCTGAATTTGCTAATCCTAAAATGGCAACAGCTAAACCAAACAAATCATTATCATCCTGATCGTCAGTTTCAGCTTCTTTAAATTCCTTAGCAGCTTCTTTTTCTATCCTCTTAGTTTTATCTTGAGCACGCTTTGTTTCGATGTCTTCCATCCCTATCCCGCCACTAGCATTCATATATGGTACTTTAGTATCTAGCGTTGGATTCTCCGGTGAAATACTTGGAATATTAGTACTCCATTGATCCAAAATAGGAGTATCTTGATCAGTCAAAACTTTCGTAGCATCATCTGGATCATTAATATAATTTGGGCGATCTACATTTGGAATTGGCTTGCCCATTGGGTTTACAGGTAGAATTTTCCCCACCTTATGGTAAACAACTTTTTGCATGACGTTAGTTTTTTCTTCACTAACTATCAATCCACCTGCTTCGGCTTTCTCAGCAACATAGCCCGCAATAACTGGCACTTTTATTCTTTTGAAAGTGTGGTCCCCAATTAAACCAGTCTTTGTTTCAATAATTGGTTCACGTAATTGGTTATCCTTTTCACCAACAAATTTAATAGTTTGCATAGCTGAGTAAGTATCAGAAACACCCTTATTGATTCTTTGACTATAAACAATTTTAATAGTTACATCTTTATCTGAAGGTAAGACATTATCTTGCGGTTCAACTGCTTTTTGAGTGATTTGGAAATAACCAATATCACCTGGATATTTTGCAACTACTTTAGGGAAGATATTAGTATCTTCTTCGCACTGCCAAGCACTTTCACTGTTTTCTGAACTAATTTGCTTATTGCCATTAATTTCAAAACCTAATACTTTACCAGTTACTTGATCAACTATCGCTGTTCGATAAAAATGCACTTCTTGAACTACTTCACTGGTACCATCTGGTGCACCATTAACAGATTGACCGCGATCATTAATAAAACGAATAATTCGCTTTATATCTTTGTGTAAAGCCATTCTTTCATCATGTGGTGTAATACTTGGATATTCCGGATCTTCCTCTCCAGGTTTTCCTGCTAAATGCAAAATGTGGTGTTTAACATGGATAGTAAAAACATTATAACCTTTTTGGATTTTGGTTGGAATTTCAACTTGACTTTTTGCCACTTCATATCCCAACTTGCGTAGTTTTTCAACATCAACAGCTGGATCATACTCAATCTGTGTACCAATTATTTGTTGCCCAGATGTATATCCAACGCCTTCCTTGACGTTAATATCTTCATCAATAATGTCATCATGAAAAACAACCGTTAAGAATCCTTTTTCGCTACTATCATTTTTAGGAGTCGTATAAACGGCCTGTTCAGTACCTGAACCAGATAAATAAATTACCATTGTATCTTGAGATGGATCTTCTTTTGGCTGAATTAAATCACCAACTTTACCATTTGCTGGATGATAGCCTTCAATACTAGGTAAAGCAATCGCAGTGATTTTGGTAATATCTTCTGGATCAGTTGGAAATGAATATGACTCACTTGCAGGAAGCTGTTGACCATCCTTATCAACCAAGATTAATTGCCCATTTGGCGCATAAGTGACTGTTATCATAATATTGCCTAAAGTTTGCTCAACATCTGTCATTTCAGCAATATTACCTTTACCATCATCATATTTTTTTCCATCTGGACTAACAATACTTTCAACGTGATAGCCTTCAATAAATGGCGTATTTACACTTCTAAAAGTCGTACCATCTTCATGACTCCATTCAATGTTCTGAGTTTGATCTTCTAGTTCATCCCCAATTGCATTAGTCCATTTTTTAGTAACTTGGTCAAAATAACTTTTCCCAACAAAGTGAAGCGTATCGGTTACAGTTGCTGGATTATTGCCATTTGCGCCTTGATAAATAATGATTCTAGTTACATTTTTTTGAAGATCTACATTCTTAAGGCCATTACCAGCTTGAGTAGGATTTATTTCTTTAATATCATGATCAACAAAAATATTTACAACTTGATCAGATTCCATAATCTTATCTGGAATCGCTACAGTTGAATTCAAAATTTTATAACCTTGTGTTCTTAATTCATCAAAAACCTTTTCCTGATTATATTCAAAGTCTTTCCCAGCTTGTGTTGCTGTAACATTAACAGTGTATTGTGGTAAGTCTTGACTTGTCTTAACATCAGTTACTTTAACTGTAAGACTATACTGACCATTTTCATTTGGATTATTATGTTCTAAATTTAACTCTGTCATTTTGATTTACCTTACTCTGGTCTACGACAATTATTCAATCATTATATTATATCTAAATCTATATCGATATTTTTTGTGATTGCTATTTTAAAAAATTCAACATTAACGTTATTTTTAGTTTAACATTTTTCCTTTAGTAGTGACTTAAAAAATTATAGTTTCTGTTATTATTTTTCACAAAAAAAGGCACCCTATCACATAGGATACCTCAATAGTTAAGTAAAAAATATTTTAACCTAACTTGTTATAGTCTTCATCTGATACTGGTTCGTACCATTTTGTTGTTCCTTCACCAACCATAATAGCTATGTGAGCAAACCATGAATCTTTAGCAGCACCATGCCAATTATTGCGACAACCAGGTTCAAAAGTAACATTTGAAACGCCAGTTTTTGCGTCTTTACTTGAAGCTAAGCCCTTTAAGTAACTTTTACCTACAAAATATTTAGCATAAGCATCATTGCTTTCACCAAAACCAAAGACACTATTTTTTACTTCTTCTTCATTTTTAGCCATATTTTTTCCCCTCATATCTTTTATTTTTACTATTCATATTCTAAATCTATTTTCCACCATTGATAAATACTTATTACTAGTTGCAATTGATAACTTTTAATTATCGTAATTCTAATTGATGAACTACAAGAAAAAATTGGTGACACTTCAACCGAATCATTTATTATTTATATTTTCTTTTTCAGATTCATGTAAGCGCTTTTATTTTATGGTAACTTGTGTTATATTGTTGGTGAAGAAGGATCAAAATAGAAAAAGGAAGATGATCTATATGTTAACATGGGCAATTGGTGGAACATTTTTAGCAATAGAATTAATTGGAGTGGTTTTATTATCATGCTACAAAGCATAAGCATTACGCTCCATAATTATGAAACAACTTATAACTAAAAAACTGATTAGTGTTCTAAGAAACTAATCAGTTTTTTGATACCTTATTTTTGCGGCTTATCCCATTCTCCTGGCATATATAGACCTGAATTATCTATTTTTATTAACGGCTTACAAAACTTAGCCTTTAAAAATTCTAAAAACTTTTCCATCTTTCACCTATTGTCATCAATATATATTTCTTTAGATATATTCTATGACTTTCAAGTTAAAACGGTTTCGTTTATACATCACCTTAATAGATTTTTATTAACTTATGTGAAGCTTATTGAGTAGTCTGGTTGCTTTGCTACCCATAATTTTTTGCAAAAGTCCCGTTTTTAAGACCATGAATCCGTAAACAATTACTCCTGCAATAACTGCTAAAACAACTAACGCTAAGGCAGATATTCGTCTTTCTGGTGATAAGAATTTTCCACCGAAAAAGACCACGAATTTAACTACCGCAAACATCATTGCTGAAAACACAACAATACCGGTAAAGCGTCGAGCTGTTCTTCCTAAATTGAAATCATAGCTAAATTCCAAATGCTTAATTGCTAGGAAAATAATTATTAGCATTCCAATATTAGTTGAAGTTAATGGTCCATAGACCTTAAATAGATATATCATTGGATATTGCAAAATAAATTTGATAATTAACCCAATGACTAAATATTTAATCGCAAGTCCATTTTCAGATAAACCTTGCAAAATTGCCATTAAAACAGTAAATAATCCTAACGTAATTGCAGTAAAGGATGATAAATATAGAACGTTGGATCCTAACGGATCATAGCTATAAAATACCGTATAAATTGGCGTTGCAATTCCAGCCATCCCAAATGATGCAGGAATCATTACAAACAAGAACAGATCAAGTGTATTGCTAATTTGCTTTGAAATACTGCGATAGTCGCCTTGAGTATGTGCCGCTGACAAAAGCGGAATTGCCGTTACTGCCATCGCACTTGCCAAGGAAACAATAATCATAATTAATTTATTAGCATTCAGAGCAAATAGTGCATACCATCCTTCAATCGTATCTGAGCTAGCATGTACTAAACTTGCAATCATCGGGTGAAATGAATACTGATCAACTAAATAAAATAGTTGGATTCCGGCATCTATGATAATAAATGGAATCGCTTGTTCAATAATTTCAGCAAATAAACCACCTGTTGATACTTGAATAGCATTATTAGAATTAGCAACTAAATCATTTAACCTTTGTCGTCTTGTAAACAAAAACCATAGTAAAATTGCAATTCCAAAAATTGCACCAATGGCAGCTGCTAAATTCGACTGAATAACTGCATGAACATATGAGCCATGTTGAACTTGCATGATGACATATGCTGTCAAAAGCATCCAAATAACTCTAGCAAATTGCTCAACAAACTGTGACATGGCTGACGGCATCATATCAGCATAACCTTGGAAATAGCCACGCATAATACTCAAAATTGGAATAATCAAAATAGCATACGATAAACTTCGCATTACTGCTACTTGACGTGGATCACTTTGGCTACCATTAGAAGCTAGAATCGGTGCCGCAAAATACATAATAGCTGCTGAAATCACACCCAAAACAGCCATCAGAATCAAGCCTTTTCTAAACAGTTTTCTTCCAATACCGTATTCATTTAGTGCATTATATTTCGCTACCTGCTTAGCCACAGCTCCGGGAATACCAGCAGTTGAAATGAGAATAAAGATACTGTAAATATTATAACTTCTGGCAGTTAAAGCATTAGCAATATTGCCATAATGCCCCATCCATGCATACCATGGAATGATATATAACGCACCCAATATTCTTGAGGCAATCGAACCAAAAGTCATCCACGCAGATCCTTTTATAAAGGTTTCCTGCGTATTTTTTTCATTTAGATTTGTTTCGTTCTCTTCCATCAATCTCTTTAATCTTTCCTATTACTTCTGAATTTATTATAAATTTTGGAGAAAAGATCCAGTATCGATCTTCTTTATTTTAGGAAAAATTAAAACTATTTGGCAACGATATTAACGATCTTGTTAGGAATAACAATAACTTTCTTAATATCTTTACCTTCAACGAACTTCTTAACGTGTTCTTGATCTAAAGCTTGCTTTTGCAATTCATCTTTATCTGTGTCTTTAGCAGCTTGAAACTTACCACGAAGTTTACCATTCACCTGAACCATAATTTCTACAGTTGATTCAACTAACTTAGCTGGATCATATTCAGGCCATTTTGCATAAGAAATTGATTCATCATGACCGAAGACTGCCCAGATTTCTTCCATCATGTGTGGAGCAACTGGTGCCAACAATTTTACAAAGCCCTCAGCATATTCCTTTGGAATTGTCTTAGCTTTTTGAGCAGCATTAACAAAAACCATCATTTGACTGATTGCAGTATTAAAGTGAAGTGCATCAAAGTCTTCAGTAACCTTCTTAACAGTTTCGTTATAAACCTTATCCAAAGTACCGTCGTTTTCATTAACAATTCTCTCTTGAGGGATTGCCTTAAGATCTAAATCGTTAACAAATAAACGCCATACTCGATCTAAGAACTTCTTAGTTGAAGCAGGACCGTTATCATCCCAGTCAATTGATGCATCTAATGGTCCCATGAACATTTCATACATTCTAAGTGAGTCTGCACCATATTCTTCGATAACATCATCTGGATTAACAACATTTCCTTTAGACTTAGACATCTTTTCATGATTCTTAAGAATTAATCCTTGATTATACAACTTTTGGAATGGTTCCTTAGTTGGAACAACACCTAAGTCATAAAGAACCTTATGCCAGAATCTTGCATAAAGAAGGTGACGAACTGCGTGTTCTGCCCCACCAATGTATAAATCAACTGGAAGCCACTTCTTAAGCAAGTCATAATCAGCTAATTCTTTATCATTATGTGGATCAATGTAGCGAATGTAGTACCAACTTGAACCTGCCCAGTTTGGCATAGTATTGGTCTCACGCTTTCCTTTACGTCCATTTTCATCAACAACATTTACCCAGTCAGTCAAGTTTGCTAAAGGACTTTCCGGAGTACCTGATGGCTTAATGTTAGTTGCATGTGGCAAGCGTAATGGAAGTTCATCTTCTGGAACCAAGCTGGTAGTACCATCTTCCCAGTGAATAACTGGAATAGGTTCACCCCAGTAGCGTTGGCGACTGAAGTCCCAATCACGAAGCTTGTAGTTAACCTTTTGCTTACCGACATTGTGTTCTTCAAGCCAGTCAACCATCTTCTTCTTAGCATCATCATTGTTAAGACCATCTAAGAATTCTGAGTTAACATGGACACCATCCCCAGTAAAGGCTTCTTTGCTAATATCTCCACCTTCGATAACACGGTTAATTGGTAATCCAAACTTTTCTGCAAAAGCATGATCACGATCATCATGAGCAGGAACCGCCATAACAGCACCAGTACCGTAACTTGCTAAAACATAGTCAGAAATCCAAATTGGAACTTCTTTTCCGTTTACTGGGTTAATTGCATATGCACCAGTGAAAACACCAGTTTTATCCTTATTTAGATCTGTTCTTTCAAGATCTGATTTAGATTCAATTTGTTTAATGTAGGCATCAACTGCAGCCTTTTGTTCAGGAGTTACAATCTCTTGAACTAGTTTGCTTTCTGGCGCCAAAACAGTGTAAGAAACACCAAACAAAGTATCTGGTCGAGTAGTAAATACGTCAAATGTTTTATCAGTATCTTTAACCTTGAAAGTAACCTGGGCTCCAACTGAACGACCGATCCAGTTTCTTTGCATTTCCTTAACTGGTTCTGGCCAATCCAAGTCATCTAGATCTTCAAGTAATCTATCTGCATAGGCAGTCATCTTAAGCATCCATTGCTTCATATTACGACGGTATACCGGATAACCACCACGTTCTGTCTTACCATCAACTATTTCTTCATTAGCAACAACAGTACCTAAGTCTGGTGACCAATTAACAGGAACCTCAGCTTCATATGCTAAGCCCTTCTTGTACATTTGTTCAAATACCCATTGAGTCCACTTGTAAAAATTAGGATCACTAGTAGCTACTTCACGATCCCAATCATATGAAAAGCCTAAGGTGTTTAATTGACGCTTAAAGTTAGCAATATTTTCTTTAGTTACAACTTCTGGATCTTCACCAGTCTTTAAAGCATATTGTTCAGTTGGAAGACCAAATGCATCCCAACCCATTGGATGCAACACATTGTATCCTTGTGCACGCTTCATTCTTGACATAATATCGGTAGCCGTATAACCTTCTGGGTGGCCAACATGGAGACCTTTACCTGATGGAAATGGGAACATGTCTAAAGCATAATAATTTTTCTTCTTTGGATCCGTACCAGTCTTAAAAGTATCATGATCAGCCCAATATTTTTGCCACTTCTTTTCAACAACCTTGTGATTGTACATTATTTATTCCTTCCTAAACAAAAAGTCCTATGATTCTAAGAAATCATAGGACGAATTTACTCGCGGTACCACCTAAGTTCCACATAATGTGACACTTATTGCTCCTTAACGCGGAAGCACAACGAAAGGTTTATCTTTCAGGACGAGTTCACCAGAAACTTTTAAAGCTTTACACCAACCAGCTTCTCTCTGAAAAAAATTGCTAATTACTACTTCCTGACCTTTATTTTCTTTTAGATAATGATTATAATTTACCACAAATGCTAAAAATTACAAGACAAGAGGAGAAGATCTTTTGATTAATACTAAAAGACCCCCTAAAGATACACTAGTTGCTAGTGCTATTTTTACGGTGATTTTTGCCCTTTGGGCATATTTGGTATCAAGTAGTTCTCAAGTTATTCATAGTTTTGACAAAACCATGAATGGAATTATTTATACCAGTAATACAAGTTTGATTAATTTTGCCAAAACTTTCACTAATCTTGGCAATACAAGTACAATTGTTGTCGAAACGATAATTTTGTTTATTATTTTATTAGTTTTCAAACAATATGCCTATGCTTGGTTTACTGCAGGCGTAATGATTTGTGCTAACGGTTTTAATTGGATATTAAAACACGTAGTTCAAAGACCTCGTCCTACGGTTCGCCATTTGGTATATGCAGATGGTTATAGCTTCCCTTCAGGCCACTCAGTTGGAAGTGCTGCGCTATTTGGAGTGTTAATTGTTTTAACAATTTTACTTATTAAAAGCACTAGCTTGAAGACAATTTTAGTTATCATCTGGGCTCTGTTTTCACTAACAATCGGCTACACAAGAATTGTGCTTCATGTTCATTTCCCATCAGATGTTATGGGCGGCTGGCTTGAAGGAATCACCTTTGTATTATTAGGGTATTCATTCCTTTACCATTTCTATCTTGAGCCAAAATTAATTGAAGAAAAAAGAATTTAAAAATACCCCTGTTTACGTAAACTTGACGCGAACAGGGGTATTTTTATACATTATTTTTATTTTTTCGATAAGTTTGATTAAGAAGTAAGGAAACAATAATTACAATTAACGAAACCACATAGACACTCTTTAATCCGCCAAATAGTACTTCTCGTAATTGCGGAACTAAATTACTTGGCAAATTAGCAGCCTTTTCTGCAGAAACGATTTGATTCATCATATTTTGAGTAAGATCTGGGTGTTGAATTAATCGATGAGCAATCGCCGTATTGAATGCAATTCCATAGATTGAAACCATCATTGTCTGACCTAAATACTTCATCAATGTATTAAAGCTAGTCGCTACCCCAATTTCATCTTTTGTTACCAAAATTTGTGAACGAACTTGGGAGGCAGTAGTGATTACACCAAAGGCTGTTCCATTAAATGCTGCTATCATACAAAATACCCAAAATGGTGCGTAAATTGGGACTAATAATAAGACTAAATCAGCTGCAATTAAAATAAGTAGCATGTAGTCATACGTTCTTTTTATTCCCCACTTACCGAGCATCCAGCCAATTAAAAATGAGCCAACAATCCACATTAATGAACTTGGAGTAACGGCGAAACCAGCCATAGAAGCGTTAGTTCCATTAATTCCCTGTATCCAAGTTGGAATGTAGAATTCAAAGCCAATAACTACTCCACTGATCAGAAGAGTTATCAAATTGATCATCGCAAACTCTTTGTTTTTAAGCATACTGAGCGGCATTATTGGGTCTTGTGCTTTCTTTTCTGCACTATAAAACATGATTGTAGCTAGAACTATTAAAATTGCTAGTATAGCCATTAATAGCCAATTATTGCTACTTCCCAATTCTTGAAGCAAGATCATTAACGAAAGTAAGAAAATTACTAACCAAAAAGTGCCTTTAAGGTCTAGTTTAGATTTTGAACTGTGCTTTGGTTCTTTTAAATAAATCAAGACCAACAAAAAGGCCAAAATTCCGATCGGTACATTAATATAGAAAACCCAGTGCCATGACAAATGTTGCACGATGAAACCACCAAGTAAAGGTGCAATAACAGATGCTACTCCCCAAAATCCGGAATTCAATCCAAGCATTTTTGCTCTTTTTTCTAATGTAAATAAATCAGCTATTATTGTGATTGCTACTGGCTGAACAGCCCCGGAACCTAAACCTTGGATAACTCTGAATAAAATTAATTCCATCATATTTTGTGAAATTCCACAGAGCGATGACCCAACTACGAAAAGTGTAATTCCAAACAAAAAAACTGGCTTCCGCCCAAAGCTATCAGCCAGTTTTCCGTATAAAGGAGTTGACACTGCTGTCATGAGCAAGAAAATTGAAACTACCCAATTCATAATTTCCAAGCCATCAAGATCAGAAACAATAGTTGGCATTGCTGTTGAAACAATCGTTCCTTCAATCGCAGTCATAAAGGTTGTCATAAAAATTGCAAGCGTGACTACTGGCACGTTTGTTTTTTTCATTATTTATTGCCCCTTTTTCCTTTAATTAATTATTTTCTTTAACAAAATCAAGTAATTCTTGAACCTTATCTGTCTTTTCCCAAGGTAAATCAATATCTGTTCTACCAAAGTGACCATATGCAGCAGTTTGTTCATAGATTGGACGACGAAGATCAAGCATTTCAATGATACCGGCTGGGCGAAGATCGAATACTTCACGAACTGCTTCAGTTAATAAACCATCATCAACCTTACCAGTACCTGCAGTATCAATCATAATTGATACCGGATTAGCAACACCAATTGCATAGGCAAGTTGAACTTCACACCGATATGCTAAGCCGGCAGCAACAATATTTTTAGCAACATAGCGAGCGGCATATGAAGCTGAGCGATCAACCTTAGTTGCATCCTTTCCTGAAAAAGCACCACCACCATGGCGAGCATAACCGCCATAGGTATCAACAATAATCTTACGACCAGTTAACCCTGAATCACCCTTCGGACCACCAATAACAAAACGTCCTGATGGATTAATCAAAAACTTAGTTTGATCATCAAGATATTTAGCAGGAATGACTTCTTTAATTACTAAATCAATCATTGCTTTACGGATTTCGTCATTCGAAACTTCAGAATCTGTTTGAGTTGAAATAACTACAGTATCAACGCGTTTAGGTTTATTGTCTTCATCGTACTCAACAGTTACTTGAGCTTTGGCATCTGGACGAAGCCAATCAAGAGTATTGTCTTTTCTCAATGAAGCAACTCTTCTCATCAACTTGTGTGCCAATGAAATTGGAAGTGGCATCAGTTCAGGTGTTTCCTTAATTGCAAACCCAAACATTAATCCCTGATCACCTGCACCAATTTGATCAAGTTTATCATTGTCAGACTTGTTTTCTCTCATTTCAAGAGATTTATCAACACCGCCTGCAATATCAGGTGATTGTTCATCAATATCAACTAAAACAGCACAGTTATTTCCATCAAAACCTAATTCAGGTCTATTATAACCAATTTTTAAAACAGTTTCGCGAACAACATGTTGAATGTCAACATAAGCATCAGTTGAAATCTCACCAAAGACATAAACCATACCTGTGGTTACAATCGTCTCACAAGCAACGTGAGAATTTGGATCTTTTTCTAAAAGTGCATCTAAGATTGCATCAGAGATTTGATCAGCAACCTTATCCGGATGACCTTCAGAAACAGATTCTGAAGTAAATAAACGTTTTTCCATAAATAGTCCCCCTATATAGGCTAAAAGCTATTCGGTTACAAGGCATCTTCAATAAATGAATCCTATCAGGACTTGAACCGACTGAAATAATATTCTTCTTCGTTCTATATAAAATAAAAAGACCGCCTGAAGGCGGTCTTAGAACGATGGAGGATACAGGGCTCGAACCTGTGACCTCCTGCTTGTAAGGCAGATGCTCTCCCAGCTGAGCTAATCCTCCAATAAATGTTCACACTCTTGCGAACCACTTTTTTTATTATACCGTTAGTAATTAAGATGTCAACAACAATTGAAAATAAAAAGAACCTTCCACTGAAGGTTCAAATACTCAACTATTACGGAGTGTGAGAGATTTGAACTCTCGATACAGGATTAAACCCGTATACATGATTTCCAATCATGCTCCTTAAGCCACTCGGACAACACTCCATCGAGCTCCGGCTGTCAGACTCGAACTGACGACATCTTGATTAACAGTCAAGCGCTCTAC
>NZ_AZFM01000040.1 GCF_001434335.1 Lactobacillus kalixensis DSM 16043
AACATCTATCAAGCTGCATAAAGTGTCCAACTTATTATTGCAATTTGCGAAAATAAATTTTCTTATCTTTAAAATTTATTTTTATATTTATAACAAAAGATCTGATAGTTTGTCAGATCTTTTTGTTCTTTATGTTAATTATTTCTCGTTTTTCCGTGCTCTTTTCCATTTTTCCCAGAAGTAATCAATTGGAATGAAAACTATGATGATTACAAAGCCTATAATCAGCATTTCTTTATTATGCATTCCATAGGTGAAGTAGCTAAATAACAATAATACAATCACCCATGAAACTCTAACAGTCAAACTTTTCCAATAATCTTTCATAGCTTAACACTAACTCCTTCTTTATTAAGAAATTAATCAACCCCAAAAATGAAAATAGAATAAGTAGCTACTAACCAGGTAACCAAACACATCAATCAAACATATGTAAGCCATCCGCGAATTATTATGCAATATTACTTGATTACATAATAATAAACCTTATTTAATGACATAGACGAACCTGATTTCATAACAATTTTCACTCTTTTATTTTGATAATATGCTTTAGTAATTGCTTCTCTATAAGCGGGATTCTGATTCCCAGAAGCAGTCATTATCATACCAATAATAGTATGTTTAAAACCTGCCAAAGCACCTCCCCACGTCCAAGCATTATTTACCATATTAAGATTGTGGTAAAGTTCTCTAACATCCTTTCTTGATAAAATTTGAGTATTTGTATATGTTCTGGCAAATAAAGCTAATCCTCTATTTTCAGCTCTAGCTACTGCATTTTTCTTCAGTGGTAATTCCTGCATACCAATATATTCTTCATCATCTGAAGATACAGTTTGTAACTTAGAATCTGTATAATCAATAGCATTTAATTGCTTATTATTATCCTGAGGTTTATCAACCATTTCCGCATTAACAACACTCGTCGATAATGCTGCGCTAGATAGTAAAGATACTGAAATTAATGCTGATAATACTATTTTTCTCATTGTTTTCTCCTCAAAAATAAAAGTATGGAGGCAAATCAAGCTATGCCTAGTTTCATTTATTTCCTTTCTTTTTACTGATACATTCAGATTACCATCATTTTTTAAAAACCTATTTTAATTATTTATTGTTTTTCCGTTTTCTTTTCCACTTTTCCCAGAAATATTGCACAGAAGTACCAACTATAACAATTGCTGTTCCATATATTAACCATTTAATATCTTGATCTCGGACACAATAAAAAATAATTAGCGCATATACTACAATAATGCTAAATATCATGCCTTTCCAAAAGTCTTTCATAATATAACCTATCTCATTCTATTCCCCGTGTGCAAAAACTCGCGTTGCCTTAATCGCTCTCTGCCAACCAGAATACAATTTCTCGCGTTCCATATCGCCCATCTTAGGTTCAAAGGCCTGCCCAATTCTGAAAATATCTTTTAATTCATCCACATCTTTCCAAAAGCCAACTGCAAGACCAGCCAAAAAACTAACGCCCATACCAGTCGTCTCAAGCACTTTAGCTCTTTGAATTTCAGTACCTAAAATGTCAGCTTGAAATTGCATTAAATAGTTATTGTTGGAAGCTCCACCGTCCACACGCAAGATTGGAATCTCAATGCCTGAATCTTTCTGCATCGTATCAACTACATCCCTAGTTTGGTAAGCAAGTGATTGCAAGGTTGCCTTAATCAAATCATAGTTCGTTGTTCCACGTGTAAGTCCAAAAATTGAGCCGCGCGCTTCTGAATCCCAATATGGTGCACCAAGACCAGTAAAAGCAGGTACAACATACACTTCATTTTCTGAAGTTGACTTAAGCGCCGCATCTTCTGATTCTGGAGCAGTTCTAATCATCTTCATTGAATCACGCAGCCATTGAATCGCTGAACCTGACACAAAGACTGACCCTTCCAAGGCATAGTTAACTTTGCCATTAATTCCATAAGCAACTGTTGTAAGCAGGTTGTTATTAGACTTAGTTGGTGTTTCACCAGTGTTCATCACAATGAAAGAACCGGTTCCGTAAGTATTCTTTACCATCCCCGGCTTCAAGGCTAATTGACCAAACAATGCAGCTTGCTGGTCACCTGCCATCCCTGCAATTGGTACTTTCCCGCCAAAGAAGGTGTAGTCAGTCGTGTAGCCATAAATTTCCGAATTAGATTTAACTTCTGGCAATATTTTCTTTGGGATATTGAGTAACTTCAAGATATCGTCATCCCACTTCAAGTCATGGATATTAAAGAGCATGGTCCTTGACGCGTTAGTGTAGTCAGTTACGTGTACCTTGCCATCTGTTAATTTCCACAAAAGCCAGGTATCAATCGTCCCAAACAAGAGCTTTCCTTGTTCTGCTTTTTCTTGAGCACCTGGTACATGATCCAAAATCCAGCGAATCTTGGTTGCACTGAAGTATGGATCGATAATCAAGCCAGTTTTTTCTCTTATTTCTTCAGCATAACCTTCTTGCTTGAGCTTCTCAGCTAATTCAGTTGTTTGCCGTGATTGCCACACAACTGCGTGATAGATCGGCTTACCAGTGTCCTTGTCCCAAATAACTGTCGTTTCACGCTGGTTGGTAATTCCAATTGCCGCAATTTGTCCCGGCCAGATACCTGATTGGATAAAGGCGTTAGCGATCGTAGTTTGAACGGCCATCCAAATTTCAACAGCATCATGTTCTACCCAACCTGGTTCAGGGAAGTATTGCGTGATTTCTTTTTGCGCCGAAGCTACTTCTTTACCATTATGGTCAAAAATAATGGCTCTTGTTGATGTGGTTCCTTCATCAATTGATAAAACATATTTTTCTTTCATTAGCGATCTCTTTTCAATAAAAGCGTTTTTATTCTTAGTTTACTGTTTTTAGAGCACATATTCTAGCACTTGGATAATTAAGTTGTATAATTTAATAAAAACAATAGAAAGGCCAATAATTATGAAAGATCAAACACCAAAAATTGCTGTAACTATCGCTGGTAATGACAGTGATGGTAGTGCTGGAATGCCAGCTGATTTGCATTCATTCTTTGCTCGCGGCGTCTATGGTATGGGACTAATGACTGCAGCCGTTGCCGGTAATACAACCGGAATTTACGCAGCTGAAGTAATGCCTGAAGATTTCATTCAAAAGCAGTTTGAAGTACTTGCTGCTGACTTTACAATTAGTGCAGCTAAGACAGGTATGGTTGCCGACTCCAAGGTAATGAATATCGTTGCCGACAATTTGGAAAAATATGACTTCGGTAAAATCGTGATCGATCCCGTAATTTCTACCAAACACGGTAACACCTTGATGGATGACGATTCTTACAATACTTTCATTACTCGTTTAGTTCCGCTTGCCGACATTATTACGCCAAACTTCTATGAGCAAAAGAAGTTGACCGGCCTTGAATTAGACAATCTTGATGAGGTTAAAAAAGGTGCCAAAATGCTGCAAGAAATGGGCGCTAAGAATGTCTTGATGAAGGGCAAGCATGACGGAAATCAAGAAGAAGTTACTGATCTGTTGCTTACTGAAGATGGCGAATTTCATACCTTTAGTAAGCCATATTTTGAAACTGACCGCGTAAACGGCACTGGTGATACCTTATCTGCAGTTATTGCAGCTGAACTTGCTAAGGGTACACCGCTGATTGATAGTGTGAAAATTGCGAAAGATTTTACATACGAAGCAATTTCTCATCCAATTGAGGTAGGATCAAAGTATGGTCCAATTAATCATTGGGCTGGTAAATAAAATACCAAATAAGAAATAATGATTCCACTTGAAGTAAGTTGGAATCATTATTTTTCGTTATTCTTCTAACAACATAATATCTTTGCCACTCAATGTACTTTTAAGCTATACTAAACACATTGAATTCAATTAATACGAGGATGATCATTATGGCAAACAACTTAATTAAAATCGCATATCTTTACGAAGATTTGATGAACACTTATGGCGACTCCGGTGATGTTAAAATCATTAGCTACTTACTCAAGCGTGAAGGCTATGACACCCAAGTTGATAACATCTCGCTTGGTGATGAGTTCGACGCTTTCGACTATGATTTTGTCTTCTTTGGTGGTGGACAAGACTTTGAACAAACTGTCGTTGCCAAAGACTTACCTCGTCATAAAGAAACCTTGGACAAATACATCAACTCTGGTCAACCAATGCTCTGCATCTGCGGCGGCTATCAATTAATGGGTACATACTACAAGACTAACTCGGGCGTTACAATCAAGGGTCTAGATATCTTGCCACTACACACAGTCTTTAAAGCAGACAAGCGAATGATCGGTGATACCCGCTACCGCACTGAATGGGGTGAAGTTCAAGCTTTTGAAAATCACTCTGGCCAAACTTACTTCGATGACACCAACAAACTCCACCCATTTGGTGAAATGATCGAAGGCTACGGCAATAATCCACAAGATGGTGTCGAAGGTTTACGCTACCGCAACTTCATCGGATCGTACTCACACGGACCACTTCTTAAGAATACAAATGTTGCTAATGCAATTGTAAAAATGATTATTGAACGCCATGATGCGCGAACTAATCAAGTTGAATCAGTTGAAAATTAAAAAAATACGCTTATCTAGCAAATTTTTTCAAATTATCTGGATTAATCTCTTTTTTATTACGCAATTATGTAGTATACTTGTATCAGTGTTATTAAGTAATACCGAACCGGCTTACATCCCCGGTTCGGTATTTTTTTGCTCTTATTTATTCATGAACTTTATGTTTATCTTTTTCGGAACAATATTCAGCGCTAAAACAGCTACGATAACTAAACCTGTTCCGACCCAATCCATTGGCATCATTACTAATCCAAAACATAGTACTGATCCAATCGTTGCCGATAATGGTTCAAAAGCATCAAGTAGACTTACTGTTGCTGGTTTCACATATCTTAAAGCGTTTGCCATTAATTGGAACGGAATTATTGTTCCAATTACAATAACTGCTGCTGTCCATAGCCATACTTCCGGCTTATTTGGAATATGCGGCATTTGCGGATGAATAATGATCATCGCAACTCCAGCCATGATCATCCCCCAACCAGTTACAACCATGCTTGAAACTCGCTTCACAATTTTAACCGGAATTAATGTATAACTTGCTTCACCTACAGCTGATAACAAGCCCCAGATTAATGCTGAAAGCGTGATAGCTAACTGGTCCAAGCGACCATGCGTTGATAATAAAAACACTCCTAAAAATGCCATAATTGCCGCAAAAACATCTAATCTTCTTAAGACTTGTTGCTTAGTTATCGCTAAATATCCCATTACAAAAAATGGTCCAATAAATTGTAAGATCGTTGCAATTGAGGCATTAGCTTCTTGAATACACAAAAAATAAAACAATTGCACTGGTAATAATCCGAATAAGCCATAAGCTAGCATTACTCCAGCATCACGTTTATTTTTCAAAGCTTTAATCGGATGCCGCTTCAAAACACCCGCCGCAATTAACAGAATAATTCCTGAAATAATCAGTCTAATCTGGGTTAACCAAATCGGTGTGATTTCAGGGCTAATATTGAACAATTCCTTAGCGCAAATTCCTGAAACGCCCCACATTGTTGCCGCAATAGCAGCAAGTAAAGTCCATAATTTACGTTGTTTTTCTTTATTCATGAGTTTTATTTACCTTTTTCTTCTTTGGAGAAATGTTAAGTGCCATTGCGGAAACAACGACTAAAACTGATCCTACCCAATCCATTGGCTGCATAATTAAACCAAAGACTAGCACTGAACCCATCGTTGCTGAAAATGGTTCAAAAGCATCAAGCAAGCTGGCAGTAGATGGCTTGATGAAGCGCAGTGAATTGGTCATTAATTGGAACGGAATTATTGTTCCGATTACAATCACAGCTAAGGTGTAGAGCCATACTTCTGGCTTGTTGGGAATATGTGGCATCTGCGGATGAACTAGCATTAAGCAAAGCCCTGAAAAAAGCAAGCCCCAACCAGTTACAACTAAACTTGAAACCCTTTTTAAAACGTTGATCGGAATTAAAGTATTAGTTGCAACACCAACTGCTGATAAAAGACCCCAGAATAAAACTTCCGGTGTAATCGTTAGATGCCCAAAATTACCATGCGTAGCTAGTAAAACTACCCCGATGAAGGCACAAATTGCCGCGATAATATCAATTGACCGCATTACCTGCTTATGTGTGATTGCTAGATATGCCATCACAAAAAATGGCCCTATGAATTGCAAGATTGTCGCAATTGAGGCGTTAGCTTTTTGGACAACAATAAAGTAGAAAAGTTGAACCGGCAATAAACCGAAGATTCCGTAAGAAAAAATCACCCACGCATCATGCTTGTTCTTCATTGTTGCAAGTGGCTTTTGTTTAAGAATGCACGACGTGATTAACAAAACAATGCCAGAAGTTACCATTCTGATCTGGGATAACCACATTGGTGTGATTCCTGAACTAATGTTAAACAAGGCCTTGGCAAATAATCCAGAAATCCCCCACATAACGCAGGCCAATCCCGCTAAAAATGCCCATAAACGCCGCTGTTTTTGTGTT
The DNA here is from genome assembly GCF_001434335.1 of Lactobacillus kalixensis DSM 16043. Lineage (GTDB taxonomy): Bacteria > Bacillota > Bacilli > Lactobacillales > Lactobacillaceae > Lactobacillus > Lactobacillus kalixensis. The sequence continues at coordinate 6,546 of NZ_AZFM01000040.1, forward strand.
GCCATATCTATTAACTTCCTTTTTCCTATTTGATTCCAACTTATCTATCATAACATAGGAAAAAGCCCCCTCAAATGCTTCTTGTTAGCATTGACGGGGGCTATTTTAGATTTTATTTTTAGCAAATAAGAATAGTAAACTTACTGCAGTTAAAATTGCTAAAAGTAGGGTTATCCAGTGAAGTGGATAGATCCAAAGTAATACTACTGCTACGGCAATTTCAGCTATCGCACACTTTCTAACGAGGTATCGTCTGCCCATTAATAGTCCAGCAACGTTGAAAAAGACAACAACGATTAATGCAAAATTCAAATATCCAATCAAAGATTGAACCGGATCAAGTGACTTTACGCTTCCAAAGAATTCGACATAAATATAGGCAAAGCTCCAAGAAAAGACGTAAATCCCCAATAAAACAGTAACTAATTCAAGGCTGTTGTAGAAAAACTTACGATCAAATCGTGACCAAAAATCCATATTTTTTTCTTTGAAGCTTCTCTTTTCAGGTCCACCTTCTGGTAATTTTCCTGTTGCTTTCAAATACAAACCATAGCACCAACCAGATGCAAAGTATAGAACAATAATAATGAATTGTCCTAAAATCAAGTGAGCAAATAATGAAAAGGCAAACATTAAAGAATATGCCAGCAAAGTAACATAAAATAATTCAATGTATAAGCAAATTCTACCTATTTTTCTTTCACGAAAAAATGACTTGTTATGACGATATTCATCCATTCTTCTCGCCTCCCAAATGAATAATAAATGATAGAAATATTATACTTCATCAAGAGCAAGAAAAAAACACTATTCTATATTCTATATTTTTTATAGATAGTGTTTACTTATGATTTTTATTTAAACATAGTGGACTCAACACACTAACAACTAAGCCGTAAATGAAATATAAACGGTAAATGTCGGCTTGCTCTGGATGGCGAATCCATAAAATGAATGCCATTACTGCAAGCAATCCACTTAAGAACACGGTTGATGAAAGGTGCTGGTTTGCAAAGAAGCTCACCGCTGCCCCAATTGTTAACAGCAATAAAATGCCGAAGACTACGACAATTAGCGGACCTTTGGTTTGCACATTAAAATCCAACATTCTGGTACCAGTGACTAATTGCCAAATCATGAAGCCTGCTAGCGATAATCCAAATAGTAATACGACTAGTCTAATGATTAGAGAAAGTGCTTTGTTCATAATACCTGCCCCAATTGCTCTCTGTTATTAATTAGGACAATTATAATTGATTTTGCTCGTTTGCCAAACCATTTTGAACAAATCTAATTTAATCTAAATCTGTTTTTAAAATTCAATTTATTTATCAATTTTGCAAATTCAGCTTTTCCTTTAAAGCGTCAGCTAACAATGCAGAAAAGTTAATTCCAGCTTCCTTACCTCTAATATTTAAGTATTCTGGGATAGTTAGCGTCTTTTTAACTAATTTATTGCTTTCTTTTTCACGTTCCAATTTAAGATTAACTTCAACTGGCACTAGAAAGTCCTTTGAGCCAATTACCCAATTTGATGGGTCACTAGCGGGAGATGAGACTTGGTCATTGCCATCTTCTGCCGTTAGTAAATAACCAGTTAGAGCTTCATGAGCATTTTTCATAGCTTCATTTAAGTTATCACCATAGGTTGCAGCGTATGGGTCTAAATCTGGAAATGATACTTCATATTGATGATCTTTGTTTTGATGAAATTTTGCGAAATATAAAACCATAGTGCGCTCCTCTTATTTCCAACCTGCTTGTCTATAAATGCTACTTAAGGTTCCCTTTGGTATATCCTTTCTTGGATGCGGGACTGTAACAATACCTTTTTTATATGGATATCTGTAGTGATGATGATCTCCGGTAATTCTTACAAGCTCCCATCCATCCTTTCTTAGCATTTTTATCAATTTTTTCGACTCCATTTTTACCTCCAGTATATATTAAGATACGTATAAAAGCACGTCTTGAGAATTTTATCCTCATTAATATATACGCAAAAAACGAGAAAATTTTTTATAAATGATGAATTTATTTCAACTAAAGACATTTCCAGCTAAGCATCACACGACATTTAGCAATCTTTATTATTTATTTTATCAAATATAGTTTACATTAAATAAAATATGATTTACAATTTACTCAAATAAGAAAGAAGGAATCTCAAATGAGTTCATTAACTATTATCTTTATCGTCATATTCTTGTTAATTATCTTTTTGATGCTCAAAGGACAACCTTCAAAGGTAAAATATGACGAACGTCAAACTATCATCCGTAATCAAGGCTTCAAGTATGCGTTTGGCACTATTGCGATTATCGATTTAGTTTTATTTTTCTTAACAGATTATCTTAATTTAAAAATTAAGCCGGTATTTTTATTAATGGTTCCACTACTTACAGGCTTAATTATTTTCTCTATTTACACAGTTGCAAAAGGAGTTTCCCATGGCTTCAATGAAAAGAAAAACAAACCTGCAACCATCATTACGCTAACCTTGGGTATTATAGAGCTAATCTTCGCTATTATTGGAATTGTAGGAAATTCAAACAATTGGCAAAATTTCGTAGTACCTGTATTACTAGGCTTGTCATTAGTTATTCCAGGTTTCACAGATCTCCTTCAGCTTCGTAATGATAAAAAAACAAATAAGGCAGAAAAATGAAAAATTTAAAAATGAAAGCAGCACGTGCTGGAAAGGATCTGTCCCAGCAGGAATTAGCCGATTTAGTTGGTGTCTCGCGGCAGACAATTTCAGCAATCGAAAAAGGAAATTATAATCCTACAATAAATTTGTGTGTCAATATTTGTAAGGCACTTGATAAGACACTTGATGACCTATTTTGGCCAGATAATTAGAAAAAAGGTGAACATAATCCATCCCTATGCGGGGTTGAAATTATGTTCACCTTTTTAATTAATATTCAAATTATAATTCCCAAGGGTTCTTCAACACGATAGTTTGTTCACGATCAGGACCAACAGAAACAGTTACCAATTCAACGCCAGTAACTCTTTCAACTTCCTTCAAGAACTTCTTAGCATTTTCTGGAAGATCTTCGTAGTTCTTAACTTGGGTAATATCTTCATCCCATGCAGGAAGTTCTTCGTATACAGGCTTACATCTGTAAAGTTCCTTCAAACTTGCTGGGTAGTAGTCGATTTCTTTACCATCAAGTTCGTAAGCAGTAGCAATCTTAATCTTGTCAAAGCCTGAGAAGACATCAAGTAAGTTCAAGCTTAATGCATTGATGCCTGATACACGCTTAGCGTGGCGAAGAGCAACTGAGTCGAACCAACCCACACGACGTGGACGACCAGTAACAGTACCATATTCATGAGCAGTGTCACGAATTCTGTCACCAACTTCATCCTTCAATTCAGTTGGGAATGGGCCTTCACCAACACGCGTAGTGTAAGCCTTGCAGACACCAATTACAGTGTTCAAACGGTTAGCACCCATACCGATACCTGAAGCAATACCACCTGAAATAGTGTTTGAAGAAGTTACGTATGGGTAAGTACCTTCGTCAATATCAAGCATGGTACCTTGAGCACCTTCGAACAATACCTTTTCGCCATTGTCTAAAGCGTCATTCACAAGAACTGAAGTATCAGTAACGTACTTCTTCATCTTTTGACCATATTCATAGTACTTGTCAAAGATATCTTCAAACTTAAGTGCAGGCTTACCGTAAACTTTGGTGAATAATTCGTTCTTTTCTTTTAAGTTAGCACGTAACTTTTCTTCAAAAGTGTCCTTTTCTAAAAGATCGCACACACGAATACCGATTCTTGAAGCCTTGTCCATGTAAGTTGGTCCGATACCATTCTTAGTAGTACCAATCTTGTTAGCACCTTTTGATTCTTCTTGGTATTCATCTTGTTTAATATCGTAAGGCATGATGATGTGAGCACGGTTAGAAATACGCAACTTGCTAGTATCAATACCGTTCTTTTCCAAATTATCAAGTTCGCCAAACATAACTTCTGGGTTAATAACAACACCGTTACCGATAACTGCACCTTTAGAAGCAGCAAAAATACCGGATGGAATCAAGCGCATCTTGAATTCCTTACCATCGATTTCGATAGTATGGCCAGCGTTGTTACCACCATTTGAACGAACTGCCATAGTGGCTTCTTTACTTAAGAAGTCAGTAATTTTACCTTTTCCTTCATCGCCCCATTGGCTACCTACGACTGCAACTGCTGTCATTTTTCTATTCACCTCATAAAATCTCTCTATCAATGTTACCTTTGGTATTCTAGCAATTCAAAATTTAATAGTCAATGCAAAATCCGAATTATCCTAATTTTATTTTTCTTCATAGTTCGATTTTTATCTTGACAATGTCAAATCTTTAAATTATAGTAATTGCGTTTGATAAAACTACTAGCCAAAGGAGCATTTTTATGAGTAATTACTTCAGTATGGAAGCTTTTGATTACGATGATATTCAATTGGTACCTAATAAAGGTATTATCAAAAGCCGCCGCGATGCGGACACCAGCGTTAAGTTTGGAAACCGAACATTCAAGATACCAGTAGTCCCAGCTAACATGGAAAGTGTCATCGATGACGATCTAGCTGTTTGGCTTGCTGAAAATGATTACTATTACGTAATGCATCGCTTCGAACCTGAAAAGCGTATTGCTTTTATCAAGATGATGCATGAAAAAGGCCTCTTTGCTTCAATTTCTGTTGGAATTAAAGACAGCGAGTACAAGTTCATCGATCAATTAGTTGAAGAAGATGTTAAGCCTGAATACATCACTATCGACGTTGCTCATGGGCATTCAGTTTATGTTATTGACATGATCCATTATATTAAGGAAAAATTGCCAGATTCATTCTTAACCGCTGGTAACGTTGCAACTCCAGAAGCTGTTCGTGAACTTGAAAACGAAGGTGCTGACGCTACTAAAGTTGGTATAGGACCAGGTAGAGCTTGCATCACTAAGCTCAAGACCGGCTTTGGTACTGGCGGCTGGCAATTAGCTGCACTTAGAATGTGTTCCAAAGTTGCTTCTAAACCGCTTATCGCCGACGGTGGCATTCGTCATAACGGTGACATTGCCAAGTCCGTTCGTTTCGGCGCAACCATGGTGATGATTGGCTCAATGCTTGCCGGTCACAAAGAATCTCCTGGTAATATTATAAAGATCGATGGTAAAACTTATAAGCAATATTGGGGTTCTGCTTCCGAAGTTCAAAAAGGCGCCTACCGCAACGTCGAAGGTAAACAAATGCTTGTACCTTACCGCGGTTCAATCAAAGATACTCTAGAAGAGATGAAGGAAGACTTACAATCTTCAATTTCTTATGCAGGTGGCAAAGATCTCAACGCAATTAAGTTAGTTGACTATGTAATTGTCAAAGACAACATCTTCGATGGCGATAAATAAGAAAAAAGTTTCAAAGATTATTATTTGTTCACTTTTTTGTTAAGTATTAAATAATAGTATAGTTTTATTTTCTTTTTTTGATAGAATAATATAGACCTAGTGTCTGGAGGGTAGACAGACGCTAGGTCTTTTTATTTTTTTACTTATTTAAAAGCCAATCAATTACGTACTTAACTCTCACTCCATCAACTATTCCTTGATCCATTAAGTTTAAAGTCAAAACTTCTTTTTTATAGCCATCGGGGATGAAGCGCAAGTTATCAGTTTCACGAGTACTACCAGCTGGCAAACTCATTGTTACTTGATAATACACCACCTCACTACCCTTGCGCGCAATAAAATCAATTTCTTTATCATCATAACGCCCAATTTCCACCTTATAACCTCTGCGCAGCAATTCAATATACACAACGTTTTCTAATTGATGTCCAAGATTATCTTGCGACGACTTATTGATGAAAGTATTCCTTAGCCCTGTATCAACAACGTAGAATTTATCATTTGAGCGCAATAGTTTTCGTCCACGCAAATCATATTGTTGAGCTCGATAAAAAACAAAGGCTCTCTGCAATAATGAAAGATAGTTGCTTAATGTAGGTGAAGAAATATTCAAATGATTCGATTTCATTGTGGACACAATTTTAGCTGCAGAAATACTATTACCTACTTCACTCATCAAATAGCCCACAATCTTAAGTAGTGATGTTTCATCACGCAATTTCGAGCGTAAAAGAACATCATTAAGAATTACAGAATCGATAATTCCCTCTTTAATCGAATTCTTTACATCTTCATCTTCTGTAAGTGAAATCATTGGAAAGCCACCATCACTAATATACTGAAGGAACATTTGGTAAGCAGTCTCCGGTGTACCTTGGTGATAATTATAATATTCAGAAAATGACAATGGAAAAACATGCATTTCAACATAACGCCCTGCTAAAAGAGTGGCAAGATCTCCTGAAAGCAGTGAACTATTAGAACCTGTAATATAGATATCACAATCTAGATCCACCCTAAAGGCATTAACTGCCTCTTGCCAATTTTTCACATTTTGAATTTCGTCGAAAAACAAATACTGCTTTCCTGATTTACCAACATGCTTGACTACATACTCATATAAGTCATCAGCATCATTGATTTTTCTAAATGCAAATGATTCAAAATTGATTTGCAAAATATTTTCTGGACTAATTTGATCATCGGTTTTCAATTTATCGATGAACATTTTCATAATGAAGGTTTTTCCAGATCTTCGAATTCCTGTAATAACCTTAATTTGCTCATTATCTTTGAATTTTTCAAGGAAATTCATGTAAAGTGGTCTTTTAATTATCATTTTTTGTCCTTTATAAAATATATTTCTGCTATTTCAGTAAAATTATAAAATGTATTTTACAAAATGTCGATTTTTCGATTTTTATAAAGTATATTTTATATTTTTTGTAAAAATCATTATTTTATAAAATATACTTTACGGATTTACCAAAATAGCAATTTTATAAAACATACTTTAGCAATTTTTATTTAAACTAAGTGTATAATTTTTTGCGGTAAGTTAAAAAGTAAATGAAAAAGAGTCAAAT
>NZ_AZFM01000041.1 GCF_001434335.1 Lactobacillus kalixensis DSM 16043
CTGATCCAGGTAAGCCAGGCGAACCAATCAACCCTAATGATCCAGATGGTCCTAAGTACCCACAAGGTTCAGATCAAGTAACTAAGAATGTAACTCGTACGATTGAATACGTTGACGGAAATGGTAACAAGGTAGCAGAATCAGTAACTCAAACTGTTCACTTTGAAGGTCAAGGTGTACTTGATAAGGTAACTGGTGAATGGGTAACTCCAATTACTTGGTCACCTAGCCAAGAAGTAAGTGGTCAAAGAGTACCTTACGTATCTGGTTACCACGTAGTAAGCATCAGTAAAGATGGAGATGGATTGACTAGCGTTAAGGGCGTAACTCTTACTAGCGGTGATAAGGACTATACTGTAACAGTAACTTACAACCCTAACGGTAAGATTATTCCAGTTGATCCAAGTGGTAAGCCAATTCCAAATGTGCCAACGCCACAATATCCAACTGATCCAACAGATCCATCTAAGGTAACTCCGGACGAACCAGTACCAAATATTCCTGGCTACACTCCAAGTGTTCCAACAGTAACACCAACTGATCCAGGCAAGGATACTCCAGTACCATACACTCCAGATGTTGCTAAGAAGGGTTCAATCTCAGTAATCGTTCACGATACTACTGATAACGTTGACTTGCCAGATTACGGTAAGAATTCTGGTGAACAAAAGGCCGGTACTGAATTCACTTACGACAAGACCAAGACTATTACTGAACTTACTGATAAGGGTTACAAGGTAATTAATCCAGATGTAACTATTCCTTCAGTAATCGGTGATACTGCTCAAACAGTAACCATCTATGTAGAACACACTACAACTACTGTTACTCCAGACAAGCCAGGTAAGCCGGGTGAACCAGTCAACCCTGATAATCCAGATGGACCTAAGTATCCAGACGGTACAGATGAAAATGCTGTTAAGAGAACTGGTACACAAACTATCCACTACACCGGTGCAGGTGAAAATACTCCTAAGGATAATGTACAAAGCTTTGACTTCACCAGAACTATTACATTTGATAATGTAACTGGCAAGATCATTGAAACTACTCCTTGGAATGTATCAAGTCACACATTCGGTCGTGTAGATACTCCAGTAGTCAACTACTACCACGCAGATAAGCGTATTGCTGGTGGTGAAACAGTAACTCCAGATGATCTTAACAAGACTGTAACTGTAAACTACACTCCAAACGGTAAGATCATCCCAGTTGATCCAAATGGAAATCCAATTCCAAATGTGCCACAACCACAATACCCAACTGATCCAACTGATCCAACCAAGGTTGTTCCAGATGAACCAGTTCCAAACATTCCTGGTATGACTCCATCAACTCCAACAGTTACTCCAACTGATCCAGGCAAGGATACTCCGGTTCCTTACACACCACAAACTCCTGTAACTCCTGATACACCTCAACCAAGCACACCACAGCCAACCACTCCTCAACCACAACCTGAAACTCCAGCTACTCCAGCAACACCTGAAACTCCAGCACCAACTCCAAACGGACAAGATGTGCCTGATGTTCCTGAAGATACTCCATCAACACCAGATGAAACAGTAACTCCACATGCTACTGATGATAAGACTCCATCAACTCCAGCTAAGAATGTAGTTCCTCATGCTGCAGTTAATAGAGACGAAACTCCAGTAAAGAGAACTGTTGCTACTGAAGAAAACAAGGAAACTAAGGCAACATTGCCACAAACTGGTGAAGATAATAATGAAGCTATGACCGCTGCAGGTTTAGCACTAATTAACTTGATTTCATTGGCATTGCTTGCTGGTGCGGACAAGAAGCGTCGCAAGAAGGACTAGTTGAAGATCAAAAAACAAAATAAAAGTCTTTAGACGGTATCTAAAGCGACAAAAAAGGACTGTATTCCTAAATGGGGTACGGTCCTTTTTCGCGACTGTATGGTATTAATAATTATTTTTGTATATTTTTTAAACCTAAATGATATAGATGTTTAAATTGAATAACTATATTTTGCTCGGATATTATATATTATTTGCAAAACATAAGGATATAATCAAATAACAAGATTATATATTTTTGCCAGAAATTAAAAATAAAAAGCGATTTTCCTCATAATATTAAAGCGAAATTTGATAATTTTTATACTATTTGCAACCAGATTAACTGTTATTTCTTGCTATGTATAGCAATACTTATAGTGAAAGAATAGCTCAACAGTAGTACCTTGAGCTGTACAAATTACAAATGTTTATAATATAATAAGACTATAACAAACGTTATGTTTTTTAAGATTCTAATAAATAACAAAGAAATAGATCTTAATATTGCATAAACAGAGGAGGAAATAACATGTTGTCGAGACGCAATTACAAAGAGAAACTGCGTAGAAATGGAAGAACGACAAGATAGATTTTCTATTAGAAAATTTACGGTTGGTGTTGCTTCTGTTTTAATCGGTTCACTCTTCTTTGGTATTCAAACTGGGCAGGCAGTAAGTGCTGCCGACTCAGTTCCAGACAACGTTTTAGAATCGGGGACTAGCACGTCTTCCGAGGACGAAAGTAATAAAGAGTCTGTAGATGTATCAAATAGTGATGATCAAGTTTCAGTAAATGCTAATGTTGCTAATACTGAAACTTCTTCTGAAGATTTAGGTTCAGCAGAAACTAATGCTGATACCTCTGTAGCTGAAAAAGCACAAGATTCAGAAAAAGATACTAAATCTGTGATTGAGTCAGTTGAAACAGCTAAGACAGCTGAAACTAAAAATACAACTGAAAACTCAGTGGCAGATACTGTCAAAAACCAAAATGAAGCTGTACAAACTCCAGCTGTTTCACAAAATAGCAAACAGAATGTTAAAGATAGTAGTACAGCTGAGTCTGCAAAAAACAATTCAGATGATGTAACTGATTTGTCAAAAGGAACACTATCAGATTCCAACAACTTAACTGACATTGATCAGTTAAATAATAATCAAGTTACTATTAACAGTTTGAAAGCTCAAATTGCTACAATTGATGCAAAAAGCGGTATCAATGGAAATGAAATTAGAGCGTCATTGCTTGCTGCAGTTAATAGTGCTTCAGGTGCTACGCAAACGGAAATACCAGCACCAACAAGCAAGGGTTATAGCGTAACTGATAATGAAAGTTATGCTAAGAGTTACAATGCAAATAATGTGCCATTAGATCCTAATCCTGCCCACTAAACTGTTAATAGTTATATAGTGACTGGCGGAAGTAAAAATGGTGTAGGTAACCGGTACGCCTATTCGGTTAGTGAAGCGGATGTTAATGGTACTGGTCTCCCAACCAAGTTTTACTTCATGAAGTTTAACAGTGACAATACAGTTGCTACAACTATTACTATTCCAACCGATGTGAATGGTGGTACTTCATATAAAGTTGATGATTATGCTGAAATTGTTGTCGCTAATACATCTACTGGCGGAAAGCAATTTACTTTACAAAAACTGGTCGATGATGGCAATTGGTTTACGCCAGTATATAGTACTTTTGATGACCAAGTCGATAAAGGTGGCTCAGTTTCGCAGATTATAGCAATTCCTGAATGGGTTGCAGAGACTACTACTTACCGCGATGAAAGTGGTAAGAAATTGCGTGATGACTATGTTCAATATGGATGGCAGGGTAGTAGCTATACTACGAGACCAGTAGATAAGGAAGGCTACGATGTTCGTGCTACTCCTAATTATGTTGCGGGAGACTATGACCTCGATATTCCAACAAGCCAAAAGAATGGGACCTTAGTTGTAGGAACTCCTTATCATAAGGGAGATGTAATAAGAGGGACCCGTGTAACTACTCGTGGAACTTCCTACTCTCAATCTACAATTATTGATGATAAAGGAACAGTTGAATATCGAGCTTGGTTTACTTATGCTAAGGCCGCTGGTGCTTACTCTCCAGACAGTAAGCTTGACCGGGGGCGGGTAGCAGCTGATTTACCACCGGCTGATTATGATTTTGTCACTAATCCAAACCACTACACCATTCTTGATCCAACTCAAATGACCCTAAATCAAGTTGATGAAGGAAATCGTGAAAAGGCTGGTTTAGCTGGGCAAATTGTTTTCCAAGAAGTACGTTTTCTTTATACTAATCCAGCCGAACACAATGCAACGGGCAATGGTAATGCTAATAACAATGTGCCTAAAGATGGCGATTATAGTAATTCACAAAAAACATACAACTATACCATCTTGCCATATGAAACTAGTACGTGGGGTAAGTATGATACTGGGAGAACGCTTACTGCTTCAAACCCAGTTACTTTCCCTTCACTAGTTAATTACGTTTACTGGACGCAAAGGGCAACGATTACCTACATTGATGACACTACGGGACAAATTCTTCATGTTGATGACATCAACGGTAGAATTGGAACTAACAGTCTTTATCGACCAACTAGCAAGGAGTTCAGTGGTAATTCTGAAATTGGTCAAGATAAGCCAAGAAGAACTAAGACGATTGGCGACTATGAAAAAGAAGGTTACGTTTTAGTAAGCAACAACTACCCAGCTGATGGGGCTAAGTTTACTGACGATAACCAGGTCCAAAACTTTGAGATTCACTTTGCCCAAGGTGTACAACCAGTTACACCAGATACGCCAACTCCAGATGTACCTAAAAACACTCCAGAAAATGCGCGGCCAAATGCATTGAAGAAAGAAGTTACTTTAACAGTAAATTATGTAAATGCTGATGGGACTGAATTTACCGGAAAGATTCCTGCCAACGCTAAGCAAACTATTACTTTCAATGGACTTGCTTATGTTAACAAGGTAACCGGTGAATTAGTTAACGCTAAGCAAGATGCTAATGGTCAATGGATTGTTGACAAGGATAATACTGCAACGCCTACTATTACTTGGACGCCAGGGGACAGTTGGTTTAAATATGTTAATTCACCTGAAGAAACAGGATATTATGTAGACCATGTTTCGCCTGATGATTATGAAGATGGTATAAATGTTGACCCTGAACCTTATAAAATTACCAAGGACAGCGCAAATATTGAAGTTACTGTAACTTATCTTCCATATACCAAAGTTGAAAATAAACAATCTCTTAATGCATCACAAACTGTGAAGTATGTTGATGAAGAAGGTAATGAACTTATTTTAGCTAAGAGCCAAGCTTTCAAATTCACATACTCTGGTGATACTTATAATCGAGATACCAATGTCTTAATTAGTAAAGGGTTATGGAATGCAACTAGCCATGACTTTGATGCTGAAGATGTCCCAGTAATCGATGGCTACGTAGCCGTTAAGGGCTACACTCGTGATGATAACGGTAAGGTTGTTGCTGGTGGCTTTACTACCACAGCAGACGCAGTTGAAGCAAAACGTAACAGAACATTCGTAGTAATTTACAAGAAGGTTGGAAGCATTGTCCCACAAGATCCAAGCGGTAACCCAATTCCAAACCCAACGAATCCAAGTGAAAATGTACCAAATGTACCTTACACAAACGATCCAACTGATCCAACCAAGGTAACTCCAGATGAACCAGTACCAAGCATTGATGGTTACACTCCAAATGTAAATACTGTAACTCCTCCAGATCCAACTAAGGACACTCCAGTTATTTACACTAAGAATCAAGAAGAAAAGGCTAAGGTTCAATACATTGACTTAGATGACAATAATAAGATCTTATCCGAATCTGATACCTTGACTGGTAAGGCTGGAGAGACAATTAATTACTCAACTGCTGATGAAATCGCTAAATACGAAAAATTAGGCTATGTCCTTGTAAACGATGGCTTCAGCGGTAACCCAGTATTTGATAATATTGATGGAAACGAACAAGTCTTCCAAGTAACATTCCGTCATGGCCGAATTCCGGTTGGACCAGATACTCCAGACAAGCATGGTGTAGATCCAAATGAGGTAACCAAGAATGTTAAGGAAACTGTTCACTATGTAGGTGCTGGTGACAAGACTCCTGCTGATAATGTTCAAACCTCTAAGTGGACGAGAACTGTTACTGTTGATGTTGTAACTGGTAACGTTATTGCGGACGGACAATATACTACTGATTGGTCAATTGCTAAGGGTGAAAAGTCAGTTTACGATCAAGTAGACACTCCAATTGTTGAGGGTTACCACGCAGATAAACGTCAAGTTAATGCAACTGCCGTAACTCAAAATGATATTGAAGTAACAGTAACATACACACCAAACGGAAAGATTATCGCAGTTGACCCAGAAGGAAACCCAATTCCAAATGTGCCAACGCCACAATACCCAACCGATCCAACGAAGGTAACACCAGATGAACCAGTACCAGAAATTCCAGGTTACACTCCAAGTGTTCCAAGCGTAACGCCAACTGATCCAGGCAAGGACACTCCAGTACCATACACACCATCAACTCCGGTAACTCCAGAAATACCTGGTCAACCAACCACTCCGGTGAACCCAACTTCTCCTGATCAACCAACTACACCGGAAACTCCAACTCCTCAACAACCTGTAACTCCTCAACCACCAACACCTCAACCAACTGCTCCTACTCCTACGCCAACTGAACAAACTAATAAACCACGTAGATCATCAGATTCTAATAGACCAAAGAGTCAAAACGAGAATGTAACACCTCGACCAACTGTAAATAGCAGACGTGTTCCAACAGCTTCTACTTCAGTATCTAATGAAAAGAAAGATACTTTGCCTCAAACAGGTGAAAAGAATAGTAGCATTTTGAGCACATTGGGCTTGGCACTTCTCAACGTTGTTTCATTAGGATTGTTCGCAGTTGTAAGTAAGAAACGTCGTAAGAAGAACTAGCAAAAGTTGAACATATGAATAAAAAGTTAGGCTTTAAATAGAGTTTAAAGTCAAAGAAGAAGGACTGTATTCCTAAATGGGATACGGTCCTTTTTTATTTTACAAATCAATCCATTGCTACTGTTATTTAAGTATTTAAATATTTTATATAAAGAAGTGTGAAAAAAGTACAAATAAGTGCAGCTATATAAAATCATAGGTGTTATAATAACGATGGGTTATGTGAAGTTGCTAACGGTGAAATAGATTTAGATTAACTGAACTTAGTTTTACTTTAGAAATTTTAGAATAATCGGTTGTATTTTATTGACTAATTCACTCTATGGAATGGATCATCAATAACCGTTATGCTTCAATATGATAACTTTGATCTGAATTGTGATTTATATGAGGTGAACAAGAATGTTATCTAAAAATAATTACAAGGAAAAATTAAGAAAGATGGAGCCGAGAAAAGAACGCTTCTCAATTAGAAAGTTCACAATTGGCGCAGCTTCCGTATTGATTGGATTCACGCTTTTTGGTATGGCATCTGGTCAGAGTGTAAAGGCTGATACTATTGACACAGCTAAGCAAACTGAAACAGTCAAGACGCCTACATCCGATACATCAATGGATGTAAAGTCTAATACCGAAAATCAAAATGGGGAGGTACAAACTCAGTCTAATTCTGTAGAAAATCAAGAATCTACTAAGAATGAATTACAAAAAGTCGATGTTTCGAATCAAAATACAGTAGATACTAAATCTACTCAAAAGGTGAATACTGCTGAATCAACTAATTCTAAAGATCTTAAGCAATCAGAAGTTAAAATTCCAAAGCAAGAGTCACAGGATTCTAAGGTAGTTAAAAATAATATAGAGTCTACGGCTAATGCAACTGGTACTACCAGTAAGGAAAATAATAGTAAAGATGAAAATAATATAAAGTCTGCAGCTACTACTAATAAAGCACCTGCCGTAAAGCAGACAGATAAATCATCAATTAAGAGCAGAGATATTTCTGTACCAAAAGAGTTATCTGCTCAAAACGAAAATCAAACTGGTCAAAGTGAAAATGTTACAGATTCTGCAAGTTTCTTAAATGCATTACGTAATGGTAATACAAGCATTATTAATTTAACTAGCGATGTTGATTTTACTGGCTACACAGAAAATACAGATATTGATGGTGCCAACGCTCGCGCAGTTACCATCGATCTTGGGTCACACACTTTAAATCTAGCAGATAAGAATCTTAACTTTAATTACAATAATAAAAATTAGGACCTTACCTTTGTTGGTGATAATACCGAAAATAGTAAGGGTTCAAATGATATTAAATATAATACCAATAGCCCTATCAAATTTGGCAATAAGACTAAGGTCACATTTAAGAATGTTAACATTGATGGTAATGGTCAATTTGGTCAAACCGGTGGTAATTCAGCTGACTTAAAGTTATCTGGTAACAATAATATTAATATTACTCATGGAGACGGTAACGCTGCACTATTAGTTGAGAGTGTTGAAGTTACTGATGGTTCAACTACTATTAACCATAGCGACGATGAAAAGAATGTGCAGTACAATGCAGCAATTTTCATTGATTCTACAGATAATGGTGGAAATGTAATCATTGATAATGGCGCTAATTTAACTATTAATGGTGAAACTTCAAATGCCATGGGTATCTTTTTTGACGGTAGCGCCAGTCAAGGAACCATTGATTCTGTCAGAACCGGATTAATCAAAGTTGGTCAGAATGCTACTCTTAAGATTGATTTGAAAGATGGCAACTCAGCAGCTATCTATGCTGATGATATTGATGTTTTGGATGGTGGCACAGTAGACATTACCACTGCTCAAAATACTACAAGTAATGGTACAGGTACTATGAATGGTGGCGCTGCAGCATCAACTGGTGGCTTAGGCGGTATTCACAATGGTGTTATCAACTTGGGGATGCATGGAATAAACCTTAACCCAACCTTGAGAATTGGTAAAAATGCTACTTTTAAAGTAAACCGTACTAGCGATAAATCTTCATCAGCTTTGTTAAGTTTCAATACTGTAGGTCTTGGTGGAGGCATGACATCATCTTTACTCGTAAATGGTGGTAGTCTTGACTTACAAGATCATGCTAATAATTATGGTTATTTCTTCCAAAACGGTAATGGCCCTTACGGAAACTTGCCTCATGTTGGTTTAATTACTATGTGGGGTACAAGTTCCAAGTCTATTATTGATTTTGAAGCACCAAAATATGTTAACTTTGAAAGATTTGGTAAGGCTGTTGGTGTAAACGGTGATGAGACCGATGGTAAGACAGGTGCCTTTCTCTGCTTAGAAAGTAATAACGTTGAAGTTGATATTAATAAGTCAGCAACTAATGTAGTCACACCATTACAGCAATGGGATGAAAATTCAACTACACCTTACAAATGGTACATTGTAAAAGAACATAATACTAACCAATGGGGCAATAATGCTAGTGGCTTTGTAAAACAAGGTACAAATGTAAGTACAGTTTTTGTTGGTCAAGGCGTCGCTAAATTCGGTGAATCTAATGGTTCAGCTACAGTAGCAGAATCTGCTGCATCAGATGCAAATAAGACTGAATATAATAATGCGGCTTTGACTGATGCGCCAGATTATATGGAGAGTTTCCTTAACAACTTTAACTGGTGGTCACCACAACACATGACATTTGGTAGTGATCTTATTATAAGCGGTCAATACACTCCATCATATAAGCCAGTAAATGTTGAACAAGGTCAAACTGCAACTGATGATCCATCATTTACTGATCAAGATGGTAAGGATACTACTGCTCCAACTGGAACTACATTTACTACAGGTACAGATACACCAGATTGGGCTACAATTGATCCATCAACTGGTACTATCACTGTTAAACCAGGTACTGATGTAACTCCAGGTGCTTACAATGTTCCTGTAACTGTAACTTATCCAGACAAGAGTGCCGATGAAACAACTGTTCCAGTAATTGTTACTGCACCAGGTCAAACTGTAACTTGGGGTGACAACGGTGCTATTGTAACTACAGTTGACACTTCTAAGCTTAATGCTCACGAAACTACTGAAAATTCACAAGTTCTTTCACCAGCTGGTGTTGTAACTGCTCAAGGTTACGAACTAACTGACGGTAAGCTCTCAACTACTGCAACTCCAATTACTATTGATTCATCAACTATCAGCTGGACTACAACTCCAGATACTAACGTTGATACTGCTACAGCAGCTGGTAAGGAAATCACTACTAGTGTAAATGTTGACTTTACTAACAATGATATTGCTAAGAATATCTTGGGCTCAAAGAATGGTACTGTAACTACTAATCCATTTACCATTGATGCTAAGGGTGCCGGTGCTAAGACTGTAATTACTCCAGTAAATGTTGATCTTGGTTCAGACTTGACTAATGAACAATTCAGTCAATTAGTAGATAACAACATTCCAACTGATAAAATTGCTTCTACTACTTGGGCAACTAAGCCTGATGCAAATGGTCAAGGCGGCGTAATTAAGATTACCTTTACTGATAAGGATGCAAATGGCAATCCAACTTACTTGAACGTTAACATTCCAGCAAGTTCAATCAAGGTAACTACTGATGCCGATAAAAATACACCAGAAGGTCAAGATGTGAACACTAAGACTGGCGTTGTACCAGATCCAGCAGAAGGCATCAAGAACAAGAGTGACTTACCAGATGGTACTAAGTACACTTGGAAGGACACTCCAGATGTAACTACTGCAGGAGACAAGCCAGCAACTGTTGTTGTAAGCTACCCAGATGGCTCAAAGGATGAAGTACCAGTAACCATCCACGTAACCAACCCAGCAACTGATGCAGATAAGTACACACCAGAAGGTCAAGATGTGAACACTAAGACTAGCGTTGTACCAGATCCAGCAGAAGGCATCAAGAACAAGAGTGACTTACCAGATGGAACCAAGTACACTTGGAAAGACACTCCAGATGTAACTACAGCAGGTAACAATCCAGCTGTAATTGTGGTAACTTACCCAGATGGCTCAAAGGATGAAGTACCAGTAACAATCCACGTAACTAATCCAGCAACTCCAACTGATGCAGATAAGTACACCCCAGAAGGTCAAGATGTGAACACTAAGACCGGTGTAGTACCAGATCCAGCAGAAGGTATTAAGAACAAGGGCGATTTACCAGATGGCACTAAGTACACTTGGAAAGATACTCCAGATGTAAGTACTGAAGGTAACAAGCCAGCTGTAATTGTGGTAACTTACCCAGATGGCTCAAAGGATGAAGTACCAGTAACCATCCACGTAACTAATCCAGATAATGGTGGAAACAACACCAATCCAGGTGATAACACACCAACTAACCCTAGTGATAAGACTCCAACCAACAATAATGATAACAATGTTCCATCAAACAACAATGGCAACAGCGGTAATGATGAAAACACTGGCAAACCTAACACTGGCAAGTCAAACCACTCAAGTAATTCAGGCACTCATGGTGAAAACTTGAATGGTAATAACGGTTCAGGGGTAACCAACACTGTTTACAATTCAGATATTAATTCAAATAATATTATCGGTGCTAACAACAATAGCCATGTTTCTAAGAAGACAATGTTGCCTCAAACTGGTGAATCTGATAGTAAAGCTTCAATCTTTGGATTAGCTTTTGCAGGTCTTGCAATGCTTCTGGGCTTCACCGATAGAAAGAAACGTAAAGGTAATAAGTAAGATAAAGTTAATTTAAAATAATATCGAAAAAAGAAGGACTGTATTTTCCAAATGGGATACGGTCCTTTTTTGATGGTATGAAATTAATAAGGTCATATGCTATAGAAGATTTTTAGAAGCAATTAATGAAATGTTAGATTATACTAATGTAGACAGGAAGAAATATGATTTAAAGTTGACTCCATTATTATTTTAACGAGAAGGTGAAATTATGACTATCATTACTAATACTATTCTAGATAAAATTCAATCCCAATGGACTCAATGGATAAAAGATGAAGTAGAATTTAAAGCAATTGATAATCATGATATTCAAGTTCTGACACAATTTACCGATTATTTCGGAGATAGTATTTTATTTAATATCATTGAAAAGAGTGAAGATAACTTTACTTTAACAGACAAAGGTTACACTTTGTGGAATATGGAAATGAACGGAATTGACTTAAATAAAAAGAATACAACACGTTATCGTTTGTTTAACTGGTATCTTAAGTCATTTGATTTTAATGTTACGAATAGTCACATTAATAAGGAAAATGTAAAATTAAGAGATCTGTCACAAGCAATTATTGATTTTGTTCAATTACTTTTGAGAATTTCTGATTTAGGTGAGACAAATAGGGCAAATACTAAAGGTATCTTTTTCGATGATGTGAAAAATTATTTTAACAAGGATAAAAATGTATATTATTTTACTACAAATAATATTGCGTTGGGGAAAACTAAACAACAATATACATTTGAATATAACTTTACGCCTGAATTAGGTATCAATAAATTAACAAAGTTGTATAATACTTTATCCAAAAATTCTATGGAAGCAATTATCGGAATATATAGTGATACTATTGAATATTTGGATGATAATTACCGGGATTCTTCTTTCAATGTTTTAGTTAATGGAATTAATAGTGATGTTCAACAATTTGCAGATGGATTAGAAGAACATAATATTCATGTTATTGATTTTCAAGATAAAGATGAAGTGACAAAGAATTTTGGTAAGGCAAGTTAAGAAAGAAGGACTGTATTCCTAAATGGGATACGGTCCTTTTTTGACGATTGTTTTTAATTTTAAAAATCCAAGAGCTAACTCAAATACAAATTTGAAATAATGATCTAAATTTTAAAACAAATCATTAATACTGAATGGAATTTAATGAAATTTGTCCGAAAATCTCTTCATTTTATGTGGGGATGGATAGGGCTTTTTTTGATTCTTTTTTCTGTCTCATCTCTTTTTACTATATAACTGAAACTTGAAAGCTAAGATTCATGCTCTTTTCGCATGTTTCCTGGCTTTTT
>NZ_AZFM01000042.1 GCF_001434335.1 Lactobacillus kalixensis DSM 16043
AATACCGATTAGCCCCTTGTCTACATAATTGTAAAGAGTTCTAGTGCATACTACATCTTATCAGGCAACCTCTGTAGCATTAGAACGTACGCTAACTAATAAATTCAAATTAAATTCAGATATGGTTCGAGAAGATTCGTCAGCCTCTATGGCTGTGGCACTTAGAGAAGCGTTATTAAATATGTTAATGCATGCTAATTATTATGAAAGTGCGCATCTTCAAGCTTATGCAAAAATCAATTATTATGAATTTATAAATCCTGGAAAAATGAAAATACCAGTAGAGGATTTCTTTATTACAAATAAAACAGCAACGCGCAATCCAATCATTTCAAAATTATTTGTTCAATTAGGAAAGTCTGAAAGAGCAGGACATGGTGGAGAAAAGATTTTTGAATCTGCACAAATAAATAATTACAAGAATCCATCCATTGAAACAAATAATGTGGAAACAAAGTTAAAAATTTGGAATGTTGACTATGCTGATTCTTTTTCAGGAAAAGATATAAATGATAGAGAAAGAAGTATTTTAAAGTCCATTATCTCTACACCAACACATACTTTGGGAAGAAAAGAGATAGAAAAAAATACAGGATTGTCAAAAAAACAATCTATAGAGTCTATTAATCATTTAATTGAGATAGGCGCATTAATAAAGCAAGGTAAATCTAGATCTACAAAGTATGCTATACCATCTAGTCCCATGCAGGTATTAGCTCAAATGGAAGCAATGCCACAATTATATAGAAAGATTTTAGGACAATTGATGGATGATCGAAAAAATTGAAAATTTTTGTTCCTTTTTCGTTCCCTTTTCGTTCCCTTTTCGTTCCCTATAGTTCTATTACGTTCATTTACATTCTTCTACGTACATGCTATTTGGCTATAATAAATAAAATAGTTCACATAAATACTTAGAATAGATATCTTTGTATGTGATTTTTAGTAATTGTAAAAAACATGTTTATAGTTAATTTCTATGCTAATAAAGCCTTGATCTAATATTTCTGAAAAATATTAGTATCAAGGTTTTTATTTTATGTTTAGTTTTTTATAGCATTTTATTGAATATTGATATAAGCAGTAATGTTTTTTTAGAAAAGTCAAAATTGTTCCAATATGGATAATTTGGGTGGAACATAGTGATATAAATGATTTAACGTGATAAACTTTTTTCAGAAAAAGGAAGGTGGTGTCAAGAATGAGCACTGAAATAAATCGTTATATTGGTGGCAAAGTTAGATATTTTCGTCAAAAGAAGTCGATTTCAATTAAAGATTTTGCAAAGCAATTATATGTTACTAGATCTACCGTTAGTCGATATGAAACTGGTAAGAGAGGGATAAATCTTGATACATTGAGCAACATACTGAATATCTTAGAAATTAGTTTTGATGATATATTTCCTAGCAATCCAATAGTGCGTATTTTTAAAGAGTATAACTACAATGGAATATGGCCAATGAAGGTATACACAAACGAAATGGAACCAGTTATTCCAAAGAATAGTTATATTTTGGTGTTGAAGGGAACAGCCCATATACATAGCGGTGATATCGTTATTGCTTTAAACGAGTATAAGAGATTAGAGATTGTAAAAGTATATTTTACAGAAAATATATGGTTTGGAAAAGAGAGAATCCTGATGATGTAGAAGTATTACCTATTAAATATAAAGGTAATATTTTTGGGAAGATAGTTAAAGTAGCAGTGGATGTTGATTGAAATATGGGTAAGATTAGGAATTAAGGGTATATTTCTTTGAATGAAATGTTTATAAGCGGAAAGTTGGTGTAAAAAATTAGAGTACATTGAAAAGGTAGCCTAGTGTTGGGCCACGATAGTGTAGTTTAATTGTCACTAGGTTGCTTCATCTTATTAATTATATTCAAAACCGCTTAAATATAGAATTAACTTCGTATAGGAAGAATCACAAGCATGCCGTATACTTTAACTATAAATTTGTTTAAGGTACGGGGAAATAATGAATGAAGATAGATTAGTTAAGCTTAATAACGGTGAGACCATAGAAATTGTAGCAACATTTAAACATTATAAAAACGAAGAAATTATAGAATATTTAATTAGAACCAATACAGGTGAAAAGTATATTATTACTCAACATGAACTTCTGAAGTTGAAAAAGAAAAATAGAACTACAAAAGAAAAAATTATTTTATATAAAGAATATTTTTCTGGGCGATTAGATGTGTATGCACAAAAGTGGAGTAATGGGAAAGGCTATAGTCCAGCTCTGAAAAATTGGTGGGATTTTTATCAAGCAAGAAATGATGAGCGAGCCCTTTCACAATTAGTTAAGGAATATGAGCCGTATAGTGATAAAACAGTATATGATCAAATTGTAAATAATGATTCATATCATAGATATGGTATTTATCCTCTTCTAAAAGATAATTGTACTAATTTATTAGTTTTCGATTTTGATCAACACGAATCTTCAGATCCCGATCCTAGAGAAATAGTTAAAGCATTGATTAAAATATGCAGAAAATATCGAATAGACTGTTTACCTGAAATCTCACATTCAGGAAAGGGCTATCATGTTTGGATATTTTTTGATCATGTTTTGGCTGAAAACGCTAGGAAGTTGGGTACATTATTACTATTAAATGTTTTAGAGAGTACTGATTTAAATCTTGATAGTTTCGATCGTATGATTCCAAATCAAGATTCACTTGACAAAGGTGGATTTGGAAATTTAATCGCTTTACCTTTAAAGTGGGAAGATGTTCAAGAAAAAAGGTCGATCTTTACAGATGATAATTTACACCCAACGAATTCAAATGAATTATTTGATCAGTTGGCTTTGATGAAAAAATATTCTAAAGAAGAGGTAAAGCAATTAATTGGTAATATTAGTCATGATATGGGATTAATAATTGATAGTAATTTATTAAGTAGTTTAAAACAAGCAAATACTTATCCTCATACAGTATCTGGCTATATTACTGGTGAAATCTTTATAGAAAAAGCTGATTTAACACATAAAGAAGAATTAACCCTTTTAAGCTTAGCAACTTTTTCTAATCCTGAATATACTAAAAAACAAAGAATGCGAATGCCTACTTGGAATACGCCATCTTTAATAACTTTATCTACAATTGATCGAAAATATTTGCGATTACCAAGAGGATGCTTAACTGAATTAACTCAGAAATGTAAATGTAAGTTAAAGGAAAAATTCTCTACAATTACAAAATTAGATGTTAATTTTATGGGTTCGTTACGTAAAAATCAACAACTGGCGCTTAATAAAGTATTGTCAAATTCGTTATCTATGATTTGTGGTCATACTGGCTTTGGGAAAACAGTTGTATCTTTTGCATTAATAGCAAAGCGAAAAGTTCCAACTGTGATAATCGTACCTACAAAAAGTATTGCAAAACAATGGCAAGAAAAAGGTCGGAAATTTCTAAAAATATCAAATCAACCTTTTATGGAATTGACGCCTACTGGACGTAAAGTCAGTAAGAATAAAATTGAAATAATAACGGGAAGCAGAAATCATCCATCTAAATTGGTAGACATAATAACAATTCAAAAATTAGGCCGTATGACTGAAAATGAAAGAATAGAGTTCTTTAAAGATTATAATCAAGTTATTGTAGATGAATGTCATCATATTGCAGCTGTAACTTTTGAAAAAATACTTGCTAGTGCAAATTGTAAATATATTGTTGGTTTGACCGCAACACCGCAGAGAAAAGATGGCTTAGAAAAAATATTACACTTACGTTTAGGACCAATTGTTTATCAAGATGATGGAAAGCTAAATACAGAAAATATATTTTTGCATAGGTATCTTTATCCTCGTTATACTGAAATTCGCAGAATAGATAATTTACCAAACTCATATACTCAAAAAATTAATGAGTTAATCATAAATCATGATCGTAACGAATTGATTGTTAAAGATGTTAAAAAGTGTCTAAAAGATAAACGACACATCTTATTATTAAGCGAAAGAGTAGAACATCTAAAGCTTTTATATAAAATGTTACTTTTAGAAATTAAAGATAAAAGAATATATTTAGTGACGGGCAGCTTAGGAAATGTAACTAAAATTAAATTAGATCAACCTTGTGTTGTTTTGTCGACTAGCAAATATGTAGGCGAGGGGTTAGATTTACCAGAACTTGATACACTGTTTATAACATTGCCTTTTTCATGGAAAGGTAATACTAAACAATATTTGGGGCGTTTAGAACGAGGTTTAGATAAAAAAGATGAACTTCGAGTTTTTGATTATATTGATATGTCAGATGACATGTTTTTGAACATGTATAAGAAACGACTATCGATATATAAGCAGGCAGGATATGAACTTGTTTTAAATACATCAGGAAATGAGTATCAGTCTCAATATTTTGATTATCGTGATTATTTCCCAACATGGAAGAATGATTTAGCACAAGCTACAAGTATTTACATGAGAATGAAAAATGTCACACTAAGATTAATTAATGAACTTTTGAAAACTAATACGAAAGCAGATGTAACCCTTGTAGTACCAGATAGAATATTTAAGAAAATACAAGGAAAAGTTGAAAAAATTAAGTTACTCAAAACAGAACAAGTCGGGAATAATATTTGTATTTTTAATGATGAAATTTATTGGTATGGAGATTTGAATTTTGGAGATGTTGTTAAGCCATATATGACAGCGGTTCGAGTTTATAGCACTAATCTGGTGAGAAATTCTAAGAAAAAACGATAATTACGTAGAATTTTCCTCTAATCCACAATTCTACTCATAGAAATAAACTATAATGATATAATTACTATTATTATTAGAAATTTTCTATGAGGAGACAAAGATGAAATTAAAAAAGAGAATAGCAATTGCTATCACTGCAATTTTAATGGCATTGGGAACTATTGGGAGTATTTCTCAAGTGTCACAAAATCCAGCTAAGCCAATAATTACCCAAGCCGCAGTTTATCGAAACAAGATTTGGACTTCTACCAAGCCCAAAGTGATTATCGGCAATAAACGCTCACACATTTACCACGTTTATCGTCAAAGAAGATACCGCATGAACAGCAGTAACGCTGTTTACTTTAAGTCTGAAGCAGCTGCTCGCGCTGCGGGATATCGATTATCTAAGAGATAGAATTTGAATCTGATCAGGGGAGGATCCTCTGACAGATTTTTTATTTAAAAATATATTTAATGAATGTTGAAGCCGCCTATTAGCTTAAAATATTTGTTAAGATAAAAGTAAAAAGATTACGAGGTAAATTATGTCTATCATTCAATATGGTCAAAATATTTATAAAGAAATTGGCAATTATATATCTAGTAAAAGAATTACAACTTTTAATGATTGGCAACTTACTCAATTTACTTTAAAAAAGAAAAAGAAAAAATATTATCTGTTTGTTGAAATAGAAACCGGAATAACAGTTGTAACGTCTCGAATTGATAAAGATGAATTTCAAGCTAACCTAGTTAAAGTTGTATCAACATTTAATTATCTTACTTTTCAACAAAAAAATGATGTTTTGGATACAAATCTAACTAATGGCTTTACATTAGTTCATAATGATTTTATTAATAGTGACCTAACAAATTATATGCTTGATTATATTAAAAATAACTCTAGAAATCTTGAGAAGAAGATCCAATCTCAGCTTCGTGATACAAAGAAAAATGATGAGAATATAGTTTTATCATTGCTTCTTATGAACTTATCTAAAGAGCATTCCGCTAAGATTATTGAAACTATAGCTTGGAAAGCCAATAAGCTTTTTCCAGTTAAGACAAAACATCCTAGAGCTAATGTTAAGTATTGGGATTTAAAAGCAGAATTTATGGATCCTAATCATTGGGCAAGATATGAAAATCATGATATATCCAACAATGAGAAGGTAAGTAACGAAATAAGGCAAAACAACGATAAAATTATTGATCAATATTTAAGAAATCCAAAAGAAAATTTTCAAGGAGTTGGAATAGATCTTAAAGAACAATTAGTAGATTTTGTGAATAATTACTTATTCACTAGAGAATTAAGGTTTGTAAATAGTAATTTAGGTGATTTGAATTACTATATTTGGTGTTGCATTTATTACGGCATCGAAGCCAACGGAACCTTTTCTGCGGAACAGAAAAAATTAGCAACAGCTAATGTACTTACATTGTTCTACGATTTTTATCGTTTCTTAAGTAGAGTTGGATTAATTACTAAGGCTGATTTAAAGCGAGTGGATGATATTTGCCAAGAACAGTTTGAGATTTATACAGATAATTATTCACCTTCCGAGGATATAGATGAAGATACTGTTAAAGAGATATCTAAAAAGATCATGAATGATCCAGAAAAATATAGTAGAATTGCTAATGATCCTGATACGCCCGATCAGCTTAAGGTTTTAATAAACTCTATCTTGGAGCTTCTTGATGTAATTCCTGATTTTACAAAATACATGAAGTCTAAAGATAAAAAGAATGCTGGAAATGAAAACCAAAAACGTAATCATGCAGTTTATGAAATTCGTACAAAATTAAAGGGATTTAGACCTTCAATTTGGCGTCGCTTTATTATTAGTGGAAATAGTTCAGTAGAAACATTGATGCAAGCAATATTGCTGATGTTTAATGTGGGCTGGGGACATTTATATGATCTTTATAATCCTAAAGATGATGTTCATTATGAAAATCAAGAAGAAAATGATTCAGATATGGTTTTATCATATAATTCTGCGGATTCTGAAAAAACAAAAATATCTGTTTTTGATGAAGGCGATAAATTAACCTTAACCTATGATTATGGTGATAATTGGGAATTTGAAGTTCATATTAAGAAAGTGTCTTACAATATAGCAATACCAAAAAATCCTCAGATTCTTTCTGGAAAAGGTTATAGTATTATCGAAGATATTGGTGGAGTTTGGAGTTTACAAGAGTATTACGATACGCCAGAAAATAAACTTGATCCTGATCTGCTAGAGGAGGAAGGTGGCAGTAAGACTGATCTTGATGAATTTGATAAAGATGGGTTGAACGAATTATTGAAGCATCCACCTTACTCATATGATTATTTTTAATGTTTAAAGCTTATAGGTAAAAAATAATGCATTATTTTATTACAAGTCGGCAAGATTATCAGACTTCTGCGATTGAATTGGCCCAGGTGAAGCGGGCGAAGATCTTCGACGAATTGAAGCAGGAAAACAAGATCATCGAACTTGAATACAATTACTTCTTTGAGTCAGCCCACGACAAGCTTAAGAACGCGGATAAAGTGATCAATATGTATCATTTTTTCCAAAAGCTTCCTTATAAAAAAGCTTCGGCTGATCAAGCGACTGCCACTCAACTTTTGGACAAAACTAAGTATCATATCGATGGCGATACCGCTTATGATAATGGCAAAAAAGTGGCGCATCTTGTCTATTCTGGTGAACGGATTTACTACGTTGACTATTATGACCAATATGGCTTTACTATCAAGCGAGATTTCTATGACTGCGGAATTCTGAGTCACACCGAGTTCTTTGATGACAATGCGCAGCTTATCTTGCGGCAATATTATGATGAAAACCATCAAATCGTTTTGAGCGAATACTACCGTAAGGCCGGCGATCAGAAGATCATTTCTGCTGTTGAATTGCTATATCAAGGACAGCTTTATCGCTTTGATAATCGTGATGGACTCAGAGGATTTTTCCTTGATGAAATTGTCAAACAAGATCCGCAAGCTGTCCTTTATTGCGACCGCACTACCAGTATTGTGCCGGCTTTTGAAAAAATGAAGCTGAGTGTGCCAAGATACGTGATTTTCCACTCTGCCCTAACGCCAAGCGGTAATCCTAATGATGAACTGTACGATGTTTACAAACCGATCGCAAATCTTGTGGCAGACGGCCGCATCAACGGCTTGATTTCTTCAACAAAAGCCGAAGCTAGGGATGCCGCACGCATTTATCAGACCAACCATAGCTATGCGATTCCAGTAACTTACATTTCAGAAATTAAGCCTGTTTCTTACCTCAGTCGCAAGTTTGGCAATATTATTGCAGTTGCCAGAGTTGCTGCAATTAAGCAGCTTGATCAATTAATCACTGCGATCATTAAACTTCATCAGAAATATGATTTTGTGGAACTTTCAATCTACGGCAATACGACAGATGCTGCAACTAGTCAAAAGCTGCATCAGTTAGTTAAAGAACAAAATGCTGAAGACTTTATTCACTTTAACGGTTATGCCCAAAATCTTGATCAGGTTTATAACGAAGCACAAATAGAAGTGTTAACAAGTAGTTCAGAAGGCTTTGCCATGGCGGTTCTTGAAGCTCAAGCTCACGGTGTGCCCGTAGTCAGTTACGATATTAATTATGGTCCTTGTGAAATTATTGATGATGGAAAAAGTGGTCAGTTGATTGAACCAAATAACGTGAAGCAGTTAGAATACGTCTTGGATCAACTTTTGAGTAAACCGGAAAAATTAGCAGTTTTATCAGAAGGTGCATATCAGGCAGCCCAAAAGTACAGTTTTGAAAATGTGACTGAGAAGTGGCGCGATTTTTTAACTCAAGAAAAGATTCTAGATAATTAATTGCATACGTTATTTTGAGGTTGTAAAATATTACGTGAATAAAACTTGACATAAAGTATATCTTGGGGGACTTGGAAAAGATGAAAGATAGAGTAAGAAAAGCAATTATTCCTGCAGCAGGGTTGGGAACCCGTTTCTTGCCAGTAACTAAGGCAATGCCAAAGGAAATGTTGCCAATTGTTGATAAGCCCACTATTCAATTTATTGTAGAAGAAGCCAAAGAATCAGGAATTGAAGATATCTTGATCGTCACTGGGAAGAATAAGCGTTCAATTGAGAACCACTTTGATGCTAACCCTGAGCTTGAGCAAGATTTGGAAAAAACTGGTAAAAAAGAATTACTAAAACTAACACAAGAAATTACTGACTTGGGCGTTAATTTGTATTACACTCGCCAGCCACATCCAGCTGGTCTTGGGGATGCGATCTTTCGTGCACGCAGTTTCGTTGGGAATGAGCCATTTGTCGTTATGCTAGGTGATGACCTAATGAAGGACAAAGTTCCTTTGACTAAGCAATTGATTGATGACTATCACAAGACTCATGCATCAACTTTAGCTGTTATGAAAGTTGCACATGAAGAAGTTTATAAATACGGAGTAATTGATCCAGAGAATTCAGAATCTAAGGGACTTTACAACGTTAAACATTTTGTGGAAAAGCCAGCAGTTAAAGATGCTCCTAGTGACTTAGCAATTATTGGTCGTTACTTGCTTACACCAGAGATTTTCGATATTTTGGCAACGCAAAAGCCAGGTAGAGGTGGCGAAGTTCAGTTAACTGATGCTATTGATACTTTGAACAAGACACAACGCGTGTTTGCCCGAGTTTTTGAAGGAGAACGCTTTGATGTTGGAAATAAGGAAGGCTATCTTGAAACTTCTATTCAATATGGTTTAATTCATCCAGAAACTAGTGAAGCACTTCGCAATTACATCATTGAATTGGGCAAGAAGTTAGAAAAGAATAAATAACAATTAAGGCGATTCATAACGAATCGTCTTTTTACGTGCAGTCAATGAAAACAAATTGTTTCATTTGCTCTTTTTAGATTAAAATAGAAAGGTAATGCAAAAAACGGAGAGTGAGAATAGTTGGCTATTGATAGTTTAAGAGAACCCAATCCGGGTGATACGATCCGGGTTGTTTGTCCAGATAATTATGCGCCTTTGTATAGTGCAAATGGAGAGCGCTTAGGTGAAACTGCAGCTGACGGTACTACTGCAACGGTGCGCGAAGTTAAGGAAATTAACGATCAAATTTACTATCGTATCAGCAATCAGGATGTGTGGATTCCTAAGAGTTTCACTAATTGGGGACGTCCTGAAGTAGTAGAACGTCGGAAAAAGGAGACTGAAAGTCATAGTGTAACTCCGCTTAAAACTAAGTCACATAAAGGTTGGTGGATAACTGCTTTAATAATAATTATTGTAGTTTGCGGCGCAGTTGCACTTAGTCAAAATAGCCAATCGCAAACAAGTAAAGTCGTGAAGCATGAGCCTCAATCTGATTTAGTTAAGGTTGCTAAGAAAATGGGCCGCACTTCAGCTAATAAGTTAACTGATAAAGATATTGCGGCAATTGCTTTAGCTTACAGCAATCGAAAAGATGGAGGTAGCGATCTTGGGCAAGTTTATGAGCAGGCTAAGACTAAGCCGGTGAAAATTGCAAAGGCTGATAAGTACAAGTTTGGCGATTATCAAGTATCGGCTCCACAAAAAGGCGCAGTTTATGTTCTTTCACGCCAAACTGGCTATGTTGTAACGAATTTAACTAAACCAGAAAAAGCAGACCTTGTCTTTGTAAATGATCAAGGTCGACGCAAGCTTGTTTCACTACTTAATGCCGCAAAACTTGTGAATAAGGAAGATCTTACCCCGATTTCACAGAACATTGTGTTCACAAATAAATTGCCAGTGGCTAAAACTAAGAAAAAAACAGCCAAGAAAACTAAGACAAATGTTAATAGTTTGGCCTGGAATAGCACTAAAGAGAAGGCCTTAGCTAATTACATGGTCACTTTTGGTAAAATGATGCAGCAAAAATACGTTGAGTATCGCGGCAGTGGCAACCTAAAAACTAGTGCTGGACAAGAATATCCAGCTATTTTTCAAAAAACCCCCTTCATGCTTAACGGCAAGCGCATCTCTATTAGCTGGGATCCGCAATTAAAGCAAAACGTTGCATATCATGTAGTTTCGATTTTTAACTATAATCGCGGATCGGTAGAATTTCATATTACTTATTTGTTCTGTATCTACAATAATCAGCCAGTTGTTTTGTGTGATCAGACAACTAACGGGAGCAATGTTGTTGTAACAATAACAAAGAATAAAATTTTGAGTGAAAACTTCGCTAAAATTGCTAGATGATAGAAGGTGGAAAAATGGCAAAAAAGACAAAAAAACGCCACAGTGGTTTGATCATTACGCTCATACTGTTGCTTGCCGTTGGAATTTTTTATTGTTGGGGCAATATTTATTATGATCGCGATCGTCAAATTGACCGTATTGTAAACAGTTTGAGTGATCCAAGTCAGGATATGACGGATTATGTGACACCGTCCAATCCTGATATTAAGACTACTGCAGCCAGTCTTCGACCACTCCAACAATATTTTAAAGAAAATAAACAAGCAGCTCGCCGATTGGCTAAAAATTTACGTAGTGGTAAAGATACCGAACAGATCGAATTAGTTCAGCGTAGCAATCGTTTTTTGATTTTCCCAAAATATACAATTTTGGTACAAGTCTATCGACCACAAGTTGAGACTAACCACGCCGGTTCAACTTTGACTGTAGATAAAAAGAACTATGGCGTCATGGAAGGCGGAGATCAAAATTATTATCAAGATTTAGGTTTAGTCTATCCTGGTCGTTATCACGTAGCGGTTAAAACTAAGGTATCTGGCCGTAAATTGAAAGCAGATGCTGTCGTTAATGTTTGGTCTAATAAAACGATCAATATGACGATTAAGACAGGGACTTTCCAGATTAGAAGTGTGCCAAATGGTGTGGTTTATATCAATGATAAAAAAGTTAAAACACTCAATGACCACGGTCAGGCTACATTTAAGAATTATCCACTTGCAAAAGATACTGAGCTTTATATTCAGACAACTTATAATGGAAAGAAGATTAGATCTGAAAAGGTCCGTGACTTGTCCACATCGATTCGCAGTGAATTTAGTAGTAGTGATGACGATTCTAGCGACTATGGCAGTCAACCTTATGCGGGCAATAATACCAAGGATGTCTACCAAGATGTCGAAGGTGATTATATTGTTAATCCAATTTGGACAGGCTTAATCACGCGTGAAGATGCAGAAAAAATTCTGCAAGAAACTTATACTGAACCAAGTAGTGATAGCTTTGAAAATTGTAAATATAATGAAGATTTCAAGCCGCTTCAAAAAGAAGTGAAGAAAATTAAAAAAGGCAAGAAGAAGCTCAAAGTTTCTGCGCGAGTGATCAAGATCATGCCGGCTGGAGAAAACCTGAGTGATGTAACTTATCAACTTGTGTATAAATACCGTGAAAAAGGAAAGAAACACACTGAGAAAGTCACCTATAACAATGCAATTTTCCACAGTGTGAACAAGAATCAGTTAATTCGCTCACTAGGTGACAAAGAAAAAGATGACAAATAAAGAAAGAGTTCGAATTTCGAACTCTTTTTTAATGTCGTAAGAACTTGCGTAGCTTCTTCGTAAGCGTCAAAAACTGAAGTACTATTGAAAAAGTAGCTCGGCAATGATATGTG
>NZ_AZFM01000043.1:0-2601 GCF_001434335.1 Lactobacillus kalixensis DSM 16043
TACTGATGAAGCTCAGGATAAGTAGTTTTAATAATTAATTTTTTTCGGAGGTATTTTATTATGAGACAATTAAACGAAACGACTAACATCAGTATTGAAGAGAGGTTTGATGTTAATACAGGACACCCTTCTGTAATTCAAAAAGGGAATGTAACTAAAAGTAATGTTTACGCTTTACAATTGTGGGATGAACAAGAAGTAATTAAAGTTTTCAAGGGAACAAAAGCAAATCCTACTAATTGTAAAACATTAGTTTTTTGGGGTACAAAAGATGCTGGTAAGCATACTCAAACCTTTGAATTTGCTAATGCAGGAGATCAACATCATTGGTTTATTGGAACTAAGCCAGTTAATAATTGGTGCACACAGATTGCTAGAATTGATTTAACTAAGCAAAATGTAAGCAAACCACACACTACTAATCTAGATTTTCCACGGTTAGCACATTTGAATCGAATTGGTGATCAACCATATGAAGGCGGTTTAATGTATCGAGTTGAAGCAGCAGTATCACCAGATTATCAAAAGATGTTAATTATGACTGTTGACAAGAATTATACTGCACACTTTACTTTTTATGATCTGCCTACTATTAATCAAGAACTAGATCGTATTGAATCAAATATTCCAGCTAAACGCTATGTTTCTATGGAAAATGTACCTGTGACTATAGATAATAGTTTCCAATCATTTAGTGTAGATAATTTCTATAATCCAGATGATGTATCAGGGAAGAAAAACAATGGATCAACTACTGAAATTACCAATTCAATTCAAGGCGTAGACATTGATAATGCCGGTAATATCTATATTTCATGCCAACCTTCGCCATCTACAGTTAATGGAAAATATATCGGGCATCATAAACAAATCATTAAAATTCCATACTACGCACATCAAAATGTAGATCAATGGACCAGTGTCAACCTAAGCGAATATGCAAAACAAAATGTAAATACATTTGACATTTCAAATTATCGTTCAGAAGTAGAGAGTATTCAAATCATTTCAGAAAATTATGGTTATTTGACTATCTCCTATCATAGAAGTAGTGACGGTAAAACTGAAAAAAGTAAAATTTACAAAATTAGATGGTAGGTCTAATAGTTTAATCTAGCTTTCTAAAAAGTACTAAATAGATGTAAAATCTATTTAGTACTTTTTTGATTAGAAGGTGTAAAAATGAAACATAAATTATCACACATTTTTATCGCTACATTAATAGCGATTAGTTTTGTAGTATTGGTAGACACGCATAATCACAATGTTCAAGCCGCACAAAAAACTATTCAAACAATTAGATATAACAATTCAACCAGCGAGGCACTTGCTTACAACAAGGATGGTAAGTATTTAACTGGAAAAAACAATTTAATTAAAACTGATGCAGTTTTGACATACTATGGCGCCCCACAAATTATCAGAGGTCAAAAGTATGCTTGTTACTATATCGGTAACGGAAAATATATTCCATTAAATTCAATTGGAAAGATTGATGGTAAAAATACTTTCCGCTTGTTGAATAATAGTTATATCTACAATATTAGTGGCAAGAAAATAGGTAAGTTATCTTATAAATATCCTGTACATTTTACAAATAATTTAAAGAAAACTAATCAAGATAAGAAGTATTTCGTAATTAAATCAAATAGAAATTCTAAAGGTATTATATCTAGTACTCAAAAATACTATCTACCTTACAAAAAAATACGGAATAGTTATTATTACGCCTTGGGGAAAGGTAAATATATTAATGTCAGAAATGTTGCAACAATTAACGGCTTACAGAATTGTTCTAATGGTGAAAAAGTCACAGTAATAGCTACTAGAAATCAAAAAGTTCCAGTTTATGTTGAAAACACTACCGATGATGAAAAGGCAGGTAAATGGCTACCTGGAACTACTAAAATTAACGGAATTGTCACTAATCGTGTTATTGTAGATGGAAAGACGGTTAACGTCCAAACAGGAGATATGGTTGTTGGTCAGAGTATTCCTAATGGTACGACTATAACTGTTAACGCCAGGACTTTTGGACCGCAATTTAGATATCAAATCAAAGGAACTCACTTGTTTATAGATTCTTCAGATGTAAAGAAAACCAAAACTAAAGTTTCAAATTATCTTCCATATTTTGTAGATTTAGATAATTTAACTAATTAAAATCGAGCATAACCTTCTTTATTGAAGATTTAATCATATATAAAGTACAAGTTTTCCTTATGAAAGGATAATTGAATATTGCACAAAAAGACAGGACTACAAATGAGCCTGTCTTTTTACTACTTGATATGAATATTTTATTATCAACAGTACTTTTCCATTACCACAATTAAGTAACTGTTAACGATGAATTTGATATCTCTAGCCAAAACTATAGTAATCTAGCCACCTACTATTTTTCAGTTGCTTCTTGCTATTAGTTATAAGTTTGAGATTAATGTAACTTTATCACGAACTTTAGTTCCTGTCAAACACATGTTTATTTTTATGTTGAAGATAACAAAAAGACTCCTACTAAAGAGTAGAAGCCTTTTCTTTGCACCTATTCATGTTATAATTACCTTATACGACAAGATAATTATTGGTTAATCTTGACGG
>NZ_AZFM01000043.1:2657-4739 GCF_001434335.1 Lactobacillus kalixensis DSM 16043
ATTTTAACAAAGTCGGTGAAGCAGAAAAAGCTAATCGGTCTAATTGTGAAATTTTGATTTTTGCAAATATGCAAATCCTGCCAAATTAGGAAAAATTAATTGTGTACGGGCAAAAATTCACAAGAGAAAAAAATCAAGCGCACGAGAACTAGTCTCATGCGCTTTTTTTGTGCTTCTGATAATGTACATTATGTAAAGTTCAATTGGTCTAGGTTAAAAGTCACCTTTTTAACTTCAAATCCGTTCCCCACATTATAATGTAATATGTAACATTATAATGTGGGGAAGCAAAAAAATGCTTTTCCGCATTTTTATAAATAGTCATAAGGAATCTTCTTAAAGTCGCAATACAAGTGTGCTGGTGCGAGCATTCCTAAATGCAGTAGTTTATCGATATATCTTATCTCAGAAGGATCTTTAGGATCTTCTGCAAACCGGGAACTTTCTGGCACATTCTTAGGCTGATCTAAGTAAAATAAAGTTTTAGTATTCTTACCTTTACCATCGCGGTTATGGACGTATAGTTGACTTCCCTGTTTTACCATGGTTTGCTGAGCTTCACTACCAGACCATGAATCGCTTGTGGTAAAAGGACTATAACCATGCAATTCATGGCTATCAAGTCGATTAAATACATCCATACCAGTGTTTTTATTTGCTTTTCTGTACATAAGCGTTAAAGGTAAAGCCAGTTGATCTGATACAAGTTGCCAATGATTATATTTAGTGAAAGCGACAGGGTTCATGTAATACAAATTGTCCAGCAATTTTTTCACTTCAGGCTTATGATAATCGACTTTGACATACTTTGTGATATCAATTTTTTTATCTTCATCTGCAGTGAAATGCCATTTTAGATAATCTCTGATGAAATCATAATATTGCTTCTTTGTAAAAATTTCTTCCCAAGGCACGAAAATTGATCTTCTCGCAGGAATAAAACTACTATTTATCAGATCTTCAGTTTCTTTGGTTGAATAAAAAATTCGCTCTTTTCTTGGAAAATTTAAATCATCAACCGCCCCAGGGTTAAAAAATGCTTTATAAATGGTGGAATACCGTGGATTTAGATAGACATAATGAAGATGGGGTGTTAGTTCAGTTACAACAAAATTTCGAGATGAGCGGGTCATCCGTCCTATTTCTCTTTGAGTATAATAAAATCTCTCTGAATCAACTCTCTTTGTAGGATTTTCCTCTTCATAGACAATATTATTTATCTTATCGTAAATTGTCTTTATCATCATTTTAGAATTTTTAGTTTGTTTAATTTTTTTAGATTTATCTTCTGCCATATTTTCTGCCCTCCACATTTATAACGTTATATATTACATTATAAATGTGGGAAGCAGAATAAACAATTCCATTTGCTAAATGTACGAAAAAAGGACAGTTCTAAGAACTAGCCCCCAATCGTTTTTGCACGCGCATGCAAAATTTCTTTATCTCTCTAGGTATTTGTCTATACCTTGCCTCTTACTTTGTCGATTCCATACGACGGTTGTTGCATGAATTACGCAAGTTCAGACGTTAATGTCAGGCAAAAACAGACAAGATAGCTGTCTTCGGACGGCTATTTTTTTATCAAATTTCCGCTCCAGCTTTATAACGCTATATATTACATTATAAAGCTGGGAAGTGGAGTAAATTATTATTTACTAAGATGAGGGCACAAAAAAAGCGTCTTTTCAGACGCAACAGCCGTCCGAAGTAAGTTACCAGCTTGCTTCTTGTTCGCACGTTATCCAACTTATCATAATCACCGTGCCTAATAAGCGCGGTCAACCACCCCAGAATGAATTTTGGGGGTTGAAGGCTTATAAAACAAAATATTTTATAAGAACATCAACTAGCTTAGATACAGGTATGACTTACCAAAGCCTTTTTAGTCCATGGGTTGCCTACGGACTTTTATTTTTGATTATTGATAATCAATTTCAGTAAGTCATTTTAGTATTATTACTAAGTCTTGGCTATCGACTAATGCAATAACAGATTTACTAAACAAATTATAGCATAGTACAAAAATCACTGCTTCAACAACATCTGCTGGGAAATCACTGCTTCAACAACATCTGCTGG
>NZ_AZFM01000043.1:4798-12338 GCF_001434335.1 Lactobacillus kalixensis DSM 16043
AATAGCTAAAAAACAGCATAATATGCCTTAAAGGAAAGGCGCTAAGCTGCGCAACGCGCCTCCTCATCAGTTAGCCTAAACGTGGCTAAAAAACTAATGAGAAGACGCGTGGCTTCCGTACAGTCGAAAATTTAAATGCTAAAAAATCAAACTATTGCTTCAAATCTTAGCATTTAAATTTTCGCCGGTTGTTTAATCGCACCCCGCCCTTGATCCCGTTGTAGCTTAGTTTTTAGTCTATTCAGACAAGAGTTTTTGAATTTGTATTCGATAACTCGAGTAAACTCGAATATTGCGCTACTAAGGATAACCGTCAGCATTTCCGAGGCTTCCTACAACTCAATTGACCTAATGAGGTCGCATGGAAGTTTTGCCGCGTCTTCGTCATTTGCAAAATGAACAGGTTTAGCTTACCTATGGTATTTAACTCCCTGACTGGTGCATCTCCAGCAACAGAGGGGCTGCATTCAATGATTAATAGAAGGATAGCCACTCCTAACGCATTCAATGGATAATCAATCCAATAAAAAAGCTGCAGTCATATCTTATTGACTACAGCAAGTTATCTATCTTATTTATTTGCTCTCTTATTGAAAAAAATTCTACAAGTTGTTAGAATGTTTTTATAAAGAAAGCTAAAAATCACTTGTTGACTACCTGTTATAGTCAATGAGATTGACCCGAGTTAGATACGCCAATATCTAACAAAGGCTTTTTTTATGCTCTCATATTTAATTGTTATCTACATATTAACCTATAAAAAATAAAAATAAAAGTATAAATTTAGTTTGCTATTTTCTCAAAAATTCAAGTGTTAAATTACTTCCCTGTTAATTCATGATTCGATTCATCATTCCGTTTTTAATTTAACCTAATCATTGACCCCAAAGTATAAACTAAAAACACGAGGTTGAAATACAATCTCGTGTTTTTTATCGATCTAAAGAAAAACATTATGACAGGTAATTATATTATTCACTAACTACTGCAGCTGTTGCAGCTGTCTTTTTAGCAGCTTTAGCACTCATTTTAATTGCTACAAAGAAACTAATAATTTCAACTGCTAGAAGAGCAAACAATGCATATTTAACATTACCTAAACCAGAAATTGTAGTCAAAGCTGTGGTCATTAAAGGTGCTGTTGCCATCACAATAGTATTAAGCAAACCAACACTTGAAGCTAAAATCTTACGATCGATTGTTGTAACAAGCCATTGTTGCATCTTTAGTGAAGCTGTCATTGTAACAACTGACAATGAGAAGTAAGCTGGCAAAATTAAGTAAATATTTGCAAACAATGCAGTAACTGTAGTAGCTGAACTAAGGACTAAAGCTAGAATTACCATGAAAAATACAGACTGCTTTTTAAAGATTTGTAGTCCAAAAGTACTACCTAAAATTGAACCAGCACTAACTACCAATCCAATGACTGCGATAGTAAAGCTGTAAGTTGAAATAATCATTGTTGAGCGATTACCAGCCATAACAATTGGCAATAATGAACCCATTGCAGATAATGCACCGTTAAGAAGTGCGATTACCAAAACAACTGATAATAAACCGGGTGCCTTCTTAATTTGAGTGTATGAAGCCTTCATAGTTTCAAAGAACTTTTGATCATTCACTTCTTGAGGTTCAAGTGGCTTATTTTCTTTTTTGTGACGAAGTCCAACACTTGCGTATAAGATACCAGCAAATAAGAAGGTAAAGGCATTAACGAAAGCCAAACTTGAGTAAGATAAAACTAACAGTAATGCAGAGCCAGCAAATTGTGCAACAGTAGTAATAACTTGGCTGATACCATTAGTAAAACCTTCTGCTTGAGCAAAGTCCTTTTCTCCAACTAAATCAACGATTAATGGTGTGCTAAGACCGCTTGAGTAAGCACCAACTGTATCAGAAATGAAATTAATAATTACAACCGCAATTACTAAGTTCCATTGAGAAACGTTGGTAATGAATAGTATCCCTACTAAGCCATAAAGGAAAAATCTAATCACTGCCATTAAGAAGATATTTTTGAATTTTTTGTGTGTTCTGTCAGCTAAGTAACCACCAAAAATATCAAATAATCTTGGAATAGATTCTGAAATTGCAATCAACGATAAAGCTAATGAGTAGTTTTCCAATTTACTTGCGTAAGTCATAAATGCTAAGTAGAAGAGAATGTCACCAGCACTTGAGAGGAAACTAGCAACTGAGAATTTTCTGTAATCTTTATTCTTCAAAAATACGTTCATAATGTTTAACTCCTTCTTTAAATTTGATGTTAAACATTATGATATAGGCTTTATAATTAATTCTATGAAATAGTCGTATTTGAATAAAAATAGGGGATTAAGTATGACAATAGGAGAGTTATTGAAAGAATATCGTATTAGTAAAGGTAAAAATCAAAAAGAATTTACCGACAAGGGCATAATTATGAGTCAATCTTATTATTCTAAGGTAGAAAAGAATGCTCATAGAATTACAGCAGATGGTCTAATTGAACTCCTTCACTACAATAATATTCCTTTATGGGAATTTTTTAGTCGATTAAATTCAAACGATGATCTTCGCCACCAGCAAATAAAAGATTTTAATCGCATAATGTCTGAAGCGTACTACGAGAATAATATTGATAAAGTTAAAAAACTTAAACCATTAGTAAAAGAGAGCAGTCTTTTAGAAAAAGAAAAACAAGAACAATTACTATTAATAGATGCTTGGATTGAAATAATGAAAGATCCTACAGAAGAACCTGACGTAGAATTACGAGATAAAATAAAAGAAAAAATTTTTAGTATTCCAAATTTTAATGAAAACAAAGTAACTCTATTTTGTAATTTTATGTATTTCTACGATTTGGAAAGTAATAAAATAATTGCAAAAAAGATAATAGATCAATATATCAATACTACTAATACTAAAATGCAGATATCATTGTTGGCGATAATAGTTAATATTTTAGCTT
This sequence comes from Lactobacillus kalixensis DSM 16043, assembly GCF_001434335.1. GTDB lineage: Bacteria > Bacillota > Bacilli > Lactobacillales > Lactobacillaceae > Lactobacillus > Lactobacillus kalixensis. Next base: position 7,755 of record NZ_AZFM01000043.1, read on the forward strand.
TTTCACTCAATGATGGAAAAGAATCTGATACTACTTATTTCATAAAAAATGGTAAAAAAATTAAAATTAAACCTGAATTAGTATTTTACAAGGCTGCATTTACTTTTTTCAAAAACATAATCCTTTATCATCAAACTAATGATCAAGAATTATACGATAGAAGTGTTAAAATCAAGGATTTTTTGATTAGTATAGGTATGTCACAATATGGAAAAATTCTAGAAGAACTTCTTATTAAATATAAATAAAGACTAAAATAGTCGTATTTGAATATTAAATTCAAATACGACTATTTTAATTTTATTAATCTAAACCCCATATACTTAGAAACATAAAGTTAAGCAATTCAAAATTTGGAGGATCAAATATGACAAATACAGGTGGAATAACTATTTAATTAATTCAATAAACTAGAAAACTATGAACAAAAAACAATATGACGAAAACAATCTCAATCTAACCTACAAAGATTTATGGATCCCTATTAAATATTGTAGAAATCCTATAAAGAATGAATTATCTATATTTAAAATTTTCAATCAGGAGGATTAATAGATGAGAAGAACACAGTACCAAATATTACCTGTTATCAAGATTATGCAGGAATGTAGTAGTAATCATAGGAGAAAGTATGAACAAAATATTTCTACACACAATCGAACCATTTAAATAAGCAAAAAATTAATTAAAGGAGGTGCTTTATATGCGTATTATTTTCGGAAAAGGACGTTGCTGGTAAACAACATACTAGATGTTAGTTATATTTACAAATTAAAAGGGAGATCACAGAATCAATGATCAATATTAGTATTAAGATTAAAATTGTTAAAAATTAATTTTCATAAAACAAATCAAAAAAGGTGGGAACACAAATGAAGATAGAAGTTAGTATCAAAATCACTTTTGGTAAATAAGCAAATAGTAAACAACTGATAATTTTTTGAAATTTATTATTAAATTAGAAAGATGGTGAAAATATATGAAGCATATTCACATTGGTCCAGCTCCACACATTGGAACTTGGTAAAACATTTTTTTGTCACTTAATCATATTAATTAACACTTATAAGTAGGATCATATCAAAACAACCAAAAGTCACTTTTTAGTGGCTTTTTTTATTTATACCAATTTGCTACATTTTTTTATTTTTGTAGCTTAAGATTTTTGTTAGCGACACTTTTTATTTTTTAGCCATTAAGTTTTCTTTTTTGAATAAAACGTATCATTTTATTTTTTACTTTTTTGAATCTTACAAATTTATGTGGACGTAAGCCCTGATAATAAAGATGAATACCCAGAATGGGTTTTGATCATTTTTAGGGATTTTGCTACTGATTTCATCAATATTGCTAGTTTTTAGTTTTTTATCAATTCGCTTAAGAGTTGATATATCAAGGGTTTTAGGGGCTTCCCTAACGGTTTGGTTCGACCAACAAGCTCTTTTTGCGTCCTGTGGACGTCAAAAAGCGGAGCTTGCCCCACTATAGTATTTATCGCTTTGAACTTGCTTATCTACCAGTTATAATTTTAGAAAAAAGCTTGTCATTATTCTTAATATGAGGTGCGAAAAATGGATCGACACAAACCAGATTACAAACGACCAACTGCTAGATTTACAGTAGACCAATTTAATAAAATGAAACAGAATGCGGAAAAAGCTGGCATGACTGTCAACGATTATTTAGTTCATTCTGCACTTTCTGGAAAATTCAATTTTAAGTATTCGCCAGAAGATGCAGAAAAGATTCGCCAAGAAATGGTCTCTATTCACCGAACTTTTAATCAAAACAATATTTTGATTAATAAAATGGCTAGTGAAATAGCTATTGGAAGTAGTTATACTAATGCTCGAAAAATTATTGAGAATCAAAAAGAAATCAAGGAATTATTGACTGGATATATTGCAATTTATGATTCTTCTAACATAGCTAATGCCAAAGATGCAGGCAAAAGTACACAGTTTAAGAAAAAAACTGACGTACAAGATAATAAACCTCAATTCAGATCTTACTTGATATAGGTGTTCATTATGGCAATTAAAAGAATTGGACGTTCAAATCTTAGTAGAAATACGATCTCATACGGGATTGATTATGGCTGTAAGCATAAACGCGAACAAGATATGCAAAAATTCAAGAAGCAAAACAGAGCTTTGCTTTATGCTCGTGACTTCCGCTTACGCATGGATGATGCTAGAGCTATCACTGTTGAAGCTGACAACTGTGACCCATATGATCCAGAAAGTGATTTTGCTCAAACTAGAAGATTTTGGGGTAAAAACCAACAAAAAAATCAAGCTGGAAATTATGTTTTAGCTGCTAACGAAAAAACTTGGGACGAATTAAAAAAATTTTTAGCTAATCGTGATCATAAATTGGTCGTAAATGAAATTGATCTCTACCGTGAATGGGGCAAAATGGCGCTAGAAGTTGGTGAATTAATCGCTGGGGACGGTGATATTGAAAAGGGTAAAAACGACTATCAAATAGCCGTACAGACCCACGCTGACGAAAACGGAATGCATGCTCACTTTGAAATTAATACCGTTAACTTAAACACTGGTAAAAAAATGAACTATGACCATGATGATCTACTAAAAATTTATGATTATGCCGACAAAGTTTATCGAGATCGTGGTTTAACCATTCAAGGTGCTGGTTTAGAACGAGTTAAAGATCAAGAAACCGGGAAATATATCACTCAAAAAAAGGGCGGTCGGGCTGATAACGATGTAGGTTATCAGGTTAAATCAATGCTTAAAAATGGACATTATTCCTATGTAGATGATTTAAACATGCAGTTCGAATTAGTTCTGTCTGATTCTAAAGTTAAATCAAAACAAGACGCTATTAACGAGCTTAGAAAGCGAAAGATTCAAGTTGATCAATGGGACGATCAGCACAAATTTATTAAAGCTCACTGGCAATCTTTAAAATATGACGTCAAATCACACGGTAAAACCACTCAAAAACAGGGTGAAGGCTCTAAATCAATTAGAATTAGATCATTTACTCGTCAAGAAGCTGATCATCAATTATCTTTGGAAGCTCATAATCGTACTTTGATTCATGAATTATTGCAAAAAAGAGCTAATACATACAGCATTAATCGCCTGAAAACTAAAAATAAACAAGGATTTACCGATCCTAATTCTCAAGTTGATATGGTTAAAATCGCTCTTAAAGCAAGCAAAAAGACCTCCACACAGGCTTCTGGTGATCAACCTAAAAGTATCTCTCGCAGCTCAATCAGCGTAAATAAAGCTGCTATTGAAAGAGCTAAAGAAAAACAGCGTAAATTGAAACAAAAACAAGCAGAAACCGATAGCTATCTTAAAAAACTTTTCAATGAAACTATAGCTAAAAATAATGAAGATAAAGCTAAGTCACTTCGGGAATTTCAGTATTGGCATCAAGATGGATTGGATAGATAAAATATTTAAAGATATTAAACCGACATTTTGCCACAAGCCCGATTGCTGTGAATTTTGTCAGATTGTCACGCTTAGCGTAGAATAATGGCAGAAGGTAATATTACATACTATTACTTAGAGGTATTACATATATGGAATATAAAGGAAAAACGGTCTATTCAAGCGGCGATATAGCTAATATGCTGGGCTTTGATGACTATCATAGAGTGAGCAATTATTTATCTAAGATAAAAGCGAAGAATGTAATCAAACAAGGTAATACCCGTTACTTTGATGACAAGGTTAAAGATAAGGCAATTACATACTTTAAATCCTTATCTACCAAGGATTTAGGCGATTCTAAAAAAGATAAGCTAATAGAAGAATTACGTAGTCAATTACATGCTGCTGACCAAGAAAAAAACGCCCGATTAGAGGAGCAAAAAGCAACATATGAGCGTCTGATTCAATCTAAAGATGAATCTATATCAGCACTAAAAGAATCGTATGAAGACCTGAAAAATCAGCTTGCAGTAAAGGATAATCAAATTGAATCTCTAACAAAATTAACCACTAATGCTCAAACTTTGAATTTATTAGATAAACCTAAGGAAAATTCCACATCTGCAGATAATAATACTGATACTAGCAATAAGGGTCCTTCTAATGAGGCAGAAGTTAAGCAACACTGGTGGAGTAAAATATTTTAGCAATGAAAAAGCCGCCCCGAAGGACGACTCTTTTATTGCTACTTTCGCTTCTTAAGTTTGTTAATCTCATGAATTACTCTTGCGAGCGAATCCAGATCAAACTTAAGCAAAAGCAAAAAAATCAGGAAATATGCTGCAGTGCTCACGGTTACACCTCCCTATTATTATGTAGGGCATGAGTTGCATGCAAAACTAATTGTATCATGCTATAATTTATGTAGGAAATATGTTGCGACTCACATGGGTTGCATGCAAAAGCGTGGGCGGTCTTCTATCAAGGCCGCTTTTTTGTATATCACTATATATACCATGCAAAAACCCTATTAAATCAAGGTTCAATACCGAAATTTAATAGGGTTTTGTTATTTCTAAATTTTTACAGACACTTAATTTCTAGCAAACTTCACGCGTATATAGATCACTTTTTTCTTCAAAAACTTTATAGGTTTCTTTTGTCATTC
>NZ_AZFM01000044.1 GCF_001434335.1 Lactobacillus kalixensis DSM 16043
AAAAGCCAGAACCTATAAAGCTTCCAGCTTATTTAGTGCTTTCAAGTTTCAGTAATTGATCTACTCTTTCTTTCAGCACTTAAATCAATATTCTCGGTGCGAATCTTACGATCTATCTCAATATCAATTAGCTTGATTAAGCAGGCTTGAAACTCCTTATCCCCTCTGCTCTTTTCGATATTATCGCTAAGAGTAGCTTTAATATCTCTTAATCTTGATACGCTCCACTCATACAAGTTATAGAACGTTACCCATACGCCATTAACTAGCATGGTTAATCACTCCTTAAAACGGTAAATCATCATCAGTAACAGTTATGTCACCTGATCCTTGAAATGGGTCTTGTGGTGGTTGGGATGCATTCTGTGCCCCATTTTGCCCCTTAGGTCTTGAATCTAAGAACGTGATACTATCAGCAACTACTTCAGTTACATAAACACGTTGATTATCCTTGTTTTGATAGCTTCTTGTTTGAATACGACCATCAACCCCAATCAATGAACCTTTATGTGCATATTGATTCAATATTTCAGCGGTCTTTCTCCAAGCGATACATTGAATGAAGTCTGCTTCTCTATTACCTTGAGCATCCTTGAACGGTCTACTTACTGCTAAAGTAAAACTAGCAACATTAGTACCGCTTTGAGTTTGTCTTAAATCAACATCCTTGGTTAATCTACCAACTAATACACTTCTATTAATCATTTATTCCCTACTACTTTCATCCCTTTAAAGATGCCTTTGCATACTTCGTGACGTACCACTTGAACCGGTTCTCCTCTTAATTCCGCAATTTCAGCAACCTTTCTATTGAAAGTGCCTAAATCGTTATTTTCAAAAGCAATAACCGTATCATAAGCAAGCACTGTCTGTCTTTCTTCTTTTTCTAGCTCTGATAAGTCACTAATTTTAGTTAATGTTGTCATTGGTTTCTCTTTCGCTTAACAGCTCAAATGGATTAAAGCTCATTTTTTCAACTCTATCCCACTTAAGATCAAGTGTTTCAATGTCATGTTGAAGGCGTTCAAGATCAGCATTAGTTGCGGTTTCTTTTACTACTTCAGCAGTGCCATATAAATCGTTGTCGATTAATTCACCGTCAATGTAGTATTCACCGTGATAAGACAATGAGTAGTGGTCAATGTAGTCTTTTCTAATTCTTACTAATTTCATTTTCGTGCTCCTTCAAATATTTCAAAGCAAGGATTGAATACCCCGCAGTATCTAACAATGTATCTGCTAAAGATTCATCGTTTTCCTTGAATTCATTATTAGTAATTAAATGTTCAATTCTGTTGTACTTATCGCTAAGGCGAATACCAATGACAGGTAAACCGTACTTATCAATAGACTTAGTAAACGAATCACCATAAGCCTTATTTTTAGACAGCAGTGTATCTGCTAGGTCATCCGTGTATTTTTTGAATGGATTGTTAGTCTTAAAATGTTCATCATTCCACTGATTTATGAGAAAAAGCAGCACATTTAATTGATCATTTGTAACGTATTCACTGATTCTTTTTAAGTAATAGTAATCCCTAGAAAAGTTATAAACTTCGAATGGCTCTTCATTCTCAGGGGCATAATCAATCTCTAGCGGAAGTTGATTATCAATATCAAACCGTATCAATTTAAAATGTGTGCTAATCTTTTTTAACCGTTTTTCCAATTCTTCAATTATCATTTCTTTAATCCTTCCTGGGGTAGCGGTTTGTAAAGATCAAACCTAATGTTTCAAACCCTTTCACTAGCGGCTTAACGGCGTTTTCTCTAAAGAACAAATTCATTAACTCTGCACCACTTACATGGTATTCAGCGTGAGCACCTGAACTAACGTACTCGATACGCCCACTATTTCTCATAACATAGGTTTTATAGCCGTCTGCTATGGTGTTCCCTGGTTTTAAATGTATTTTGCTCATCCTTTTCTCCTTTCCAGTAAACAGTCGCGATAATAACGGCCACACGTCTTATATCGCTAAGAATTGGATCATCAAGCCATTCTTTATATTCTTTAGTGAATGGTCTGTAATCTGATAAAGCGCCCCATTCCCATTCTTCTTTTAAGTTGTCTTCGTTCTTGTCAATGTCTAGTAGCATTGAGAACATCCCTCTAAAAGTCAGCATTCCTTCATTGGCGTGTCTTTCATCGATCAACCACTTAATACGATCTGTAACGAAATCAGGTAAAGGATAACTGCTGTATGGTGGCTCAATATCCTGTTCTTCGTTTACCTTCCATCCGTAAACTTGGGCGTATGCTTCTGTAACTCTATCCATTTGTTTTCTTCTCCTGTCCTGCTAAAAATTCATGTGATAACTTCATAGCTTTCATAAAATCGTTGTAATGTATTCTTGTTCAGTCATCCGCAAGCTTCCGACCACATATAAAGCAGTAGTTAAGCCGCTTAGTTGCATAATCACCTGAATCAACGTTATAAACGCTTAGAAAGTATTCACTATCTTCAGATTTCAGCAATTCCATGTAGTTAACATTGTCCAGCTTACTGTTTGTCTTTAATTCAAGTTCACAAGGAATGCTGTTACTCATTAAAAATTCAGTTTTTCCATTTTCATTCTTGTATTGAATAAACTTGCCGCCTTCACCAATTGTTTGACACAAAGGGCAAAGGCTCTTATTAAGTTCTTTTTCTTCTTTGTTTTTGTTCATGGCTAGTACCTCTTGTCTGCAATTTTTTAGATCACATTGATAATCTTTCATCTTCGACACCATCAAAGGACACGATGTGCCCTCTGCTGCCCCTCAAAAGCCGCGACACAAGCTTTGGATCATATATCCGCTGTATTTCATCTAAAGACAAATTAGACGTCGCTATAACCCGTTTTTGCCCCTCTAGAATGTCGTACAACATATCAGATACCCACTGTGTAGGACCAGTGCTTCTCCCCATAGCCGACTCAGTTCCTAAATCATCTAATACCAGTACATCTGCCTCTAAGGCTAGATTAGTGACGGTTTCTTGTGTCCATTTTGGATTGAGCTTGCCGAAACCACTTTTGATGATAGTTAGGGCGTTGCTAAAGTTTAAAAATAGACACTTTTGAGCCGGCTCAGCGTTATCGTTTATTGCTTTGAGCATCCCCCAGGCTAGGTGTGTCTTGCCGCCACCCGGCGTACCAGTCAGCAGCGTATTAAACTGCTTGTTTGGATATTTGAGATACTCGCCGGCAATGTGCCGGACCTGCTGAAATACTTCTCGTTCCTTAGGTGTATCTTGCCTAAAGTTGTCAAATGAGTTTTTAAAAACGTTCTTATCTCTGACAAGTTCCTTGTGTTCCTTGTCAGTAAGAAAGCCCCGTTTTTGGTTATCGAGCATCTTCAACCCTGCTTGACGTAGCTCTTTTTGGTTTTGCTCTTGTTGGCAGACCGGACAGAATGGCTCTTTTGGTCCTTTTTTCCATGGAGAAACAACTTTTCTCACGTGATGTATAGGGCATATATCATCCGTTTCAACCGGTCTAGGAAAACTTGCTAACTGCATCTAATCGCCTCCTTAAAACGGTAAATCATCGTCACTAATAATCCCTTCCGGTGCGGTGTTTAACAGTGAGTCAAGATTCTGCAGCTTTTTGCCGTTTGCATCATCTACGCTGTAATCATCGTCCATGCCGCCATTAAACCAAGTTGAGCCATCGCGCCACTGCAAATCTCTAAATCCATTTGCACGTGTAGTTTCAACGTACCGTTTATAGTCAGATAGGGCTTGCTTGGCTCTCTCAAAGGTATTTGCCTTTGATCTCTTTCTCCAAGCTTTATAGTGAGACAAGGCTTTCTGCTTACCTCTCTTTTTTGGATAATCCTTCCATATCTGCTCAAACTCTTCTTCAAGCTTTTTGGTTAGTGACTTTGGTTTAGGTTTTTGTTGCTCAACTTTGGTTGAGCTATTATTATTTGTTCTATTATTCTGTTCTCTTGAATTGTTCTCTTTATACCAAGTGGGCTTTACTACCCCATTAAGCTCCGCTTTACTACCCCCACCAACCGCAGTTGACCACCCTAGTGAAGTACACTTTACTAGGGCTTCACCTGCATAAATCTTCCTGCCAATTACCGCATTTGTTTCTTTGTCGTGTATTTTTTCACGCCTTATATAGTTACGCTCTTCAAGTATTTTCAGCCAATCGTTAACAGCCTGTTTAGTAGCTTTCATACGCTTTGCTATCTTGTCATTTGACATATAAAAGCTGCCGGTTGTATTCAGCATTCCTAGAATTTGACCTAAAAGAAGAATCGCTCTTGGATATTTCTTCATTAAAAATTCGTCTTCATATAAGGCTGCTGGTATTGGTGCAAATGCCTTAACGCCATTAAACTCAAACTCTTCATTCATATCCGTTACCTAATTAATTGCTTTGCGCGATAAATTTCTTATTTAATTCAACATAAGCATCGGAAGCAACGCCCTTAAGGCTATCAACAAATTCTTTGGCTTTCTGATTGCCACTTTGAACGCTATTAAACGCTTGTGATAATAAAATTACCTTGCCGTTGAAATTGATTGGATAATTTTCCAAGTCTTTTGTTGCCCATCCCTCAACTGGACCGTCATATTTTATATTTCCGGTGTTATACTGCTTATTTACGCTCTGCCTAGCAGTTTGCTTAGCTTGCTTCTTCGATGTTTCATCGCTATTGCTCGGTAAATCTTCGCCGGCGTAAACGTCTAAGCCTAATCCTGCAATAGCCAACGCCTTAACTAAAGCTCTCATTTGAGCCTTGTTAATTTGAGCGATGTCAGGGTCGCTTACTGGCTTGTTTTTTTGATCCATTACATATAGGCGTTGAGTATATGATTCGCCTTCAATTTCGACGGTTGCGCCTACTTCACAACCGATTTTAGTAATTCGATAGTCAAGTACACCGGCAAGTTCTAAGCCGTTCTTGGTTTGGATATAGTTAGGATATTCAAGCAATTTGTAATTTGCTCGCGGGTAAGCCGCCTTAACTAAGCCCCACGCCTTAGCCCAAGGGAGATAATTAAGTGGGACATACTTCTTATTTTCCTTGTCGTATCTCTCGCCGGCTTTTTCAAGATATTTAGTTACATCAATCTTGGATAATGTTTCATAGACGCTCTTTTTGACTTCTGTTTTCGATTCTTGTTCTTTGATCTTTTGGATAAGCTCGTCTTTAGTGAGTTTTGACAAGCTCTTTTCATCATTAGCTTCTTTTTTAAGCAGCGCCTTGCTAGAATCAGCAACCATTTTTAGTCCTCCTTAGTGCTCTTCTCATCAAGAGCGGCATCTCTTAATTTCTTCGTTGTATTTTCGATCATTGTGTTAAAAGCAGCCATTACCTGCTCTTCGGGCGTAGCATTGTAAGACGAATCAAAGTTGTACTTGAACTCTTTAACGTACTGAATGTCTTTGCGATAAGTTCCAATCGTTTTAGCGTCTTCTAACATTTCCTTTTGATAAATTGACAAGTTGTCAATCAACTCATCAAATTGTTTTTTTATTTCGTACATCAGTAAACCACCCCAATATCTTGATAAGTAAGATAATCGCCTATCTTATCAGCGTCGTAATCATCTAAGATTAGCTGATAAAGGTTGTAATCGTCGCTGCTCAGATCGTCTAGAAGTGCCATCGGTTCACTGATAGTCATACCGACGGTTGATTCATATATCTCTTTAGCCAACTTGTCTAAAGAGTTCCCGTTTTCCTTTAAGCGCCATTCCATGAACTCCTGTGGAGTATAAATTTCTATATTTTCAACGCCATTATTGCCAACTAGTGTCATTTCACCGCCAGCATCAACAACTAGTGTATCTGGCTCTGTGATAGCTACTAATTTCAAATCATCATTCGTATAAAACATGATATAATTACCTCGTATTGTTTTTTTGATTGCGCGGATCCTATCGGTTCACCTGTGTTGGCAACCAGTAAGATTCCGCGTTTTTTTGCACTTTTTTAACAAAGCTTTTACTTTTCAAGGGCTTTACTTCCTTAACCAAGTAAGTGTGCAAGGCGTTGCTTGCAGCAATTAACTTTGTATTACTCTTGTGTAGTCTGCTCGGAATCTTCATCTTTATCCTCCTCGTTAAATTCAATAAGTGTTTCTGTCGCGAACTTTGCGACTTCATAAGACGCCTCCAGCTCAGAAATGCCTTCTACATCTGCAATGGCTTTTATGGAATCTTCATAGATATCAAACTTGCTAAACGCGATACCGGTATAAGCCGCACGCTTTAACAGCCACGTATCTAGTGTGCTCATTTAACCACCTCCCTTTTTAGATACCAAGCCGATTTCTCAATCGGCTAAAGGCTGCCTTAATTCTTTCTTTTAATGTCATTTTGTTTGACTTTCTAGCCTCTGCAGTTGCTTCATCAACTTTATGACCAAGTAGCGATACCATCGCGCGAATGACACTTTCTCTGCCAGCGATTAAGACAACATCGTTGCTGCCGTCTTCCTTATAAATTGATAGAACAATGTTTAATCCCTCGATATCTCCGTCTTTGATCTTGTCTAAGTAACTCGTTTAACTTTTCTTCCTTGTTCATTTTTTGCCTCCTAAATTCCAAATGGTGAAGGGATGGTTAACAATGCTGTTATCGAAAACGCTAAAAGCATAACCACCGCCACGCTAATTAACACAAACTGTGTTTCTGTTAAATCTGTTTCAAACAGATAGTTAAACCACTTTGTTACCTTCTTCATCGTTAAGCCCCCAAAATCATATAAGCTGCTGATAGAATCACAGCCAAGAAACTCACACCGATTAAGGCAGCTTCACGGCCATTAAAGGGCTTTTCTGGTTGGAAAAACTCGTTGAGTAAGTCCATCCACAGTCTTTTAGCTCTATTACTTAGTTTGTTGTTTTCTTCGATCTGCTTTTTGGTTTTAGGTAAGTCCATAATCGTTACTCTTTCGTCACGCATTCCAATCAATCTCCTTTCGATGTTCTTTCATCCATTCAGCCGCTTCATCTTCAAAAATCGTGAAGCCACGTCCAACGCCTGGATGAATGTCAATCACCCAGTTAGGTTTGAACTTGTAAAAGATTTCAGCTTTTACCCAGTCAATACCATGTGGGTAGCAATACTTTTTTGCAAACTCTTTAATTCCGATTGTTTTTCCTTTGATGGAATCTTCAGGAACGTATCCACGCTCTTTCATGATTTCATCAACCGCTTTAATAATCTCTGCATTGTCTATAGTGAATTGCATTTTTATCACCTCACTTATTTGTTAAAATTACTGATATGAAAGCAGGTAATAAAATGACTGAAACTATTAGAACTGAACGTACTCTTTTAAAGAAACTAGCCAAACGTAAAGCTATAAATCGTAATGATCCAGCAGTTACAAAAGACCCTTATTTAATTCAAGATCTTCAAAATAAAGGTCTTGTTAAAACTGTTCCAAAAACTGAAGTTAGAAATCATATCACCAATACAGTTGATTGGGATTACGCTCTTTCTCCTGAAGGGGAACACTATTTTCAACAACGACGTGAAGAACTTAAAAGATTTCTTTTTAGAAGTGTTTTCGTTCCAATCGCGGTATCTGTCATAACTACCTTAGTAACTACTCAATTAATCCCGTTTATCTGGCATATATTGCAGCCAAAGTAAGCAAAGTGGTAACTAAACTTACAAAAATTGGAATTAAGTAGTCACAAATAACTTTTCTATCGAACTTTTTAACTTTTTCGTCTAAGTCATCGTGTGAATCCATCTTTCTCACCCCCTTTCTATTTTTGGTAAACTTAAATCATCTCAACTAAGGAGGTGATTTGATGACTGAACAAGAATTCAATGATAAGTACAAGGAATTTCTTCAAGAGTTTAATGATCAGTATCATTCAAGTAATCAGCTTCATGATTTGTTGCATGATGAATCTTTTACTATGGAATTTCACCAAGCTAAAAGCTCTGATGAAAAAATGATGCTAATTTCTGCAAAATTATTTGAAGCCGAATCAAATCGTACTAATCAACTCGTTCGTTTTATGTTGAAAAAGTTTTTGGATGTTAGAAATTAGCTCCTTCATCTATTGCCTTAGAAATAAGTTCTTCTAACTTCTGAATAACTTTTTCATCATCAAGCTTGTCAATTTTGGCAAGCTTTTTATTTTGTTTTGAAATAAGGTTATCCAACTTTTCAACAGATTCAATCAAGTGATCAATTTTTGCTTGAGCTTGATCAATTTCTGAAGTATTAACATGAACAGTAATTTCATTGTGTTCTTTCATCTTTCTCACCTCATTCTTCTTTATCGAAAGAACTTTGATTCATAGCTTCTTCAACATGCTTTTCTATAAGTTTTAGAATTTCTCTTACTTCTTTTTTCTTTTCATTGATAGTGAAGTAAGTGTGTGTGTCTAAAACCCTTCTATCAATCAGTTCTCGAAGTAAATCTTCAGAGCTGATTTTTTTAATATCAATCATTGTCATCCTCCAAGTAAACTTCACTCATACCTAACAGATCACAAACATTTGCTAAAAGTTCGTAGTTAGAATCTTGCAAATCTCTAATAGTAAAATCTCTTTCATCTTTCTTAATTCCACTATCTATGATGGTAGAGACCTTACTATAGGTAGTGCCCGGTTCGTTTAGTCGGACCAGCTCTTTGAGTGCATCTCTAACGTTTTCGTATTCAGTCGTTTTTCTAGTCCTTTCTTGACTGCTCTGTAGCCTTTTTCCGTGTAAAGCCACTGTGGTACTTCCTTATCTGAATAACGCGATTTGCTATTTGTCCATCTACCGTATTCGTTTTGCCCCGGTTGTTCAGCTTTAAGCCCTAACTGGTTAGCAGTTCTTCCCACCATAGCCGCTGTAGTGCCTAGCTTTTTAGCAATATCACCGGCCGAATATTCTTTCTCTTTCATAATTGGGATAGTCATTTCACCAGTAATTTCTTTAGCGGCTCTCGCTAATAATTGCTGTTTAGAACTATTGGAATCAGTAGCCATTGCAATCTTGTAAAGCATGTTTGCTTTGCGAGTCGCTGCATTGTCCTTCATGATTGCTAACCGTTCTTGAGAAGCAATCGATGGTTTATTTTCTTTAATCGCTACTCGCATATTGAAGTAGTTATCAACTAAGTCATCGTAGATATCCCATGCTTTGTCATCGTCCATGATCTTCAAGAGCTTTGCATATCCACGCTCGGATAATAGGTAAATGTGGTTCGCATTGCCCCATTGAGCTTTTGTAAATCCTAACTTCATAAACAGATCACTGTCAGTGATCTGTTTTAGATCAATGATGTCGATACCATCTTTAAATCTTTTACGATTCCTATTAATAGTTTGATTAATAGTTCTGGTGTCAGTTAGGTGAATTGTTGCAACATCATTAGCTAACATTGCTTTCTTGCCTTCACCGAAACCACCTTCAATTCCAGTAAATTCGATTTTTCCGACTTTCTCGGTTCCTAAAACTTTTAAAGGTTCCATTTATTTTTCCTCTCTATCTTCTCTTGCTAACTTAAATAGAAATTGTGTTGTAACTCCTAAATAATCAGCGACATCTTGTAACACATCAGCTCGCGGCATGCTCTTATTCCACTTACTGATATTTCCATTTGATAAGTGAAGATCGTGCTCTATTTGGTAAATTGATTTACCATTCTTGAATGCCACGTCCTTTACTGCTGAATAAAGTGACATATTAAACTCCTTTCTAAATCTTGAAATCACGAATAACCTTTAGAATGAACTGATTAGCAGCAGGATTAGTTTTTGAACCAGTAAGGTAGTTTGAAACTTCTTGCTTTGTCATTCCATACATCTTTGCTAAGTCTGTTGACTTGATGCCGTTGTCTTTGAGATAGCTAGCAACAAGTTCCCGACCTGGTTTTGTTGATGGCATATAATCACCTCTCACTTATAAGATTTTTTTAGTAAGTAGAAAAGTACAAAATCATGTTGCATATTTTTGTACTAAATAGTAATATGAAAGCATAAGAAATAAGCATTAAACAAATACCCCTACCTGTTTTTTATGTGCGTTTCTTATTGCGTTTTTTTATTACTAATTAACTTACAGGAATTATATTAGTACTTAAGTACAAATTAGTCAACAGTATTTTTGTACTTTTTTGAAATAATTTGTGTAAGTATCTTTTGAGGTACTTATAAATGCTATTAGATAGAATAAAAGAAAGAGCTAAAAAATTTGATATGTCGCTGCAAGATATAGCGGAAAAAACGGGTATTAGCCCAAATACCATTTATAGTTGGAGAAAGAAAACACCAAGAATAGATAAACTTCAAAAAGTTGCAGATGTTTTGCATACTTCAACCGATTATTTGAATGGTAAAACAGATAATCCAAATATATCAGATGATATTAATACTAAATCAGCCGACTTAGCTGATGATGATGTTTTGTTTACTTATCAAGGTAAAGAAATACCTGCAGAAGACATGGATTATATCCGTGGTTTACTTAAGAGATTCGATGAAAATCATGAATAACACTACTAAATACCTTTTTAATTTTGCTTATGATAATCAAATTTCAATAATTTTAGACAAAAAAATAAACGTCCCTTTTTCTGATCCTAAAAGACGTTTAGTAGTTATTAATAATTATGAGCCTTTTCCATTAGCACACGAAATCGCACATATTTTGAATGATGATCCTGGGATTTTGTATTTCACACAAAGTAAGTCATCTATAGAAGGTGGCGCCAATAAATTAGCGGTTAAGCTTCTCGCAGAATATTATTTCGATGAATTGGACCCCGAATTATACAATATAGATACATTCATAAGATATTACCATATCCCTACATATTTAAGAGATTATTGTTTTGATGTGATTAAATGGTCCAAAAACTGAAGACTCTAGAAGGAACCTCTAAAAATGACAAAATTTAATTTAACTTCTTTTTATATAAATACTAGTGATACAGCAAAAGTTAATTTTATTCCTACCAATAAGAATGAACTAACTAATACTATCGCTAATCTTACTTTTTATATAAATGAAAAAGATAAAGAAAAAATGGAGAAAACTCCTGTTAATCAATTATATTGTGTTGCAAAAGCTGAAAACTCCACATTAATAGAAACTTCAGTTGATATACCAGTTGGAGAAATTGGATATAAAAATTTCTTGGAACTTGGTTTTGTTTTTGATGTTCCCAATAAAATTGAGAATAAATCAGTAAATAACTGAAACTTGAAAGCACTAAATAAGCTGGAAGCTTTATAGGTTCTGGCTTTTTC
>NZ_AZFM01000045.1 GCF_001434335.1 Lactobacillus kalixensis DSM 16043
GGAAAAAGCCAGAACCTATAAAGCTTCCAGCTTATTTAGTGCTTTCAAGTTTCAGCTTGATAAATTGTAATGTAGATTAAAGTCCATTGAATATAATATTCGATAATAGTCAGGACTGTATTAGAAAGTGGGAAGAATTTTCGGAAAAATCTCAATCCCCAATACAACATAATTCCTGAAATAATGACCATAATTCCTAGCAACATGAACAGACTCCCTAACTTCAATGCTTGGTCTGTCCTCATGAACAAGAAAGTTATCCCAAACATAATTAGAAAATTAATACTAGAAAGTAATAATAGTAATACAAACAGTAAAAGAGCTTTAGTAAAAGCAAAATGTTTGCGTTCTTTGAAGATCATTCCGATCACAATTACGATTAGAATCCCTAAGAAAATCGGCCAAACTTGTCTCATATTTCATCCTCCCAAAAAGTAATACCTTCATTGTAGCAAGAAAAAAGCAGAGTTACTTTATTGTTTATTCAGAAACTTTTGAGGACAAAAAAACTGAGCCATTATAATCGATAGCTCAGTTGTGTTAGAAGTGACATAGTTTGATATTTCATCTCTAAATAAATGGTCTCTTAATCCCTGCAACCACGTATCTTTGACTATTTACAATTGGTTGGACCATTACTCGTGGTGGCCAACTTTCAATAACTTGATTTTTACTAATCAAAATTGCCACATGGTAAATCGTATGAGTACCTGGTTCATAATAGAAAACTAAGTCTCCGCGTTGACGTTGTGAATATGGTACACGCTTAAGTTTTTTATCAGCCCACAAGTTGCGTGAATTCCATTCATTACCTGGATGAGCATGACCAATTGAACTAGTCGGAATTGGACTAACACCACCTGCGTACATTGCTTGCATTGCTAAACCGGAACAATCTATTCCGTAAGCTGGACTTGATGAACAACCAGCAAGCCACGGTTTGCCCATGTACTTATAAGCTTGTTTAATCATTGCTTCAATGTGAGCTTTACGCCCTTGCTCTGCTTTAGCACCAAGGGGTGCAATATAAGAATCGATCGCAAACCAAGACTTTTCTGAAAAGCCCATCTTTTTCCAAGTTGTTAAATCAACATTACCTGTTACTTTTAAATTGTGGTTACGTTGAAAATTTTTCACTGCATTATATGTTGCTTGGTTATAGTAATTCTTACCTGCCCAAGTACCCATGCGGTGCATAACTTTCCAAGTTTTAATACCTTCATAACCGCGATAAAGATTGTATCCTACTTTACCGTATGGCTTGATTTGAGTGTAATGAATTTGATGATAACCTTTAGGATTTTGATACAACTTAACCTTAGGCTTTTTAGCTTCAGGCTTAGCTGTATTTGGTGTGTTTGTGTTAACACTAGTAAATGAACTGCTGGTATTATCTTGCAACACAGTAGTTGCATCGCTAGATGAATTAGTTGGATTAGTATCGTCGGCAAAAACTTTCCCGCTTGTTAGAGCGGTTGCTGCCAAAGTCAACGTAATGGCAAAAATGCCAGTTGCCTTAATTTTTTTCATTCTTACTTCTCCCGGGAATTAAAGATTCTATGTTTTTATTTCATTCAGAGACTAGTGTACTACAAGATCTATATCTGATTAACACTTTTTTATAAGAAAACTGTTTCAAGTAAAAAAAAGAGAACTACAGAATCGTTTACATAATGTATTTTTCTTAAAAGAACACTCCCACTATTTTTTCAACTTTCGATTAATTTCATTAATATCTCTTCTCAAGTTAACAAAGTAAAAACCATATCCAATTGCATACATCACAATGAATTGAACGATAGCACTTAATAATGTCTTGATACTAAACACAAAATTGTTAACCATGAAAAAATATAGGGTCCAAGGGATGAATAAAACTAAAAAGTTGACAATAATTTGCTTTCTAAGTGACCAGTTTTCCTTGGCAAAGATGAGGCTAGCCAAGCGAAAGGCAACACCAATTAAAGCTGAGATAAATACGAACAGCAATACATCTGCTAATGAAATCGTTACAGTCGTATGCAATTCGGTTGTAGCCATTAAGAACCTAACTAAAAACCAAAGCGCTCCAATACCAACACCACATAATCCCGTTACTACATATGATAAAAACTTTGTCATAACCCTAACCTCGCTTTCAAATCCTTAATTCTTCGTCTAGAAATCTGAACTCTACGTTCATTTTTCAAAATTACATCAATATTCCCACCTTCAACCATCTCTAAATGATCAATCTGATGATAGTTGATAATGCTACTGCGCGAAGCAGTGAAAAAATCATATGGCAACTGCTCTTTAACTTTATACAGACGCTCTTTGTACTCAAATTGCTCTGCTAGCGTATAGACATAAGTCTTATCAGCTACCACTTCAATCAACATAATTTGATCAAAAGAAACTGGAATTACATTGTCTTCTTGATAGCACCAGAGTGAATCAGAATCTGATGATAGATCTTTCGCAATTCTTTGCATCTTGTCAGTCATCTTGTGTAACCAAAATTCTGCTCTTTCTTCAGGTAATTGACTATCAATATTAAATTTAATTTTCATTTCTTCGCTCCTTTCAATAATGAGTATAGTCGAGAATTTATTGAAAATACTGATTTCGCGGTCAATGGTTATGTTTTGCGGGTGAATGGTAAGATATTTAAGATTATTTCACAGATGAGTACTAAATTAAAGAAATATAAAGAAAATCGTTAGCTAAACTTTAGTTTCTTTGGCTATCCTATTACGTTAAAATATGCTACTTAATCATCTAAAGGGAAAGAATATGAAATCAAACATTAAGAATTTAAACAGTATGATAATCGGTGCGATATCAATTTTTCTAATAATTATCGGCCTAGCAATATCCTCTAATCAAAACAAGCCCACTGAAAAAGTTGAACAGCATTCAACTGACATATCTAATAAGCAATTCATTAAGAAAATTGCGCCACTGGCTAAAGAAGATCAGAAGAATTACAAGATTTCAGCAAGTATCACCATTGCCCAAGCTGCTCTTGAATCCAATTAGGGTAAAAGCAAATTAGCATCTAAATACAACAACTTGTTTGGCGTCAAAGCTGGAGAAAACCCACGAAGAGTTAGTTTGTACACCAGTGAATATGTAAACGGTAAAAGAATTCATGTAAAACAATACTTCCGTGTTTACAATAGTTGGGAAGATTCTATCAATGCTCATACACAGCTACTTGTAAATGGAACAACGGACCAACCAAACCGATATGCACAAGTCAGAAATGCAAAGAATTATCGCGAAGCAGCAAAAGCTTTACAAAAAGGTGGTTATGCAACTGATCCTGAATATGCCTCGAAAGTAATTCAATTGATCGAAAAACACAATTTACACAAATACGATGCATAAGCCAAATAAAAGACCTGATTCATCAGAACCAGGTCTTTATTATCGCTTATCTTCTATTTACAAATTATTCCATTTTATATATTTTAACTGTCTGTTTTATATGGTACGGATCGTGATCTAATAGATTTTGCAATTTCTTCCTTAGAACTATCTAAAAAATCCTCCATAAATGGCACCAATACCAATTCCAGTTCTGAACGTACCGGAGCTACCAATGTTGCCGGCTACGATATCGCAATATAGCTTTCCAACACCTTTTGATAACTGACTTTTCATTGCCCACGGTGTTAATTCTGTTTTTAAGTGCCAAACAATATTAGAGAGCATAACTCTTTTTTCTAATCTTCTTTTAGCTTCTAATAAAATTTGACGTTCTCTTGGTGTAGTATTTTCATCCATTAATAAGTCGGTTACACGGTTAAGCAATTCAATTTCTGGATCTTCTTTTTTTTTCATAAATTATCATCTTCTTTTAGCCAACATCAGTTGTTCCCCAGCCATTTACAATGGTATCCCAGGTTGCCTGACCTATGCTTTTGGTAACTGTGTAATGGAAGTTGCCATGTCTATCGCGCCAGCAATAACCATTAGAACCATAAGCTACAATATCTCTTTTATGACTTCTACGAGCAAATGAAACAAATGGAGATAATCCATCATTACTTGGAATTAGAACGGTATTGTTTTCTGCTGCCATCTTATTAAAAACGCTCAAGATATCTTGAATTTTTTCAATTTCAGAATTTGTTAAATCACAATTTGTAGTAGGTTTTATTACATACTGGTTATTTTGAATAACAATATATTGATCTGCTTTTGTGAAAACGGAACTAGATAAACTTTGCCCTTCCTTTATGGCTTGTTCTCTCGTAACACCTTGATTAGTACTTACAGATTCTGCAACATTTTTCGTTACAGTCGCGGCATGAACTTCATTTGGCGTAGTTGTAACAGCAACAATGTTTGCAGCTAATAACATTGATCCAACTAATATCTTTTCAAATTTCATATTAATCCTTCTTCCAATGTTTCTTATTTTAAAGACTATTATACATACATATTAGATTGATGGATCATCAAATTTTAAAATATAATTTAGAAATAATTCAACGATAATTTAACTGCGTCGAAGCTGATCGATTGCAAAAGCAAATTAGCATCTAAATACAACAACTTGTTTGGCGTCAAAGCTGGAGAAAACCCTCAAAAAGTCAGTTTGTACACCGACGAATATGTTAATGGTAAACGAGTTCATGTTAGGCAAAATTTTCGCGTTTATAACAGTTGGGAAGATTCTGTTCGTGCACATACACAATTAATTGTTAACGGGACTTCAGATCAACCTAATCGTTATGCTCAAGTCAGAAATACTAAGAATTATCGTGATGCTGCAAAAGCTTTGCAAAAAGGTGGTTACGCAACGGACCCTGAATACGCTAAAAAGATAATTCAATTAATTGAAAAACATAATTTACATAAATACGATACATAATAAATAAAGAAGACCTGATTTCACACAAAAACCAGGCCTTCTTTAATTCTTATCTTCTAATTACAAATTCCTCTTAATATCTTCAACAATCTGATCAACAGTCAAACGATTTTCTTCATAAATCTTCTCAAGTGGAACTTGATCAGTGTAGACTCTCTTTTGGCCGTAATTCAAAACCTTAACATCGCGATCGCCAAGATATGAAGCGACCTTTTCACCAAAGCCGCCGCTTAGAACATTATCTTCTAAAGTTACGATAACTTTGTTTTCCTCAACTAATTTATCTAAAGCAGCTTTATCCAAAATATTAGCTGAAACAGGATTTACCAAACTTGCACCAGTTTCCGCAGCAACCTTTTCACCTAATCCATAGAAATCGCCCAACGCTAAAACTGCGATATCTTTACCAACTTTAACTTGATACTTGATCTCATCAAAGTCAGCGGCAACTTCCGGTCCCACTTCAACATGCTTAGTTGGCATCTTAATTGCAACTGGGTGCTTTCTTTGCTTAATCGCCCATTCAAGCATTGCCTTTTCTTCATTCAAAGTTGTTGGAGCAAGATAAATCCAGTTAGGTAAGTTTGAAACCATCACTTGATCAAAAATACCAAGGTGAGTCTTACTTGTTCCAGAAATTCCACCGCCAGCAACAAGCATCACAACTGGCAAGTCGTTTGCGGCAACATCGTGTGACAATTGGTCAAAGGCGCGTTGCAAGAAGGTTGAATTTTCAAACAATACTGGCACTGCACCTTCTTTAGCAAAACCAGACGCAAAAGCGACAGATTCTTGTTCTGCAATACCAACATCAGTATAGTTATCTGGGTACTTATTCTTAATTTCATCAAGGCCAAATACACCAGGAATTGCTGCATTGATT
Source organism: Lactobacillus kalixensis DSM 16043 (assembly GCF_001434335.1). Lineage (GTDB taxonomy): Bacteria > Bacillota > Bacilli > Lactobacillales > Lactobacillaceae > Lactobacillus > Lactobacillus kalixensis. The sequence continues at coordinate 5,748 of NZ_AZFM01000045.1, forward strand.
GCCATGATCTTTTCATTATTTTCAATATGCTTCTTCACTACATCAAGAGCTACAGAGCTTGCGGTTGGGCCTTCTGGCATTGGAGCTGTTGTCTTGTCAGTCTTAAGGTCAAATGGTAGTACCCAGTGGTGAGCTTCTTCGTTATCAATTGCTGGTTGATAACCTTTACCCTTCAAAGTATTGATATGTAAAACAATTGGGTGATCAACATCCTTCACGCCTTCAAAAGCTTTAATCATATCTTCAACGTTATTACCATCAGCAACATAACGGTAGTCAAAGCCCATTGCCTTAAATGGATTTTCTTCAGTTTCACCGTTTGAATCACGAAGCTTCTTAAGTGCAGTTACCAAACCACCAACGTTTTCATCAATGGACATTTGGTTATCGTTGATTACAATGACTAAATTATGCTTTTCAATAGCTGCGTTGTTCAAACCTTCATAAGCAAGGCCACCAGTCATTGAACCATCACCGATTAAGGCCATAATGTTTTCATGACCACCCATTAAGTCACGGGCCTTAGCCATCCCTGTAGCTAATGCAATAGAAGTGGAAGTATGCCCCACAGCATAGTAATCATATGGACTTTCATCAGGGTTAGTATATGGCGTTACATCTTCATAATGATCTGGATCAAGCCAAGCAAGAGCACGACCCGTTAGCATCTTATGCGGATAAGTTTGGTGAGAAACATCCCAGACAATCTTGTCCTTTGGAGCGTTGAAGACATAGTGATAAGCAATTGTAGCTTCAACAATCCCCAAGTCCGGACCCAAGTGCCCACCTTCAGCGGCATCTTTTTCAAGAATTAAAGTTCTAATTTCTTCAGCCAATTGATTCATTTGGTCCACGTTTAACTTCTTTAAGTCTTCTGGACCATTAATTTTATTAAGTAAAAATTCTGGATGTTTATTCATATGTTACCTACTTTCAAAAAAAGCAATCTGCTTATTAATTATAAGTTAATTTTTTAGATTTTTCGAAAATTTTAACTTATATAAGAGATTGCTTTACTTATTTTTCTAAAATTAGTCACTTACCTTGATGTATGACTTAATGGTGCGACGTTCGTCCATATCCTTGTAAGCTTGATCGATTTCATCCAATGTGTAAGTCTTAGTGAAGACTTTACCTGGGTTGATTTCACCATTCAATACAGCATCAAGCAAAAGTGGCTTGTCGTATGAAGTTACTGATGCAGGGCCACCAGCTAAAATCTTGTTTTGGTAGAAAGTTTGAGCTGGATCAATCTTTGAACCATGAGGTAAACCAACACGACCAATAATTGAACCTGGACGGCCAACCTTCAATGCTTCATCACTAGACATTTCAGTACCAACACATTCAAGAACGGCATCGGCACCACCGTCAGTAGCTGCCAAAAGTTCCTTGATACCTTCTTCACCGCGAGTTGCGATGTTTTCAGTAGCACCAAATTCTCTGGCTAAAGCCTCACGATCTGGGTGGCGACTAGTAGAAATAATTCTCTTAGCGCCTCTCATCTTAGCAGCGATAATTGCACACAAACCAACAGCACCGTCACCTAAGACAATAACAGTATCGCCTTCCTTAACATTAGCAACGCGAGCTGCGTGGTAACCAGTTGACATAACATCTGCCAATGTCAAAAGTGACTTAAGCATTCCTTCGCTATAGTCGCTAGGCTTACCTGGAACCTTAACGAGTGACCATTGTGCGTGTTGGAAGCGTAAGTATTCAGCCTGATTCCCAAAGCTGAAGTTATCATTATGGTTCATGCAAACACCATCAAAGCCGGCGCGGCAGGCACGACATTGACCACATCCGTGAGTAAATGGCATAATGACAAAATCACCTGGCTTAACAGTAGTGATGGCGCCACCTACTTCTTCAACAACACCCAATCCTTCATGACCTGGGTTTTCTGAACCAGCTTGAGTGTTGTCAGTATCACGGTATGACCATAAGTCTGAACCACACACGCAGGTTCTAACTACTCTAATAATTACATCATCATCTTGTTGAATTGTTGGCTTTGGTGAGTCAACAACAGTCATCTTACCTGCTTCTTCAAATCTTGCATCCTTCATAACCCTGATCTCCTTTTTAAAAACTTCTATTTGATACTCTTACCGATTTCGTATGCTTCTTGTACATGTTTTTGTAATTTGGTTTGGTTCCAAGAATCATCTGCATAGACTTCACCAACACTTGGCCAGCGCATATAATCTTGAAGCAATTTCATATGCATTTTAATTGCAGACATATCTTCTTGACTACCATATCCACTGATTAATATAACCGATTTTTTATCCTTAAGTTCGTGATTATAATCATAGAAGCGATCAATTACTGTCTTAAGTTGAGCATTAATTCCGAAATAATACATTGATGAAACTAAAACAACAATATCCGCATCAAGCAGCTTAGGAATAACTTCTTTTTCAACGATATCATTATCTGGAATCCCGACTTCCATGCCCGGAGCTTTTTCAAGTTGTAAATAATGTGGGGCGTCTGAGCCTTGAAGACCTGCATCATAACGATAAATTTCATTGCCACTTTCGCGAGCACCACGTTCAAAAGCGTCGGCCAGTTGCTTTGAAGTACCTGGATTATGAGGTGAACCAGTTAAGATCACAATTTTAGCCATAATTATTTCCTTTCTCGTTCGATCAATTTTCAAAAATAATTATATAGTCGTTATCAGACTGTGGAAATTCAAAGATTTTCATGCTAGGATAAATTTAATTTATACTGTGAGGCAAAAAAATGATTGAATTCTACCTATTAGAAGAACTGGTTACCTATGCCGAAATGGGTACGGTGGCCAAAACTGCAGAAAAGTTGGGACTTACTCAGCCTTCCGTGACTAGATCACTTAAAAAACTTGAAGACGAATTAGGCGTACAGCTTTTTCACCGTGAGCCAAATAAAATCACACTCACAGAAACCGGGAAATACGCAGTTCGGCAAGCTAAAAAACTGCTTGATAGCAACCTAGATTTTTCAAAAGATGTTAAATAATATGAAAGAAATCAGACTACTATCGTCATGGCAGCCAATGCCCCAGGTCCTACGATTGTGACGAATGTGATCCAAGATCCGAATGTGATCGTTAAGGATGAGCGGGTGTTAGATCATTTTGAACAACAATTAGCTGGTGAGAAAATCACTTGTCTATTGCTCAACCAAGACTTAGAAGATCATGATATTACTTCTATTTATTTAGGAACTGAAGTGATGGGCGTGAACTTGACAAAAGATTCTGATTTGGCTAAGGAAGACAAATTATGGTTCAAGTCCTTATCAGGTAAGACCATTTTGTCACCATACAACATTGGTTTTTGGGAGCAGCTATATCATGACAACATCCCTAACGCTAACATCATCTTCCAATCTGATTCGACTGAATACTCCACCTTACTGAATTATTCATCACTGCCATATTTCACTACCAACCTCACCCAGTTTTCTCAATGGGGACTTAATTTACCAGGTGATCGAATTTTCAAGCCACTTGAAGATAAGGTTGCCAAGCAGCAATTTTATGCATGCTTTTTGAAGAAAAATCGCGACCGCTTAATGCCAGTGATTGAAGAAATTCAAGAAAAATGGGAAGAAGCAGATGAATAGGAAATACGGAGAGTAAAAATGGCATTAAGTAAACACAAATTTCATATCTTGACTGCGATGTTCGTGCTCATCGCCTTTATGCTGGGATGTAACGAATTCATGGTTGTCGGAAATCTATCATTAATTGCTAAGTCCTACAACGAATCATTGACCCAAATTTCCTGGCTAGTATCAATTTTCGCTTGGACTTATGCAATCGCAACACCCATCTTGGCATTAGTCACCAATCATTTTCACAAATACTACCTATTAGTTACACTGCTATTGATCTTCTTAGGTGGAACGATTCTATCGTCTTTTGCACCGTCATTTACTTGGCTGCTAATCTCAAGAGTGATCACTGCATCGGTAGCTGGACTAATTGAATCACTATTATCAGTTATCGCCTACCAATTATCTTCAAGCAAAAAACAGCGATCAATGACCGTTGCTTGGATCTATACTGGCTTTAGCATTGCTTCTGTTGTCGGTGTTCCACTTGGAAGTTTCATTGCTGATCATTGGCGCTGGCAAGATGCCTTTATCATGGTTACTGTCATCACTGTTTTAGCAACCATCGTTACTTTCACGATTCTGCCTAAAAACTTAAAAGGCGGCCAAGGTGATTATCACGATCAATTAGTTTTATTCAAAGATAAAAACATTTGGCTCGGAATTATTCTTGATATCTTCTCTACCGGCGCAATTTATGGCTACTACACTTACATCAGACCGATCATCACTCAAACTTTAGGCTTTACATTAAGTCAATTAATCTGGATTCTGCTTTTCCTTGGTGTGTGTGCAATTCTTGCCAATCAATTCTCTGGCTGGCTCGCTTCTCGCAGCGGAATGAAGAACTTGTTGCCGATCTATTTGATTAACTTAGTCTTATTGGCATTCTTCAGCTTATCGATGCAAAATAAGTGGACTGGGTTTGCAATGTTATGCGTCCTAGGCTTTAGCTTGTACCTATTCGGTACGCCACTGCAAGTTTACTTCCTTGATGTTTCAACCAAGAAGTATCCGCAAGCAATTATGCTGGCTTCAACACTTAACGCCATCTTCTGGAATGTTGGTGTAGCGGTAAGTTCACCGATCGCTGGACAAACGCTTAAGTACTTCGGCTTGGCAAATTTGGGTTGGTTGTCATTTATCTTTATGGCAATTGCGACCGTGATTTTGCTAGTTTTACTTAAAAAATCTGAATAAAAACATTCTAAGCTTAATAGTGAATTAATTATCCGACGGGATAATTGATTCA
>NZ_AZFM01000046.1 GCF_001434335.1 Lactobacillus kalixensis DSM 16043
GACAGTTAAATATATTACACACTCTTTCTCTTTTCGTCAAATCCTTCTTTTCGTTCGTTATTTGTCATCTTTAGTGCCATTATTTAGCTCTTTAATCATAATTTACTTCAAGTATCTTAAGTATCTTAAATTAGGATACTTAAGATGTTCGCGATACTCGAACTTTATCCAAAGAAATTTCAAAAAATTTTTTATATTTTTTTGAAAAAAACGAAAAAAGGCAAGATTCTTACTGAATCTTGCCCTTTTACCACATAAGGTCCGCATCACAACGATGACCTTCAAGCATTGGGACAAATTGCTTTAAAGCTGCATGAATTTCTACTGTTGCAACTTCACAACCATTTATTGTCCAATCAAATAATTGACTGTAAATACAATTTACTATTGGCTTCAACCTATTTTTAGAAATACCCTTTCGATTAAAAGCGTAATCCTGAAAATTACGGAAAATACAGTCAATGAGATTTTCACGAACGTAAGCCAAACCTTCATAGTTAAGAGACTCATACATCCATCGATATATTTTCCAATTATTCCTAATTTGAAGAATAATCGAATCCATAATATGTCCACTATCGACCTTACTATTGTTTTGAGCCTTCATAAAGTGCTTATTTATTTCAATTTCAATTACTGAAACAAATAAATCACGGCTACCGTTCTTGTAGACTGAGTAAAAAACGCTACGATCCATTTCTATAATTTTGCAAAATGTCGTAACTTTAAATTTTTTACCTCCACTAGCATTCAAACTTTCTCTAAGATCTAACAATGAGCAAGTTTTTACCATGTACATCCTCCTAAATGTGCTATTAAGTACATCCTACATTAGTGTTACCAATTACATCCCTTTTTAGTGTTATTAAGAAATGCATTTAGTGTTATCAAGTTGGATAGAATATATCAAGATATTTAAAACTTTACAATAGTTTTTTGAAAAATTTTCTGAATATTTTTCTCTGAGCACCCTTAACCCCTTGATACACTTGACTTTTTAGATATTTTTTTAAAATAAAAAAGTGTAGAAAAACTTCCTACACTTTTTAAATTTTGTATTTACGACGTAATTCGCGATCTTGATCTCGCTTCTTGATCGTCTCTCTTTTATCATATTGCTTTTTACCTTGTGCTACTCCAATAAGCACCTTAGCAAAGCCGTGTTTAAGATACATTTTAAGGGGAATGATAGTAATCCCTCTTTCTTCTTGTGCCTTTGCTAAACGCCGTATTTCGCTCTTATGGAGCAAAAGGCGCCGACGTCTGAGCGGATCATGATTATAGCGATTTCCCTGCTTATATTCGTTAATATGCACATTCTCTAAGAATGCAGAACCATTGATAATCTGAACATACCCATCTTTCAGAGTGATTCTACGTGCACGAACTGATTTAATTTCTGTACCAGTCAAAGCAATCCCGGCTTCAACAGTTTCCTTGATGAAATAATCATGACGTGCTTTTCTATTTTGTGCTAACAGATTTTCAGTATTTTCTTTCATCAAAAATCACCCTAATGTCTATTTTGATCTACGTGAATTACCACGGCGTTGATTTCTGTTCCTATTTTCACGGAAGTTGCCATTACGACGACCATGATCATTACGGAAACCGCGATTGCCACGACGCTTATTATTCATCCCTCGATCATTGTGTTTATGCTTGGGAGCATTGGGATCATAGACTTCAAAGTCAAGTTGGTGTTGTTCAACATTAGCATTAATAAGCGTTACCTTAATCGGCATCCCAATCTTATATTGCTTGTGTGTTCCGCGACCAGTTAAAGTTAAAGTCTTTTCATCAAAACTATAGAAATCATCATCTAAATTAGAAATATGAACTAAACCTTCAACGGTATTAGGAAGTTGAATGAACATCCCGAAACTAGTAACTGAAGAAACAACTGCTTCAAAGTGTTGACCAACTTGGTCAGCCATATATTCGGTCATCTTCAAATCATTTACTTCACGTTCAGTATCAATTGATACTCTTTCTTGAGTAGAAGTTTGTTCTGCAACATCTGGTAAATAACTTGCAAAATGCTTTTGTACATCATCACCCATTCCTTGATCGGCGTATTCGTGAATCATTCTATGAACCATTAAGTCTGAATAACGACGAATTGGTGATGTGAAGTGAGTGTAATATTGAGCTGCTAAACCAAAGTGTCCTAAATCTTCTTCAGAATAATGAGCTTGCTTTAAACTACGAAGCATCATCATTTGAACTACCGCTTCTTCAGGCGTTCCTTCTGTTTTAGAAACTACTTTTTGCAAATCAATAGGCTTAACGTTATTAGGATCCGCCTTAATATTTAAACCAAACGCACTACAAAACTCAAAGAAGTTCTTAATTCTTTCAGCATCTGGAGTTTCGTGAACACGGTATAAGAATGGCACATGCTTTCTAAAGTAATCTTCCGCCACCGTTTCATTAGCCATTAACATGAATGATTCAATCATCTTTTCGGCCGTACCACGTTCATGCAAAACGATGTCAACTGGTTTGCCCTTTTCATCAACAACAATTTTTGCTTCTGGTTCTTCAAAGTCGATCGCTCCACGTTTATGGCGTTTTTTGTACAAAATATTATGCAAATCGGCCATTTCTTCAAGCATTGGGCGTAATTTAACATACTTATCTTCAAGGCCATCCATTTCACCAGCAAGAGTCTTGTTAACCTTGTTATAAGTCATTCGACCATGCGAACGCATAACTGAAGGATAGATTTTGTAGTTTACCCGTTCACCTTCAGGGGTAATTTCCATATCACATGATAAAACTAAACGTTCTACTCCTTCGTTCAATGAACAAATACCATTTGATAATCTAAAAGGTAACATTGGAATTACGCGGTCAACCAAGTAAGTACTGTTACCACGCTTAAATGCTTCTTCATTTAAAGGTGTATTTTCAGTTACATAGTGAGATACATCGGCAATATGTACCCCTAAATGGTAGTTTCCATTAGGTAATTTCCATAAAACAACGGCATCGTCAAAGTCTTTGGAATCATCCCCATCAATAGTGACAGCTGGTTGATCAGTGATATCTATTCTGCCTTTTTTATCTTCTTCAGTAACATGATCAGGGATAGCATTTGCTTGTTTCATAGCATCTTCAGGCCATTCAGTCCGAACATCATGAGCAGCAACAATTGACATAATATCAACGCCTGGATCATTCTTGTTACCAATTACATCAATAATGGCACCGGTCATTGAATCAGGATTATTTTTGTCTGGGTAATCCTTGATTGATACCTTAACCATATCACCCATTTGAGGAATAAGACCATTTTCACTGACATAAACCCGGTAGTTATGTAATTTCTTATTATTGCTTAAAACATAACCGATAAAATGGCTAAGTTTAACTTGTTCATCGGTTAATGGATGAAATTCACCAACTAAACTTTCAAGTCCTCGTTCGATAATTTCGGTTACTTGACCTTCAGGTCCTTTACCATTCCATGGATTGCCACCTGCAGTGATCTTCACTCTTACTCGATCACCATCGACTGCATAGTTGGTATAGTCTTTTTGAATAAATACATCATCTGCATCTTCATCATCAAGACGTACAAAGCCAAAGCCCTTATCATTTGCTCTAAATACCCCTTCAACAACGGTATTTTCCTGAGCTAATTGATATTGTCCTTTACCATCTGTAATAATTTTTTTCTCATGTTCTAAATAAGATAAAGCTTTAATTAATTCTGTAAAGTTGCCTAAACGATCACGTCTGGCCATTCTTTCAATTTGATCTACACGAAATTGTTTTTGCGGATTATGGCGAAAAATTTCTAAAACGCCGGCCAAGATTTTTTCGTTTTGTGCCATCTAGTTAAACTCCGTTTCTAAATTTTATTAAAAAAAAGCCTCCCAACGACTAAGATCGGGAGGTACAAACTTTATTTTGAAGACATATAAGCTAAAACAATAGCTAATACGAAAAATAAAACCAATAAGACTGCGGTAACTTTTTCCATAAATGCTTCAAAACCACGTTTCTTGGTTTGGCCACTAAAAACTGCACCGCCTGAAAGAGCGTTCAATGCATCTTGTTGCTTTTGTGGCTGCATCAATGTTGCAATGATTATTAAGATAGAAACAATGATGATGAGCGTCATAAATATATTATACAATGCGCTGCCTCCAATACTCGGATACGTTACTGATCAATTTTATCACAAAATCTACTTCTTTGCAGATTTATTTTTCAATTCAGGTGCATCAGTCTTAAATTTGGACTGTGTTGACTTCTTATGATTCTTATACCATAGCGAAGTTTTATTGTTGTCTGAAAATAACTTCTTTAAACTTTCTTCTTTATTATAGTTGTAATCCTTTACCTTAACCTTCTTAAACCACGACGGCTTATAAAAACGTAACAAGTCGCCATTAATTACACGATCTGATAATGATAATTGAGTTGTTACCCGGTTAGATAACGACGTTAATTTCTCTTTTAACTTCTTATCAGGATGTTTAATTTCTTCCCCAGTCTTAGTGTAATAATAATCACCTGTAACTTTTGCATATTCTGGTGTAATAAAGTCGCCATTACGTTGTACCACAAGCTGTGGAGCATCTTTACTTAATAAATCATGTCCAAATTGAATCGTATTTTTATCACTAATGCCTAACAGGTTCAGCAATGTTGGTAAAACATCGATTTCACCACCATAAGTATGGTCAATTTTTCCCTTTAAACCTTTCATATGAAACATCAAAGGAACTCTTTGGAAGTTTAAATTATCGAAATCATTGAATGAATCTTTTTTAAGAAGTTGAGCTGACGCCTTATGGTGATTACCAGAAATACCATAGTGGTCACCATAAAACATTACTAGGGTATTCTTATCAAGACCGGTCTTCTTCATCCAGCGCATTAACTCACCAATAGCTTGGTCAAGATAATGAGCAGTTTGAACGTAGCCATCGACGGTTTCATCCCCAGTATTTGTTTTAGGGATTGTTTGATTTTTCTTATCAAGTTCATATGGATAGTGATTAGAAACCGTAATCATTTTCAAATAAAATGGTTGTGGCAAACGCTCAATATATTTAATTGATTGATCAAAGAAGAGCTTATCTTTAATACCGTATCCAATGTAGTAACCAGGCTTATTATCATAGTATGACAAAGGCATGAAATATTGATAACCAAAAGACTTATATGCATTATTACGATTCCAGAACGATCCCTCTCCGCCGTGCATTACTGCAGTAGTGTAACCGTCTCTTTGATGCAAAATTGCTGGTGCACTTTCAAATGTGTTTGAAGTCCCATAGCTAGACATGGCAGAACCTGATTGCAAGCCATAAATCGAATTTTCTAACATCATCTCGGCATCAGAAGTTTTACCTTGACCAACTTGATTGAAGAAATTATCAAAACTGATTGTATCTTTAGCATGATAAATCTTATTTAAGTTTGGAGTAACTTCTTTACCTTTCCACTTGTAATCGATTAAAAATTGCTGGAAACTCTCAAGATGAATAACCAACACATTTTTACCCTTTGCTACTCCTGTATAAGCTGGATTAGGTTTAACATAATTTGCTTTTAAATACCGTCTGACTGATCGAAGATCATCAACATTAGCCTTTGCCATCTGTGCACTTGCCTGAGCTGTTTTAAATCCGTCATAAACGGCGTATTCATTAATACCTAAATATTTAACAATATAATTGTTATCAAAAGTTCGTGTCAACAAGCCTGAGCGATCATGTTGAGCCATCATTAAATTTAAGCCCATTAAACTGAGTGCTAAAGCTTCAATTAGTAAATTAACCCTAATCTTCAATGGACGAATATCAATTCTAATTACTTTTGTCAAAAGCAAGATAATAACAATCGCTACATCAATAAAAGCCAAAAAGTCGCTTCCTAAAGTAATTCCAGCAATACTTTTGCCTAAATTATCTGAAGTAGAACCTGACGTTTTGATGATAGAAAAAGATAAGAAATTTGAAAATTCGCGGTAATACAGAATATTAGAAAATAACCACAAACTTAGCAAAAAGTCGATAATTATCGTAATCCAATATGATTTTCGGCCTTTAAAGAACAGCCCAATTCCAAGAAGCAGCATCCCTGAAGGAATAGGATTCAGTAACAATAGGAATTGTTGCATTGGTCCTACTGCACCTAAGTTAAATTTGGTTAGATAAATAAAATAAGTCTTTAACCAAAATAATACTAATACAATAGTAAAGAACCCTATTTTTTCATGAGTAAGCCACTGCCAAAATGATTTGATACGTGACATTTCTTTCCCCCTATACGCTATCCAATCATACTACTTGAACATCGATACAAGAATCTTCTTGATAAAAAATTAATCATTCTGTGGTTCTTTGATTTTTTTAGGTTTAAAAATCCAACCAAAAATTCCTAAAATCATTCCGAAGAAGTATGTTGCAAAACGCCATAAGAACATTCCAAGGATAAGTGCACCATGTGAAGAAACAAAGGTTGAAAACAAAGTTTGAAAACTATATTCCGCTCCACCTGATGCTCCAGGAATAGGAATAATTGCCATAAACATAATAATCATGATGTTCATTTGTGTAACTGCAAGCCAAGAAGCATGCACATTCAAAGCTTGCAAAACCATAAATGGAACTGAATAAAAGCATAGTAGTTGAAGAAGTGTTAATAAACTTGCGACTATTAGCTTCTTTTTTTCTTTTTTAAGTTTCTGACTTTCTGCGTAGAAAGTCTCAATTTTTTCCATTGTTGCACTGCGCCATTTTTCAACTGTTTCTTTCTTAATAAACTTGGCAAGTAAATTCATCAACCAGTTAGTTGCTTTTTTCGTCCAATTATAAGCGAACATGATTGCTAACAAAAATAGTGTTGAACAAACGTGGATCAGTAAGCCGATCACAATAAACAAAGCAAGTCCAGCAAACTTCGTTGCTACCATGTGAAAACCGAAAACTATCGTAAAAATATAAGCAAAAAAGACAACAATTTGATAAATGATAAATTTCATCAAAAGAATTGAAGTTGCTCTTCCCCCTTCAATTCCCATTTGCACCATTGCAGCCAGCATTGAAGGCTGACCTCCAGTTGACATTGGCGTTATAGCATTAAATAAGGATTGAATAATTGGAATTCTAAAAAATGACCATTTGCTATGTTTAGGCTCATCTTTTCGTTTCGCCAATGTAGCAAGAATCCCAGCTTCACAAACAAAGGAAAATAACATCAACAAAAAGATTGCGCTAAAGGCTAACCAGTTCATTTCTTTTGCAGCATCAATAATTTCATTAAATGGTGTAGATTTTAAATCTGTATAAAGTACAAAGGAACTGATTGCCAAAACAATCAAAATACCCCATAAGTGTTTTTTATTCATTTAGCGAATTTGTCCTAACTCTTTACCTATCTGATATTGCTCATGGTAGAATTCATTCCAAATCTGAGCTAAGTGCTCTTCAGAATATTCTTGACTTGCCTTTTCAGAAAGTGCTTGATACTTCTTCAACAGGCTTTTATCATCTAAAACCTTTTGAAGTTGCGCATTCATCTCTTCAAAGTCTTGTCCCTTCATGTAGTAGCCATCAATAATCGCCTTATAAAGATCAAGATCTCTAAGTAAAACTGGCGTCCCACAGCTAAATGCTTCCAAAACTGACATTGGGAACAATTCATCATGTGAAGGAAGTAAGAATAAATCAGCAATATTTAAATAATCAACTAGCTTTTCACGATCAATAATTCCAGTAAAAGTTAAATTTTTAGGTGGATTATCTACAATTTTTTTGAAGTGATCATAACCGTCAGTAATTTTGCCAAAAGAAAATCCACCTGCCCAAATAAATTGGACATCTGGATTAGCTTCTGCCATCTTGGCAAAATCATCCACGCCCTTTCTTGCCTGAACTTGCCCATCACCAAAGACGACAAACTTATCTAAAGGAATACCTAATTCATTTCGGAAAGCATTCTTTTTAGTAAGAGGCTCTGGATAAAATTCAGATTTTGAAACAAAGTTAGGAATATATCTAATTTTATCTTTATCAATGCCATAATTAACCAACTTATCAATAAAAATAGGATTAACTACAACAATTTGATCCATTCGTTTATAAAAATCAAGTACATAGTTATAGAAAAATTTTTTTGCAAAACCAGGAAGTTTAATAGAGCCTTCCAAAGTATCTGGCAAAAAATGTACATATCCAATTTTACGTCCACGCGCTGGTGAAAAACTATTAACGTAATATGTTGGATTAATTGTATGATAATGTGTTAAATCGCTTGCGCCGTATTTATTAATAGTCACATAAAATTCATCAACTAAATCTTTGCGCATTAAATTAATTAATTCATTATAAGCTGACCCCACGCCTTGACCCTTAACAGAATCAGCTTGTGAGAACATATTAATTCTAATCATTTATTTCCTCTTCTTGCTTTTGTTGATAATTTTTAATTACATACTCATAAAAACTATGTACTTCTGTAGCAAAATGAGCGGCAGAAATTTCATTTATCTTGTTTTCCAATTTTTCTGCAGGAATTGCAATTCTATCTTGCTTTAAATAATCAATAATTTCTTGAAGCATTTCATTTTGAGTTATAAATACTTTTCCAAAATCGCTACTATTAAAGACGTGCTCAGTATAATCTGTATCATAAACTACACATCTAGTGCCAGCAGCCAAAGCTTCAATATAAGTTAATCCTTGCGTTTCAGTATCGCTAGCAGAAACAAACAAATCTGCCATTCTATAGTAATTACCAACATCTCCATGTTCGATATTTCCAGCAAAAATCACATAATCTTCAAGAGTAAGTCGTTCAACTTGTTCTTTAAGCATATCAACATCTGGTCCATCACCAGCAATTACTAATTTGATATCCGGAAACTGTTCAATTAAATCAGGCATGATATTTATAATATGATCTATTTTCTTTTCTGCAGCAATTCTACTTAAAGTTAAAATTACTGGTGCGTTCTTATCAATACCTAACTCCTTACGAACGTCGCGTTGAATATCTCCATTCATAGCCTCAATATCCACACCAGTAGGAATTACCCTAATAGGGATTTTCACTCCGTAGCGAGTCAATAACGCCTCTACACGTTTACTTGGAGCGATCACACCATCCATACTCTTTAAATAACCTTTGGTAAATTGTTTAACATGGTATGGTCGAAGTAAGTGTCCATTTAAAACATAATGTAAATAATCTTCATACATTGTGTGATAAGTATGGATTGCAGGAATTTCCAATTGATGAGCAACATATTTACCAATAGTCCCTAATGCAAATTCTGTTTGGGTATGCACAATATCAAGCTTAACTTCTTTAGCTACCTTAGTTGCTTCAAAAAGCCCTCTAAATGCAATTCTACGATCTGTGAACGAAACAAACGGAATACTACTAAAACGAAAAATATTAGGTTCCACTGTTCCTCTTTTAATATGTGGATCCGTCGTAGTGAAAATAAAGACATTATGTCCCTGTTTTTCAAGTGCATCTTTTAATGTTTTGATTGAAGTTGCTACACCACTTATCTGCGGATAATAAGTATCAGTGAAAAGACCAATATTCATATCTAAATACCTCCATATATTGGTATTATAGAGATTCTGCCCAGGCTTGGCAATTTATATTAAAAATCTAGACAATACTTTAAAAAATAAAAAAACGATCTAGAAATATCTAGATCGTTTAACACAATAGCGGTGATCGGGGTCGAACCGATACGTCCAAAAAGGACACCAGATTTTGAGTCTGACGCGTCTGCCAATTCCGCCACACCGCCATAATATTTTTTTAAACAGCTAACCAAGTTAACTATAAGGCGGGGATCGGATTCGAACCGACGATTAAGGTTTTGCAGACCTCTGCCTTACCACTTGGCTACACCGCCATTAGCATATTTTGTTTAACAAATTGGGATAACTGGATTCGAACCAGTGCATGTTAGAGTCAAAGTCTAATGCCTTACCACTTGGCTATATCCCAATGTTAGGGCGGAATATGGGATTCGAACCCATGTATGCCGGATCCACAAACCGGTGTGTTAACCCCTTCACCAATTCCGCCATGAAGAGTAAACAGGGATAGTAGGAATTGAACCCACATCAGCGGTTTTGGAGACCGATGTACTACCATTATACGATATCCCTATTAATGGAGGGCAGTGGATTCGAACCACCGAACTCAGAGAGAGCGGTTTTACAGACCGCCGCGTTTAGCCACTTCGCTAGCCCTCCAGACAATGGCGCGGGACGGAATCGGACCGCCGACACAAGGAGCTTCAATCCTTTGCTCTAC
>NZ_AZFM01000047.1 GCF_001434335.1 Lactobacillus kalixensis DSM 16043
AAATGACCTTTTTTAATTTAGGACATAGTGTCCAACTTCATTTTACAATCGGCCGAATGTTTTTATTGTTTGTTTTTTCTAAAAATCACGTATTTAAAATATGACTTAAAAATCTGTTGACAAGTCATTAGAATGAGATTATTATTAATTCAACATTAATTTAGAATTTAAGCAATGACAAGGAAAGTACACTGTAGCACCTCTTTCAGAGAGTTTCTAATTGGTGAAATGAAACATTGGCTCTACTTTGGAAAATGGCCTTCGAGCGTGAATTTGCGATATTTAGCAAATTCAGGGTCCGCCCTCTACCGCGGTAACGTATCGCTTTTTAGCCGTACGTGAACTGAGGTGGAACTTCCATAAACAATAGGTGGTACCGCGTTATTAACGCCCTATTAGATCAATTTGATCTAGTTAGGCGTTTTTCTTTTTCATTGCTTATTTTCGCTATTCTACAGGGGGAATTAATCAATGAACTTTTCAAAAAAATTATTATCTATCAGTACCGTCGGTCTTTCCACCATTCTCTTAGCAGCTTGCAGCAATAATTCTAGCTCCAATTCTACTAATTCTAAAAAACAAGTTTTAAATTGGTCAGAAACTGCTCAATTATCTACACAAGATCCTTCTTTAGCTACTGACACAACTAGTTTTCAGGCTTTATTAAACACTGGTGACGGCTTATACCGTTTGGACAAAAATAATAAGCCTAAGCTATCTTTAGCAACAAAAGCTTCTGTTTCTAATCACGGCAAGACTTATGACTTTTACTTAAGAAAAAATGCTAAATGGTCAAATGGTGATCCGTTAACGGCAAAAGATTTTGTCTACTCATATCAAAGGACCGTTACTCCTGCAACCAAGTCACAAATGGCCTTTTACTTATATCAAATAAAAAATGCTCAAGCTATTAACAAAGGACAAAAGAACCCTTCAAGCTTAGGGGTTACAGCTATTTCTAAATATCATTTAAGAATTCAATTAACCCGTCCATTGAGTTACTTCAAAAACTTATTAGCTTGGCCTCTTTTCTTCCCACAAAATAAAAATGTAGTACAAAAATATGGAAAATTATATGGTACCCAAGCTAAATACACAGTTTCCTCTGGACCATTTACTTTACAAAAATGGAATGGAAATAATAAAACTTGGAGTTTAGTTAAGAATACAAAATATTGGGATGCCAAATCAGTTAAACTTTCTAAAGTAAATGAACAAGTTAGCGTTTCTACAACTACTAGTTACAATTTATTCCAAGCAGGCAAAGTTGATGAAACTGGTTTAATCGGTGAGCAAGTAGCTGCAAATAAAAATAAAGCTGGTTATCATGCTCGTTTAGCTTCAGCAATCCGTCGCCTTGAATTGAATCAAAACAAAGTAAAAGCATTTAAAAACCTTAAAATTCGTCAAGCATTTTCAAGTGCTATTAATCGCAAGCAATTGACAAATAACGTCTTAAAGGACGGATCAATTCCAGCTAAAGGATTCGTTCCATCTGGAATGGGAACTAATCCTAAAACTGGCACCTCCTTTGAAGATGATGCTTACGTTAAAAGTGGTGTCAGCTACGATTTAGCAAGAGCTAAGAAATTATTAAATGCTGGATACAAGGAAACAGGAATCACCAAAATCAATGTAACTTTACTCGTAAGTGATGACGATGCAGCAAAGCAAACCGCAGAATTCTTACAAAGTCAATTAGATCGCCTACCAGGTGTAACTATTTCAATTCAATCTATTCCATATACTCAACTTATTTCTCGCCAAACTGCCGGTAATTATGAAATCACTCTTAAGAATTGGCAAGCGGTTATCAGCGATCCAATTAACTTTTTAGATGTTTTCCAAAAAGGCTCCAGTTACCTTAACAACGGTTGGAGTAATGCCAAATTCAACAAACTTCTTAATGAATCTGAAAATGTCTATGGAAATAATCCTACTAAGCGTTGGGATAGATTAGTTGAAGCTGAAAAAGTGTTAATTAAAAACCAAGGGACTATTCCACTTATTCAAGTTGCAAAACCTCAATTGCTTAAGACAAATGTTAAGAACGTCTCATTTAATCCTACAGGGGTTCCATATGACTTTAAGAATGTTTATTTACAATAATAAATGAATAATATCAATTGACAGTTAAAATAACAAATACACAAAAAATCCTATTAAATCACGGTGTGATCAAAATACCAAGATTTAATAGGATTTTATCATTTTTTAGTTTTTTCAGGTATTTTCTATTTTAGAGAAAATTTCCTTCAGACACTTTTTTACTAGTTTTAACGTTCGGCACTAGTCATACTATTCCTTATAGTTATGATAACTTACTTATTAATCTTCACGATAGATTTTAGTAGCTTCTTTTTTAACGAGAACACCTAGCAGTGCCCCAAACATACAAACCACGATATTCATAACCAAAATCCACTTTTGACTGTTTGCTCCGGTATTTTTAACAATTACTGAAGCAAAAGTAACAATCGTCATATTAGCAAGCATTGACATAAAACCGGCCGCAGCCATCGCAGTAGCTTTCAGGTTTGGATACATTTTTGCTAAAAGTGCTGCAGCTAATTGAAACAAACCACCAGCTGCAAAGAAGCCAATCATTGCACTAACAATATATAAAATCCATCCTTGATTAATAATTAAAGCTAACAATAATGCAATTGCAGAACAAATTGGATACCATGTTAAAATAGTTGATTCTTTTACACCGTGTTTAACAATGTATGAATTGAACAAAACGGAAAGTGCAGCTGCAACTGCATATACAGATTGAAGAACACTTGGCTGCTTTATTCCTTCCTGGATGGCTAATTCTTGGAATGTATTTAACCAAAGAAAGAAAACGGCCGTACTAGTATAGCCAATAAGAATTAAAGCAACTGAACCTAAGTTAAGTTTAGCTTTTTGCTTCTTTAATGTTTCATTGTTACTTTTCTTAATATCCTCGCCAGGTTTTGGAAATGGTAAAAACAATAAAATGATGGCTAAAACAATATAAACAGCTCCAGCTGAAATGAAGATACCACGATATCCTGCTCCAGTAGTGCTAGAAATTAAAATGAAGATTGGTAAAAGAAATTGACCAATACTAATCATAAACTTAGTCATTAAGTTCGCAACAGATGAATTCTTGGGAAAAATTTCAATTAAAGTTGGTGAGCATCCCGCATTAATAAAACCATTACCAAAACCTCCACCGATTAATGCCATAATATATGCCACCGTTAAATTAGGTGAAAATAAAAGACCAAAATAATAAAGAGACTGAATAACATGACCTATAACAGCAGAACTCTTTCTACCAAAATGATCTGAAAACTGACCAGTTATTAATGCTGCAATAATTCCACCTAATCCAGAAGCTGCAATAACATTTAACACACCAGCTAAATCTGTATGCCAAAGACTTGCAAAATCCGCTTTATACTGCGCTAAGATTGACATGCTAATGCCCAGCATTATCGTTCCAAAATAAAGTATCCCAGCAGTTGGTTTATATTTTTTATTAAGCATCGTTTTCCCCTCTGATTTTTTATCAATTAATAACATTTAAATTTATAATATTGAAAGCGCTATTATAGATCAATAAAATCAATCAATCATTTCAATAAACAAATTCTATCTATTGCTCTAAATATGCATTAATATAGGAAAAACTATGACGGTAACATTTTTGTTATTAACCAATAGTAAATGATCAATAATATCTATCAATTAATAAAAATATTCTATCAATAAAAGAAACGTTTCTTATTTTTTAGAAAGCGATTTCAAAGTATTCTTAACTTGTTCAAAAAGCACAACGTTAAAAACCTCGGAGGTTTTACTATGGATATTAAGAAACGTAATTATTTATCTACTGCTGTAGCGGTTTATCTATCATTCCTACTCTGTGGGATTGATATGTCAATTACTGCACAATATAAAGTTCAATTAGCACAAGTTTGGGGACAAGGAAGTAATATTTCATCTGTCTTAACCGTAAACTCTGCTGTTGGTATAGGAGGAATCGTTGCTAGCTTATTCACTGGTATTATTTCAGACCGCTTTGGTAGACGTTCATCTGCTATCATTTCATCTATATTATGGGCAGTCTTTGCATTTGGTATGCTCCATGCACCTAACATGGGAATAGCATATTTTGCTGGTATCGCTGGTGGTGTCGCCAATTCATTTACTAATGCTGCGTGGACACCTTCAATGATGGATGCATATCCAGATAAACGCTCCTTAGTTACATTGTTGACAAAGTTCTTTGTAAGTTTAGGACAATTTATTTTGCCATTTATAATTGTTGCCCTAGCTGCAAGCCATATTTCATTCTCAATAGCATTTAATAGTTTAGCTCTTACTTACATCATTATCGCAATCGCTTGCTTCGTATTACCATTTCCTAAAGTTGGTGGCGACCAAGTAAGTAATACTCAAAAATCCGATAATTCAACCAAAAAATTTTCAAGAGATAAAATCAAGATTACCGGAGAAACTATTGCTTTAGCTTTGATGGGTTTTAGTTCAACTGCCGTTTTCATGATCTGGACTCAAACTAACCAAGAATTAGGTAAACTTTATGGCCTATCTAACCCAGCGTTACTTCAATCAGTTTATGCAATTACTTCACTAATTTCTGTATTGTTTACTTCATTTATAGTAAGTAGGGGCGTTAGAGAAAGTACTATCTTAATTCTTTATCCAGCTGTTTCAGCCTGTGCCCTTCTCTTGGCCTACTTTATTCATAATGGTGCTTTACTATATTTAGTTACCGCATTAATGGGCTGGTTTGCTGCAGGCGGCTTAATGCAATTGGCTGTTTCACTTCTTTCGGGACTTTATCCTTCGTTTAAAGCAACTGCCACTTCCGCAATTGGTTTAGCAAATGGTATTTCTAACTGGGCCGTTATTCAAATTGCTGCAATTATTACCGCAAAAGGTGGAATCAATGCACCACGTGAAATTGTTCTATTCAATTTTGTAATTTGTTTAATCGGTGTACTTTTAGCTGCAATCGTAAGAAGGTACCAAAACAAGCGTGCTAAAGAAAATATTCAAGATTTGGAAAACTAGGAGAAAAAAATTATGAGTGAAAAAGATATTACTATTATGCGCGATGGATTAAAACTTGCTGCCAAAGTTTCAATTCCTGATACTCCAAAATATGACGTTGCTATTTTAGCATATGGGTTTGTAGGGATGATGGATCCCAAGGTTAACGATTTACTTCCTGTAATTGCAGAAAAGTTGCAAGAAAAAGGATTAGCTACTGTTCGTTTTTACTTTAACGGTCATGGCGAAAGTGAAGGACCACTTGATAACATGTCAATCTACAACGAGCTCGAAGATTATCATGCTGTCATTCAATATGTCTTTGACAATTTTAAAGGATTGGATCATTTATACTTGATCGGTCACTCACAAGGCGGAGTACTTTCATCCATGATGGCTGGATTCTATGCCTATAAAGTAGATAAGTTAGTAATTATGTCATCAGCTGCTACTTTAGTTGATGATGCACGAATTGGTACTTGTATGGGTATTGATTATGATCCAAATCACATTCCTGAAAAGATCGACTTCAAAGATTTTAAATTAAACGATTGGTACTTCAGAACTGCAAAATTCATCAATATGTACGATGTAGCAAGAACTTATCAAGGTCCAACATTAATCTTGCACGGAGCTAAAGATAAGATAGTTAATAACTATGCTTCTCGCCATTATCATGCAGTAATCCCTAACAATGAATTTCATTTAATTCCTGATAGTGACCACGGACTTCACCAAAATCGTGATGAAGTATATACTCGTGTAATCAACTTCATAACTAAATAATTTAAGCCCGACTTGAAAAAGTCGGACTTTTTTTGTCATAATAAAAATAATTATCAAATTAGGACAAAATTTTTATGAAAAAAAACATCTCAACTAACGCCTTACGTGCACTATTTTATGAAGCTATTACTGGTCCAAAACCTGGGCTAGTCGATCCAATTGACAATAGCTCTCATCCTGATATGGATATTTACATGTTCATCGATAGCAGTATTAGTTTACAAAATTATCTGCAAGAAGCTGAAAAAGTCGGACATAATTTTCAAGATTCAGATTTAACAAAAATGTTTACGAAATTGCGGGAAAAAGGTTTAATTGCTGAAAAAGAAATGGCACAAGCAACTAATGGAATAAACACTCATAAAGGTGCCATTTTTGCGCTTGGAATCTGCACTTGTGCCGAAAGCTATGTTAAACAAAACGGTGGCAATGTTTTTGACATCATTAGACAAATGACCCACGGTTTAGTAGAACATGACTTTAAAAATTTAAATGACAACCAAAAATTAACGGCTGGTCAGAAGCAGTTTCTAAAATACGGTTTAGGTGGTGCACGCCAAGAAGCCGAAGCTGGCTACCCGATCGTTGAAGATGTTGCCTTACCTTTTTTAAAAAACGCAAAAGGCGACAAGCGGACTCGCATTTTAGATACATTTATGAAAATTGCCAGCTTAACTGCAGACAGTACTTTGATTAAGCGTGCTAAAACCACAAATGTAATTGAAGAAGTTCAAAGAGATGCTAATCATTATTTAGAGCTTGGTGGCTTCGCGAATGAAGATGCGAGAATTTTTCTCAACGATCTCAATAAAAAATTTGCACAACACAAATGGAGTTTAGGTGGATGTGCTGATCTTTTAATTATTACCATCTTTTTTGGACTTGAGAGTGATTATTTATAGAAAAAAAGACGGCACTCAACTATTACTTTGATCGAAACTAATTGAGCAGTAATTTACTTTATAAAGTAAATTTTTGCGAATTTTACTATAAATTTACCTTATAAGGTAAATTTATAAGAAATAAGGGTATAATTTACTTTATAAGATAAATTATACTGAGGTTCTGCTATGGAAATAATTAAACGCCCACATTATTTAAATAAATTAATTGAATTCAAAGATACTGAATTTATCAAAGTTCTCACCGGAGTTAGACGTTCTGGTAAGTCATTCATTCTAAAAATGTATCAAAATTATTTGCTCGAAGAAGGAATAACAAAAGATCAAATCATCTATTTATCTTTCGAAGATTTCAATAATATAGATTTATACGAGCCTAAGAAACTTTATAGCTATTTAAAAGAAAAAATCATCCCTAATCAAAGAATGTACATCTTGCTAGATGAAATTCAATTTGTTCAAGATTGGCAAAAAGTCATCAATAGTCTTCGACTCAATGCATTACTTGAACTCGTTATCACAGGTAGTAATTCCAACTTGCTCAGTGGAGAGTTAGCAACATTACTTTCCGGAAGATATGTTGAAATTCCTGTCTACCCATTGTCTTTCAAAGAAATGGTATCTTTTAGAAGTAGCGATCCATCTGAAGCAGAAATCGACCGTTTATATGATGAGTACATCAAGTATGGTGGCTTTCCTGCTGTAGTTTTAGCTAAAGAAGAATTGAAACAAACTATCTTGTCGGGAATATACAATACCGTCATTTTAAATGATATTGGCTATCGAAATGGACTTCGTGACCCAGGTTTATTAATGCTTGTAGCGAAATATCTAGCTGATACGGTTGGACAATTAATTAACCCTAATAAAATTGTTAATACATTGAAATCTGCTCAGTTTTCGATTTCCTATAATGCAGTTCAAAATTATCTTAGCTCTTTTGAACAAGCCTATCTTTTCTATAAAGCTAACAGATATGATATTGCTGGTCGAAAAATTTTATCATCGCAAGGTAAATATTATATAGTCGATACTGGCCTACGAACCCAAGCACTTGGTGATAAAATTAATGATCGTGGTAGTATTTTAGAAAATATTGTTTATCTTGAATTACTAAGACGTGGGTATCAAGTTCAAATTGGAAAACTTGATGATAAAGAAATTGATTTTATTGCCACTAAAGTTAATGAACGACAATATATTCAAGTAACTTATCAACTGCCAGAAAATTCAACCAGAGAAACTGATAACTTGCTTGAAATTCCAAATAATTACCAGAAAATTGTCATTACAGGACGCTATGAAGAGCAAACGATGATTTCTGGAATTCCGATTATTAATATTAGGGATTGGCTTTTAGCAGATAGAAATCATTAAGACTTAGTATTAAATTAACCAATTGATATGAAAAAACGCTATTCAATAACCGCTTTCAGATTATTGAGTAGCGTTCTTCGCAAAAAAATATCATCTAACACCCTCGCTCGGGCTATTTTGGGAGTTCTTCGGAGCTCCTTTTTCTATTTTTTCACTTTAATCATTTATTCTTATTCCTAGATTTGATTCTCTCATTAATCTTATTAAGGGATCTTTTTTGTTCTAAAAAGCAAATTGTCCAAATTATGACATATGTGAGAATAAAGAAAATTATTGTTTCCAAATTAACAATCCAGTTATTAATTAAGGCCATTATCAAAAACAAAATAAATGTTCCTATTAAATGAATAGCGATTGCAATAGTTAATGGCAGATCTGTCCTGAAAATCATTGATAAAATACCAATCAAACCTGAAAGAATGAAAACCGAAATTACTCCAGTTTTGGTAGGTGCTACACCAGGATTAGCAAAAGCTAAAATGCATAAATAGCACGCAGCTCCATATCCTAAGCCAGTGAAAAAATATGTTAAACATCTTCTAAATTTTATCATTACAATCCTAGTTCCTTCTCTAATTCAGGTAAATAACGTCTTGATACATCAGCCTTAACACCATTTTTCAAAATTGCTACCATATTCCCAGCAAAGCCACTCTCAATCGATTGAAGGTAATCAAGATTAATAATTGAATGCTTAGACACTTGAATAAAATCATCATTTAAACTTTCAAGAACTTGATATAATCTACCCGTTGTTTCAATCGTTTCTTGTGTAGTGTAATAAGTCAATCTCGTAGAAGCAACTTCTACTTTTATCAAGTCTTCACGCTTAATCGTTACAATTCGATCACTAGTTTTAAGTGGTAAAAGATTACGATCTTTTTTACCGAATTTATTCAGATAACTTATTAATCGGCTAACAGTAGGCGTTTTTTGACCGGATCTAATTTCTACTTGAATTTCATCATCTAAAGATTGATCAATTTGAAAATCAACTTTCACATTAAATTTTTCTCTTTCTATCAGCTAAGTAAGAAAGTCCAACTACTATTACAATAAGTAACACAATCATGCCAAATATTACGTAAGCTGTTTCCAATCGAGTTAATTGATGTCCCCAAATTTTGAAATGAATCCCTAAATAGTTAATCATGGATTGACGCATACTAGCAGGCATTTGATTATTACTTATCTTATTTAATAATAAACTTCTCAACGCTGAAGCTTCATAACTACTTGGTACTAATTTTACCAGAGTTTGTGCTCCTGAGCTTAAAGTACCATATGGCATATAGATAGCGACAGCAAATCCAGCAGCCGCACCAATAACTGCAGATAATCTACTAAAAGTGGTTGATGAATGGATGAAAAAGATAATAATTTCATTCAATAAAGTTGCTGCGATTGCCCCAAGAAGCATAAATCCTAGCATTGGTAAATAAGAATCACTAGGGATCGAAATCTTGTTAACCATTGTAAAATATCCGCTCATCACAATAAATGTAATTATTTGCATGATGAAACTGATAAATGAACTTGATAGAACGTAGGCCAAATTTTGAGTTGAATATGAAATATCTGTTAATCTAATATCATCTGCAGCTCTGCTCTCTTTATCATTGACAACTTGTCCCAGCGCCTGAAAAGACGTAGTAATTCCGGCAATTGACACAATACCTGCAATCATCCATAGATCGAGCAATTGTGTAGCATCTGAAATATGACTCCAAGAACTCTCTAGATTTTGTTGCAAAAATCCAATATAAATAAAGAATGAAATCAAAGCTCCCAAGCAGGACATTATTACTCCTGGAATATTTGAAAAATAAATTTTGATATTTCGTCTAATTAAAGCAAACATTATTGAAGCTCCTTTCCTGCAACTTTTACAAAGGCATCATTAATAGAACCTTTACGATATTGAAAATCAACAATCTGCTTTTGATTTTCATTCAAAAACTCTATTACCTCTGATGAAGTCAATCGTAAGCGTCAAAAACTGAAGTACTATTGAAAAAGTAGCTCGGCAATGATATGTGC
>NZ_AZFM01000048.1 GCF_001434335.1 Lactobacillus kalixensis DSM 16043
AGTTGACTTACCACAACCTGATGGTCCTACGAAGACGATAAATTCCTTATCTTTAATGTGTAAATCAAAGTCATTTACTGAGTAGTAATCATTGCCTTCGTATTTCTTATAGATATGGTTTAAATCTACTTGAACCATATTCTCTCCCTACTTTCTCTTGTTAAATACTTCTTCAATTTCACTCAATTTCAATTCTGCAGTTGAGGCAACAATGTAATCTGCTTCCTTTAACAATTCCTTGTCGCCAATACCAACAGCGAATTGATCTGCAGCCTTGATTGCTTCAACACCCGCTTGAGCATCTTCAAAACTGATAACTTCGTCAGCTTTAAGATCTAAAAGTTCTTGTGCTTTGACATAAATTTCAGGATCTGGCTTACCACGGTGCAAAGTTGATGGATCAACGATACCATCAAATTCATCCATAATGCCTAACTTGTTCAAAATAGTTGGCGCATTCTTTGAAGCTGACGCAATTGCCATCTTTAAGTTTTGAGCCTTAGCATCCTTCAATAATTGAGGAATACCTGGCAAGATGTCTTCTGGAGTCATCTTTTGGATTTGTTCAACGAACTTAGCATTCTTTTCTGCTGCGAACTTTTCCTTTTCTGCTTCAGTATACTTGTCTTCTTGACCGCCGAACTTCAAGATCATATTCAATGAATCCATTCTTGAAATACCACGTAATTGGTCAAGTTGAGCATCAGTTAAGGTAATTCCTAATTCATTAGCCAAGTTATTCCAAGCAGATAAATGGTACTTAGCGGAATTAGTTAAAACACCATCTAAGTCAAAGAGTAATCCTTTAAGCATTCTTAGTTTCGCCTTCCTTAAGTTCAAGTTTCTTGTCTTTAACTACTACTTCTAAGTCATCACCCTTAAGTAAAGTGATCTTAGTGCCTTCGTGATCAACGTAAACTTCGATCAAGCGACCACGGTAGTTAATCTTGAAGCCGTAGTGATCCCAACCTTCTGGGACAAATGGGTTGAACTTCAATTGGTCATGGTCATAACGCATTCCTGCGAAACCTTGAACAATTGCAAGCCATGAACCACTCATTGAAGTGATATGCAAACCGTCAACAGTATCGTTGTTGTAGTTATCAAGGTCAAGACGAGCAGTTCTTTGGTAAAGTTCTACAGCCTTTTCTTGCTTGCCAAGTTCAGCAGCTAAAATCGAGTGGATACATGGTGAAAGTGAACTTTCGTGGACTGTCAATGGTTCGTAGAAGTCGAAGTTCTTTTCCTTTTGCTCCTTAGTGTATTCATCATTCAAGAAGTAGATACCTTGTAATACATCGGCTTGCTTGATGAATGGTGATCTCAAGATCTTATCCCATGACCAGTGTTGGTTAATAGGACGTTGATCTTCAATTGAGCTTACTGGACGAATGTCTTTGTCTAAGAAGTCATCTTGTTGTAAGAAAATGCCAAGATCTTTATCTTCTGGAAGATACATCTTGTCAACGATATCTTGCCACTTAGCCTTTTCTTCTTCACTAACGTTTACTCGTTCTTGAGCTTCCTTAGTAGCAAGTGGCAAACGTTCCAAAGTGTATCTAAGAAGCCATCTTGCCATAGTGTTAGTGAACCAATTGTTGTTAACGTTGTTTTCGTATTCGTTAGGACCAGTTACACCGTGCATTACATACTTGTTACGCCACTTGGACCAGTGAACTCTTGCTGCCCAGAATCTTGCAGTACCAACTAAGACGTCCATACCTTCATTCTTAACGTAGCTGTCATCACCAGTGTAGCCAGTGTACATTGCAATTGCGTGAGGAATATCCGCATTTCTGTGGATTTCTTCAAAAGTGATTTCCCATTCGTTGTGACATTCAATACCATTGAAGGTAACCATTGGGAATAATGCACCTGGAAGGCCTTGTTCCTTAGCGTTGTGGTAAGCACCTGGTAATTGATCATGACGGTATTGAAGCAGTGCTTTAGTAACACTTGGAGAAGTAATTCCTAAGTACATTGGAACAATGTAAGCTTCAGTGTCCCAGTAAGTTGCACCACCGTATTTTTCACCAGTGAAACCTTTAGGTCCAACATTCAATCTTTCGTCTTCACCGTAGTAAGTCATGAATAATTGAAGGATGTTAAATCTAATACCCTGTTGCGCTGCGTCATCACCGGCAATTTCAACGTCACTCATTTCCCAACGTTTTTGCCATACTGCAGTATGATCAGCCAAGTTTTCTTCAAAACTTTTAGCTTGTAATTTTTCCATCAAGCTATTAGCTACTGCTAATTGATCTTCATCTTTAACATCACGACTAGTTACAACGATTACGTCTTTTTCTAAGTCGTAAGTTTCACCTTCATTTAATTCAATTGAAAACTTTTCATCTAACTTTGCATCTTCAGTTGTTACTTCACCAGTAATAACTTGACCATCATGACGCAAGCTTGCTTTTTCCAAAACAGTAAATTGTGGAACTTCATATGGGTTAGGTCTAGTCTTAACTTGGATAGTTCTTGCTTCTTTGTCTTCATTCATTGGTACCCAGAAGCGTTCGTCATAGTTACTATCTTCGTTAACAACAGTACCGTCCAAAGTGCTGTCAAAGTCGATCTTTGCCTTACCTTCAAGCACAGTCATCTTAACTCTGATTAAAGCAGCTTCTTTTTGAACAATATGTAAGAAACGTTCAAATTCAAACTTAACTTTGACATCCTTACCTTCATAAATGAAACTTCTTGAAAGAAGTCCTTGGTGCATATCAAGTGATAAATCAAAATCACTAAACTTAACTTTTGCTAAGTCTAACTTTTCACCATTAATTGTGATTCCAATTCCGAGGAAACTTGGGGAGTTAGGGGTCTTACCAAAGTATTTTGGATAACCATTCTTCCACCAACCTACAACTGTTTTATCTGGGAACCAAACACCAGCCAAGTAAGTTCCTTGTAAGCTGTCGCCAGAGTAACCTTCTTCAAAGTTACCTCTCATTCCCATGTAATCATTACCGATTGCAGTCATACTTTCTTGCAATCTCTTGTCTTCTTTATTAAATTGATGAGTTTCAACCTTCCATGGGTCGATTTCAAAAATTCGTTTCATACTCTTATAATCTCCATAGCTCTTCGTTTGTTTACGCTTTCATTATGCTGTAGTTGAAAACGCTTTACAACCCTTTTTGGCATGTTACCGGTATCAAATTAAAAAAGAATAGATTAGAAAAATCCAATCTATTCTTCAGTAGGTATCAAACTATAAGCTAATGCTTAACATATGCAGCGAAGCCTTTAGGTAAAAGCTTAGTCCCATCACAATTTTGACTCAATTGTGCATCAGATTCCACTTCAACCACCGAATCTGTAGTATTAAATAGTACCGTAATATGATCTTGGCCTTCTCTTTCAACCTTAATTAGGTTATCCGGAGTAACTGTTAAGCGAATAGTTCCCTTCCCTAACGTGCTAGCATATTTCAAACGGAATTTAACTAATTCGTTAACTTGCTTCCAAACATCACCATCTTCTTTGGACCAATCCATTGGCTTACGGCAATCCGGATCATTATCACCAGACATCCCCATTTCAGTTCCGTAGTAAATACATGGGCTTCCAGTTTGCATAAACATAAAGGTCAAAGCTTGCAAAGCCAAAGCTTGATCATCCCCAGCTACAGTTAAAATACGAGCAGTATCATGAGAATCAAGCATATCCATCATTGCTTGATTATTCATATCACGATACATCATTAATTGATCGGTTAAATGCTCAACCATCTCTTTAGCAGTTGTCTTCTTTTTAAAGAAGTGTTCTTCAATTTGTAAAGTATATGGATAATTCATTACACCGGTAAATTCATCCCCATTAAGCCATGGACGAGCTGAGTGCCAAACTTCGCCAACAATGTAAAAGTCTGGCTTAATTGCAGTTACAGCATCGTGGAAACGGCGCCAGAAGTGGTGGTCAACTTCGTTAGCAACATCCAATCTCCAAGCATCAATGTCAAAGTACTTTACCCAATAAGTAGCAATTTCTAACAAGAAGTCTTGCACTTCAGGATTAGCAGTATCAAGCTTAGGCATGTGCTTTTCAAAAGCAAACGTTTCGTATTCAGGATCGCCTTCGCCCTTACTTGGGTCATGATATTCAGTTACTGGGAAGTGATTAATGTGGAACCAATTAGCAAAACGAGATTTTTCACCATTTTTAACTACATCTTGCCACTGCATTGATTGATCACCCAAGTGGTTAAACACAGCGTCTAACATAATCTTCATTCCGCGTTTATGTGCTTCGTTAACAAGCTTAGCAAATAAATCCTTATCGCCAAATTCTGGATCAACTTGGAAGTAATCAATTGTGTCATATTTGTGGTTAGAACCAGCTTTAAAAATTGGGCAGAAATACAAACCATTTACACCCAATTTTTGTAAATAATCCAAGTGATCGATTACACCTTGTAAATCTCCACCGTAATAGTCCTCACGACCAGGATGATCTTCTGGATTCCATGGCTTAACATTCTTTGGATCATTACTTTTATCACCGTTAGCAAAACGTTCAGGGAAAATTTGATACCAAACAGTGTGCTTAACCCAATCAGGGGTCATGTCCATATCAATCTTGTGTAAATATGGCAACTTAAAGTATGAGCTATCTTCAAGCAAAGCCTTTTTACTAAAGTCTTTGATCCCGCGATCACCAACAATCTTATGAACACCATCTTCACCAATTACTTCGAAGGTGTATTTAATTCGACGATATGGTGCACGTAAAGTGGCCACCCAATGATCTTCAACTTGACCGCTGCCAACTTTTTCCATTTCAATTTCTGCAGCATCCTTAGGTGGTAAGTAATTATCGATATAGTGAACGATGATCTTCTTAACATCGTCCTTAGCTGAGTGAAAACGAATGCGAACATGGTGGGGACTGATTACAAAACAATCTTCACTCTCAGTACGGTGGCGTAATGCAGCTAATTGCATATTTTTAATTCTCCTTCTTAAGTACAACACCAGAATGTGGCATCAAAATTAATTTATTATCGTTTAATTCATATTTTCCAGAATGAAGTAATTCACTCTTATATCCTTTTGGCAAAGTAATTTCAGTCTCATTATCACTGATTGAAACAGCAACAATAGCACTTTCTTCTTTTAGATCACGCTGGTAAACATAAGAATCTTGACCAGTTGTGAGTAAGTAATAGCTACCTTTTTGGAACAATGGTGTCTTCTTGACTTCAAGCATTTTTTGATAAAAAGAAAACATTGAACGCTTGTCGTCAATTTCACTATCAACACTTACTTGATCAACTTTTTCCCCAGTTATCCACGGCTCTACTGTTGAAAAACCATTATATTTTTCATTGTTCCAAGGCATTGGACCACGGCCTGGCAACTTGTGGGTTTCATTAACCATTTCAAGGGATTCTTGTTCACTTTTACCCGCTTTTTCTGCAGATTTTACAAATTGTTCAACCGTCATATCTTTAAACTGGTCTACCGAATCGAACTTCAAATTTTGCATCCCTAATTCATCACCATAATAAATTACAGGAATACCGCGTTGCAGATACATTAACATAGCCAAACTCTTAGCTTCTGTATCACTTGAAGCAATGCGCGTACGCAATCTGGCCATATCGTGATTACTCCAATATAGTGTAGGTTGCGAAATACCAGCTAGAGTCTGTTGCCAAACAGTTTGATTCTGTTTAAAGGCAATCATATCAAGTGGCTTTGGTTGATAACCAGCTGAAAAACTTGGATCAACTTGACTATCGTCTTCAGTAAAATAGCGGAAAGTAACCACGCTATCCATCAAATGATTGCGCTTTTCGGTATAATCAACTGCTAAGTTAACGCTAGCACTTGCTGCTTCACCAAGAAGAAGTGTTTCTGGATAGTCTTCTTTAATCTTTTCACAAAATGGACGCATCCACTCTTGAACTTGGGGACGGTTAGCAAAAAACGGCTCTGCTACCACAACGTCATCATTTTCAGCTGGGAAACTTTGTCGTAAATCGGCTTTACTAATGTGGATAAAGGCATCAAGACGCAAGCCATCAATCCCTTTATTAAGCCAAAATTCCGCAACTTCAAGCATTGCATGACGAACTTCTGGATTCTTCCAGTTCAAATCTGGCATCCGTTTGTCAAACAAGTGAAAATAAAATTCACCCGTTCCAGCAGGATCCTCTTCCCAAACGCTTCCACCAAAGAAGCTACCCCAGTTGTTTGGACGCTTGCCATCTTTTCCAGCAAAAATGTAATAGTCCCGATAGATACTATTTGGATCTTTAATAGCATCTTGGAACCATGGATGTTGATCTGAAGTGTGATTCAAGACGAAATCCATGATGATGTGGATTCCAGCTTTATGAAAATCATTGATCAAATTTTCCATATCTTCCATCGTTCCCATATGGGGATCAATTGCAAAATAATTGGAAACGTCATAACCATTATCAACTTGGGGAGAGACAAAAACGGGATTGAGCCAAACAGCATTAATCCCTAACTTCTTAAGATATGGAATTCTCTTTCTAATTCCATTTAAATCGCCAATTCCATCATCGTTTGAATCTTGGAATGACTTTGGATAAATTTGATAAATTATTGCATTATCGTACCAGTGTGTCATAATCTTTTCCTCCATCTCCAGTCTAGACGATTGAAGAAAACGTTTACAACAGTTAATTGAATGTTACCGGTATCAAAAAAAGACGCAAACTAAGTTTACGTCCTCATCATTATCAAATTTTAACGAGTAGAACCGCGTCTAACTAGAGTTGGCTCTACTAAAATCTCCCCTTGAGGAGATCCAGACTGAGCAATTTTTTGCAAAAGCATTTCTGCAAGTGACTCTCCAATATCAAAAATTGCTTGGCGAACTGTCGTTAACTTTGGATTCGCGACTTGATCAAGAAAGACGCCATCAAAGCCGATTACACCGTAGTCATCAGGTACTTTAGCACCTTCTGTTTCAAGCTGACGCTCAACGCCTACCGCAATTCGATCGCTGGCACAAATGAAACAAGTATCCATTTTAAATTCTTTAAAGTGCTCATGGATCAAATCCTGCGCAGCATGGCTGTGGTTGGGAATCCGGTAAATCTGTGGAATCATTTGATTCTGCTGCAAAGTATTGATATAGCCAGCTTCACGAGAATATTCAAATGGTTCTTTAACATCAATTCCGATAAAGATTAAATGCTTGTATAAACGCGACATCGCATATTCTGTCGCCATTCGCACACCTTTTTGGTTATCAGTATCAATGAAATCAAAGCCGCGGTGATTTTCACCAAACAAAACAAATGGCTTATCTAGTTGATCAAACATATCATAATCACTGCTTCTTGCGCCAGTAATCAAATAGCCATCAGCACGGCCATTTTTAATTTTTTTAGCATCAGTTACCAGCTGCATCGCATATTGCTTCTTATTCAAGCCGCGAGCAAAACCGAAAAGCAAGTTCATATAATACGGCTCAGTTGTATCTATATCTTCTAGTGTTACAAACTTAACCACATTAGTTCGGTTGTTAACCAGAGCCTGAGCAATTGAATTAGGATGATAATTTAAAGCTGCCATCGCCTTTTCAACTAAAGCTCGGAGTTCTGGCGTTACTTGTTCTGGGTGGTTAATTACCCTTGATACGGTCATCTTGGATACATTAGCTTCTTTAGCTACATCTGATAAAGTTACCATCGATTGTTTCACCTACTCTAAATACATTTTACGGAATCTGTTTAAGTCCTTTTGACTAAAGCCGAGTTCTTTTTTGAAAAATGCATCAAAACTCCCCCAACCTTCACGGATTGTTTCGGTAATTCCGCGAATTGCAGGACCTTCGCCCTTGGTTACGTTCATTTTAGAAACTAAATTAGCGATTTCATTATCATCAGGATATTGCTTGGCAAGGGCAAAATTGTACAACTCATTTGTTAACAAATAGTCCTGTGCAATTGTATCGTCGTCAACGCCGAGTGCAGTTAAGATCAGAGCAGAAGTCATCCCGGTCCGGTCTTTGCCGGCACTACAATGATAAACAAGGGCATCTTCTTCGGGCAATTCGATTAACTCAGCAAATATCTTGGCAAATTCATGCTGGCTGTGGGTATTAAGCAAAACTTGTTGATAAATTTGACCCAAGAAATTATCACCCATGTCAGGGATATGATGAACGAAGCGGTAGAGCTTGTTATCACCTTTATTTTCTTTGCGATTTTCTGAATAAATATGAGCGTCAACGTAGCGCACGCCTGGCCAAGATTTATCTGGTGCTGAATTTTGCTCATATTTTGAACGCAAGTCAATGTCAACGACAATACGGCGATCAGCTAACTTTTGCTCATCTTCATCTGATAAAGAGCTGAGTGAGTCTGAACGATAGATCTTATTCCATTTAACATGCTGTCCTTGATTGTTCTCATAACCGCCAATATCTCTGAAGTTGAGTGGACCATCTAAAGCTAGGATTCTTTCATGCTTCATCTTGCCTGCCGCCTTTTCTTTTGAAATGCTAATATATTGTTTTTATTATACTATATCATCGAATGTGAAATTTCAGCTAAGCAAAAGTGTCTCGAAAAATAAGGAGATTTTTAGTCCATTTTTGACTTTTACTCAAAAAATAACGCAATAAACTGTGATTATTACTTAAATCAAGGTAGAAAAAATCCTATTAAACCAAGGGTGATATAATTTTGATCCGTACCAAGATTTAATAGGAATTTTATTATTTCTAATTTTTTTAGACAATTTTTTACATCTTAATATCTTTATTTGAGAACAAGGTGTGCATTTTATGTGCATTTCGAACCGAAAAATAATCAGTATCTCCATTAATAAAATAAATTTTCGGCCGATTGTAAAATGAAGTTGGACACTATGTCCTAAA
Organism: Lactobacillus kalixensis DSM 16043; assembly: GCF_001434335.1. Lineage (GTDB taxonomy): Bacteria > Bacillota > Bacilli > Lactobacillales > Lactobacillaceae > Lactobacillus > Lactobacillus kalixensis. The sequence continues at coordinate 8,875 of NZ_AZFM01000048.1, forward strand.
TTAAAAAAGGTCAT
>NZ_AZFM01000049.1 GCF_001434335.1 Lactobacillus kalixensis DSM 16043
TAACATCTATCAAGCTGCATAAAGTGTCCAACTTATTATTGCAATTTGCGAAAATAACTTTATCTGATTTAAAAGATCAAACTATTCTCTTACCCGATAATTCTATTTATAAATTCAATTCTAACTTTATCCAAAAGTTAAATGATTCTGCCCGAATAAAGATTGAATATTACACCCAGTTTGATACTGCATTGATAAGCCAAGTGCAATTGCAAAACAAATACATTCTTATCCCCCAAAGTTTAAAATCTCTCTTCCCTGAACAGTCTGTAAAACTTGTTTCTTTTTCGATAAAAGCTGACTATGGAATATACTATCGAGATACAGATAATCAGATTGCTCAAAACTTTTTAGAATACCTAATTACTAAATACCTAAACAAAAATTAAACAAAACAGCTGACGACTTCCTACAAATCGTAAGAAATCATCAGCTGTTTTTACTCATGAAAATATCTTAGTTTATTCTTCAAAACCATTATTATCGCTCAATTGCCTGAACCAATAGCCAGACTTTTTAATTGTCTTAATCTGCGTATGAATATCATCCCGAATAAGACCGTAACGATTGCGATATGCATTCAACCATGACCAGCAATCGATCCCAGTCCAAACAAAATAGCCATGACAATTAGAACCCTCTTCAATCCCTTTATGCAATTCTTTTAGATGGTCTTTAATAAATTTAATTCGATAGTCATCTTGAACAATACCATCTTTGATGAATCTATTTTCACGTGAAACACCCATCCCGTTTTCAGAAACAAACCAGTCAATATTGCCATAATTATCACGAATATTAATTGCAATATCGTACAGAGTCTTAGGATAAATTTCCCAGCCCTTATCGACATTCATCACACGATTAGGCATCTCATAATTATCAAAATAAATATCCGGCATCCAATCTTGCAAACTCTTGGGTGAAATTTGCGGTGCCTGTACTCTTTCTGGATGATAATAATTTACACCAAGCTCATCAATTGTATTATTCTTAATAATTTCGAGTTCTTCATCAGTGCTATCCCACAAAACTCCATCGTCTTGTAAAATTTTTACCAATTCCTTTGGATAATGCCCTAAAATAGCGGGATCAAGAAACATATTATTGTCCCAAAGATTAGCAAACCATGCTGCAGCTTCATCGCCTTCAGCACCAGAGGCTGGATACACTGGCGTTAAATTCAGAATAATTCCAATCTTATTTTCTCCCTCTGAAAAACGTTCATGAAATTTTTGAATCGCCTTGGCTGAAGCTAAATTGATGTTATAAGCAACTTGAACCGACAACGGACCATCAACTTTTAATGGATAATGGAACTTATATAAGTAACCACCATCAATAATTACCTTTGGTTCGTTAAAAGTAAACCAATGATGAACGCGATCACCAAACAATTCAAAGCATTTATCAGCAAATTTTGCAAAAAGATCCGTTACATGTTTTGATTCAAAACCACCATATTTTTTCTGCAATTCAATTGGCATATCAAAGTGATGCAAATTAATATACGGTGTAATTCCATACTTTATCATTTCATCAATGACATTATTATAGAAATCTACTGCATCTTGATTAACTGTTGCTTCTTCAAAATCATCAATCAAACGTGACCACTGAATCGAAGTTCTCAAATTCTTAATTCCGGCCTCACGCATTAATTTTAGATCATCTTTATAATCATTATAAAAATTAGACGCTGTATCAGGTCCGACACCTTTATAAAACGCGTTTGGATCTATTGAATACCAATAGTCAAAATTATTTTGATGTTTTTTCTTAAAGCCTCCTTCTGATTGTGGCCCAGAAGTAGCAGCACCCCAAGCAAAATTATTTGGAAATTCAATCATTATATTTACCTGCATCTTTCTACATATCTTTATAAATACATATAAGCATAGACCTATACATATTCGTATTTACATTATCGCTTTTATTATTAAGACTATTATCTACCTAATTCATCTAGAAAGAAACAAAATGGATCTGAGAATCCCTCCGATCATATAGATGGAAGCGATACCCAGATCCAATAACATGTCATGACTATCACACTAACTAGTGCAATAAATGCTAGCATTTTCTCAAAAAAACCACCAGCTCTATAACTAATAACATGATGCTTCTTTTTCCCAGAAAAAGGTGCAAACCACTGCACTCCTTTTTGACTAAAACTATCCTCAATTAAATGCAACAAATAACCTATTACAAGTCCTAACCACAAACTACTCCAACAATCTGGGATTTCTTTAAAGTTTACATTCACTGGTAGTAATAAACTCATCAGATAATACAAGCCTCCTGAAAAGATTAACCATCCAAGAAGCGAATGTGTAATTCCTCGATGCTTAAGAAAAAGACTAAAATTAATGATTGATTTACGGCTAACTGTACTATTATATTCATCGATATCCGGCAAGGAAGCGCCAACAGCTGTTGCAGCTAAGATAATAACAATTGAAACAGGATTTTTAACAATACTACTCGACGCAATTAGCCCAAGCTCTACAATTGCAATACTACAAATACGATGTGATTTTGTCAGCAATTTCCTCGCCCCCTAAACATACGTTTAATTGTAACATACAAAATCCTGATACAAAAATAACTTTCATTTAACCATGCAGTAACAGGTTTGTAACAGAAAAAAACTATACTGTTTTTGTAGATTAGAATAGAGAAAGGAATACACTGTAGTAATAGTACAAATATGAAAAAAACTTTATTATCACTTGCAGCTCTAGCTGCCTTAGCCTCAAGTTTAGCCTTCGGTGGAACCTCAACTACTCGCGCTGAAGACCAACCAACACAAACCAACGATTCATCAGTAGTTAAAACCGACGAAAAATTAACTTGGACTTACCCATTTGCCAAAAATATTAAAAATGGTGTAAATCCAATGTATAACTCACAAGTTTTTGGTAACACTGATTACGCTCGCTCAGTTAATCCACTTAGTTACTTCCACGATGGATGGGATTTTGGTTGGTGCGAAGTTGGTCATTCAACTGTTAAAGCAATACACCCTGGTACCGTTAAACAAGTTGCTTACGGTAGTGGCCTTGGTTGGTATGTTTGGGTAGTAAGTCCTGACAAATATGTTCAAATTTATCAAGAAGGATTTAATAAGAAGAGTGACATCGCCGTTAAAGAAGGTCAAACAATTAAAACTGGTCAAAAGATCGGTAAATTAACTGGTTCACACTTACACCTTGGTTTAACTAAAACAACTAAGAAATACATCAATAAAAATGGTGCGCCATGTAACAATTGGTACAAAGATAATGGTACTTGGCTGAACCCGATTACAACTATTGAAAAAAATCTTAATAATTAATTTTTTGCGCTAATTTCTACTAGCTGAAGTTAGTGCTTTTTTTGTACTTTTATTTGAGAATTAAAATAAAATACCATAATCTCCTCTCCAAACGACGTCGTTTTAAATGAGTTTTTCAACAATTTCAGTGATTTTTTAGTTTTAAATTTTTCATTTTAAACGACGTAAGATCAAATATTTATCAATAGTTTTTCTTTTAAAAAATACATTTTAGACGACGTCACTTTTGTTAAAAACCTAAATTATTTCTATTCTTCTTATACTACTTTATAGAACATTTAGGATTATTTATAAGGCTATAAATCCTTTTATATCAAGGTTTTAAAGCCTTTTATTTTTGCTTCAAGAACTGCTATAATTATTCTTATATGTATTGTTATATATAAGAATAAGCTTGTACTATTAAGTATATTAATTTAGTGTACTCTATATTTACATTTATAATTAAATTTCTATGTTCACTTATACTGATATTTGCAAATGTAATAACATTTTTATTATTGCATATTATTATCTCTTTATTTATACTTGCATTTAACAATATTGCGTACTTTATTCTTATATTTAGCATTAGCTTTAACTTTACATGTTTACTTAGCTGGATATTGAGACGTATTATTACCAATATACGTCGTTCATATAAATAAAAAAGGTCCATTTGAAGTCGTCTTTAATTAATAAACGACGTCAAATGACTCTTTATTTTTAATATATACTTTTGGACCCGTATTATTTACTAAGATTTACTCCAATTAGCACCTCTTTATCTATGCTTCAACATAACTATATTTAGTATTTATGCCTTACTTTTTACATATAAGTTTAAGTATATTTTTAAATACATTAATTTAGTGCACTCTTATTTATCTTTATAATGTGATTTATACATATATTTGTATGTATTAAAAAAGTAGCTATATAATGCGGTTTTAACCACTTTTATAGCTACTTTATTTTTTACGTGTTTTTTAAAAATCTGTTGGATCAAATAACGATAAACTATCGTTTAAATCTTGCCCAGCATGTGAAAAATCAATAGAATAATGACCTTCATCTCTCTTGGCTTGCATTTCTTTTGTTCTATTTTCAAGACTTTTAAGCCGTTCTTTTTCAGCCTTTTGATCTCTCTCTCTATCCTCCGCAGACTTCTCATAACCCATTTTAAGCAGTGCTAGATCTTCCTTATCTTCCGGTGTTAAAAAGCCCTTTTCGTATACTTCTTGATACACAGAGAGTAATTGGGCGAACTGAGCGTGTCTGTATTGTGTTAAGGACTTCAAGTCTGACCTATGAAAGGCTGTACGACGTTGGCGTTTATGAAGCTTATTTGGCAAGAAATACGAGTGCAGATGACCTTCTTTGTACTCCTTCTCACTAGTACCTAGGGTAAAGCCGTAAAACCGGTCTAAAGCCCTAAATTTCTGCTTCTCGTCCATATAAGGGTTGGACTTGATATAATACACCGAATTCGTATCTTCGATGCTAGAATCGTAATATACGTCCTGCTGGTTATTCTTCTCAGGAACCCAAGTAAAGATATAAGAGTCCAGCTTACGACCACGCACACCTTTTCGATAATTCTTGGTGATCTTAAAATTCTGGAAATTAGCGCACAATTCCTCCATACACAGAGTCAAAACACGTCGATCAATGTCTGTTGGTCGGTATGACTTGGGAATTTGCAACCTCTTTCTAAATTCATCAATCTTGTACTCTTTTTTACCTACAGTACGCCATTGTTTCAGCAATCTAAACAACTTTCTTGAGTAATTTGAGTGTAACCGCACGTATTGCGTGATTGAAAACCTTGTCCAATGCTCCAAGTGATTGAACAAGTAAAGAAAACTATCACTTACTTCAACACTAGTTTCCAAAGTATTGGTATCAACAACCGACCGCTTGAAGATATTTTCACGGATTTTATTTACGTGTCCGGTTTTTTCATCTTTTTCTTCTTTGGAGAGCTGAATAGTCAACAGTCTTGAGAACGTTTCATCAACATTTTTAGCAATCTGTTTATTAGAAATATGGCTGTTATAGCCTACTTCTCGCTTAATTTGATCTGGAGAAAGTGTAATTCTATTGTCGCCTTGATCCTTGACCTGAGCGGCAATCAACCAAAAAATATTGCTGTTGATTTCAGGTAAACTGTCGATTGGTTCGAAGATAGGGTCGTCATTAAAACGATTATCGATTTTGATTATCTTTTGTACAGGTCTTTTTCTAATAGCCATTAATGATCTCTCCTATTAACGACTTTAAGTTGAAATAACGTCGTTCTTTTATTTTGTGTCTAAATATAAAGCATTCTAGTCAGATTCTCAATAGTTTTACCTCAATTTGTTCCATGAGACGTCACCCTTATTAAAATTTGCTCCATATGGTGTCACCCTTATTACTTTTTACCTCCACAAGACGTCACCTTTAAAAAGATCGCTCTTATTTATACTCCATATGACGTCACTCTTATTAGATTACATTTCTTTTTACCATTCATCTCCACGGCACGTCGTTTTTAAAGCTCCACAAGACGTCGTCATTAATTAATGCTCCATGTGATGTCACCCTTATTATTTTTTCTTTATTGAACCACCATATATTGTGTTTTTTTAGATTTTTAGCCTTAAAAATCCTTCTTTTTCGTCTATATGTTGTATTTTGCTATGTACAAGAAGGATACCGCTTTCTTACTTCTCCATACCACGTCACCCTTAACGAGATAAATTCTGTTTTTTATTAAGGTGACGTCTCATGGAGTAAAATTATAAAAGAGTACTCTAAATACCGATATTTCAGCATTCTTATCAATTTTATTTGTTACCCATAACTCCACACGAGGTCACCCTTATTAAGAAAAATTACGTCTGGAACTGACTCTGTAAATCTTTCCATATTGATCAATATATGGGGTTTTATGTATGTTTTTCCACTTTTTGTACTAGGTATAGTGTCCATAAGAGGTCACCCTTATTAAAAAAATCTGTGTTAATCTAGTACTGTAAAAAGCACTCCATACGATGTCACTCTTAATTGAAAAAGCTCCAAAAAAGCCTTGTGGATAAGTATTCTCCACATCATGACACTCTTATTTTTTTTAGTAAAAAACTCAATCCACGAGACGTCACCCTTATCTCCACAGCGAGTCGTTTAACTAATCCACGAAACGTCACTCTTATTATTTTGGCGAAAAACAGCAGTACAAAAGGCTTCAGCACAAGTTTTAGCCATTTTTAAGGTCCACAAGACGTCACCGTTATTATAAAATTTCTAAAAACGCCTAAAAGCCTAATAATACCGTACATTTAATTGATTATTTCTTAATGAGTTCTCCACAAGAGGTCGTTTTATATTTGGCTTTAGCCTTAGAGCCCGTTGGTTTTACACTCCCGCTAAAGGGAACCTAAAGGGTTAACTTAAAGGGTATATATAAAATGGATTTAAAGGTTTTACGTTTCACAAGGATCACAGTTGGCAATCTAAATTTGCAACAAAAAATTGTTTTGGAACTGCGAATTTCAGAAATGAATCCATAAAAAATAGGGGTAATCTTAATAATCCCCCTAATAACTAAAAACTATATTTAATTTTTGTGGAAAAGAAAAAACGTGCTATAAAACACGTCTTAAGATCTAATTATCTTTGTTTTGCTCAATCCAATCGTCTAAAAATGAACTAGTTGAAGAATAACCATGTCTTTTTGCTATTCTATTTAGTGCTTTTCTATTACTTGGTTTTAAAGTAAAAGTAAATGGCTTAACTTTCTCTTTTTGAATTGGAGTTTTTGTTGGAAGAGAGTAGTTGATAGTTGGTTGAACAGGTTGTTGTTGAATTGGTTGTTCAATTTCAGGCTTATTTTTCAAAGCTTCAGTCATTTTTTCATGAGTCTCTTTACTTTTATCAAACATGTTTTCTTTTGGACCATCAAATGCCATATTTATTCCTCCGTTCGATATTACTTATGAATTCTATTATACACACAATTATAAATATATACAGATTATATTTTATATTTAACATATGTGACTAATTATAATTAAAAAGATAAATATATGTATGTTATTAAAAAACTAAATATCAATTTAAATATAGTATGTAAGTCTAATTAGCAATAATCATATACTTAAATAAATTATTACAAGCATCCATGCACGTGTACTAATACATAAATACTACATTATAACTACACACGCAAATATGTTTTGTAAAGATAAGTATAAATATAAACCTAAGTAACCTTTATAATAAAAGTCTAAAAAACGCTATTAAATAGGGCTTTAGAAAAATAAAAAAAAGACAATGATCAATTTGATCACTGTCAATTATCTTTATAATTTATCTTGAATTTGCTTAAAAGTTTTTTCGAAATCTTGGAAGAAATTGTAATTTCTATTGTAAGTTCGTGTATCTTCTTCCATTTCCACTACAGGAGTTTCGTCTAAATTAGATCTATTGAACAACTCCTTTTCCGGAATCACTGCAATAACTGAATCATCATCTTTAATACTTTCTAACATTTCATTTGATGAAGAAGTATTCCGCTTCAACATATTAGCAACGAAGTATAATTTAGCAGTTACGTAAGATTTCCCAGTACTGAATTCAATTGCTTCTTTTCTTAATTCGTCGATCCGATCTTGAAGGTTAAACTTTGCATCAAAGCCATGTTTACTAGGTGTAATAGGGCTTATAATGTCATGGCTAACGATAATTGCATTCTTAGTTGCAGTAGAGAAGTCTGGGTGACAATCGATGATTATATAATCGTACTGATCAATATTTAAGACATCATAATTGTTGTTGAGCCACATATACAGGCGCATGTTTTTATTAGTCATGTTTTCAATGTTAGTTTCAATATCGTCTAAGTGCATATTACCAGCGATTAGATCAATATTTTCCTTAACATGGTTGATCGTTACATCACCTTTTTGTAAAAAAATGTTAGCAACAGTTCCGATACTATCGTTACCATAAACTTCATAAGTTTGACTTAAGTTACATTGATGGTCCATGTCGATAAAAAGAACCTTATTTCCGTGTTTTGCTAACCATTCTCCAAAATTATAGGAAAGGGTGGTTTTACCGACACCGCCTTTGATTGCAGCAAATGAGATGATTTTCATTTTTAAACTTCCTTTTGATTTATTTTGTTAATAGAATAATACCACATATTAAAGATATTATCTTTTATAATATTTTCAATACATAATACATAGACCAAGAAATATACATATAAATATGTTTTAGCGCACTCATTTATGGCTGATTTTATTGTATGGTGAAAAAGCTTTAAACAAATGGGTATTTTACATTTTAAAATACAAGGATAATGGTAAATATATTCATAGGTAATTAGGAAATAAAATATATTAAGAAATATCAATAAATTTATATAGATAAGAGCAAATACATGTATAAATATAAAGTATAATATCATATTAAATGAAGCTTAAAATAATTAAAGAATAATATTTAATATTTTTCTTTTTCGCAAATTGCAATAATAAGTTGGACACTTTATGCAGCTTGATAGATGTTATC
>NZ_AZFM01000005.1 GCF_001434335.1 Lactobacillus kalixensis DSM 16043
GTGATACATATCATTGCCAAGCTGCTTTTTCAATATACTTCAGTTTTTGACGCTTACCGCGAATCTCTATTCTTCACTCATTCATCCTCAAAAAATAGCTTCTCTAAACGAAAAGCTATTTCAATATTTTAATTACTTTTTAGAAAACTTATGTCCAACCAAACTCTTAGCCTGATCAATTAATGGTGCTCTCAGAACGAAGACTAAAGCAACATAAATTAACGTACCTACGATTACTTCTATTCCCATCATTAACCAAGTATTTCTTAAATGTGTGTTCATCCAGAATACCGGTGCAAACATTATCACACTAGATAATAGGTACTTCCAACTTCCATGGAACAATTCTTTATAATTAAGTAGATTACGTACCACCCATAATTGGTACATAGTAACAGAAACTTCGGAAATAACGGTTGACCACATTGCTCCGTTAAGTCCCCATAAATGAATCAATGGAATATTAAGAATTAAGTTAACAACTGCACCTACAGTAACAGAAATAGTAAATTCTTTATTCTTACCTAAAGGCAATAAATATTGAACACCAATCGCATTACTCCAAGCAATCATCAAAATCACAATTGATTCAATCATCATAGCTGGACCAACTGGACCATATCCTGGACCATAATACTTAGGAACTAAAGTTAAAGAAATTGCAGCAAGCCCAAACATCATTGGATAAGATACAGCAGAAACAAAGTCGAAAGACTTGTATAGCATTTGGTTTACTTTTTGCATATTACCTTTTGCCACAGCGTTGGCAACGTGTGGAAGCATTACAGTTCCTGTCGCAGTTACTAAAGCCAATACTAATTTAACTAAATTATCTGAATATTGATAATATCCAGATGCAGTCTCACTTACCATTCCCCCAAGCATCGTCTTATTCAACTGAACGTAAACTTGAGTAGCAATTTGAGGAATAAATAACTCAAACATTGGCAAGAAATGTTTCCAAGGATCTAATATATTAGCCTTAACTTTTGGTAAGTCCCGTTTTATATTAGGCCAAAGTGTTAAATTCCCTAATAAAGTCGAAACTGCCAAAACAATGATATATAAAGTTAAATCTTCTGGATTCTTAATTAGTAAGAAAATCGCAAGCATTGATACGATCTTTACAAAGGAATTCTTTAGAACAGTAACTTTAAAATCCTCGATTCCCTCATAAAACCACGAGATATCAAATGCCACCGCAATTAAATTAATTGATTGTGCCAACATATATTCTGGTTGCCGGGTATAAAAGAGCATGAATAATTCAAACGCAATAAATGACGTTAAAGTCATAATTGTTTTAACAATTTGGATTTCCCAAAAAGTTTTGGCCATCTTATTACGATCGGCACGTACATAAGCAATCTGACGATTTCCATAATATCCAATACCCATACTGGCAAAAAGAATAAAATATTGGATTATTGAATTAGTAAATGCATTAGCACCAACACCTTCTGGACGAAGGACACGTGCAACATATGCAGAAGTGATTAGTGGAACAATAATTGCTAGAACTTGATATCCTACATTATAAAGATAGTTCCTAACGACTCTCATAAGAATTATTCACCAAATTCAGCATTTACAGCTTCAAGAGCTGCATCAATCACTTGATCCATATTGTAATATTTGTATTGTCCTAAACGACCACCGAAAACAACTTTACTGCCTTCTTTTTTAGCTAATTCAGCATACTTAGAATACATTTCATTATTACGGTCATTATTTACTGGGTAATAAGGCTCATCTCCACGCTTCCAATCTGCTGGATATTCACGAGTGATAATTGTCTTATCCTTATCACCTTTTCCAAATTCAAAATGTTTATGTTCAATGACACGAGTATAAGGAATTTCAGCTTCAGTATAGTTGATTACAGCATTTCCTTGGTAATTATCAACATTCTTTTCTTCTGTTTCAAAGCGAAGTGAACGATATTCAAGTTCACCTAATTGATAATCAAAGAACTTATCAATCATGCCAGTGTAAACAACTTTGTCATAGTTATTTAGATACTCATCCTTCTTGTCAAAGAAATCAGTATTTAACTCTACTGTGATATTAGGATTGTCCAACATCTTTTCAACCATTTTAGTATAACCACCAATTGGAATACCTTGATAATCATCATTAAAGTAGTTGTTATCATAAACTAAACGAACTGGAAGCCGTTTAATAATAAATGCTGGAAGTTCAGTAGCTTTTCTTCCCCATTGCTTTTCGGTATAGCCTTTAATTAATTTCTCGTAAATATCTCGACCAATCAAAGAAATAGCTTGTTCTTCTAAGTTTTGTGGTTCTTTTCCTGCCATTTCTTGACGTTGTTCATTAATCTTATCCATAGCTTCTTGTGGAGTTTTTACTCCCCACATTTCACTGAAGGTATTCATATTGAAAGGTAGGTTATACATATGTCCCTTGTAATTAGCAACAGGACTATTAGTATAACGGTTAAAGTCAGCAAATTGATGTACATAATCCCAAACTTTTTTATTTGATGTATGGAAGATATGTGCACCATATTGATGAACTTGAATTCCATCTACTTCTTTAGTATAAATATTCCCTGCAATATGATCTCTTCTTTCAATAACTGTAACTTTGTTACCACGCTTTGCAGCCTCATGAGCAAATACTGCTCCAAATAGACCTGAACCTACTATTAAATATTTACTCTTCATTAGTACTCTCGCTTTTTAAAAACTTAAACTTGGAACTCTAGAATATGTCTGTATGTACCAATATCCAAACATCATGATAGAAAATATTATAGAAGCATACCGATAAAAATATACACTACTTTTATATACAACATTATAGTTTAATTCAGAAATATTTGAGAATAATTTAACTTTTATAGGAACACTCATAAATAATAATAAAATTATTGATCTTAAATAAACTTGCATATTTAAAAATGATCCAATTGTAAATAGCAATACAATAATATACATTTGTAAATATATTTGGTTAATTTGTTTACTCATTCTAATTAAATAAAAAAGGAGCAATTCAATTATTAAATATACAAGGATTAATGTCGTAAAAAGTATTTCTCGATTTGTAGCATGTGCATCATAATTACTTTGGCCATAAAAGTAATTATCCGCTCTCTCAATCAAAGGTGAAATAAAAGAAATACTATTAAAAAACGATAATATTACTGGTGTAAAAAATGTATATATAAGTGCTCCTAGTTTAGTAAAGAAAATAATCCATCTATTCTTAGACAATAAAATTATTCTAAAAATAATAAATGGAATAACTGCCGGATGAAATGCATATGCAATTAAGTATGCCATCCAACATAAAAATTTATATTTTTTATTTAGAGTATTTACGTCAACGAAAAAGGCTAATGCAAAAATATCAAAGGCTAAAAAATTTCTTACACCCTCAACTTCAAAAAACAAATTAAAAATCATTAAAACAATAAGTTGAGTAATCACTCCTACCATATTATTGGTTACCTTATATTTCTCTAAACTTTTTACAACCAATAAAGCTAAAAGAAATACAAACAAAACTATTGTTACATAAAAAAAGATTCCATTATTACTAAAAAAGCTCAGCAACCATATGTATATTACAACTATTGGTTGATTTGCATAAACAGATTCACTCATTCCCCATTGTAGCCCATTAAATACACCGGAACTATTTAATGACCTTATTATATCCAATAAATTACTAAACCGAATTGTATCCCAAGTAGAAAAGGGTGCTGGTTTTACAAAAAAAGCAGGAATGGCAATAAAAAAAGCAGATAAAAGCAGATATCGTTTTCTTAATGGATTACTACAAAAAAAACCAAATATTAAAAATATGACTAATACAATCCCATAAGCTATTCCAAAATTCATAAACTTACTCCTAATTTTTTTATTACTATATTTGTGCTATTTTTTTATTAAGACTTATTATTTTGGATTTCATTTTTTCTTTTAAGCTAGGCTTATCAGTCATATAAACAGGAACTTCTTTTACCTTTAAATTCTTATGATGTACCCAAACATTTATTAATCTTTCGGCAACAAAACCATACATTCTCTTGTTGTAGTCATCATATATAGATAAGTCTACTTCTTTTTCTAAGGCATTTAATATTTGAAACAACCATTCAAAATATTCATCTAATACTTCTTTTCGACCTATAAACATATTAAACACATATCCTGTTTTTTCTCTACTAAACCAGTCAAAATCACTCAAATAAGTTGGAAAGTTTTCTTTAATATAATCTCTACATAAAGTCCAGACTAATGGATCATGTTGATCGCCAAAAAATTGAGCAGCCGTTTTATTAGAAAAAACGTTTGGATTTCTTTTAGGCATAATAATATCATACCTTGCTAATATTTCTTTTATATCATTTTCTGACAATAGATTAAGAGCATTTTCACTCTTCACAAAGAATCTACGATAATGATCTAACCCAATAATATCCGAAGTAGAATTCTTCCATATCCAATATATCCCAGTTAATTCACAAAAAGATTTATTTTTTGAAGAGATATTATTTCCTGTATCATCTTTAAGAGAATCAGCATTTCCTTTATTTCCTAACGCTGCACCCAAAAGTAAATCTTTGTATATATGCTCTTTTTTTATTTTTAATTCATATGATTTATGCGTAACAATATATATAGTTGTTGTCATTCGTATATATCCCTTTATACTTTTATACTTTCATTATTTATATATTATTCTCTAAAACTTTTTTATATTTTTTCATAGAATCATCAAATACATCATTTTTATCATGTAATTTAAAGTCCTTCATTGTTCTCATATTTAAAGAATCAGCTTCTCCCCTATTCTTTTTACTTACATATTCACTTTTAGATTTAGTAAAATAATGATTTATTCTTAATGGAGCATTGGGATTATATTCAGTAAAAGGCGAATCTATTTTTTTATAGGACAAATTTATTTCATAATATCCATATCTATATTGAACTATATGTGGATTTAATATTCCTGCTACTTTTCGTGGATCACAAATAGTTTTAACGTGTCGATTTACATCAAAATCATATTTACTTCTATAATAAAAGCGTTGCGTTACCAAACCATCAGTTTTGTTTTTTTGCCCACCCGAACCGAAAATAAGCCAATTAATTCCTAATCCACCAATATGATCGTTAGAAGTCATATATTTATCTATAATTGAATAAATATCTTTACCATTTATAGGAAATAAAAACTCATCTGCGTCTAATATTGCTAAATATTTACTTTCTTCTCTAGCGATTTTTAACGCATCATTATATGCATCCAATTGACGTGCTCGTCCTGGTATTTTAATATATCTTATTAATCCGCTTTTAATGTACTTCTTTATTTTATTATAGGTACCGTCGGTACTATCATTATCGTAAATATACATTCTTCTAAAGCCCAACATTTTATAGTATTCAATCCATTCTACTATATAAGGACCTTCATTTTTTACAATTAAAGCAACCGAAAGTTTATATTTAGGAACATTATACTTTTTATTAAATAGTAGTGAAATCAAACCAACAGGACTCAACAATAAAGCTATGCTTTTTTTGATTTTAACATTTGAGCATTTATTTCCTAAATTGATATAAAAAGGGAAGGTAGATACACGCCCCATACCTTTTTTTATAATGTTAATAATTTGACTACTCATATAATCCCCTATCATGATACTTACTTAACCCCAAACCCGCTCTGATGCCTCGGGCTATTGAACAAAACTTCTTTAACTTATTTTTTTCAAAAATAATAATATGAATTTGCACTTTACATTGTTGTAAAACCTTGATACATACATTTTCTTCAGTGGGATATTTTCTTGCAGTATAGATACTATTTCGAGCATTATAAAAATATCTAATGGCAGGGTAATTAGGCGTATATATCTTCTTTCTCAAAAAAACACTAAACGTAGCTTTTCCCATTTCTTGTAATAATCCCTTATAATTTAATTCATACGTTTTATATCCTGCTTTTCTTAAAGCGCAGCAAACTTCATTGTCTACCCAATCTATAAATAGTTTTCCATCGAACCCATTTATTTTTTTTAACGCTTCTAAATTAATTAAAGTACCTGAAGTTATACAATATTTTACCTCTTTCACACTACAATCATTAAATGTAATATTATCATCTTTTATATTTCGATCTACCCTTTTACAACTTATCTGGCCCAAATGTGGCAAGTTTAACTTTTTTTTATACTGAGCGATTAAATTAGGATAAACTACAGAATCCTGATCTAAAGTTAACAACCATTTATATTTGTTTTTTATAGCATATCTGGCTATTTCATTTAAGGCTTGAGCAATTCCGATATTTTTCGATGAAGTTAATAAAACAGATTCAGAATTAATACCTGCAACCATAATTTTAATTTCTGAAATATTTTTTGAACCATTATCAAAAAATATTATTTCATCAACTTGAGATTCAATTGCTGAAACATTTTCTTTTAATCTATTTATATCGGGGTTAAACAATACAATTCCTGCAGTTACTTTCATTAATCTCCTCTTATTCTTTATCCTTTAAAAGTGAATTTAACCTGCAACAAAATAATACATCGTAAGCAAATGTACGTAATCCATAGGTACTATGAATATTATTTTTTATTAAGAAATTCAGTCTAAATAAGGCACTTTTATGTCTACATGAAATTAGTCTTTTTATAACTTCAATATCTTTATTTGAGATAAAATTCTTATAAGTTTCAAAAAAATCAGTTATTTGTAAATATGTTTGAACTACAAGTTTTTTCTGTTTCTTCACAATTCCTTTTTGAAAAATCTTTTTTAAAGTACTTCCATTTTTTCCTGCTCCGACAGCATTATCACCATGTTGTCTATATAAGATCAACCTATCATTTAAAAAAGTTATTTTCCCACAAAATTGTGCAATTAATGCTATCCACCAGTCATGCATCATAATTTCTTTATAATTAGTTGTATATTTAATTGTGAGATCTCTCAAAGTTTTATTAATCAACATTACACAACCAGGCATATCATTAGTTATACATCTACTGTAACCCGTTACAGTCCCAACCAAACTATTAAAATTATTATCTATTGGATTTAAACTACTATCTACACATTGCAAATTACAATATACCAAGTTAGGTTTTTTGTTATCTTGATTAAGTATTTCCCTTATCATTAGCTCTAACTTGTTTTTTTTCCAAAAATCATCTTGGTCACAAAAAAAATAGAAATCTGCTTCTACTTCTTTTAATAAAGTTAAAAATGATTTCATCGGTCTTAATCTTTTCATATTATCGGATATCAAATGTATCCTATTGTCTTTTTTTTCGAAACGATTAATAATAGATAAAGTTTTATCCGTAGAGCCATCATCTCTTATATATAGTGTCCAATCCTTGAAAGTCTGATTACATATAGAATTTATTTGTTCCTCTATAAAACGCTCACCATTAAAAGTTGCCATCAAAATTGCTACATTTACTTTATTTTCTGTGTTCATTGTATTTCCCCAACCTTTTATTTTTTGCATCCTTTATACCTTTAGAGAAATATTGAAAGTACTTCTTTTTGTCATCAAATAATAATAGTATTTTTAACCATTTAATCAACAAATTAATGTATAAAGTTACATCATTGTATTTTCTAGCCGTCCAAAATAAATTTCGAGCTTGATAATAATATCTCACAGGAGATGCAACTCCATATTTTAATCTTATAGGTCCCATTTTCAACATCCGAGTTGTAGCCGGTTGATGGTCTAAAACGGCTGAATTTATACGAACTAATTGCAGTTCAGCACTATTCATTCTTAAAAAATATTCATAATCAACAACATCTAGAAACAGATTCTCATTAAAATATCCTATTTTTTGAAATGTACTGCGTTTAAATAACGTTCCTGATTGCATAGATAGCTTTACTTTTTCCCATCCAAGGGTAGGTTCTTGAGGATTTCTATCAGTATTATACTGACACGTCAATGCTCCTATGTTCTCTCTATTCCACTTATTAAAAAAGGATAAATAAGAATTAATTAAACTGACTGATATATTACTATCCTGATCCATAGTTAAAATATATTTTTCATATGATTCCTTTATTCCCTTATTTAGAGCATATGCAATACCTAAATTATCTAATAATGGGATATACTTTACGTAAGATAAATCTTTAAATAATTCTTGATTATTTTTTGATGAGTTGTCTACAAGAATTACATGATTTACTAGTCCTTTATAACCAGCTATTGTTTTATAAACTTGACTATCAGGATTATACAATACTACTATTGCCACTATTTCTTTTTTAGTTATCACAAACATAACCTCAATATAACTAAATCAATCTAATAACAATTGATACATACTATTTGTTTCATACCCCACCCTTTTAGCATTATATTTTTCTTCAACCACATGCTGTTCATTTTTGATCATATCTTGTTTAAACCTAGTATCTATAACCATTTTTTTAATAATCTTAGCAATTAATTGAATATTATCTTTATCAACTAACATACCATTCACGCCATCACGTATAATGTCAGGAATAGCATCAACGCTAGTGGCTATAATAGGAACGCCACAAGCCATATATTCTGGGAGAACTAATCCAAAACCTTCCCATCTAGATAATAGCATTCCTACATCCATAATCTTCATGTAAGTTGTAGGATTATCTACCCAACCAGTTATCAAGAATGATGAACTAAGATTATATTGATTAATTAAATCTTCAATTTTATCTCGCAATTCACCATCCCCAACCATTAAAAAGAATGCATTAGGCATCTTTTCTTTGATTAACTTTGCAGCTTTTACAAAGATATCTGGAGCCTTTTGCTTAGATAGTCTACCTACCATACCTACAACAAATGCATCTTTAGGAATGCCTAATTGAGTTCTACTCATAGGAAATGTCTTTTCTATCTCTTCTATATCAATTCCGTTATAAATCACTTTCAGTTTACGTAACTTACAAATTTTTTCTCTAAGAGCCGACTCTCGTTCGGCATCAGAAATGCAGACAATTTTGTTACAAAAATGAGCAGAAATCTTCTCTACCCATCTATACATTTCTTTCTTTTTAGCAGATTGTTGCATATTAAATGCCCATCCGTGAGGATTATAGATAACCTTATTCTTCAATCCTAGATCCGCAATTCTAGCTAATGCACCTGCTTTGCTAGAATGAGCATATACAATATCTGGCTTTAACTGTTTTATAATTGATCTTAACTTTTTTTCGACTTTTAAATCACTTTTTGGATCAATATTATGCGCCATCTCTAAGACTATTACTCGATTAGTTATATTCTTAAACTTTTCAGGATCATAATTTTGAGAACATACTAAAATATTCTCTACTTTATCGTCATCATTATATTTAAATAGTGTTTCTAAATATCTTTCTACTCCACCAGCGGCTTCTGCTACATGGAGAACTCTAATTTTTTTATCCATAGGGTCCTCCCTAATACGCACTATTTGGATGAACCACGACACCCACAGTTTTGACTAAAATCTTGAAATCTTCCCATAAGCCAGAATGATTAATATAAACAATATCAAGCCAGACCATTTCATCAAAGTCAGCTTCATTTCGTCTAGTTACTTGCCAAAGTCCAGTGCAGCCAGGCATTACTTCTAAACGTTGCTTATCATAATCAGTATATTCGGCTACTTCACTGGGTAGAGGTGGACGAGGACCCACTAATGACATATCACCAATTAATACATTCCACAATTGTGGCAATTCATCAAGACTATACTTTCTAATAGTATGACCAATTTTAGTAATTCTTGGATCATCTTTAATCTTGAACATTGCACCATCAATCTCATTTTGCTCTTCAAGTTGCTCTATCATTTGATCAGCATTTACAATCATTGAGCGAAATTTCCACATTCTAAATGGTTTCTCATTTTTACCAATCCGCTCTTGCGAATAAAATGCTGGACCACCATCTTCGTGTCTAATCCTAATTATTAGATACAAAAATAATGGTGATAGAAGAACTAATCCTATCGCACTTGCAACGATATCAAATAATCGTTTAACTGTGTGATAAAAAGGTCTGTTAGAAACCTTTTTAGGATTAATTTCAAGTCTTTCCATCGCCATCATTATTCCTCTTATCCTCTTTTTTACTTAATATTCTAAAACAGTAATATAATACCAATTATTTCTTAAGTTTCAGCTAAAACAACCAAAACTTCTTCTTTTTCTTAAGTGGTTGCCAATTTAACTGAACATTGTCACCATTCACAATTGCGCGCGCATTGGCTTCGAATTCTTGAGCCACTCCCTGACCAAATTCAGAATTTAATTTCTTCAATGCGGCGCTATATTCATATTGTCTTTTAGGCAGATCATGAGCATCTGACGCAAAGCAAGCACATTGCCCAGCATCAATAAAGCGTCTACTCATCTCTTCTATATCTTTACCAAATGTTCCAACATATGAACTAGCAGTAATTTGAACCAAGCATCCCTGCTCAATCAACCCCTGCAAAATATGTGGCTCTTTCAAAATACGACTATTACGCTCAGGATGCACAACAATCGGTGTAATTCCCCGTTGCTGAATATTAAAGATCATATCCTTCGCATAAGTCGGCACATCATCACTTGGAAACTCCAATAACATATATTGACCTGTTTCATCTAAGAATAGTATATCATCATTATCAAGTGCAGCAGGTAAATCTCCTGAAATTCGTACTTCTTGCCCCGGAAATACTGTTAATGGAATTTTTGCTTCATCAAGCATATCCTGAAAGTTTTCAGTTAATCTAATAACATCATCTTTATGATTGGTGTACTTTCCATTTAACGTATGTGGCGTGCACACCGCATGTGTCACTCCATCTTTAACCGCATCCCTTGCCAACTTAATTGATGTTTCCCAGTCTTTTGATCCATCATCAATTCCAGGTAAGATGTGACAGTGAATATCAACTAAAACCATTATTTTCTAAACCTTGAAAGAAAGCCTGTTTTTTGCTTGTTTTCATTCCCGTAGCCATAACCATAACCGTAGCCATAGCCATAGCCGTTATTTTCACTAGATACATCGTTCATGACATATCCTAAGATACGTACTTTAGCGAATCTAAGCATTTCAACTGCACGCTTAATTGCTGGCTTTTGCGTTTTACCTTGTCTAACAACTAAGACTACTCCGTCCAAGTTACTTGCCAAAGCTTGCGTATCAGAAACTTCAAGTACTGGTGCTAAGTCAAGAATTACCAAATCATAATGTGATTTTACTAAATCAATGAAGGTACTCATTCGCTTAGAACCAATTAATTCAGCTGGATTTGGTGGGATTGGACCAGATGTCAAGATTGACAAGTTTTCAATCCCACTGTCTTCAACAACTTCATCTAAATTAAATACATCAGCTTCTGAAGTTAGAACAGTAGTTAGCCCTCTATTATTTTGTACATCAAATGTGCTGTGCAAAGTTGGACGTCGAAGGTCAGCATCAATCAATAATGTCTTAAGACCAGCTTGAGCATAAGTAATCGCTACATTAGCAGTTACAGTAGATTTACCTTCACTAATGTTAGCTGAAGTAAATGCCATTGTCTTGATATCATAATCAACTGCCATGAAGTTGATATTAGTTCTAACCGTTCTAAATTGTTCTGATACAGGGCTCTTAGGATCTGCAGCAGTAATCAATCTAGCACCTTTTTTCATGGTTTCACTTGAACCACGTTTTTTTCTAAATAATGCCATTGCCTTTCCTTTCTAAACCCTACGTCTCTTAGCTGGACGGTTCTTATCACTATTGTTGTTTAACTTCTTAACAGAGAATGATCCAGGCACTCTAAAGTGAGCAATTTGACCTAAATTAGTCAAGCCAAGTTCATTAGTCATGAATTCATCATCTCTTACAGTAGTATTACTCATTTCACGAATTAAAACTACTGCAAAGCTTAGAATAAGACCAATTACAAAGCCAGCTAAAGTAAATAATTTTACATTAGGAGAAGATTGAGCTCCATTAGTAGCTGGTGCCACAATAGTCACGTTGTTTACATTCATAATGCTTGGAATACGATCACGAAATACTCTTGCAACCGTATTAGCTTCAGCCTTTGCCTTATCTGGTGTATCTGCTGTTGCATTCAAAGAGAATACTTGAGATTGTTGTTGAGTTGAAACTGAAATATCTTTAGCAAGTTGGTTAGCTGAAACACTGTATGACTTACCTGATCTTTCAACAACTGCTGGTTGAGCCTTTCTTACTAAGACTCTTCTACCGTCAGCATTAACACGATATTTAGCGGGTTTGGCCTTTTGGACTACTCTAGTTGGATTAGCTAAGCGATCGGATGCTTCGCTCAAGATAACATGACTAGTAATGATATCTTTATAGGTAGTAACCATTTGCATATTAGCTTGTTGGGTATTATACGCTGCATTAGGATCATTTTTATTAGCTTTTTGGTTAACTAATAATTGCGTAGAAGCAGTATATTTAGGAGTAATTGCAAAGTTAGCAATTCCCCATCCCACTAATGCAAGACCTACACTCCAAATAATTAATGCCCAGATATGTTTACGACAAATCCGAAGTAATTGGGTTAAGTCAATTGTATTATTATCTTGATTTTCCATTCATTCATTCCTTAATTATTCATTACATAACTTGCTGAGTTAGCAGCAACTTTGACCTTTGGTAAATCTAAGCCGGTGCGTAAATTATCGGAAATGCGCTGGCGCTCAGCACGACTAATAACTTCAATTTCCATCGTACCAAATTTAGGATTATTAGTCTGCTTACTTTCACCCTGAGCATGATCTTGAGTAACGTTATCAGTTGCTTGACGGTAGTCCTTAGCAATTGTAAACATTTGTCCCATTGTCAAGTCAGTTTGCATTTCGTTTGAAATAGATTTTAAGAACTTATCATTAAGCAGTGTTTGTGGAGATACAGACTTCTTAAGAAGAGCTGCTACAACACGTCTATCTCTATCTTGACGACCATAATCTTGACGCGGATCACCATGACGCAATTGTGAAAAGGCTAAGGCTTTCTTACCATTCATGTGGTATGTCTTACCTTTTTCGAAGTGATAACCCATATTATCGAATGTTAGTGGGGATTCTACATCAATTCCACCAACTTGATCAATCGCCTTAGTAAGGCCACCCATATTAATCATAATGTAGCCATCAATTGGAACACTATAGTACTTATCTAGTGTCTTTATTGTTTCACTAACTCCGCCCAAGGTATAAGCTGAGTTAATTTTAGTTACACCGTATTGTGGATAGTTTGGGAAAATTGCGTTTGAGTCACGTGGAATTGAAACAATGTTGGTTGTTTTCTTATTAGGATTAATTGACATCATCATGATGGTGTCAGTTCTTCCCTTCCAATGTCTTCCCATTGCACCTGTATCTGTACCTAATAGAAGAATATTGATTGGCTTTTTATCTTTTAGTAAATCATCGAGGTTTCTCCCCTTGTTGCTTTTAGTTGTCTTAGTAACGGGGGTATACATAGTAGTTGTGGCATCTCTAACGTTTTTATACATCATTCCGCCAACAAAAATACCAGCAACTACGATCAAGCCGATCACGATCCAGAAGATCCGCCAAAATCTGCGACGTTTTCTGTGATGATGATGGTGATGTCGATGCTGGTTTTCGTTTTTATTATTTTCCTCTGCCATACTTTACCTTCTTACTTTCAATTTACATTATCCCTAGTATTATATAACTACAAAAGCGTTTTCGACCACCCCTATTAACAATTTTCTTTATTATCCTTAATTAATGTCGGTGTTAAATTAAATAATTTCATCTTTTTATAGAATATACTAAAATTATAGTTAATCATTCTTATAGAAAGTAGGTGCATAAATGATTGATAACCAATCTAAAAAAACAAAAGCTTTCATCGCTGGGGTAAACCTAAACGATCCAAACTTCGAATATTACATGACTGAGTTAGCCAACTTAACTGAAGCTAATAATATGGAAGTCGTTGGTCGTGCTCAACAAAATGCCGAAAAAGTTGTCGTTGGAACATACTTTGGTTTAGGTAAGATTAATGAGATTAAAGCGATGGCACAAGGGTTAAAGGCCAAAGTCTTAATCATAAACGACGAATTAACTCCTGTTCAAATTCGTAACCTAGAGAAGCTGACAAAGCTCCGAGTAATTGACAGAACAGAATTAATTCTCGAGATTTTCTCCAGTCGTGCTCGCACTAAGCAAGCTAAATTACAGGTGCAACTTGCACGCCTTCAATATGAACTACCACGTTTGCATCCCTCCGAGAACAACCTGGACCAGCAGCGTGGTGGTGGCTTCAACAACCGTGGTGCCGGTGAATCTAAGCTTGAATTAAATCGCCGGACGATCGGTAAGCAAATTTCTGCAATTAAGAAAGAACTTAAGGCTGTAGCAAGCCAGGAAGAACTCAAATCTGCCCGCAGAAACCAAAACCACATCCCTAAAGTTGCCTTGGTCGGCTACACAAATGCCGGCAAGTCCACAACCATGAACGGCCTACTCAAGACTTTCACCGATGAGAAGCCTGACAAGCAAGTTTTCGTTAAGAACATGCTCTTTGCTACGTTGGACACTTCCGTTCGCCGCATCGACATGGACAACAATTTCAGCTTCATTCTCTCAGACACCGTTGGTTTTATTTCCAAATTACCCCACAACTTAGTTGAATCATTCAAGGCAACTCTGCAAGAAGCCAAAGACGCTGACCTTTTGGTAAACGTTGTAGACTCATCAGATCCTAACATGATCCAAATGATTAGAACTACACAAGAAGTTTTAAACGAAATTGGCGTGAAGGATATTCCGATGATCACAGCCTATAACAAGGCTGATAAGACCGACCGTAATTATCCACAAATTGAAGGAAACGACATTCTATATTCTGCAATCGACGAGAAATCGATCAAACTATTAGCTGATTTAATTACCAAACGGGTCTTCAGTGATTACGAATCCTTCAATCTGAAATTACCATTAGCAGCAGGGCGCGATCTGGCATACTTACACGAACACGCTCAAGTTACTAAGGAAGATTATGAAGACGATGGTATTATGATCACTGCAAATATTTCTCCGAGTGATCAAGCGAAGTTCAAGCAGTATTTAGTATAGAAGAGAAGGAAAAATGAAAGTCAAAACGCTCTTAATTTCCCTAGCCGCTGGCATTTTGTTCTTTGGACCAACGGGGCAAGTATCAGCAGCTAAGTATAGTCAAAGCGAGGCCAGTTCCGCCCGCTCTTTTCAAAAGACTTACCAATCTTTAGAGACAACTAACTACACTCAAAGCAATCTTTACAATACTTTGCCCAATTTCGCTGCGCCTTTTGAAGCTGGGAAACTTACTGCTGGTTATATTTCTACTTCGATGGATTACATCAACTACTACCGATCCTTGTTCGGTTTGCCAAGTGAAGCCAACCATGACAAAGATAATCACGATGCTCAAATCGGGGTAGCAGCTTTAGCCAGCGTTAATGCTAAGACCAACCTCCGCGCGCACGGCTTGCTTGGCTACAAACGACCAGCCTATATTTCCAAGACTGACTGGGACACAGCTGAAAACGCCACTCTTGGCAATATTAACTTTTTAGAAAGTAATACTGGTGCCACTGCTGGTGAAATTGTCACCGACCTTTTGCAAGACCGCAACAACTTAGCTGGTGCTGGCAATCCTGGCCACCGCGCTTTGCTTTTATCAGCACGTGCAACTCACATTGGAATCGGTGCTGCATATGGCAAAGACAACGGCAAGTTTTATTCTGTGGAAAATGGTGTATTTGCCGACGACATTTTACGCCCAGCTGTGCAAAACACTGTGACTTATCCTAGCAAGAATGTTTTTCCATACGAGTTATTAACAAGCGACACGCCATGGAGTGCATTCTTTGCTAATAAGCGGATTTCAAGAACGCCAAAGGTCTATATTACTGACCTGACAACCGGTAAGAAAAGTCGCGCTGTTTTAGTACGTAATTTTGGTAGCGATTATTATGGCAGCGGCTATACTGGTGCTATCAGTTTCAAGCCAAGTAACCAAACAAAAATTGTGAATACTCACAAGTATAAGGTTCAGATTGGCAATGTTTATACATACACCTTCCGTTTATTCAGACAAAAAGGCACAATTTCAAATAGCGATATTGCTAAGAAATAATAATCCACAGAACAAAAACGGCGACTGTGCATAACAGCCGCCGTTTTTGCGTCATCTTAATATTTTTTCTAAATAGAAATCATTTATACCTATGTATATATCAGCTTCTATAAAATTCTTTTAGCAATTGATGGTGTATAGTATGAACTCAATGTTTGTAATACAACTCCTTGCTCTGGTGTAGCCGCATTAACATATTGGTTATTTCCAACATAAATAGCTACGTGATATGGAGCAGTTGTTGAACCCCAAAAGACCAAGTCACCTGGTTGTAAACTGTCTAATGAAACAGTTTGACCAAGTTTAATTTGATCATAAGTTGTTCTTGGAACATTAACACCTGCTTTAGCATAAACATATTGCACTAAGCCAGAACAGTCAAATGTGTCAGGACCTTCTGCACCCCAACTATAATTCTTACCTACTTGCTGTTTAGCTAGATCAACAACAGTTGCGGTCGCATTACTTGGTGCTTGAGTAGAAGCCTTACCAGTTGTAGTTTTATTGATAGTTTGGTTAACAATCTTATTTGCCTTTTGGACTTGCTTCTTCTTAGTTTCAGTCTTAGCGGCAGTAACTTTTTCCTTAACTTTTTGCGTTAAAGATTTTTTAGTATTAATTTCTGGCTTAACCGCGGTCTTATCAAGCTTTTGCGTCTTTGGAGCTTGCGTAACTTGATCAATATCTACAGTATAACGAGCTTCAATCCACTCATTGTCACCTACCATGTACCAAAGACCACCATCTTTATCCACAGCAGTCTTCACTACATTCCATTCAGTACCATCTTTAGCACGAAAACCTATGAATCGACCATTATTATAATTAGTCCAAATCTTGGTTCCCTTACCTGGAAGGTAATTAATTTTTACTCTTTTAATTGCAGTTTTGTAAGTTGCGGCAGATACTGTTTTCATTGACGTAATGGTCGTTACGCCAGCTACTGAAATTGTAGCAACTGCCCCAAGCTTTGCTAGCTTAAGATTCATTTTCTCAATCCCCTTTTGTTTGGTAGCGAAAAATATCTGTTATTAATATGATCACACTATACAATATCTATTGTAACTAGTTTAGTATTACATTCGTGTTACAAAACGGACTTTTTTAGTTCCGTTATATTTTGATTATACCGTAAAAGTTAAGATTCTATAAAAAAAGAGCCTTGGAAATTTCCAAAACTCTTATTTTTTATTCTGTTGATTATTTTATTAGTTAAGCACACGCTTAGCTGCTGATGGATAGAAATATGAACTTAAAGATTGAACGATTACGCCTTGCTTTGGAGTTGCAGCGTGAACGTATTGGTTATTACCAAGGTAGATACCTACATGGTATGGAGATGTTGCTGAACCCCAGAACAATAAGTCACCAGGTTGTAAGTTGCTCATTGATACTGAAGTACCTTGCTTAATTTGAGTATAAGTAGTACGGGTTACGTCAATACCTGCAGCGTTCTTGTAAACGTATTGTACTAAACCTGAGCAGTCAAATGCTGAAGGACCAGCTGAACCCCAAGAATAAGGCTTACCAACTTGAGCCTTAGCTAAAGAAATAATTGATGAAGCTGTAGCTGAGGCTTGGGTAGACTTCTTCTTAGTCTTAGTAGCAGCAGTTGAAGATGCATCTACAGCATACTTGCCATCAATCCATTGATTTTCGCCGATTTCGTACCAAGTGTTACCCTTAGAATCAGTCTTAGTATCAAGAACATTCCAAGTAGTACCGTGTTGAGCACGTTTACCAGTGAAACGACCACCTTCGTAGTTATTCCAAATGTTAACTCCGTAACCTTGAACGTACTTAACCTTGATTTGAGTAGTAGCGGCTTGAACATGGCTAGTAGCTGATGGCTTAACTGCATTAACAGTAGCAAGTCCACCAATTGTAAGTGCAGCAGCTGCTGTTGCTTTAACAAAACTATTCTTTAATTTCAATCTTTCTTCTCCTGATAATCCTATCTATACAGCAGATTAAGTAACTCTGCTAATGTCTAATCCTTTAAGGATTCCTTAAAATGTTTACGTTTTATATAATACTCGTCTTATATTACAATAACGTTACAAAATAAATACTTGTACGTAAAAAGCTCTTAAGGATGATTTCCTAAAGAGCCTTTTTTATATTCAGATGGGAATTAATTTTTTTAAAAACTAGTCAAGCACACGCTTAGCTGCTGATGGGTAGAAGTATGAGCTTAAAGCTTGCTTACGAACACCTTGACTTGGAGTTGCTGCGTGAACGTATTGACCGTTACCTACATAAATACCTACGTGGTATGGAGCTGATGCTGAACCCCAGAATAACAAGTCACCCTTCTTAAGGTTACTCATTGATACTGACTTACCTTCCTTAACTTGAGTGTAAGTAGTACGAGTCAAGTTAACACCAGCTGCGTTTCTATAAACGTATTGTACTAAACCTGAGCAGTCAAATGCTGAAGGACCAGCTGAACCACTAACGTAAGCTTTACCAACTTGCTTCTTAGCAAGACTTACGATTGCCTTACGCTTGTCTGATACAGTTGCGGCTTGAACTTCTTGTCCGTTATTTGCAACTGGAACATTTACTACTGAAATACCAGTAAAGAAAATAGATAAAACTGCTGCTAACTTAACTAAATCACGTTTAAATTTCAAAATTAATTCTCTCCTTAACGTTTCTTCATTTGTTGACGTTTTATATAATACCTGCTTAATGTTACAAGCATGTATCAAAAGAGCTACTAACTCGTTAAGAAGGGTTGCAAACACGTTAAAGAAGAGTAATTTTATGTTACAAACGCGCCTTTTATTCACCGCGAAGGCTTGCTACAAGGGCATTTAGCTTCTCGGCAGTCTCATGCCAGGTGTCATTAAGTAAGATATGAGCGTAAGGTTTTAAATCTTCTGGCAGACGGTTTAATTCATCTCCGCTAAGGCGCTCTTTGACTGTTTCAAGCGAGTCGCCGCGCTTAATCAAGCGCTCTTTCAACTCATCCATTGTCGAAGTTGTTACATATAAGAAATAAAATTCTGACGGATTCAATTGTTTTACGTAACTTTCAATTCCTTTAATATCTACTATTAAAGAAACGATGTCGCTCTTTTGCCAAGCTGCGTTTAATGCCTCCCTACTTGAACCATATTGATAATTTCCGTATCTAATATGTTCGAAGAAGTGCAACTTATTGAAAGTTTCGTCAATTTCAAAATAATAATCTTTCCCATCAGCTTCGCCTTCGCGCATTGGACGCGTTGTGTGTGTTAAGACGCGCGGAACTTTAAATTCTTGATGAAGATAATTGGAAATGGTAGTTTTTCCGGCCCCACTTGGCCCTGCAATTAAAATTATTTTTTTCATTATGATGCTTTCCCTTGTAAACTTGGTCTATTTATAATAACATTCTACTATTGTAAAAGAAGATAATTTTTTCGAATAGAGATAAAAATTGATAGGAGGATTTTTATGAAGAAAGCAGACGTTAAAGTTGGTGCCATTCTTAATGGTAAATCTGAAGAAGAATTGAAGAAGCCATTCCAAGGCAAAGTTGAAAAGATCTACGAAAACTCAGCTCTCTTGGCAATCACTTCATATGATCCAGTTGATGAAACTGCAATCAGCGACTTAAACAACAAGATTGTCGTTAACTTCAAGAACTTGAAAGTTGCTCGCAGTGCTAATAAAAATAGTAAAACTGCTTCAACTAATGAAGTTAAGATTGAAAAGGTTAACGACGCTGTTAAAAAAGACGCTGACGATCAAAAATAAAGAATATTTTCTGAGCAGGGACTTGATTCCCTGCTCTTTTTTTGCCTAAAATTGGCATGTAACTTTTTTACGAGGAATATTTATCAATGAAAGAAAAAACTAAACAAGTTCTCTACTATTTTATTCTGCTCCAGCCTTTTTTGGATCTTTATTGGTTCTACAATGGCAAGTTAGCAGAAGTTTTACCTTTTACATTGCCGACGATTATCAGAATTTTGGCAGTTTTTGCTATTTTCTGCATGTTCTTCAGTCAGAAGCAAAATTGGCAAAAGTTGGGCCGCGATAAGTGGTTAATCGCTTATTTGGTCTTACTAGTCATCTACAGTATTTTACATTTGTGGCACGTGCGCAATTTTACCAGCGTTAATCCAAGTAATTATGGTTATTCTGCTGGTAGCGAGATTTTCTACTTAATTAGAATGGCACTACCTTTAGCAACAATGTATTTTACTAAGGAAAGTGACTTTTCAGCTCAAGATTTAGCTAATGTAATCAAGTGGATCTCAGGTTTGTTCTCAGGCACCATTGTTATTAGTAATTTATTCGTTATTTCGCTGCGTTCATACGGCGAGGGCCGCATTTCTGCTAATATTTTTCAATGGTTCGTAAATAGTCAGATTGGCTACTCCCACATGGCCTCTAAGGGTTTCTTCAACTTCTCCAACATGGTATCCGCTGTTTTATTTATGTTAGTACCATTTATGGTCTACTATCTTTTCAGTGAATTCAATTGGAAAAATACTGTTTTGCTCATTATGCAAGCTTTAGCCATGATCGAGCTTGGTACTAAGGTCGCAGCTTTTGGCCTAATTGGTGGAATCGTGATTGCTATTTTAATCCACGCTGCCCACGCCTTTTTGTTCAAAAATGCTAAAAAAAATTCCAAGGCGCTCATTACTGCACTTGTAATTGCTATGGCAGCTGTTGGTATTCTACCATTTAGTCCAACCATTCAACGCTACAATTATGAAAAGCAATTGGCACTTCAGTCTGACCATGATTTAAGTAAAGAAAAGCAGGAACTTGCTGCCGGTTTAAAGAAGTATCCAAAAGGTGAAAAGCGCGAGGAATTCTTACGAGACTTTATTGAAAAGAATTATGAAGCTTATGCTTTAAACAAGCGCTTCGTCTTCAAGAGCTATCCTTACAAATATGATCCGGAATTTTGGCTCAGAATTATGCGTGAGCCTGGCGATTTACGGATGCAGAACCGGCATTTGGAACTTGCGATGCTTAACCAGGTTGTCAAGACTAACAACAATAAGCTCGATAAAGTTTTCGGGATATCTTACACTAGAGAGAGCAATATTTTCAACTTAGAGCGCGACTTTATGTCACAAGTTTATTCTTTAGGTTGGATCGGCATGATTCTCTTCATTGGGCCATACGTTGGAATTTTGCTATATGGAGTATTTAAGTGGCTAACTAATAAGCGAGTTAGAACCTACTTGATTTCAACGTTTTTAGCAGCAACAGTCTTTATGCTGGCTGCGGCATATTCATCTGGTAATGTGATGGACTTTTTGACCGCCAGCTTGATTCTTGCCTTTACTGAAGGTAATTTATTAATCCAAATTAAAAAGCAGCTTTAAGCTGCTTTTTTTATTCTAATTTTTACTTTGCTTAATAAAACTTGCATCAGGAATTCTAATCAAATAGTAAACTGTCGCAATTCTTCCTGCATGTAAGCCAATTCCGTTACGCCAATTTTGCTTATATTTAGCAGTGTAAATCGCAACATAAGCACGCTGATATTTTTTATCCATCTTAGTCAATTCTTTCTTGATATATGGGATTTTTTCAGCATTAACGTCCGTTGCAGTATTACCGTAAGCAACAGAAGCATAATCACTTGAAACGGTCATTTTACTACCAGCGCGATAAAAAGTATAAGTTTGTGAACCTTCTTTTTTCTTAGAAGAATTAATTGTCACATAGCTAGAATTGCCAGTACCTGTGCTCATAATAAGTGGCTCATACTTGATTGTTGAACTAATGCGGCTAGCATCTTCCAGATCAGGATTATCTAAAATTCCTTGATTAATCATCCATCCTGCTGCTACAAATAACACCACAATTTCTAGAACATCGAGCATGACATTACGCGGACTAAAGCGCCGATGCTCCTTAATAATCATCTTAATGCGGCGTCTGCGAATATTTTGAATTATAAAGACTAAATAAAGAATGATGGCAACCCAAATTAGGATGCCCAACAGATTCCAGCTTATCATACGGCAAGTTCCTCCATAGCCTTTATTATAAGTTATCAAATTAATTTTGAATAGGGTGCCGAGTGATCAATATTTCAACTTAAATGGCAAGTGCGATCTATTTTACCTTATAGTCTCATAATCTTACTATTAATTGAATATTGAGCTAATTTATGTCAAAATGTAAGTGTTAACATAATAGATTTAGTTAGGGAAAATCATGGTAGCTGTAGCATTTTATTCAATAACTGGTCAAACCAAAAAATTTGTTATAAAAACTGGCTTAGAAGCTCATGAAATCACCGACGAATTGCCACAGTATGAAATGAAAGAGGACTATGTGTTAATTACACCTTCTTATCAAGATTTTATGATGGATTCAATCGTTGATTTTTTGAATTTCAAAGATAATAAAAAGAAACTCGTCGGTATCATTGGCTGCGGCAACCGAAACTTCAGCGACTTGTTTGCACAAACAGCCAAGAAGCTTTCAGTTACTTTAAAAGTGCCAATTCTATACCTCCTCGAATTTAGCGGTTCGACTGAAGATGTCCAAAACGTTCGTAATATTATTAAGAAGCTCAATAATGGTGAAACTACAACCCAAAAGGTTGAAAAGCCTAAAGAGTTACGAAATAAGATTAGCTTCTTAAGCGATTATAGGTAAACAATGACTGAGAAATATAAAGCAATAAACTGGAACAAGATTGAAAATCGCCTTGATTACTCAGCATGGTCACGTTTAAATGACTTTATTTGGGAACCAGAGCGTGTTCCAGTATCAAACGACAAACAAGAATTTGATAAATTAGATGCGTCAGTTAAAGAAACCTTCTTGAAGGCTTTTGCTGCACTGACACTCTTATCAACTGTTCAAGTAAAAACTGGTAATGAAGCAGTAAAAAAAGACGCTGCTACTCCTCAAGAATACAGTGTCTTTACTGCGTTGACATATCTAGAAGCAATTGCTAACAAAGGGTACGGTTATGTTGTCGGCACCTTGGCAAGTCCACTTCACGTTAATGATTACTTTGACTGGGCTGAAAACAATTCAGCTTTACAAGCAATTATTCAGAAGTATCTTGATATTTATGAGAATGGTACTCGCTGGCAGAAGAAGATTGCTTTATCCTTTATGGAAATGTCAATCTATCATACCGGTTTTTATGCACCATTATTCATCTTTGGTAATGGCGAATTATCAAGAAGTACTGAAATTGTTAAATTAGCAATTAGAACAACTTCATTTAATGCTATGTATCCGGGAGTTAAATTCCGTTTAGAAAAAGACAACTTGCCTGAAGATGAACAAAAGAAGATTGAGCCATGGCTTAACAATTTTGTTAAGGAAATGACTGATATAATGGATGCCTTCATTAAGGACTTCTACAAAGAAGTTGGTTGGTCAGAGGATGCACTAAACTACTTCCACTACACCATCAGCAAGAACTTCATGAATCTGGGTTATCCTACTCCGTATCCAGATGATATTATGCACAGTCTAAGTGATGTTATCCAAGATGGCGTAATTAAGAGCGCTAACTTTGAAGATTTCTTCTACTACTCTAATCGCAACGCATTAACTAGATTAGACAATGAATGAAAATAAAAAGCGAGAAAGGTTTATGATCCTTCCTCGCTTTTTTGACTCTAATTTTCTTTCATGAATTGTTTTAATTCATCACTAGAGTAATCAGAACCATAGATTTTTTTCAAGAGATTAAGAATATCGGCATCTGCGGTTCTCTCGCCTCTCATTGCCTTAATGGTGTTTATAATGCTTTCACGCTTTCCTTCTTGTTTACCTTTTTTAATCCCTTCTTGAATTCCTTCTTGTTTACCTGCTTTTTTACCTTCATTAACTAAAGTGTCAATATACATCCTATGGTCCCTCCATTCTGGTGTCCTTGAGTATGCATCCATACGAAATTGAATCTTATTAGTAAATTTTGTCCTAGGTGCAGTTTCACCATTCATCAGCTTAAAGAAATTCTGTAAGTCTGTTGAAACTTCACCTTTGTCACCAACTGAGTTTAAATATATTATCTCAGTTCTGGTGTCTAAGGCAAGCGCAAAGTCTTGATTGCAGCGATAGACAAAATCATATTCTCTCAATCCTGTGCCCATCGGATCAAATGGACACAGGAAAATCACATATGACGGCGGTAATTCACTATAGTTCTTACCTGCACGCAAAGATTCTGTATCTAAACGTGACATGTAGTACCGCGCCCTCAAATCCATATGATGTTGATCTGCCACCTGCATTTCAACGTCATACTGTCTAGCTGGACCATCTTTTCCCATTTCCTTAGCCCAAATATCCATAATCACTGACTTATGCTTGCGATCATCGACCACTCTTTCTTGAGTATGAACTTCCAGCCTCTCAATCTTTAGTTTGGGTAAAATGCTTTGGATCAGCATCTGACAAGTTACTGGATCTTTCATTACGTTTTGAAACATCACATCATCAGTAATTGCCGTTGATTCAATTGCCATCTTCTTCCTCCATATTTAATTTTTGAGGTTTTACCCTCTATAATTAAATACGCAAAAAAAGGTGGAATTTTTCCTAAAAAATTCAAGAAGGTAAAAAAATACGTCACTCTGTTTTACAAAGGGGCGTATTTTTCGAATTTACTTTATTTTTTAGCCTTAGTTGTAGACTTTTTAGTAGTTTTACTTATCTTTGTTTCTGCCTTCTCAGCAGTCTTAGCTTCTGGCTTTTCATATTCGCGAATCACTTGCAATTTTTCGACCATAGCATCGACTAACTTAGCTGCAACTGCATCTGGATCCTCTTCGATTTCTTCTTCAGTAGCAAGCTGATCAATACGGAACTTTGAAACATTCACATAGTCTGAGATGGTTTCAAAATAAACGTAAAGTGGATTTTCGCCTTCTTCATCAAAGAAATTGGAAACCTTCTTATAATTATTATAAGGCAAGTTGATAATATTAGTTTCCAAGGCAAAAGTAACAGGGCGTTGACCATCAATTGCTAGTTGAGTTTGTACTAATGAATCGTGCTTAAATGCAGCTACGACTTCCTTAACCATCTTGTCAGCAATCTTCTTAAGTTTAGCCTTAGATCTACTTACTTCCGCATATTTGACTGTTTCTAAGTCTTGAATGTAATCTTGATTTTCAATTTTTTCTGTTAAATCTTTTAGTGTAATTTTCAAAACAAATTTTCCTTCGCTTTAAAATTCTTTATCTGTTATTACTACAATAACCAAAAAATTCATTAATTACAATTATTAATGGAGGAGTTTTTCTGGTTTATTTGGGGCAAGCATGTTTTAATACTGTATATGAACACTGAATCAAGAATGCAATTAAGAAAAAATAAAAGATCAATGCGCTGGCGACTTATTGGGATTGCAGCATTAGCTCTTGTCCTATTAGCTGTCGTATTTTGGCGCTTTTTCCCAAAGCCAATTAAAGAAGAACAACAACTTAACGTCCCAATCATGAACCAAATGCCGGATTTACCAAACGGATGCGAGGTAACGTCTCTAGCCATGCTTTTAAATTATTACGGCATAAAAGTAACTAAAGATGAACTAGCAAGCAATATTGCCCACGTGTCTTCTTACAGTGAAGATGGTCAATACCGCGGCAATCCTCACCAAGGTTTTGTTGGGTATATGGGACAAGCTAATGCGGGCTGGTGCGTTTATAACGAGCCGCTCTACAATGTTGCAAGGAAATATACTAACCGCATCCAAAATGCGACAGGCGATGATTTTGACCAGATTATCAATCTGGTCTCTGATGGGCATCCCGTCATGATTATTACAACGTTGAAGTTCAACCGCGTAAACGACATGCAGACGTGGAATACTAAGCAAGGTAAAGTTAACGTGACCCCATCGTCGCATGCTTGTGTGATTACGGGCTATAATGAAAAAAAGAAGATTGTCTATGTGAACGACTCATATGGTTATAAGAATCGCGCTGTTTCGTGGAGTGGAATTGAAGCAAGTTATAACCAACAAGGTAAGCAGGCGTTATATGTGGAGTAAGTAAAAAGCGAATCCTTTCGGATTCGCTTTTATTATTCAAGGCACGCCTAAACGTGAGGACACTTCCTGTTCACATCAGGGTTATCCAGCATCGGCACTTCCCGTGCTTGCTATTAAAAGCAGATGCCCTCTATCTCAAAATATACGCATCTCGCGCTCTTTCTCGACTCGTCAGCCCTATTATACTCTTTTTTGTTTTTGTCTGTAAAACTTTTTAATCCGGTAGAACATTTCCACAAACATTGTCGAAAGTAATATCCCCAATGCAATTGAACATGTTACAATTGCCACTCTTAAAAAGGCAGTTTCCGCATCAAAAGTATTCCCATTAACTAATGCCCGGACAGCTTGATAAGCTGGCACACCTGGGACAAGCGGCACTAAAGCAGGAATATTAAAAACAGTAACCGGACACTTTTTTCTTCTAGAAAAAACCAAGCTCAAGATCCCAATCACAAAGGCACCCATCAAATTTGACAGCATCCGTCCCATTCCAGCTCTTGCCGCAAACCAGTACACCATCCAACCAATTACGCCGTTAATTCCAGCTAAGTTCAAAGCACGGTGTGGTACGTTAATGGTCAAAGCAAAACCAATCGAGGCAATATATGAGAAGACAATATTAATAATTATTTCTAACCAAAAAGGCATCGCTATGCTCCTAAAAACTTGATAATAATTGCAACCCCGCCGCCTAAGGCTAAAGCAGTTAAAGCAGCTTCACAAAAACGAACCACTCCTGACAATAAATCGCCCATGAACAAGTCACGCAAGGCGTTGGTCAAAGCTAACCCGGGCACCAAAGTCATCAAGGCTCCAATTAAGATATTATCAACAATCATATTTGGAAAAATCATGGTAATTCCGACTGCAACTAATCCCATCACCATTGCTGCCACTAATTCAGACAAGAATCTAACTTTAGTGGAACGCTTGAAATAAACATAGGCTAAATAGCCAATTGCCCCAACAAATGCAGCAGCCGGAAAGTCAACCCAATCATAGTCATCCATAAACAAAACCATCAAAGTTGCACTCAAAGCCGCAGCTCCTATAACTTGCATCCAAAGTGGAAAAGATGGTGTATCTGTAGCTACATCAATGATCTTTTTTCTAAGTTGATTTAATGTGATTTTTTTAACCGCAAACTGTCGTGACAAATCATTAACACGGTCAACCAGTTCCAAGTTAATGTTGCGATCACGGATCTGCTTCATCTGAGAAAGATCGCCGCCATCTAAGCTCATAAATACACAAGTAGGTGTAGCAAAGACGCGTGGATCCTTTATTCCAGCATTCTGAGCAATTCGCATCATCGTATCTTCAACTCGATACATTTCGCTACCGCCCTCAATCATTAGGCGTCCTGCTGTTAGACAAATATCCAATACCTCTTGGTAAAAAGCAGTATCTTTCTTTTCAACCATTATTTTTTCTCCAAGAATTAATTTAATTTTTCCAAATCAATGGTCTTATCAACCCAATCCCCGCGGAAGAAGTCGCGCTCGTGGGAAACAATAATTACTCCACCTGGGAAATTAATAATTGCCTTCTTCAAAGCATCCTTAGTGTCGTTGTCCAAGTGGTTAGTTGGTTCATCTAAAAATAGTAAATTAGCCGGTTCAAATTGCATCTTAGCAAGCTTAACCTTTTCTTGTTCACCACCAGAAAGTTCTTTTAACGGACTCATTGCTTGCTGTGCAGTTAAACCCATTTTAGCCAATGCTTGACGAAGTTCTTTTTGCTTCTTGCGTTCAAACTCTTCTTGCAAGTACTGAAGCGGCGTCATATTACCGTTAGGCCAAGTTAAATC
This sequence comes from Lactobacillus kalixensis DSM 16043, assembly GCF_001434335.1. Lineage (GTDB taxonomy): Bacteria > Bacillota > Bacilli > Lactobacillales > Lactobacillaceae > Lactobacillus > Lactobacillus kalixensis. The sequence continues at coordinate 27,990 of NZ_AZFM01000005.1, forward strand.
TTGTTTGAAGTAAGCTAATTTAGCTGTAACAGACAATTCAAAAGAGCCATAAATCGGATCGAGCTTGCCAAGTAAGGTTTTAAGCAAGGTCGTCTTACCAATTCCGTTAAAACCGGTAATCGCCACCTTTTCATCAGCACCAACAGAGAAGTTGAAAGCTGACTTTACCAAAGCTTGATCGTAACCAATCACCAAGTCTTGCGTTTGTAAAAGTAAGTTAGAAGCAGTTGCCACATATGGGAAGTCGAATCTTGCCTTACGGTTATTCTTAGGCGGATTCAAGACGTCCATTCTTGCCAGTTGCTTTTCACGAGATTTAGCACTTTTAGCACGCGTACCTGCCTTATTCTTCCGGATATATGCCTCGGTCTTGGCAATCTTACGTTGTTGGTTAGCATATGCTTTCAAATAAGTTTCGCGGTTAGCTTCTTTCTGACGGATAGCTTGCTTCAAAGTACCAGTGTAGCGAGTAATTGTACCGAAGTCGATATCAATAATGCAATTAGTAATTCGACCCAAAAAGTCGTAGTCGTGACTAACAACAATAAAGGCACCTTCGAAATCATTCAAATAATCAACTAACCAATCAATATGAGACACATCAAGGTAGTTGGTAGGTTCGTCAAGCACCAAGACATCAGGATCTTGCAATAGTAGCTTGGCCAAAATAATCTTAGAACGCTGACCACCAGATAATTTTGAAACATCGTGGTCGTAACCTAGTTCCGCTAATCCCAAGCCAGAAGCAACTCGCTCAATTTCAGTATCAATGTCATAGAAATTGTTCTCTTCCAAAAAAGTTTGAATCTTCCCCGCTTTTTCCAGCAGTGCATCATCGCTATTTTCAGCGTACTCAGTATACAAGTCATTCAGCTGCTTTTCTTTAGCAAATAACTCATCAAACGCCGTCTTCAAAAAGCCTTTGATTGTGACCCCAGGAGTTAATTTCGCATACTGGTCCAAGTAGCCGACATCAATTTTGTTTTGCCATTTAACGGACCCATTATCCGGTATAATTTCACCAGTCAAAATCTTGATTAAAGTGGATTTTCCCACCCCATTTTGTCCAGTTACCCCCATGTGGTCTTCTTTATTTAAAACAAAATTACCATCTCCATATAATGTCTTATCAATAAAACTTTGACTTAAGTCTTTTACTTCAAGTAGACTCAATATTTCTCACATCCCTTAACTATGTTCTTTTTCATATTCTTGTAGTGCGTTCAAAATTTTAGGCCAATATCTTTTCGGCAAAATCAATTGCAACTTATTATTATAAATCGGAAAATCGCTGGCCTTCATCCCTGTGATCTCAGCTAGATCTTGATCACTTAACTGATATTTAGCAACGATTCGTTTAATTTCAACACTGGCATGACCTCTAAAATAAGAGAGGATAAAAAATAAAATTGCTAAAATACCAGCGATTAAAACTGAAACAGGTAAACTAAGATGAAAATTTCCGTGACAAATGAATAAGACTGCAATAAAAGCGATTAGAGCTGAAATTGCCCCATAGATAACCGGAAAAAGACTAGATTTTTTCATTTTCTTCCCTCATAAAAATTCCAATACTATTAGAATACTAGCATGTTGAAAAAATTAAAACAAAAAGTAGTGAATCTGATATAATCCACTACTTTTTCATCATTTATCGTCATTAATATTAGTGCCAGAAGTCAAATTCACCTTGGGCAATAACTTCTTTAATACCGCCAGTTTCCATTAATGATCTATCGGCAATAAGTTTCTTAAGTACACTTGCCATGTAACCCTTATAACCGTGTCCCAATGCAACTGCGGCAGCTTTACTATGTTCAGAAATTTTTACACAAACTCCTAAATCATGGTAAGCGTATTTGTTTGGACGTGTCTGACCGTTAATTCTTGCCTTAATATCATCAGCAGCGTAATTAGCCATTGAAAGAGCAAGTTGGGCAGTGTTAGGATATGGCCACTTCTTACCTGGTTGGAGGACGTTTGAAACATCTCCTAATGAATAGACATTTTCAAAACCTGGAACAGTCAAATGATCGTCAACCAAAATTCGGTTTCGACGTTGCTTGAAGCCTGAAGTTTGAATTACTGGACTACCAATAAAGCCCATCATCCATACCATAGTTCCTGCCCTAAGTTCACGTGGCTTTTCATCTTCTGGATCAGATGCCAAATTATATTTAACTCCATCTTCAGTCAATTCTTTAATATAAGATGGATAAATAATATTCAGATCTTGTTTCTTCATTGCATCAATTGCATAATCATAAATTTTTCCATCAAACATTGGAAGCAAACGATGAGAAGCGTCAAAAGAGGTGATTCTAATATCTTCAGGTTGAACGCCAGCAATCTTAGCATATCTAGGAGCAGCATCTCTAAAGGCACCGGCTAATTCACAAGCTTTAAAACCTGCCCCACAGATAACAATTTGAAGGTGCTTTTTATCTTTATCCTTACGATATTCCTTCATCTCATTTAAAACATGGTCACGAATTTCAATGGCAGTCTTTGGATTGTACATTGGCATGCCATATTGTTCAACACCGGGAATCCCCATACTGGTGAAGGTGAATCCTAATCCCAAAACCAAGTAGTCATAATGAAGTTCTGGGTGATTCTTTAATTCAACAGTTTTTTCTTCGGGATTAATCTTAACAACTTCATCTTGAATAAAAGTAGTCATTGATTTCTTAATGACATCATTAATTTCATAAGAAATTTGAGTATAACTATTCTCTCCAGTTGCAACTTCTGGAAGACGGGTTGTTTCGTAGTGATATGAATTGCGATCAACTAAAGTAATTTCTACTTCATTTTTCATCTTCTTTTGTAATTTAACAACAGTTTTAATTCCGGCATAGCCTGCGCCTAGAACAACAATCTTCTTCATAATAGTTTTCCCCTCGTATTATTTTAAAAATAGAATTCCGATAAAATATGCTACTAACTGACTGGCGGAACCAACCAGCAAAGTTTTTACAGCTGTAATAAATGTTTCTGTCTTAACTTGCTTATGAATCAACAGCTTGTTCTGCTTATAAACAAACGGAATTGCTAACAAGCTAAGCCAAATGCCACGGGGAGCAAGTCCCAAAAATGGCAAAAAATAATAATAATAAGCCAGAATGTTTTTAGCAGTAAAAGCGATCAAGCCACCTTTAATACCAATAAAGTGAATAATTGTCTTACGATGATTCGACTCATCTTCTTCAGCATCACATAAATTATTTGCTAGCATCAAGTTAGAAATCCATAACTCATCTGACAGTGCCACTAAGAAAACGCTAAACAAAGTTGGAAAATTCCAAGTGAAGACTTGATAAGTATTGATATAGACACTAATCAGCGTAATCATAAAACCCATGGTGAAGCCTGAAAACAATTCACCTAATGGTAAATTTGAAATTGGGACAGGTCCTGATGAATATAAATATCCAACTGCAAAGCAGAAGATTCCCATCCATAGAACAGCTAGCCCCGCTTTAACAACTAACCAAAGGCCAAGAATAGTAGAAATAACTGTAAAGACAATCATTAAAGTTAAAACTAATTTTGGCGAAATATTCTCTCTACCAATAATATTAGTCTTTTGTTGATACTCTTTATTATCAGCATGATAGTAATCGCTGTAATTATCCAACATATCAACAACCATATTAAATAAAAACATGGCAATAAAAAATACTACTGATAATTGCCAATTTAGCTGATGAAAATAGTAATAGCTAAAACATAACCCTAGCAAAAACGGGATGACACTTGCAGTCTTAGCTTTTATTTCAACAAGCTCTAAAAAAACACTCAAAGACAAAGATGGCCACTCCCTTTCAAAGGAATCAAAACTGAATCTTTTATTATTTATTTTAATATTAGTAAAGGCTAAAATAAATAATAGTGTTAAGATACGTGCATTTGTATAGAACTAGAAAGTATTACTTATGAATAAGAAACAAGCTTGGGAACAATATCCTTTAATCAAGAATGAATTGAAGCAAGTAAATCAATGTATTGAACAAACCATTTCAACACCACATTTGGAGCTGCAAGAAGCACTAAGAGCAATGGCTAATAATGGTGGTAAGTATTTACGACCAAGTTTATTGATTTTAGCTGCTAAAATTGCAGGTCAGATTAATGAACAGGTAATTCATCTTGCCAGCTCAATCGAAATCTTACATATGGCTACTCTTATTCATGATGACATCATTGATGATGCTGATGAACGCCGTGGCAAAGTTTCAATCCAAAGCCGCTTTGGCAAAGATACAGCCGTTTATGCCGGTGATTTATTATTCACTGACTTCTTTGATCTAATGTTAAACACTGACCTTGATCATGAATATATGGTTAAGAATGCACGCACAATGACTAAAATACTAAATGGTGAATTAAATCAAATGGCTGACCGCTTCAACGTAGAGCAAACCTTTGACAACTATTTAGAAAATATTAAAGGTAAAACTGCTGCCTTGTTCAAATTAGCCGCTGAAGAAGGTGCCTATTATGGCGGTGGCAATTCAAAAATGGTTGCTACCTTGGCTGCTTTCGGTGAGAACCTTGGTATTGCCTTCCAAATGATTGACGATATTTTAGATTACACTGGAGCACATACTTTAAACAAACCTGTCCTTGAAGATGTTGCCACTGGTGTTTATTCCTTACCACTACTTCTTGCTCTAAACGTGCCAGATTTGAAGGAAAAACTGACGCCACTCCTTAACAAGAAACTTGAAATGACCAAAGATGATCTTCTTCAGGTTCAAAAAATCATTTTAAATAGTTCTGCAATTAAGCAAAGTCACATAATTGCAAGAAAATATACACAAATGGCAATTGATCAACTTGATCTTCTCCCAAATAGTCCAGCACGTAAGATCCTTAAGCAATTGACTAGCCAATTGCTAGATCGAACCAGATAAATTATTTTTTCTGACCAATATGGATTGCACCAACTCCCCATGTGAGTTTCGTTACTGATACATCCTTAAAACCTTTTTCTTCCATTAGTTCCTTAAGTTGAACTGCAGAGAAAAAGTTTTTTGACGTTTTGGACAAATATCGATAATCTGCAACTTTATTACGAGTTAATTTTGCAAAATAGGGAAAAAGCTTGAAATAAAGGTTCCAGCCCAACTTAATCACTGGATTAGTTGGCTGCGACATTTCCAAAACTGCAAAACATCCTCCCGGCTTTAGAACTCGATAAACTTCACTCGTCACTTGTCTAGCATCTGGAACATTGCGTAATCCAAAACAAATCGTGACTAGATCAAAAGAGTCATCTCTAAAAGGCAAATCCATTGCATTACCTTTCACCCAATCAATTGATTCATCTAGCTTTTTTTCCTTGCTTTTTCGTTTAGCGATCTTAAGCATCGGCTCATTAAAATCAAGTCCGACAACTCGGTCTCCTTTTTTTAATAAATCAATCGTTGAATCACCGGTGCCGCAACATAAATCCAGGAAGTTATTTTGATTCTCTGGATTCAATGTGTCTAAAAAGAGCCGACGCCACTTTTTTTGTATACCCAAACTGATAATGTTATTCATCACATCGTATTTGGGAGCCACTCTACTAAAAATATTATGAACTTCTTCTTCTGAAACTCTGTTAGTTAAACTCATTTTCACCTAAATACCTTGATCTGCGCGCTTTAATTCACGATAGCGTTTTTCATTTTCCCATAATTCTTGCGGCGACCCTTGCATATTAATTCGTCCATTTTCAATGAACACAACCTGATCCATTTGGTCGATTCCTTTCAAGTGGTGAGTAATCCAAATCAATGTCTTAGTTTTTAACTGACTCATAAATGTATCAATCACCGCTTGTTCAGTTACTGGATCGAGTCCCACAGTCGGCTCATCTAACAACACAATTGGCGTATCTTTCAGTAAAATTCGGGCTAACGCCAAACGGTGTCTTTCACCTCCAGAAAACCGCAAACCAGCTTCATCAACTTCGGTATCTAAACCTTTTGGTAAATTTTGCACCATTTCATCAAGACCAACTCGTCTTAACACATCCCATAACTGCTCTTCATTTGCATCTTCATTACCTAATCGTAAGTTGTTAGCAATTGTCGTGTTAAATAAGTACGGTTTTTGGTTAATGACACTAAAATATTTTGCCATTTGGTCACCAAACTGGTCAGTTTCAATTCCATTTAAGGTAACTTGACCACTAGTCGGCGAATAGTCGCCACGAAGTAAAGAGGCTAAGGTACTTTTACCTGCACCTGAGCGACCCAAAATTGCCAGTTTTTCGCCAGGTTTAATATCAAGGCTAATTCCTCTTAAGACTTCTTTTTCAGTCTTAGGATACGTATAACGGACATCTATTAAGGAAATCTCATAAGGCGCGGTTATGTTGATCTCTTTTATTTTTTTATTGTCTGCTTTTGGCAAATTATTTAAGCGATCAAGCGAATCCTTATAGACATTTGTTTCTTGAGCAGCAGCAGGCAATGCTGCAAATGCTTCAACCATTGGAAAAACAGCCAAAACGAAGGCAGCAATCCAATTAGTATAGTCATACGAACGCCCGCCAAACTTGATTGAACCCCAAATGACTAAGCTAACAATAATCAAAAGATATAGCATTTGAACCAAAAAATCACGAAGACGTTCAAACTTTTTCATTGCTCTATTAACAACAAGCAAGTTCTTCTGACTATTAACGTGTAATTTTAAAAATTCATTACTACGACCAGACAAAATCCAATCGGTAACACCCATAACGTTATCAGTTAAATCAATGTAAAGTTCATCTTGAACCTGCTTTTGATAGCTTTGACGTGCACCGTTAACTAGAACTGACCAGATTGGAATAGCAAAAATCATAAGGCCATATACTAAGAGCATCCATAATCCCATTAGAGGTGACAATGCTCCAAGTCCAATTACAATAACTGCGTATAGACCATAGGCAACAAACATTGGGAAGATCGTTCTCAAATAGAGATTTTGGATGTGACTAACATCATCTGAAAGTAGCCCTAACACATCCCCCAATTGGTATTTACTAGTAAAGGTTGTGGCGTCCTTTTCCAGTGAATCATAGAGCTTCTGTCTAAATTTAGAAGTCATCTTTAACACCCAATTGTGACTCACTAATCGTTCGATATACCGCACTGCTGGTCTGGCAATTCCAAAAGCTCTAGTCAATACAATAGGAACATAAATCAATAGAATATTTTCAGGTTTTGTCGCAGCTTTACTAATTAAGTAGCCGGCGCAAAACATTAATCCGCCACCACAAATGAAAGTTAAAATCCCAAGAAATATAGCTAAAATTAGTGTCTTTTTATATTGTTTAATGAACGGGCGAACCCAGCGATCGTTTTTTAATGCTTTTAAAATTGGAATCTTATTAATCATCTCGCTCACCCTTCATTTGCTTAGTTAACTGCTTGAAGTAACCATCACTTTCTTGAAGTTCTTCAAGCGTTCCTTGTTCAACTAATTGACCATGGTTCATCACTAAGATATAATCCATTTCTTTTAGCCAATGCAATCTATGAGTCGCAAACAAGACTAAACGTTGATTCATCAATGGGATCATCCGCTTTTTTAAATCAATCTCAGTTTCAATATCCAAATGCGCTGTCGGTTCATCAAAGATCATTATTTTTCGTTCTTGATCTAAAAGAGCTCGAGCCAATGCAATTCTTTGTGCTTGACCACCAGATAAGACCCGCTTACCTTGTCCAATTACAGTATCAAGACCTTCTGGTAAGTCATTTAATAAATCATCTAGCCCCATTACATGAATAGCTTCTTTAATTTCTTCATCACTCGCATTTGGTGTATAAAAGGCAATATTTTCGCGCAAACTCTTAGTGAAAACATAAGGTTGCTGTGGAATATAGATCATTTGCTTTTGCCAGTCTGGAATGTTCATCGTATTTACGGCGCGGTCTTGAATATTAATCTCTGCATCAATAGGTGTCAAAAAACCGCTAAGTAAGTTGATCAAAGTAGTTTTCCCTGACCCACTCATACCGACAATTCCAATCTTTTGATAGCCTTTAACAGTTAAATTTACTGGACCAATCTCGGCGCCTTCCTTATAGTTAAAGCGCAAGTTAGAAACAATCAATTCATCGCTATCACGCCAATCATGAAGCGAAATTTCTTCACTTGGTTCTTTGGGCAAATTGATCAATTCGTTAATGCGAGCAAAAGCATTCTTTCCATTCAAAGTTGCGTGAAAGTCACCGGCAAAATTACGAATCGGTAAGAAATATTCCGGTGCCAAAATCAAAATTCCTAAAGCTGGGAATAAATTGATCTTGCCATTCATTAGGTCAAAACCAAGGAAAACTGCAATAATTGCAATTGATAAAGTAGTGAAGAAATCAAGTGCAAAAGTTGACAACATCGCTACTTTTAAGACTGACATTGTCCTCTTTCTAAAACCTTCACTGGTCTTAAAAATACTGTTAGAGTACAGCTTACTTAAACCTAAATATTTCAAAGTATCAATTCCGCGCAAGGAATCAATGAAGTTATTGGACAAAACTTGAAAATTACCAAACTGTTTAATTGCCTTATCTTGAGCTGATTTTCCCAAAATAATCATGAATAAAACAATCAATGGATAAGTTGTCAGTAAGATCACTGCTGATTTCCAATCAAGAAAAAGCATCCCAATAAAAAGCAAAACTGGAACAATCATCATTTCTAGAACCTTACTATAGATCAACTTAATGTAATTTCTTACTTCGTCAATTCCATCTAAGGACATGGTAATCAGCGACCCAGTTCCCTGCTTTTGCACTAGCGCCTGTCCTTCATCAAAGACTTTTTCTAGTAATTCAGCTCTCAAATTCTCTGAAACTTCGCTTGAATAATCCGTCAGCCACGAATCACTCACAGCATTTAAGAATTGCCTGCAAGTAAAACATGCAATAAATACTAATAATAAAACTATATCTAGGGACTTTCCTTGCCATAACTTAGTTAAAACAAAGCTAAGCGATAACGCTTGTCCCATTATAAAAAAAGCTTGCAGAACTTCAAGCACTGCAAGTTTTTTTACGATTGAACTAGCGCCAGCAAGTTTAAATAGCTGTCGATCAATCATTACTTAACCTCACCAATCTTTGGCATTGAAATACGCTTGCGGAACATCCAGTAAGCCCAAATCGTGTAAGCCAAAACGCAAGGTACCAAAATAACAGTTGCAATAGTCATGACAATTAAAGTGTAGTTTGAAGATGAAGCACTTTGAATCATTAAATCGTACTTACTGCTAATAGATGAGATCATCACGCGTGGGAACAAGCCACAGAAAATCAAAGCAACAAGTGAAATTAAAGTTAAACCACTGCAAGTTAAGGCAGCTGCTTGTGCATTTCTAAATACTGCAACATGTCCACCAACAGTAAAGCCAACGATTAAGACTAAGCAAAGTAAAGTCAAAATTGGGTGAACTTTAATAAAGTCAGTTTGGAAAAGTAGTAACAACGCAAAGACAACTTCGCCTGCATAAAGGACGTAGTAAAGAGCTTTAGCATAATTTTGAGCTCTCTCAGAAATAACACCCTTAGTCTTGATGGTGATGTAGTTCAACCCATGCATGTAACAAAGCAAGGTCAAAGCAATCCCGCCGACAACTGAGAACCAATTAATGTAATCCCAGAAGCTAGCGCTCATATTACCTTTAGCATCAATTGGCATCCCTTTAATCATTGAAATGAACATTACACCTAAGAAGAAGGTTGCCATCAGACTACCAATTGCCATTGTCTTATCCCAAACTGGCTTGCGATATTCTGGGCTGTGCTTACGGAATTCAAATGAAACCCCGCGAAGAATCAAACCAACCAAAATCAAAAGTAAGATAATGTAGTAACCTGAAAACAAAGTAGCATACCAGTATGGGAATGATGCAAACATGGCACCGCCGGCTGTAATAAGCCAAACTTCGTTACCGTCCCAAACTGGCCCAATGGTACTAATTACTTGAGTTTTTTCGTCTTCTGTATGGGCTAATGTCTCAACTGCCATTCCAACCCCGAAGTCAAAGCCGTCAAGGAAGAAGAAGCCTGAGAACAATACTCCAATTAAGACGAACCATAAAAATTGCAAGATTGACATTTTAGAAGGCCTCCTTTGCAAATGGATCCATTCTCTTAGCGTCTTCTTTAGCAGCATATTCTTCTGGATCGTTATGCAAGAAGCGAACGATCAAACCAATCAAAATGATGGCTAATGTTGTGAACAAGCAGAAGTAAACAATATTTGAGAAGAGCAATTGTCCTGCTGTTACTGAAGGTGAAACGCTTTGAGCAATAGTAAATAAACCGTAAACTGTCCAAGGTGCACGACCAAGTTCAGTAATGAGCCAACCTGCAGTGTTTGCAAGGAATGGTGAGAAGGTCAATAATGCCATAATCCAAAGGAAGAAACGATTGCCCTTCTTACCTTTACGAGTAACAATTAACCCAATTAATGACATTAAGAATAATAGTGCAGCAAATCCACACATAATTCTAAATGACCAGAACAAAGTGTTTACTGGAACATAGTAATCCATCTTATGGTTATCAATTGTAGTTCCATATTTCTTTTGTAGTTCTTTATTTACTTCTTCCATACCTTTTACAGAACCTGTAGTTTTACCGTATGAAAGAATACTTAACATGTCAGGAATATCAATTCCCTTAACTTCATGCGTCTTAGGGTTAGCAATAGCAACTACAGTCCACGGTGCTCTTTCACCAGTTGTCTTATAGACAGCTTCAGTAGCGGCAAACTTCATTGGTTGTTCAGTAATGGTATAGCGCATTTGCACGTCACCTACTGCAATTGAACCTAATGAGAAGATCAACATTAAAACCATACCAATACGCATTGTCTTGTGGTAAATAGCCTTGTTAGCTTCTGACAAGTCATGCTTTTTTAGTAATTGGAAAGCTGCTAATCCAGTAATAATAGTTGCACCTGTAAGTAAAGCGCCAGTGAGTACGTGCCCCAATTCATACATTAATTGTGGGTTAGTCAAAAGTGCACCGAAGTTTGACATTTCAGCACGACCATTTCTTAAAGTAAAGCCTACTGGGTGCTGCATAAATGAATTAGCTGTCAAAATCCAAAGTGCTGAAGTTACTGTACCAAACACGATCATCCAAGCAAAGAATAGGTGTAAGCCCTTCTTAACGCGATCCCAGGTAAACATCCAAAGACCAATAAAAGTTGATTCAATAAAGAATGACAATAGTGCTTCAAAAGCTAGTGGAGCCCCAAAAATGTCACCCATAAATCTTGAATAATCAGACCAGTTCATACCAAACTGGAATTCTTGGATAAGCCCAGTTACAACTCCCACTGCAAAACTCAAAAGGAAAATGTTTCCCCAGAACTTCGTCATTTTTTTGTAACTAGGATTTCCTGTACGCACGTACATCGATTCCATAATGGCAACTACGAATACCGTACCAATTGAAAATGGTACAAAGAAAAAGTGAAAGACAGTTGTCATTGCGAATTGGAAACGTGCCAAACTTAACACATCCATAATTACGCCTCCGTCGAATTTCTAATTCCTCATACAAAATTATCTTCAATTTAAGTTTACACCTCCATTTTTTCCTTGCAAGTCGCACGCTTATGCGCTTTCAGCAATGTTATCTTATTTTAATTATAGATTATTCTTCTTAAGCGGCTCAATCCGACAGCGCGCAGTTATTTAACACGTAAAAAAAGCCCAACAAGCGGGCTTAAAAAAATTACAATGTTATTTTGAACTTTATTATTTTTTTCATTTATTTAAAAAAATCAAGGAACTTTTTACCAGAAGAACTGGATGAAGAAGTAGAACTTTGACTAGAAGATCCATTCGACGAACTACTACCTGATTCAGGTGTATCACTATTTAGTTCAAAAACTTGATAGTTAGTAAATGGATTAGGATCTTTCCATTTAACATGATTTTGTTCAGTATTCAAGCGATTCTGACGGGTTTCTTCATTATTCAAAGTTTCTTTGGCTAAACCTAGATTAGTTCTGATCTGATCAGATTTTTTCTGTAATTCTGCAGTTGATGCAACTTGAATTGAAGATCCATTAATCCAGGCATCATGTCCTTGAATGTAGCCTGACTTAAGATTCTTCATACAGCCACGATAGTTCATAGCTAAGGCAAACATATCATTAAAGGTTAAATTAGTTTTGACATATTTAGTAAAGATCGTTACTAACTTACGGTAGTTGGTAATAGTATTAACTGACATAGCTTTTCTTGCTACAGCTTCAATTACCTGTCTTTGACGAAGTTGACGACCATAATCGCCTCGCGGATCTTCCTTTCTCATTCTGACATAAGCCACAGCATGGCGGCCATTTAAGTGCTGTTTACCTTTGTGGAAATCACACCAGTCGTACGAGAAATCAAACGGAACGTTGACATCAACACCACCAACTGCATTTACCAAGCTCTTTAAAGCTTTCATATTAACTTCTAGATAATAATCAATCGGAGTATTAAGCAAGCTTGATACGGTTTTTCTAGCTGCTGTATTGCCACCGATTTCATAAGCCGAGTTAATCCGGAACATAAAATATTTGTTTCCAGGATCACCCTTAATATCTGCCAAAGTATCACGCGGGATTGAAGTCATTGTTGCCTTATTTTTATCAGGGTTAGCCGTTGCCAAAATCAAAGTATCTGAATTACCTTGATCATGGCGGCCTTCAATACCTTGGTCAACACCCAAAATCAAAATTGAAATTGGTTGCCGATTAGCAATCTTAGCTGAAGTCGCCGAATTGTTTCCGCTTTGGCCATCAATTGCGCTATGTAAAGTAAAGTATAGATGGGCCGCCCATGCGCCAGCAAAACAAACGGCTAAAACCGCGACAATTCCAATAATTCGTGCAACTATATGTCCCTTTGGCTTTTTAGGTGCTTTATTTGCAGCAAAAGCGCCATTTCGCTTTAGGTTTAATGACGAATTATTTCTGCGGTAGTCTTCTCTTCTCTTGGAGTTTGGATCCATTCGATATTCCTTTTCCCTTCGAATTAGAAAAAATATTCTTTATTATTTGTAACACTTTTATATATTGAAGAAAATAATGTCACACAAATTTAAAAATTACTTATCTTTTTAGTTTGATGAACTACTTTTTGGTAGTAGTATTTAACTTATAATTTATTAGTTTTATTAAAGGAGAATTCTTATGGCTATACCTGCAAGAAACGAAGTTCCTGAAGAACTTAAATGGGATTTGACCCGCGTCTTCAAAGATGACCAAGAATGGGAAAACGAATTTGAAAACGTTAAAAACGATATTGCTGACTTATCAAGCTTAAAAGGCAGCTTTACTAGTGGCAAAGCCTTATACGAAGGTTTAACCCAAATGCTTGGCGTTAGCCGCCGTTTAGAAAAAGTTTATGTCTACGCTACAATGTCTAGCGATGTTGATACAGCTGATGCTCATTATTTAGGTTACGTTGCTCGCGTTCAAAGCTTAACCGCACAATTTGAAGCCGCAACTTCTTTTACTAACCCTGAGATTCTGGCAATTCCCGCTGAAGAATTAGAAAAGTTCAAGCAAGATGAACCCCGCCTTAAAGATTATGATCATTTGTTAGAAGTGATCACCAAGAAGCGTCCTCACACCTTGCCAGCTGAACAAGAAAAAATCATTGCTGATGCTTCTGACGCATTAAACGTTTCAGCAAGCACCTTCAATGTGTTGACTAATTCTGATATGGAATACGGCTACGTTCAAGACGAAAATGGTGAAATGGTCCAATTGTCAGACGGCCTTTACTCACTTTTGATTCAATCTCAAGACCGCAAGGTACGTAAAAACGCCTTTGACGTGATGTATGCAAGCTATGGTCAATTTGAAAATTCCCTTGCTTCAACTTTGTCTGGTAACGTTAAGGCTCATAATTTCAACGCTAAGGCCCACAAGTTTGATTCTGCACGTGACGCTGCTTTAGCTGAAAATAACGTCCCTACAGTTGTTTATGACACTTTAATCAAAGAAGTCGACAGCCACTTAGACTTACTTCACCGCTATGTAAACCTACGCAAGAAGATTTTGGGCTTAAAAGACTTACAAATGTGGGACATGTACGTTCCTTTGACTGGTAAGCCAGCTTTAACTTACACATTCGAAGAAGCTAAAGAAGAAGCTAAGAAGGCCTTAGCTCCACTTGGCGAAGATTACCTTAAGCATGTTGATTACATCTTCAATAACCGTATAATTGATGTTGTCGAATCTAAGAACAAGGTAACCGGCGCATATTCAGGTGGTTCATACGATACCGATCCATATGAATTACTCAATTGGGAAAATAACGTGGATTCCCTTTACACTTTAGTCCACGAAACTGGCCACTCAGTTCACTCTTGGTACACAAGAAATACTCAGCCTTATGCTTACGGTGATTACCCAATTTTCGTAGCTGAAATTGCTTCAACTACTAACGAAAACATCTTAACTGAATACTTCTTAGATCACATTACTGATCCAAAGACTCGTGCTTTTGTCTTAAATTACTATCTCGATGCCTTCAAGGGAACTTTATTTAGACAAGCTCAATTTGCGGAATTTGAACAATTTATCCACGAAGCTGATGCTAAAGGTCAACCATTGACTGCCGATATTTTGGACAAATTCTACGGCGATTTGAATCAGCGCTACTACGGTGATAGCGTTGAAGAAGGTGGCGATATTGCTAAGGAATGGGCACGTATCCCTCACTTCTACTACAATTTCTACGTTTACCAATACGCAACTGGTTTTGCGGCAGCCGCTGCTTTGTCAGACAAGATTGTTCACGGCAGTGATGAAGATCGTGAAAAATACTTAGGCTTTCTTAAAGCCGGTTCAAGTGATTATCCAGTTGAAATCATGAAGAATGCTGGCGTTGATATGACGAAGCCTGACTATTTAGAAGCTGCTTTTGCTTCATTTGAAAAGCGTCTAGATGAATTCGAAAAATTAATTGGCAAATTTTAAAAAATTAGTTTGACTTAATCCCAAACTACATATATAACATAAAAGGAAAGTAAAATTTCTCACATCACAAAAACTGCTTCTCGTTGAAGCAGTTTTTTTCATTAAATCACCAATTTATCTTCTCTCACCACCCAATCCATGCTTTAATAAGAGTAAGAAAACATAGGGGAAAAGTGATTATTATGAAAAAGAAAATTATCTTTACAATCGCTGTTT
Source organism: Lactobacillus kalixensis DSM 16043 (assembly GCF_001434335.1). Lineage (GTDB taxonomy): Bacteria > Bacillota > Bacilli > Lactobacillales > Lactobacillaceae > Lactobacillus > Lactobacillus kalixensis. The sequence continues at coordinate 43,188 of NZ_AZFM01000005.1, forward strand.
TTGCTTCTTTATTTGCCTTCGGCTATAAAGATAACGTTCAAGCTGCTTCTTACGGCAGAATTGGTCATGTTGTTACTCCAGCTAACATGCGTGGCAAGTGGGTCTATAAGGGCTCTGCTTTGCTTGGTCAAAAACACGATAAACTTTATAAAGTCAGAATTGGGAAGCACCACGTTGATGGAATTAAGCTTTACCAAGCTGATCTTGCCAAAACAAGTAAATATGCTCGTAATTATAAGAAATACCACTTCATCATTGACCAAACAATGACTTGGGGTAATGCTAGCATCTTTAACAAAGATGGTATTCAATGGTTAAATGTTAATGGTTGGACTGCTGGCGCTGGAAACGGTACTTCATATGGTTTAGTTCAAAAGAAAGTTAACGGTCAAGATGTGACTGCCTTGGCAATTGGTGTAGGTTACAAGCCATTTATTGCGGCTTATGCTTACCGTGTGCCAAGTCATCACCATGATTACGATTACTAAAAAATTGCATATATGAAAAAAGGCTCATGTTGATACATTATGTATCGCATGAGCTTTTTTCTTCGTCACTGACATTTTTGCTTAGTCATTTTACCATATTTGACTAAGAAAAATTATTTTTGACTAAGAATATACTTAATATTTCTACTTTTTCCAATCGACTGAATTTTTTCCTCATCTTTTAACTTCTTTAGATTACGTTGGATAGTTGTTTGGCTATATTGCGGAATTAATTCGACTAGCTCGCTGCGAGACAGCGGTCGCAGTTGCTGCTGCAGTGTTTTTAAGATTAACTTATCCGCAGATAGTTCTTGATGATTATGGACAAGTCCAATTCTTTCAATCAATTCTCGGTAAGCTTTAACAATGACTCCAAGATAATAGTTGATAAATGGCGCATAATCGTTTTTATTATCGTTCCAAGCAATTGAACTATCAGCCAAAGCATCATAATAGCTTTCTTTACTTTCTTCGATAATCTTTTCCACACTGATATATTTTCCAACTTCAAATCCAGAGCGATACATCGTTAACAACATTAAGAGCCGCGACATTCTACCATTCCCATCACGAAATGGGTGAATAGAAACAAAATCAAATACAAAGGCTGCTGATAAGATTAGCGGTGAAATCTCGCCTCTGTCAAGGGCTTGATTATATTGATTACATAAATTATCAATTAAATCTGGCACCAAAAATGCTTCTGGTGGAGTGAATCTAACTTCTTCGTGTCCATCTGTATACTTAGCAATGATCCTATTATTGATATCTTTAAATTGACCGCCCCAGGAATCACCAGCATATTTAAACAGCATATTATGCATACTCAAAATTGTATTCTTGCTAATAGGCATATAACGATAATTCTCATGGATAATGCTCAAGACATCCCGATAGCCCGCAATTTCTCGCTCATCACGATCACGCGGCTCTACTTTGTCCGACATAATTTTGTTTAGCCTTGAATCTGTTGTAAAAATCCCTTCAATTCTGTTAGATGCGTCGGTACTCTGAACTTTAGCAACTTCAATCAATCTTTCCAATTCTTCATGATAATTAATATCAAAACTGCTTGTTTCACCACGTAATTGATAAATTGTGGTTAATTTATTAATTAACGTATTATCAAGCTTTAAATTATTGAGAGTCTGATAATTAAATTCTTTCAAACAGGCACCTTCTTTCTTCGTCACTGACATTTTTGCTTAGTCATTTTACCCTATTTGACGAAGAAAAAGCAAAAGATGACGAAGAAAAAGACAGCTACTAAGCAAATTTGCTTAAATAGCTGCCTTTTTTCATTTAATCCTAGTGATGAGAAGCACCTGAAGTTGCATCAGTTTCAGCTTCTTGCTTAATTTGGTTATCAGCAGTCTTAGGATATGGCTTTATTCTTGATGGATCAGTGTTTGAAGGTAAATCATCGCGACCATAATGAATACTGTCAATCTTAGCGTGCTTAACATCATCAATTGTCTTGCAGCCAGTCAATTGCATATCAATCTTGAGTTCATCGTCAAGTTGATCAATAACACTCTCCACACCTTTTGCACCGCCAAGAGCTAATCCATAGAGGTATGGGCGACCAATTCCAACTAAGTCAGCACCCATTGCTAAAGCCTTAAAGACGTGAGAACCACGGCGAACACCGGAATCAAAAATAATTGGAACACGGTGATTTACCGCCTTAGCAATTTCTGGCAAAACATCGATAGTTGCAGGAGCTCCATCAACCTCGCGACCGCCATGGTTAGTTACGTAAATACCATCTGCACCGGCGCCAAGTGCCTTATATGCATCTTCTGCACACATTACCCCTTTAATAAAGACTGGCAAACCTGATTCTTTCTTAATTCTTTCAACATCAGCTGGGGAAATATTTTGAGCACTTGAAGCATACATTTGTGCAACACTTTGGCCTTCACCCTTTCCGCCTAAGTAGCGAGTGAAGAAGTCAAGTGGCACTGGATACGTGAACTTAGTTCTCAAGTTTGCTTCACGATAGCCTGATACCAAAGCGTCTACTGTTAAGAAGATCCCCTTGTATCCAGCCTTGTTAATTGCTTCAAAGACCATCTTGTTGAAGTCCCAATCTTTACTCAAATAAAGTTGGAAGAATCTTGGTGCATCTGGTGCTGCAGCTGCAATATCTTCAACACTCTTGTTAGCATATGTACTTGATGAAAATAGTGCACCAGCTGCAGCTGCACCTTCTTGAGTAGCAACTTCCGCATCTTTATGAGCGATCCCATGACAAGCAATTGGAGAAATCATTATAGGAGTCTTTAATTTCATCCCCATAAACTCTGTTTCAGTTGATGGATTGTCCATGCCAGTTAACGCACGTGGCACAATTTGATAGTGATTAAAGGCTGAGGTATTAGCTCTCCAAGTCCATTCATTTTCTGAACCTGAGGCAATGTAGTAGTATGCTCCTTCAGGCATTACTTTCTTTGCTCTTTCTTCCAATTCATCAACATTGATCATATCAATCTTTTCATTTCGATCGCTTTGTGGAAACCCCTTAAAGTAACTAGTCATATTTTAACTCCTTTCGTAACCGCTTTCTTTTTATTTTTATTATACGCTTTACTTTGTGAAAAAAAATAGAGGAAACTCCAAAAGTAGGAAATTTCCTCTATTCTTATAACTTATGTCTTATTACATGTGTAAAATAAGCGGCTAAATAGACCACTACTTCAATTACAGAAATAAAGAAGGTAACTGGCCAATTAGTGATAAAACCAAGGTACAGACCGCACCAGACCCCAAATAAGGCAATCGCAACCGACCAAGCAATCATTGCTGGAATCGTTCTACCTAAGTAGCGCGCAGTCGAAGACGGCAATGTTAACAAAATAAAGACAAGTAACGATCCAACAATTTGTGAACCAATTGAAACAGCCATCGCCAAAGCAATTAAGAAAATTACTCCGACTAACCCAGTTTTAATCCCGTGAGCTAAAGCTCCAATGTGATCAAAAGAGTCAAAGTTTAATTGCTTTTGTACCGCAAAAATCATTACTAAGATAATTACGGACAAAACAACCAGCTGCTGGACGCCTTGCTTGTCTACACCGATAATACTACCGAATAAAATATTCGTCGCATAACGGCTATTTGAGCCTGAAATAGCCAAGAAAAGCACACCCAACCCGATGAACAAAGCTGAAATAGCTGAAATGGAACTTTCTTTTTGATCACTATGCATTGAAAGTTCTCCAACACTAATTGATCCAAGTAGTGTAAATAGCAACATCCCCCATAAAGGTGAAATTCCTAAAAACACTGCAAAAGCTGCCCCTGCAAAACCAATTTCTGATAATGTGTGAGCTAAAAAGCTAAAATTTCTAGCGACCACATAAACTCCAACGATCCCACAAGTTACTGCAATAAAAGTACTTGCTAAGAAGGCATAACGCATAAATTCATATTGAAACATTATTCGTAATCCCCCTCAAACTCACTCATCTTTCCTTGTTTGATCGTTCCATGATTTAAATACAAATATTCATCCATGTACTTACGCGCTAATGGCACATCATGAGTAACAAACAAAACAGTCATCTTGTGTTCTTCATTCAAATGGCTAATTAACTTCATCAGCTCTTCTTTGGCTACAGGATCTAAACTGGCTGTTGCTTCATCCAGAATAATCATATTGGGTTTATCAAGAAGTGCCTGAGCTAAGTATGCCCGCTGTTTTTGTCCACCTGAAGCTTCACCCATTCTGGTATTTTTGATATCCAATAGGTTAGTTTCTTCAAGTTCATGCTCTATCTCTTCTTTAACGGCTTTTGTCTTGATCAATGGCGCGTTCAAACTAACAAATGACTTAATTGACAAAGGATATTCTGCGTCAATATTTCTGAACTGAGGTACATAGCCGAGCTTAACTCCCTTATCAAACTCGAAGCTACCACTAGTTGGAACTAATAAGTTCATTAAGATATTAATCAGCGTAGTTTTACCAGTACCATTAGGGCCAAGCAGTGCCGTCATCGATCCTTCTTGCAGCTCGAAGTTTAGATTACTGAAAACTGTTTTAGTATCAAATCTCATTGTGAGATCTTTTACGGTTAAAATCACTTCAGTAGCCTCTTTTCTCAATTAAAATTCTCGTTATCGACTCACGTTAACTAAGGCTTGATAATTTTGTTTCATCCATGCAAGGTAAGAAGTGTTGTCAGGAATAGTTTCTCTAACGTTTAAGACTGGAATTTTATTTTGCTTAGCAAGCTTCACAAAAGTATTAACAGTTGAACTACTTGCTTGAGTATTATTAACAAAGAAGGCAATCTTCTTTTGCTTAATAGCATTTGTCATTGAACCAATCATCTTAGGACTTGGATCAGTTCCGTTTTCAATTGCTTCTTCAAAGTCCTTATCGCCAATCTTGTAGCCTGCTTCTTCTAAAGCGTAGTCAAAGACCGGTTCACTAACAAAGACTGGTTTTTTATTCTTACCATCAGCTTTTTTAGCAAGTTGTCTAATTTGATCAATCTTAGCTAAATATTTCTTTTGGTTATTTTTGAAATATGCTGCATGCTTCTTATCAAGCTTACTGAGTCTTTTTACCAAATAATCAGTATATTTTTTTGGCATAGTTAAATTGTACCAAATATGAGGATTATCATTGTGCTTTAAGTGCATCAAATCCTCTCCAACCAAAACCGGCTTCTTATTAACCGACTTAGCCAACTTATTCATCCAGTTATCATAGCCCATTCCATTAGCTACGATAATATCAGCGTTATTCACGCGTTTAGCATCATTAGTAGTTGGTTCAAAATCATGTGGATCTGTTGCAGACTTAGTAATAATTGCACTCACATCACCATATTTACCTGCGATTTGTTTAGCAATATCAGAATAAACATTGGTCGTAGTTACAATTGTAATCTTACCATTTTTACTCTTTTGGTTACTACATGCAGCTAAAGTAAATACGGTCATTATTAATAAACCTACATAAACAAGTTTTTGTCTTATTTTCATCTTTTTTCCTCAAAATTCTATTTTATTTATAATTTAGAAAATGTTGCTGTTTTTCTAAATCATATTAGAGTAATCTTTTTGAGTTTTCTTGTCAATTATTTTTACTTATTTTTTATAACTATTGTTGCTTACTATTTGTAACCTGATTTCAAGTACAAAAAAACGTCACTTTTCAGTGACGCAAAACATAACAGAGTATCTTGAATTAAGTAGAGATCATCAAGATGTCTTTATAATAATACTTTTTGACGGAAATGTACAGTCTTTTAAATAATAACATATATTATTTAATTTCATTACTCTATCAATGTTTTTAGGGTTTTTAGAGTTGTAGTTTCTTAATCTTTAACTGGTTTCTTCCAGAATCCTAAAATAACACCAGCCACAATTGAACCAATGATGGTTGCTAAGAAGTATAGCAAAATGTGGTTAGCAAGTGGTGATACCCAAAGTCCACCGTGAGGTGCTGGCACTTGAATATGCCATAAACCTACAAGTAAACCACCGACAGCTGAACCGATCACACATGATGGAATAACGTGACCTGGGTCACCTGCAGCAAATGGAATGGCACCTTCGGTAATAAAGGAGAAGCCAAGTACCCAGTTAGATACACCGGCACGGCGTTCTTCTTCAGTAAACTTGTTCTTAAAGAAAGTAGTACCAATTGCAGTAGCAAATGGTGGAATCATACCACCAACCATAACAGCAGCCATCATAACTGCAGCTGTAGCTGATTTTGGATCGTTAGCAAAGGCACCTGAAGCAAAGACATAAGCAGCCTTGTTGAAAGGTCCACCCATATCGATAGCCATCATACCTGCCAAGATAGTAGTCAAGATTGCCAAGTTACCAGTACCCATACTGTTCAAGAAGTGAGTAAGGGCTAAGTTAATAGTACTGAAGATTGGATTGATGATGTAGTACATAATTGCTGCAATTAGAAGCAATCCAAGGATTGGGTAAAGCAGCATTGGCTTCATACCTTCAACTGACTTAGGAAGTTTAGCAAACAACTTCTTAAGACCAATCATCAAGTAACCAGCAATAAAACCTGAAGCAAGACCACCTAAGAATCCTGCTGGTGAAACTGAATGAGCCTGAACATTAACAGTCAAGCCGTTAGTCCCATTAACAATTGAGGCCATGTATCCACCAACAAAACCTGGCATTAAGGCTGGAAGATCACCGATTGATTCAGCGATGTAAGCTGAAAGTACAGGAACCATGAAGGCAAAGGCTAAGTTACCAGCCGAATTTAAGAAGATAAATGCAGGGTTCTTAGCACCACCAGCCATGTAGTTTTCAACGATGAAGGAGATGGCCATCAAGATACCACCACCGATAACGAATGGAAGCATGTGGCTGATACCGTTCATTAAGTTTTGGTAGATTGAGTGCCATACGCCACCGCCAGATGACTTAGCACTTGATTCTTCTTTATCAGCACTACTTGCATGGTAAACACTTGCGTCACCATCCATAATAGCGTCGATTAATTCGTCAGGCTTATTAATCCCATCAACAACTGGGTGGTTAGTCAAAGGCTTGCCATCAAAACGAGGCATGTCAACCTTCTTATCTGAAGCGATAATAACACCTTTAGCGCGCTTAATTTCATCAGGAGTTAATTCATGCTTAACACCTTCTGAACCGTTAGTTTCAATTCTAACTTCGATGCCGCGCTTTTCACCAGCCTTAATCAAAGCTTCTTCAGCCATGTAAGTGTGGGCAATACCGTTAATACATGCAGTAACACCAACGATTAATGGCTTGCTATTATCGGCAGGTTTATTTGCTGCGGCTTTTCTCTTTTCTTCAGCTGCTTTATCTTCAGCATCCTTCTTATCTTCTGCATCTTCAAAAAGCTTGATAACATCTTCAGGAGTTTCAGCCTTCTTCAAAGCTTCAACTAAGTCTGGGTTAACAAGTAAACCTGACAATTTTGCCAAAGCTTGCAAGTGAGTGTTGTCAGCACCGTCTGGAGCAGTAATCATGAAGAACAAGTGAACAGGTTGACCATCTAATGAGTTATAATCAATCCCCTTTTTGCTCTTAGCAAAAAGAACACGTGCCTTGTTGATATACTTGTTTCTTGCGTGAGGCATTGCAATTCCGCCACCGATACCAGTGGTTGATTCATTTTCACGAGCCCAAATAGACTTGATGAATTCATCTTCATTGTTAACAATGCCAGTCTTGACTTCAAGGTCAGCCATTTCTTTAATGGCTTCTTCTTTGTTATCAGCCTTGAGGTCCATAATCATAGATTCGGTACTTAAAATGTCCTTAATTCTCATGTGATTATTCATCCCTTCCTATAAGTTTTAGGAAATTTGTTCAACCTTAATTTGTGGAAGAACAGCATCAATTTGACTCTTAACTGCAATATCCTTAGTAAATGCTGTAGCGGCACCACATGCCATTCCCATTCTAAAGCTTTCAGCAGCATCGCCAGTTTCAAAGTAAGTTCCAACAAAACCTGCGATCATTGAGTCACCTGCACCAACTGAGTTAACGGCTGTACCAACCGCACCCTTAGCGTGGTAAACATGATCTTGAGTTAAGAGGTAGCCACCATCACCAGCCATTGAAATCATAACGTTTTGTGCACCCATGTTAAGCAACTTTTGTGCGTATTCAAGCATAACGTCACTTGAATCAAAAGTAGTGTTAAACAAATCTGCCAATTCATGATGGTTTGGCTTAATAACTAATGGTTGGTATTCCAAAGTATCAAGTAAAGCTTGTCCAGTAGTGTCAACTACGAATTCTGCACCAGCTTCTTTAATAGTTGGAAGAAGTGATTGATAAAAATCAGTAGGAAGACTTGGAGTAAGTGAACCACTCATTACAACGATGTCGCCCTTTTTCAAATCGTTCAAACGATCTTTGAAGGCAACGATTTCTTGATTAGTGATTTCTGGACCAGCTGCATTGATTTCAGTTTCTTTTTCAGCGTGAATCTTAACGTTCACACGAGTATTGTCTGAAATAGTAACAAAGTCACTTTCAATTCTCTTTTGATTCAATTGACGAACTAATTCCTTACCAGTAAAGCCGCCAACGAAGCCCCAAGCAGTATTGTCAACATTCAATTGATTAAGGATTTGAGAAACGTTGATTCCCTTACCCCCAGCTAAAAATGAATCATTATTAGTTCTGTTAACTTCTCCGCGGTTAACCTTTTCTAATTGAAGAACGTAGTCAAGCGCTGGATTAACAGTTACTGTATAAATCATTCCATAACCTCCTCTAGATTTATATCGGCAGGTAATGCCTTTTTTTGACTTAATTTAATCTTGTCTGTTACCACAACAACGTCATTGGTATTAGCAAAAACGGCAAAATTTCGCTCACCAATCTTACTGCTATCAGCTAAGACATATGCACGTCTAGCTTGCTTAATTTCGGCTGCTTTAACCGCAGCTTCTTCAGGATCTGGTGTAGTTAAATTACCATTTTTTTCAATTCCATTAGCTCCAACGAAGCTAGCTGAAAAATTCATTGCTTTAATCTGATTTAAAGCTGTCTGACCAACTGCGGCGTGAGTGTCATCTTTAACTTCGCCGCCGACTAGGAAAGTCTTAATACCATGATTCAAGCTGCATAAAGCAGTTTCAACACCATTAGTGATAATTTTAACGTTAGGAATCTCAGCGAGAAACGGAACTATTTCATAAGTAGTTGTTCCTGCGTCAATAAAGACGTTATCACCTTGTTTAACAAAGTGTTCAGCTGCATATTTAGCAATTGCAATCTTAACCTCATGGTTCAGATTGAAGCGGACGTTTTGGGAAACATCACGCGAGAAATGCTTAACTGACTGTGCACCACCGTGAACTCGCTTGAGAATGCCATTTTTTTCCATTTGAATCAAATCACGACGGATAGTTGATTCAGATGTGTCAGTTAAATCGCATAATTCGCTAACGCGGCACAATTCGTGTTGATTAACGTAATCTTCAATTAAACTTTGGCGTTCTTGTGTCAGCATCATTTCTCACCTCGATAATTATTGTATTCGCTTTCTCCATCAAAATCAATCATTTTTCTTCAAAAAATGTCACTTTTATTTACTTTTATTCAAAATTCGTCATTTACTTGCATAAAAAAAGACTTTGAACAAATCCAAAGTCAATTTTTCTTATTTAGTTTTCAATTGTTTGATTGCTAAAACAGCTAAAACGCCAGAATATAAGAAGTAATAGATCAAAAGTGTAAATTGTGCTGGACCTTGCATCAAGTAACAAGCAGACAATAAAAAGATCAATCCTGCCACAATGCAAACTGCAACGCTGCGCATCTTAATTAACAGGTATCCTCCAAAAACGATCAAAATTGCATACAGAACTAAAGAAGCAAAGCGTACTTGAGCTATAACATCTAAAGTAAATAAGATATTGCTATCTCCCACTAGCTTGGCAAAGACCGCTAACGATAAAATCAATGAGAAAAAGCAAATCAAAGGATACAAGATTGTCTGATAAGTTTTCACTTTAATCACCTACTCGAAAATATCTGAAAAGCTAGTCGGAATATTATTATTCTTAGCAAAATACTTCATAAAAGCGGCAGTAAAACTCATACGATCTTCTTTTTGGTATTTCAAAGTATCGCGAATTGCCAAAAAAGCGGTAATTGCGCAATCAACACCCAAAACAATCAAAAGTCCAAGCAAAATATATAAAATGTATAACATTTTTCCATCCCCCACTAAAATAATCCATTTCGTTTCACTGTATTATCTATTTAATACAGTAATATAGAATGCTATTTCTGTCAAATCTTATACATCATTCTAAAAGATAATGTGGGATAAAAGTAAAAGTGATCAAATTCGGTCGCTTTTTTGACCAATTCGGTATTTTTCAACAAAAAAGCGGACCAATTTGGTCCGCTTTAACTATTTAATGCTCTTAAGCGCCTCTTCAATTTCAGTATTACCGCCTGTCATTTCAATAACTTTTCCAACTGTGTTTGGATATTTAATAATATCAGCAAGCACTCTAGCAACATCTGGAATGGTATTTTCTTTAGAAGTAGTAATATCTAAGCTAATTTTGCCTGTTGCTGCTTTTTCAGTCAAATTAGTTGGTTGCAAAATTGTGTATTCAAGGTTAGTAGAATCCTTCAAATACGTATCAGCAAAGAACTTAGCTGCCAAATAATCTTCAAGACCTGGAATACTGTTGAACGCATCGATGTCTAAGCTGTACATTGAACTGAGCATGACGTAACGCTTAATTCCGACTTTTTCACTAGCAATCATCGTCTTAATTGCACCAAGGGCATCTGTTTGAATTAAATCTTTGCCACGTGAACCTGCAGTAAAGTAAACAATATCACTACCCTTAATTTGACTAGCAATTTCATCAATATTGGCATGTAAATCGAGTTTGTCTGCTGTAACTCCATCAAGTCTTATTACATTTTCTGGATGACGAGCTGCCGCGACAACTTCATTTCCATCAGCAACTAAATCCTTAATAAGTTCTGTTGCTACACGACCAGAGCCACCAAATATGAAGATCTTACTCATGAAAAATCCTCCCTCGTATTACTAATTTAATCACACAAATATTATAGCTTACTTTTTGTCAGCGGTCTATTTTTAGAGTTAAAAAAAGCCTAGCTTACGCTAGACATTACAATCTACAAAACTTCTGTATATGGCTTTAATACGGCTTGCAATTTTTTTACACCTTCAGGAGCTTTGAATTTATTCTTAACTAAATAACCTGATAGTTCTTCATCGAGTTCTTTGGCAATTACATTTCTAGGCTCATTTTTGCTTGCACGAAATAAAGCAACTTCGACAAACTTCATAATATCTTCGTTTCCAAGCAAATCTGGATCACTATTTACCAACTCTCGAATCTTAATCATCAACTCATTATCTTCAGGGCTGATGTCATTATGTAAGCCAACACCTTCCATTAGATTTCTCATTTTTTTGCCCTCCATCTATAGTTTGATTTTAGCACAAGACAAGATTTTCGCTTCTACTTTTCAAAATTTTTTAGATAATCCGCCAAATACTCAATTGTTAAACTCTTTGGCTTCTTAATTAAATCAAGTGGACGGCCTTCAGCCACAATTTGTCCACCATTTTCACCACCTCGTGGTCCTAAATCCACAAGATAATCACAATTACAAATCAGATTAAGATCATGCGTAATCGTAATCACTGTTGCGCCTTGATCTAGCAACTTTTGCATCACTTGAACTAGAACCTTCACATCAAGTGGGTGCAGGCCAATTGTCGGCTCGTCAAAAACAAACAAAGTATCATCTTGCTTATGGCTTAAATGTGTCACTAATTTCAAGCGCTGGGCTTCACCACCGGATAAAGTTGGTGTACTTTCACCCAAATGTAGATAATCTAGTCCAACCTCTTTCAGTAATTTCAATTCCTTTTCGATCTTATGCATATTTTTAAACACAGGTAGAGCTTCGTTAATGTCCAAGTTCAAAATATCCACAATTGAGTGACCATTCCACTTCACCTTTTGGATTTCTGGATTATACCGGTCACCGTGACAAGTTGGACACGTCTGCTCCATATCTGGCAAGAACTGAATATCTAGTGTCACAATCCCCGTCCCACCACAAGTAGGGCAAGCTCCTTGCTTATTATTGTAAGAAAAGTAGCTTGACGTATAGTGCTTTTCTTTGGCTAACGGCTGCTGAGCGAATAACTTACGCAAATTGTCCATAATCGTGGTGTAAGTTGCAACCGTTGAACGAGTACTTTTACCGATTGGCGAAGCATCAACACTTACAACGTTATGCACAGGTGAATCAAATTCTTTGATCTGTTTTGGTAACTTCTTTCCTTTTGCTTCATTTTGAATTGCTGGCACCAATGAATCTAAGATCAAGCTTGTCTTTCCAGCTCCGGAAAAGCCCGTTACCGCAGTCATTTGATTGAGCGGAATACCCGCTTTTACATTGTGCAAGTTGAAATAATTATCCACCGAAAAAGTAATTTGTTGTGAATTTACTTTATCCGCAATTTTATGAGCAAACAGTTTAGCAGTGCCATTTAAGTATGGGGCAATCAAAGAATCGGTTTTCTTACTAATTTCTTCAGGCGTACCTTGATCTAAAATTTGTCCACCAGCGTCTCCAGATCCTGGTCCAATTTCGATAATTTCATCGGCTGCTTTAATGATATCCACATTATGATCCACAACTACTAAAGAATTACCCTGATCAACTAATTTGCGCAAGACTTTGATCAAGCCGTCCACATTAGCTGGATGAAGACCTATTGAAGGCTCATCTAAAACGTACAAAACGCCAGTGGTTTCGGTTCTTAAAGTTCTAGCTAATTGAATTCGTTGAAGCTCACCTGTGGATAAGGTGTTCCCTGCCCGCTCCATAGTCAAATAATCAGGCCCAAGATCAAGTAATGGATCTAAGTTATTGCCAAATTCATTGATCAAAACCGAAGCCATTTTGTGCATATTTTTAGGTAGTTTAGTTAATGCTTCTTCAAAAAACTTAGGTAAGTTACCAAGTTGAATTTCTTGAACTTCCGCAATATTTTTACCATTGACTAATTGCTTGAGTAGCTCAGGCTTAAGCCGTGTACCATGACAAACTGGACAAGTTGAGTAAGTAAAGAATTCCGCAATCCTCTTCTGTGCACGTTCACTCTTACTGCTTTCTGCAGAGCGCAATACAGCCTGATGAGCATTTTCATATAACGCATTGAAATCATGAAAAACGCGACCGGTACCTGATAGAAAATCCATCTTATATTTCTTTTCTGGGCCATTTAACAGGAATTCTTTTTCCTTATCAGTTAAATCTTTATAAGGTACATCAATTCTTACTCCAGCATGTTGAGCAACACTTGGCATGAAATTACGACCTGGCAAGCTCCATGAAGCAATAGCCCCTTCTTCAACCGTTAAATTCTCATCAGCGATCAATTTATTTTCATCAAGTTGGCGCACCTTACCTGTGCCGCCACAATTTGTACAAGCTCCTCCCGAATTAAAAGCAAAATCTTCAGCACCCGGTACAGAGAACTTCACGCCGCAGACTGGACAAACAATTTTCCCCATATCATCATCTGATCTACTCATTGCTTCTGCAATTTCAAGGCTAGGCTCTAAACGATGACCATTAGGGCACACTGGTGACCCAAGGCGAGAGAAAATTAGGCGGACTAAGTTAAATGTTTCAGTAGTTGTACCAACAGTCGCTCTTTCGTTAGGGACACTTGGACGCTGGCGTAAAGCTAAAGCTGATGGAATATGTTTAACACTTGTTACATCTGCTTGTGAACCTTGTTTAATTCGCCGACGCATGTAAGTAGAAAGTGCATCAAGATATCGACGAGACCCTTCTTCATAAAGAACTCCCATCGCCAAGGATGATTTTCCTGAGCCGGATAATCCTGAGATAGCCACAAATTTATGAAGTGGGATATTCACGTTGATGTTCTTCAAGTTGTGCACCCGTGCACCTTCGATCTCAATTTGTACTGGTAAAGCCAATTCTTTCACTCTTTTCTAAATACTCATGTTCTAAATTCTTAATAATAGTGCTAGTTTAATATCAAAAAAACGCATCTGATAACCAACAAATACGTCTTCATTTTTTAATACATATATTTCTGACATGCGTCCTTAGGATCCATCCCATTACGAATCTTTAATGCCAATTCAATTGACACATCCGCAATAATTGATTGTGGGTCAATCACGTTATAAGGATGATCCGGTGCCTTTTCTTGTGCCAAAGACAATTCAGTACATCCTAGCAAAATCACGTTGCAGCCATATTTATCATGCATAGTCTTCAAAATCTTGTGGTAGAGGTCATGATCGACTACACCTTTTTCCTTAATATCCGAATAGATCAATTCATTAACCATCGGCTGAATTTCCGGGCCACCAAGTTCAACTTTGCGGCCAACCTTCTCAATTTCATCTACATACAAATGATCATAAATTGACCCCTCAGTTGCAATCAAACCGATTTTTTCTTCATTAGGAAAATTATCAACAAAGTTATGCACTGCAATCCGCATCATGTGCAGAAATGGCTTGTCAGTTAGTGCTGCTAAATCATCATAGAAATAGTGCGCTGTATTACATGGCATTACCAAAAAGTCGGTTCCAAGTTTATCTTGACCTTCAACATCGTCTTTTAAATCGTAAAAGAAGTTAGGCTTAGTATGGTCCTTAATATAAGCTGTTCGATCAGGAACCTGAGCATCGTTTACCAAAATATAATTCAAATAATCTTGATCACGCGCAATCTTTACTCGGTGGTTAATCAAGCGGACATAACTTTCAGTCGCAATCGTTCCCATCCCACCGATAATACTAAAGAAGTGCTTCATTTAATTTCACCCTTAAGCTCTAAAATGCTTCTTGTCGCCTTCTAATTCGTTAATTACACGTTGTGCGACAACAATATCAGAAGGATATGGTGTATTAATTCCGCGAATCTTTTGGAAGGCATCAGCGCCCTTACCGCAGATTAAAACAACATCGTCCTTACCAGCCATTTCAATAGCATCATGAATAGCCTTTTCACGGTCTAATTCGATTGTTACATCACACTTAGAATGATCAATGCCACTGTCAATTTCTTCAGCGATTGATTGTGGATCTTCAAATCCTGGATCATCAGTAGTCAAGAAGGCCTTATCAGCGTAAGCAGACAAACTTTCACTAAATCCTGGGCGGCGGGATACACCCTTATCTCCAGGTGCTCCAACAACCACGATAATCTTAGGATTATTGAAGTTATTTTGCATAAATCTCATCAAAGCCATCATTGAAGCCTTGTTATGAGCGTAGTCAACAACAACCATGCCGTGGTTTTCAGTCATTTCAGTTTGCATTCTACCCGGAATAGTAACATGACGAATGCCCTTAGCAGCTTGATCATGGTTTTCACCAGCAAGACCAGCACCAATAATTGCAGCAGTACCGTTGGATTCGTTGAAATCACCAATCATTTGCAAAGTATAGTCACCGTTAATTGGTAACTGCTTTGCCTTGTCGCTGGCACAGAAGAGCTTAAACTTAGTTTCTCTCATATCTGTTTCTTGAGAAGCGTATCTAAAATCAATCGGCACATCCAAGTCCGGATTTTCAAATTCTTCACTAGCAAACAAGTAAATGCTGTCTGGGTTAGTAGTTGTAGTTGCAGCAGCATAAACTTCATTAAAGTGCTTAGTTTCAGCGTTAATAATACACTTACGTGAGTTAACTAACAGTTGCAACTTGCAGTGTAAATAATCAGCGAAGTTAGGGTGTTCGTTAAGACCAATGTGATCTGGACTAATATTTAAGAAGAAGCCCAAATCATAAGTTAAGCCGAAGACACGGTTCTTCTTGTAAGCTTGGCTAGATACTTCCATTACCAAGTGAGTCATTCCGTTATCGACTGCAGTACGCATATCACGGAACAAGTCTAAACTTTCTGGAGTGGTCAAGCTTGACTTGAAACTATCCTCAGGCTTAGGGCCAACAATATCGTTCACACTTGAAATAAGTGCAGTGCGCCCACCATTAATTTGATCAAGCATTCCCTTTAAGAAGTATGCAGAAGTTGTCTTACCCTTAGTACCAGTGAAGGCAACAACAAACAAATCATCTTGTGGGAAGCGGAAGAAAGCAGCTGACAAAAGTGCCATTGCTTTTGAAACATCGCGAACAATTAAGGCGTGCATCCCTTTTCCTTCAGGATAAGGTTGTTCAGCAACATAACAAATAGCCCCATTGTTCTTAGCCATTGATAAATAAGTTGGTCTAAAGCCAGCACCTTTGCAGAAGAATAAGGTATTGGTTTGAATGTCGCGAGAATCATAAGATACATATTCCATCTTAGTTGCGACAGCATCTTGAACTGCACTTGACTTAAGCAAATGGTGTTCTTTTAAAATTAAAATACAGGTATTTAGAGAAATACTCATGTTTCATATCTCCTCGAATAGATTACTGTTTCAATATAAAATTATAGCACAGCTACTGCTTGCTTTTTGCTTTCTCTGGATCGAGTGGCAGACGAATGATAAAACTTGTCCAATTATCATCAGATTTGCATTCAATCGTACCTTTGTGTAAATCAACAACGCCTTTAATAATCGACAAACCTAATCCTGTTCCTCCAGTTTTGGTATTGCGGGAAGTTTCAACACGGTAAAAACGCTCAAAAATTTTATTTAATGCATCTTCAGGAATTCGCGCACCATTATTTTCAACCCGTAATTCAACTTCTTGCTTATTAATCAAGTTAGCTACCAATTTAATCTTAGTTGCACCCGTTCCATATTTAAACGCATTATTAATTAAATTGTTATACACTCTTACCAACTTTTCAGCATCGGCTTTAATTGTCAAATTTTTCGGTCTAGCAGCAATCTCAAAGCTAATTCCTTTTTTCTCAGCTTCTAGTTCAAATCCTGCTTCAACTTGTTCAAGCATTGAATAAATATGTAATGGTGCCAAATTAAGTTTCGTACTATTTGACTTTAAAGTCGTATATTCTAGCAAATCATTGGCTAGTGACTTCATTTGTTCAGCTTTAGTATACGCAATGTCGATATATTTTTTCTGGTCTTCAGGCGCAACATTACCCGTCTTAAGTAGCCCCAAATAGCCGATAATTGACGTTAATGGCGTTCTAATATCATGAGAAACATTGGTGATTAACTCATCCTTAGACTTTTCAATAGCACGTTCTTCATTAATTGAATTAACTGTACTATCAACCAAAGAATTAATAGAATCAATCACGCGCTGTAAATCAGTTCTAACTGCAAATGAAATGCGGTGATCAAAATGGCCATCTGCAATATAATGCAATTCAGAAATTACATGTCGTAGCTGCATTTGGTGATAACGTCTAATTAAGCGCCAATAAAGAACGAGTAAGTCACCAATACCCATAAGAATAATAAAAATTCGCTGCCAGGACCACACGTGGTAATTGCCAGCGAAAGTCATTGTTCTTTTCAAAAAATAAATTCCATTAACTAAAGTTTCGTCTTGCAAAATAGCAAGGTGAATCAGGATAATAATCGACAAATTAAGAAGCAGTAATAAAACTATGGTGACAACAGCTTCTGCAAATAGCTCGCTTTTTTCAGCACCAGTTAGTTTAACGCGTTCTTTTTTCATCCATTATGCCTCAACTTTATATCCTACTCCCCAAACTGTTTGAATAACATCTTCACCGCCAGTAGCTGTTTGAATCTTGTCACGAAGGTGAGAAACGTGAACCATAACAGTTTTAGCTGAAACAATTGATTCTTGTTGCCAAACACGCTCAAAGATTTCATCAGCTGAAAAGACACGGTTAGGATGGCTTGCTAAAAGATAAAGGATTCCAAATTCAAGTGCAGTCAACTGAATAGTTTTACCATCAATTGTCTTAACTTCATGTGAATCACGATTAATAACTAACGGACCAACTTCTAAGACATCTGGTTCATCATCCTTAACTTGCTTTTGACTTCTTCTGAGTAAGCTTCTAACTCTGGCCATCACTTCAAGTGGATTAAATGGTTTTGATACATAGTCATCCGCACCAGTGATTAAGCCTTGAATCTTATCCATGTCACCAGTCTTAGCAGAAACAATGATAATTGGAATATCTGAATCTTTTCTAACTTCCTTGATTACGTCGATCCCCGACATATTTGGCATCATGACATCTAAGATCATCAATGCAATATCAGGAGTAGTGGTTAATTTAGTAATTGCTTCTTTACCGCTATAAGCAGTGACTGGCTCATAGCCTTCGTTTTTTAAATAAATGCTCAATAATTCTACGATTTCTTTGTCATCATCAACAACTAAGATTTTTGTGGGCATATTGATGTCTCCCTTATATAAATTCTTTTAAATTTAAGTACTTTATCTTCACAATATATATTTTACCAATTATTCGCAAGCCTCCAGCAGTTAAGCCCCTATTTTTTTAAAAAAATAAGACAATCGCACAAAAAAACAGATATCTTGCGATATCTGCTGCAATATTATTGAATTTCTTTTTTACCAGTATAAAGTTCGTAGTAGTAACCTTTTTGCTTAAGAAGTGATTCATGATTACCACTTTCGATAATATTACCGTGATCAAGAACCAAAATAAGGTCTGAATTAACAATTGTGGATAATCTGTGGGCAATAACAAAACTTGTTCTACCTGCTAATAAGTTATCCATCCCCGCTTGAACCATCTTTTCAGTGCGAGTATCAATACTTGAAGTTGCTTCATCCAAAATCATTACTGGTTCATCTGCAATCATGGCACGCGCAATGCTGAGCAACTGCATTTGACCTTGTGAAAGATCACCGCCATCACCATCGATCACCGTTTCATAACCATGATCAAGTTCATGAATGAACTCATCAGCGTGGGATAATTTAGCTGCTTGGTAGACATCGTCGTCACTAGCATCAGGATTTCCGAAGCGGATGTTTTCCATAATGGTGCCAGAGAACAAGTGCGTTTCTTGTAAGACGATGGACAAGCTCTGTCTTAAATCGTCCTTCTTAATATTCTTGATTGAAATTCCATCATAAGTAATCGTTCCAGAGTCAATTTCATAGAAGCGATTCAACATGTTAGAAATCGTGGTCTTACCTGCACCAGTTTCACCAACTAAGGCAACTTTCATACCAGGTTTGGCATTAATTGAAATGTCGTGCAAAATTTGTTTACCAGGAACATAAGAGAAGTTAACATGATCAAAAATTATGTGTCCGCGAACAGGAACCTTCTTAATCTGACCATTTTCAGAAACATTCCAGTTCCAAGCACCCTTAACATTTTCACTCTTAGAAATTGTAACTGTACCTTTGTCTTCTTCAACTGGTTGGTCTTCCAATTGGAAAATTCGATTAGCACCAGCTAAAGCCATTACGATTGAATTTAATTGTTGTGAAATCTGCGCAATTGGCATACTAAACATTCTTGACAACTGCAAGAAGGAAGCAATCGCACCTAAAGTAATCGGTGCCCAACCGTTAATAGCTGCAGCCCCTCCAATGAAAGCAATCAAAACATATAGCAAATTACCAATATTACCCATAATCGGGAATAATACCGTAGCATAGATGTTCGCACGACCAGAAGCAATACGTAATTCTTCGTTGTAAGTATCAAAGTCTTTTTTAACCTCAGGTTCATGTGAGAAAACCTTGATAACTTTCAAACCATTAAGCATTTCTTCGTTGTAACCGTTGATTTGCCCCAGTTTCTTCTGTTGGATGGAGAAGTAGCGACCACTTCGTTTGGTCAAGAAGCGAACAATTCCAATTGACAAAGCAAAGACTATAAGTGAGAAGATTGTCAATTGCCAGCTTAAAATAAACATCGCGCTGATAACAAAAATCAACGTCAAAATTGAGTTAGTAAACTGCGGAATTGACTGTGAAATCATCTGCATCAAGGTATCAATATCGTTAGTATAACGAGACATGATATCGCCATAATCATTTTGGTCAAAATAAGAAATCGGTAACTTTTCCATGTGAGTAAACATTTCGTTACGAACACGGAACTGAACTTTTTGACCTAAAACCCCCATTAACATGTTAAAGAGGTAGTTAGAAACAAAACCAATTGCATAAATACCAAACATAACGATAATCGCTTGAAGAAGTGGACCATAATTTGGTGCTTGGCCTTTTTGCACTTGCTTAAGCAAAGGTTCAATGTAATTATTGATCAATTGCTCAATAAACATTGTCCCAATAACGTTGGACAAAGCGGCAAGGATGATCGTGATTGTTGAGATAATGAACATCCATGGACTAGTTGTCAGGATTAATTTGAGCAAGCGATTCAGAGTCTTCAATTGATTACCTGATTTTTGTTTTGCTGTATTCAAAATCACTCACCCCTTACTTTCTGTTTTCTTCTTGGAACTTAGCGATTGAACTGTATAACTCATTAGTCTTAATCAATTCATCGTGAGTACCAATATCTTGAATTTTACCGTGGTTCATTACGATAATTCTATCAGCATCTTTAATTGAAACAATTCTTTGCGAAATAATAATCTTAGTGGTATTAGGCATATCCTTAACCAAAGATTC
Source organism: Lactobacillus kalixensis DSM 16043 (assembly GCF_001434335.1). Lineage (GTDB taxonomy): Bacteria > Bacillota > Bacilli > Lactobacillales > Lactobacillaceae > Lactobacillus > Lactobacillus kalixensis. The sequence continues at coordinate 63,754 of NZ_AZFM01000005.1, forward strand.
GCGAATTTCACGTTCAGTCTGGGTATCAACAGCTGAAGTAGAATCATCCAGAATTAAGATCTTAGGCTTTTTAAGAAGTGCTCTAGCGATTGTCAAACGTTGCTTTTGACCACCAGAAACATTGTTACCACCTTGTTCAACCATGGTGTCATAACCATCTGGCATTTCGCGAACGAAGCCATCAGCGTGGGCAATTTTAGCAGCTCTGACAATTTCTTCATCAGTTGCATTTTCATTCCCCCACTTCAAGTTTTCTTTAATCGTACCTGAGAACAGCACATTCTTTTGCAAAACCATAGCAACATTGTCACGTAACGCCTTTAAATCATATGACTTAACGTTATGCCCGGCAACGCGAACTGCACCAGAAGTAACATCATATAAACGCGGAATCATTGAAACTAAAGTTGACTTAGATGAACCAGTTTCACCAATAATTCCGATTGTTTCACCAGGTTTAATGTGTAAGTTAATATCATCCAAAGCTAAAGTCTTATCGCCCGGTTCATACTTGAAGTTAACGTGGTCAAATAAAATTTCACCATTAGTAACTTCCTCAAGTGGCTTTCTTGGGTTTTCAATTGCAGGTTTCTCGTTAATTACGTTAGCAATTCTGCGACCACTGGCACTAGCCATGATCATTTGGGTTGCAATCATTGCTAAAATATTCAAACTGAACAAAACAGAGTTTGAATATGAGAACATTGAAATCAATTGACCTGTTTGCAAAGTCCCACCAACGATTTCACGTGCACCAAACCAACAAATTGCAAGAGTTGAAATGTTCAAAACAGCTGCTACAACCAATGCGTTCAAAGACATAATCTTTTGCGCAGTCGCAAAAAGTTTATAAATAAAACCTGATGATTTTTCAAACTTCTTGATCTGATCGTCTTCTTGCACGTAGGTTTTAACTTCACGAATACCACGGACATTTTCACGCACAACTTGATTCATCCGATCATATCCTTCAAAGATCTTAGGGAAGTAAGGATAAGCTGCTCGAATGATCAAGAACAATAAGACTGCGAAAATTGGTGCAATTACCAAAAAGATTAATGATAAGCTTGGGCTGATAATTACTGACATAATAATTGATACAATAAGCATCATTGGTGCTCTAACAGCAATTCTGATCATCATCTGATAGGCCATTTGAACATTGTTAACGTCAGTAGTCAAACGAGTTACCAAACTTGAACTTGAAAACTTATCAATGTTTTCAAAAGCATAATCTTGAATATGGTAGAACATATTCTTACGCAAGTTAGCCGCAAAGCCCGCTGCAGCATGTGCTGAAACGTAACTGGCACTTGCACCCAAGCACAATGACACGGCAGTCAAACCAAGTAGGATTAAGCCATAGCGTCTGATAAAGTCCATATTACCCTTCATGATACCGCGGTCAATTAAGATACCAACCATGTAGGGAATTAACATTTCAATAATTACTTCAAAAGTAACAAAAATTGGTGATAAAATTGACAAATTCTTATATCGACCAATTGATTTGCTCAAAGTTTTTATCAAAACGATTTCCTCCTTTTCCTGCGATTACTTAGATTTCACAAATTAAAAAGATAAATGAGCTAATTCACTCATTTATCTTTTTCTTTTTTTACTAAAAAGTCATTTTACACTTTTTTAATAATTATTTCACCTATTATTTTCTGCTAACAGGTTGTGGTCCAAACGCTGATCCGGTAATACCGTACTTCTTTCTGAACCAGTAGCGGATACCATAGGCAGCTGCCGCAATTACTAAGTAAGCAATACCTGGCAAGACTGGGTTGATAATGCGAAGTACTGGCAATGACAAAATCATCATCCAGACAAAGAGTCCAACAACTAAAATAAGAGTTGTTAAAATCACGCGGCCCCAAGAAATTTTTCTTTGGCCTTTAGGTATAATCCATTCGTTGTACTTAGCCATAAATACTCCAAGTAAAACACCAACAGTGGTAATGGTTAAGACACCATTTTGCCCCTCTGTATTCTGAGTATTGAACATCCCTAAAACACCATAAAGTGCCATAAAAATTGCTAACCAAAGCAAACCGTTATCTACAGCACGTTGCCAGAATGGGAAGTCCATAATTGTCTTAGGTTCAACGTGGGGATGGATAATTTCATTAGCCTTAACTTGAGGAGAAGCCATGTACAAGCCGTTAGCTGGTTGACCATGCTTTTGTGCAATCACAATTTCTGGCAACAATTCATTGATCTTTGCTTCAGATTCGGCATAACTCATGTTGCCTTGCTTTTCCAATTCTTTTTGTAAACGGAAAACGTAATCTGAGTTCTTGTTGCTAAGCATTTCTCTCAATTCTTCTGGAGAAGCAGCCTTAATCTTGTCGTCTTGCTTTTCACGTTCTGTTTTTTGCTTAAGCTTTTCTTGTTTTTCAGTATCGATTTTTGCGTTCTTGTTTTCTTCTTCGGCCATTTTTTCTCCTAAACGTTAAATCTGAATTCGATAATATCGCCGTCTTGAACTTCGTAATCCTTACCTTCAAGACGTAATCTACCAGCTTCTTTAACCTTTTGCATAGTTTCAAGCTTATTTAAATCATCAAATGAAACAACTTCGGCACGGATAAAGCCACGTTCAAAGTCTGAGTGAATAACACCCGCAACTTGTGGAGCCTTCATGCCCTTGTGGAAAGTCCAAGCACGAGTTTCTGGACCACCAGCAGTAAAGAATGTACGAAGACCTAAAATATGGTAAGCTGCGCGAATCAAACGATCCAAACCTGATTCTTCAACACCTTCCATTTCAAGGAATTCCTTCTTTTCGTCGTCATCCATACCGGCGATTTCTTCTTCAGTAGCTGCAGAAATACCCAAAGCTTCTGCGCCTTCTGCTTCGGCATGTTTCTTAACAATTTGGAAGTACTTGTCGCTATCTGGATCAGACATTGAATCTTCTGCAATATTTGCGACATAGATAACTGGCTTAGAAGTCAAAAGGAACAAGCCCTTAACAATCTTTTGTTCATCTTTATTAAAGTCAATTGAACGAGCAGCGTTACCTTCTTCAAGAACTGGTTGTAACTTTTCAAGAACAGCCATTTCTGCCTTAGCTTCCTTGTCACCTTGTTGAGCAATCTTCTTAACCTTGTTAATGCGGCGGTTAACGGCGTCAAGGTCAGCGACGGCAAGTTCTAAGTTAATAGTGTTGATGTCTTCTTCAGGATCAACCTTACCAGTAACTGAAGTGATGTTATCATCGTCAAAAGCACGTACAACGTGAACAATTGCGTCAGTTTGACGAATGTTTTCAAGGAACTTGTTACCAAGTCCTTCACCCTTTGAAGCACCCTTAACAAGTCCGGCAATATCAGTAAATTCAAAAGTGGTGTGAACGATCTTCTTAGCAGGAATCAATTCTTGAATTCTTGCCAAACGCTTGTCAGGAACTTCAACCATTCCAACATTAGGTTCAATAGTAGCGAATGGATAGTTAGCCATTTCCGCTCCAGCTTTAGTGATTGCGTTAAACAAAGTTGACTTACCAACGTTAGGCAAACCAACGATACCAGCAGTTAATGCCATTTTCTTCCTCTTTTTCTAAAAAATACTTACTCTAATACTTTATTACAATTATTAACTTTATTGTTTACAAATTTGGCCGTGCAATGCTTTCTTTAGGCACATAGTGCTCTTTTTTCTCATTGACAGGATCATTGGCTTTGGTTAGAACCTTCTTCACCTTACGGTTAAAGTCAGCTCTTGACATCATTACCATTCTACCGCAGCCTAGGCACTTCAACTTAATGTCAGCGCCAAGTCTTAAGACTTCCCAGTCATTTGTTTGACAAGCATGTGGTTTTTTCATTTGAACAGTATCGGCCAAACCATACGAATCATTACTAATCATCGAGATTAACACCTAAAATATCTAAAATACGATTTAATTCATCAGTTGAGGCAAAGTCGATTGATAAATGGCCCTTGCCTTTTTTACTTTCAGAAATATTAACGCTTGAACCAAACTTGCTTGCGAGTTGACTTTCACTAGCACGAATAAAGGCCGACTTCTTCGAAGCCTTCTTACGCGGCTTCTTAGAATTAATGCTTGCAACTAAGGCTTCAACCTTTCTTACAGGCATTCCTTCTCTAGCAACACGCTTAGCAACTTCATCGATCTTGTCCTTATCTTTAAGACCAAGCAGAGTTCTGGCTTGACCCATTGATAATTCACCGTGTTGAAGCAGGCGCTTAGTTTTACTTGGCAAAGTTAGAAGACGCAAGTAGTTAGCAATATATGGACGAGACTTGCCCATTCTCTTAGAAACTTCTTCTTGAGTTAAGCCCAGATTCTTTTGGAGCATTTCATAAGCTTGAGCTTCTTCAAGTGGCGTTAAGTCTTCACGTTGCAAATTTTCAAGAACAGCCACTTCCATCATTTGACTTTCGTCAAAATTTCTAATGATGGCAGGAATAGTATCTTTCTTAGCTAGTTTAGAAGCACGATAGCGGCGTTCACCAGCAATAATTTCATAACCATTTACGGATTTTCTAACAATGATTGGTTGAAAAACACCGTTTTCCTTAATAGAATCAGATAATTCCTTTAAACTCTTATCATCAAAAGTTTTTCTTGGTTGATAAGGATTAGGTCTGATTTCATCTATAGACAAGTCCTTGATTTCTTCTGCTTCATCGATTTGAGGCTCATCTTCAAATAATGCCTCAATCCCACGACCTAAGCCGCCTTTTTTCCTTAGTTCTTTATTTCTTGAGTCTCTTGCCATGTGCCTTAAGCACCTCCTTTGCTAAATCATCATATACTTTAGCACCGCGAGATTTTGGTGCATATTCAGTAATTGGTTGGCCGTAACTTGGTGCTTCTGCCAGTTTAGTAATTCTTGGAATAATTGTTTTATAAACCTTCTTGTTGAAGTAAGATTGCACTTCTTTAACTACTTCAGCACCTAGATTGGTTCTAGCATCCAGCATTGTTAAAAGCACCCCTTCAACACCTAAGTCCTTGTTGAAGTGCTTTTGAACCAAACGAATGGTATTAAGAAGTTGGCTTAACCCTTCCATAGCGTAATATTCACTTTGAACTGGAATCAAAATTGAATCTGAAGCTGTAAAGGCATTGATCGAAAGCTGACCTAAAGATGGCGGGCAATCAATAAAGATAAAATCATAATCTTCACCAACTGAGTCAAGCGCCGCCTTCAAGCGAGTTTCTCTAGCAATCATACTAATCAATTCAGTTTCAGCACCAGATAAATTAATGGTGGCTGGTGCAATATCAAGCTTCTTAGTTGAAGTGTGGTGAATTGTATCCTTGATAGGAACTTCATCAATCAAAACATTGTAAATGTCCTGGTCAATCTCTGATTTTTCAATTCCTAAACCAGAGGTGGCGTTACCTTGTGGATCGATATCAACAATTAAAACGCGGTAACCACGGTCGGCAATTGAGGCTGCTAAGTTAATAGTAGTGGTGGTTTTACCAACTCCACCTTTTTGATTAGCAACCGAAATTACATTTACCATATTTTCCATCCTCTCCTACTTCCTCTTTAACTCAATAGTGATACGGTAATCATCAGGATCTTTGTTTTCTTGAACTTTGACCTTAATACCAGAATCCTTAGCTAACTTAATTGCTTGCTTGATAGTGTTGATTTGCACTCTCATATCTTTTGGAATACGCTTTGGTGATCGTTTTACCGGCTTACCTAATTCTTCATCTGTATTTTTTTGTTCGAAGTAACCTTCAACATCTTTGACAATTTCTTCGGTATCTTTGACATTTAGTTTATTATTAACGATTTCATCAGCTACTCTACCTTGATCACGTTCACTTAATGGCAAAAGAGCACGGCCGTGGCGAGCAGTTATCTCACCACTTGCTAAATAGCTTTGCACCTTAGGTGTCAACTTAAGAAGGCGTAATTTGTTAGCAACATAAGATTGGGATTTACCCATTTCTTTAGCTAATTCAACTTGTGTTAACTTATTCAACTTCATCAAATTCGAATAAGCCTGTGCTTCATCAATTGGATTCAAGTTTTCTCTTTGCAAGTTTTCAATCAAAGCAAGAGAAGCTGCTTGATCATCGTCCATATTTTTAACGATTGATGGGATTTTTTCCCAGCCTAAGCTTTGAGCAGCACGGTAGCGACGTTCTCCAGCAATGATTTCGTATTCGCCGTCTCCTTTTTCACGAATAACGATTGGTTGAAGCAGACCTTCTTTTTCTAAGGTTGAAGCGAGTTCATTAATTGCATCTTCGGAGAATCTCCGTCTTGGTTGAAAACGATTGGGCGTGATTTTTGCTAATTCGATATCTTGAATTTGTTTGTTTTTTGGAATTTCATCGTGATGTTTATTAAATGAAAAAAGTGCCATGGTACCCCTCCATTAATGTATTGGTTTGCGTCGTGGTGTTCCAGCCTGACGTGGATATTTTTTAGGCGTAGTCTTTACCTTTTGCACTAAAATTAAAGTTCTTTCTTCATCGCTGTTTGGCAATACCAATTCAATTGTTTTGATTTCTTTGCCTCCCAAAACTTCCAGCGCTTTTTGACTATCATCAAGTTCACTTTCAGCTTTTGGTCCTTTTAAGGCCATAAAGTAGCCATCTTTTTTAACTAAAGGTAAGCAATATTCGCTCAAAACCGTCATATTGGCAACAGCTCGTGCAGTAACTAAATCGAATTTTTCACGGTAAAGTTTATTCTGACCAACATCTTCTGCGCGCCCATGAACAAGTTCTACGTCACTTAGACCTAACTTATCTATTAATTCTTTTAAGAAAGTTAAACGCTTAGCTAAAGAATCAACGATTGTTATCTTTAAATCTGGATACATAATCTTGATTGGTAATGATGGAAAACCTGCTCCGGCACCAACATCACAAAGGCTTTTACCCTTATCAAAGACAGAATTAAAGACAAATAACGGTGTAATGCTATCAAAGAAATGCTTGAGATAGACATCATTTTTTTCGGTAATTCTTGTTAAGTTTACATGTTCATTAGCCGCAACTAATTCTTTAAAATAAGTTTCAAATTGCTTTTTTTGCTTGTCACTTACTTGTAAGTTATGTTTTTCTAATTCTTGGATAAATTGATCTGGATTCATTTTTCACCCGTGAAACCCTGTTCCACACTCTATAAATTTAACGCCAAAATGGGTTATTAGTAAAGTTATTCATCCTTACAATTATGAAGTATTTTAGTGTAATCGTCAAAGTCTAACAGCACTAAAATGGGTTATAATTATAAACAATTAATAATGGAGGTTTTTAATTAATGATTGTAACGTTAATTGTGCTGGCTTATTTAGCCTGGCAAGCTTATCAAGGTTATAAAACCGGCTTTACCCGCTATGTCGTCAACTTGATTTTTTCAGCAATTGTCTTTATGATTGCCATCTTTTTCCAAAATCCGTTGGGTAATTGGCTCTATGCTCAGTTTACTGGACGACAAATTAATACCAACTTAACAACTGACGTTTCTCTAATGATCGCTCGTTTTCTAGCCTTCTTCATCATTCTCTTTATCGGAAGAATGATTATCAAAATAGTTAAGGGGTGGATGCCAACTAGAAATCCACACTCAACAAGTTTAGGTAGCTTACTTGATAGCGTCTTGGGTGCCATCGCTTCATTTGTTGCTGGTTATTTCTTCATGTATGTTATCTTGTCCATGTTTAATGCTATTCAAAATCCATGGTTTACTCAGCAAACAATTGATTCAAGTTTCTTACGCTTCATCATTTACAACACACCGGGACTTTCAAACGGAATCTTTAACAGTATCTTTAGTATTTCAAGAACTGCTGCTTAGCAAAAAGACAGTTGATCCTCATTTTTGAGAAAAATCAACTGTCTTTTTTCATTAAAAATTATCATATTCAACGTGCTCATCGTTATAAACAAATACCGCTCCTAAGCATCCCGGACGTTTATGCCAGTCTTCAAGCGGATGGCCAGCAAAAAATAATCGCTTGCATTCAAGCTCTGCATCTACAGAATATTTGGTAAAAGTAGTTACACCAGCAAGATCAGTCTGAACTGGATAGCCTGTTCTTGGATCAATCAAATGATGATATTTTTTGCCATCTACTACCAGATAACGTTCGTAAGTGCCGCTTGTAACCGCAGAACATTCAGGTACCATTACAGTCGTGATATTATCACCGCGTGTTTCTTTAGGATCTTGCACACCAATAGTCCACTGTCCATTTTCACGCTTAGGTGAATCACCAACTAACAAGATATTTCCACCTAAGTTGATAATTCCGCCAGCGCCATAAGCTTCCCACAAATCCTTGATTCGATCAGCAATCCAACCTTTAGCAATGCCGCCTAAATCAAGTTCCATCCCTTTTTTAGTTAAATAAACTGTCTGATCATGATCATTAAGCTCAACATTTTCAGGATCAATTAGCTTCATCTTTTCTTGAATCTGTTCATCGGTTGGTACATGTGCGCCTTTAAAGCCAATATGCCAGAGTTTGACCACCGGACCAATTAAAGCGTTAAACCCGTAATTTTTACGACTTTCTTCAACAGCTAATTTAACTAGTGAATATACCCCACGCGAAACTTGCACTTTATGTATTCCTGCTGCGTGATTAATATTCATAACCTCTGACACCTCTCGGTTAACCGTTAAGACATCTTCATAACGATCAATCAAGTCAAAAGATTTTTCCATCAAATGGTCATAATCTATTGTGCGACCAAAAATTTGTAAAGTGATTGAGGTACCCAATGCATGATGTTGTCCCACAATTTGTTTTTTAGCTAAATCTTCAACGATTTTTTCTTTCATCTTTTGCCTTATCTTTCTTCTAAATAAAGATCCCGCAAAGTATCGCGTAATTTTGAATCAACATGAAGCTCTTTTTCAAGATACGTATCCAGTCCACCGTATTTCTCTTCAATTGTAATTAAAGAGGTGTCAAGAAAGGCATCAGAAACTGATCCAAGTATACGCATGTTAGCTCTAAACTTTATATTTTTGCCCATTTCCGCAAATTTTTGATCACGAATAGCGCGGTAATTATTAAGCATATAATTTGAATATAGATAGTCTTGACGAATCGTCTCAAGATCGACACCTAAAATATATAGCAAAACAACTGTAACCAATCCTGTTCTGTCTTTTCCTTCAGAGCAATGGTACAAAATTGCTCCATCCTTGGTATTGGCAAGTAACTCTAAAATAGAGTGGATTGCGTGTTTAGCATGCGGTTTAGTCACATGACTGCGATAACGCTCGCACATCATCTCAAAACCGGCATATTGGTCCTCGTTATACAGCTGCATAAACTTCGCGATATCTTTTTTACCGCCTTGAGTATTATCCTCATCAGAAATAGAAATATCAAAGTGTTCGACACCACTAAGCTCATCATCCGGGCATTTTTTACATTCTAATGGGGAGCGTAAATCAATAATTTTACACAAACCATATTGACGCAAAAATTCCTGATCCTGCTCTGAAATCTTACTGATTTTTCCAGCTCGAATTAAACGATGTGACTTAATTTTGCGACCTTCAAAGCCGACATATCCCCCTAGATCGCGAGGATTACGAACTGTTTCTAATGGTAATACATTTGGTTTCACAAGGCCACCATCCTTTCTTATCCCGAAAAAGCAAAAAGCCTGGGACATAGTCTCAGACTTAATTTTACAACTCTACCAAAAAAATGTCTGGTAAAAATTATTTATTAGCTTGTTCAATGAACTTAATGAAATTATCCATCATTACGTCTAATTGACTGGCTGCTTGTTCATTAATCAAATCACCAGTTGATTTATCAAAACTGTTAGCTGCACCAGCAATTAAAACTTCATTCCCTGGAAGAACGTTTGCACTCATATCAGGTGAAAGTAAGATTTCACGAGCTTCTTCTTGAGCACGACTTGCACCTTGAATACCGTATGATGTACCAACAACTGCTGCTGGCTTCATCTTCATTACATCAGGACCAGCGTGTGAACCAAGCCATTCCAAAGCACTCTTAAGTGAAGAAGGAATTGAGTGATCATATTCTGGCGTACAAAGAATTACACCGTCTGCATTCTTAATATCTTCGATCCATTCCTTAGTGACTTGATCAGGTTCTTCGCTTCTAGAAAAAGGCTTAATTTGATCAATTTCCTTCACTTCGATATCTGCCTTGTCGCCATAACGCTTTGCAATTGATCTTGCTAAAAAGCGGTTATATGAAAAAGGAGCATTTGTACCAACAACTGCTAATAATTTCATCTTCTCTTCCCCCTACTTGGTAATTTGTGCATACCATTCATCTACTTCATCGAAGAAGTGGCCTAAGAATTTAATTGTACCTTCATCAACTAGATCGCCAGCACCATCAAATTGCTTAGGTGCATTACCCATCATAAATTCATCACCGTTAAAGAGCTTTACGCCAAATCCTGGTGAAATCAAAATGGTCTTCAAGCGAAGTTGTGAACGAGATGCACCTTGAGGCATTGGAGAAGTTGAAACAATAACTACTGGCTTACCATTAAATGGGTGAATTGAACTTGATAGCCATTCCAAAGCACTCTTTAAACTACTTGTTACTGAGTGTTGTTGTTCAGGTGAGCCGATTAAAACAAGATCGGCATCTTCAATTTTTTTACCTAAGGCCAAAATGCTTTCAGGAGCGTCAACACCTTCTTTGTATAATGGTAATCCCTTAACTGATGTTACTTCAAAATCATATCTGTCCTTAAAATGTGCAGCGATAAACTTTAGCAATGCTAAATTAAAAGAACTGTCTGCGTTTGATCCAGATAAAGCTAGAATTTTCATAAAAACCACCTTTCAAATTCTTCTTTTATACTTACTATTATATATTACTTATGCCAAAAATGCGTTTTCATTCTTTAATTAACAACTAGAATTTTGGGCACAAAAAAACGCCCTCCCCATCGGACGTTTTTTGCATCACTTCCATTGCGATCAGAACAGTTATTACGTTAGTTGATTTGGTTAAGCCAAATTTTCCTTCAATGAAGCATCTTGGTCTGCAGCAAACATTGGATTTTCTTGGCTGGTAATGTTGAGACGATCGTTAAGCATTGCGTCATGAATTTGTGCATTCAAAACGTTAATGATTTGATCTTGGTTAAATGTAGCAATCTTATTAACTACTAATGCTGCCATTCCAGTTGTTGAAATCCAGTTTGCAATTACAATATCCTTAATCTTTTCGTCATCATAGTCAACTTCTGGATATTGTTCCTTAAATTTAGTAGTACCTAATGTCATCAAGGTATTAGCAATAATTTGACTACCAAACTTACCATCAACAAACATAGCACGGAATAGCTTAACGTGCTTTTGTGAGAAGTTGATGTATGATAAATCTAAGTCAATTAGTGGATCACCAGTATATTTTTCTTGTAAAAACTTTTCCTTCAAATTATCTGAAATTCTTTCCAAAACAAGTGAACGAATTTCGTCCATGTTACTGAATTCCAAATACAAAGGCTGAGTTGAAAAGTGACCGGTCTTTGCGATATTACGGGCTGTTAAACAATCAAGTCCGTTAGTAACTGCCATTTTATAGGCGATATCTAAAATTTTCTCTTTGCTGATTTCTTTTTTTCTTGCCATTTTAAACACCCTCATCTAATTTGAATTTTAGCATAACGACTGTTCTTTAATATTCAATATTATGATACGACTATTAAATAACAATTGCAAGGCTTATGCAAGGTTTACAAGCAAGAACTTCTGTTATTTAAGGTCTCTTAAACAATGATGAGCCGTCACTCGAAGTGAACTGCCCGTAATTTGTATTAACCATTTCAATAACTTCTTGTTTATCTAAACCTTGAGATGCGCAAAAAGAGAAGAAAGCAGCAGATAAAATATAACCGCGTTCGCGATCATCAGTTAAATTTTCAGTAAATTCCATGTTGATAGAATGGTTTTCATAATTAGTAGTGATTTTTATTGATTTATTTTCCATTTTTAACCTCTTTTAAATAAAATAATATTGTTTTAAGATACACTTATTATAACACCTAGTAGAAAGCGAGAATATCTATGAATACAAAAATTGGACGCTCATCTTGTACTTCCATTTTAATTGGAAAGAAAGCCTCTTTGACTGGCAGTGTAATTATTGGTCGCAACGAAGATGCGAAGACTGCTTGGCCAAAACACTTAGCTTTTAATAAACATGAAGCTGATTTAAAAAACAATCATTTCAAATCAAAAGATAACAAATTTGAAATGGATCTACCTTCAGAAAAATTTGCTTATTCCTCTACTCCTGAATGGACTGATAAATATGGCGTCTTTGAAGAAGATGGAATCAATGAATATCACGTGGCAATGAGTGCGACTGAAAGTGCCTATGCAAACAGCCGTGTTTTAGCAGTAGATCCTTTCGATACTGAAAAAGGAATCCTTGAAGAAGCCATGATTACAGTGGTTTTACCTTATGTTAAGAGTGCTCAAGAAGGCGTTAAGCGTTTAGGCGAAATCGTAGAAAAGCACGGCGCTGCTGAAGCAGATGGAATTTTATTTGCTGATCGAGATGAAGCTTGGTACATGGAGATTGGCTCAGGGCACCACTGGGTCGCTCAGCGCATCCCTGACGACTCTTACGCTGTTGTCGCTAACCAACTTGCGATTCAAGAAATCGATTTTGAAAGCCAAGATTTCTTATTTGATCCCAATTTAAAGGACTTTGTCTATGAAAATCATCTTTGGCCAGAAGACAAAGCATTTAATTTCAGAGAAATATTCGGCACTCACGATGATAGCGATCTTCATTACAACACCCCACGTGTTTGGATTGGACAAAAATTATTGACTCCATCAGCTAAACAAGAACCGCAATCTTTCAATTTGCCATTTATTAGAAAGCCAGATAAGCCAGTTTCAATTCAAGATGCACAAAGAGTTTTGAGTGATCACTACCAGAACACACCTTATGATTTAACTAATAAGAAAAATAAGGATAACGCTACCTTCCGCCCTATCTCTGTTGCAACTACACAAGAATCGCATTTACTTGAATTAAGAGGCGAAGATATGGTCCACTGGCTAGCTATGGGTGTAGCTGCACAAAGCGTTTACGTGCCGTTTTTCCCGCAAGGCAGCAAGGTACCTACGATGTATAAGTACGGTAAAGAAACTTACAACTCAAACTCTGCTTACTGGGTCTTTAAGCTCGCTAGCAACCTAGTTGACCGCGACTGGGGTAAGTACGGTGCAAGTTTAACTACCGCTCAAACCGAAGCAAGAGACAAGGTAATGCACATTCGCTATGAATATGATCAAAAGTTAGCTAAAGAGCAAAATGACAATAAGAAGCTTGCTCTAGTTGACGAAGCAAATGATAAAATGGCTAAAGCAGCAATCGATATTTTTAGAGATTTAACTGCTAAATTAATCACTGAACAAACTGGTGATTCACCTCTTCGCTTCAAGATGGATCCAAATTTGTAAAAGAAGGCAAAAATGAGTGAGATCAAGTTAGTTAGAATTTATGAGCATGTTCAGCCTCAAGGCTACCGAATTCTAGTTGATCGTTTATGGCCGCGCGGAATAAGCAAAGTTAAGGCAGCGCTGGATGAATGGGATAAGCAAATTGGTCCAAGTAACGAGCTACGCAAATGGTTCAACCATGATGACGAAAAATATCCCGAATTTAAGGAAAAATACTTAAATGAGTTAAAGAAAAATCCTGAAACTCAAGTTTTCATAAATACAGTTAGAGAAAAACTAGCTAAAGGCAATGTTCTCTTTTTATACGGCGCTAAAGACACTGAGCATAACCAGGCAGTAGTATTGAAAGAATTCGTTGAAAAATCTCTCTAAAACAAAAAGGATGATCAGTTTTCAAAATTGATCATCCTTTTCTTTACTTCTTCTGTGTCATTCGACCATCCATCATCTCATAAATATGATCTGCATATTTTTCAAGACGAGGATCATGTGTTACTAACAAAATCGCCTTATTACGTTCTTTTGCCAATTTCTTAAATAGCTTACCAACTTCTTCAACGTTTTCCGTATCTAGAGATGCCGTTGGCTCATCCGCTAGCAATACGTCTGGATTAGCATACAAAGCTCGCGCAATCGCAGCTCTCTGCTGCTGACCGCCAGATAATTCATCTGGGTACTTCTTAACTAGATTCGTAATGCCTAAGTCTTTAAGCAACTTTTCAAGGTCAGCTTTTGATAAATTATTTTGTTTCTTAACCTTATCTACCAAAACAAATTGCTCTTGAACTGATAAAAATGGTACCAGGTTGTAAGCCTGCAAAATAAAGCCAATCTTGTTCAATCGCAAAGAATCACGCTGTTTTGAAGAAAAGTCACTGATATCTTTACCATCAACTAAAACTTGACCAGAAGTTGGCTTTTGAAGAGAACCTGCAATTGTTAAAAAAGTACTCTTACCGGCACCAGACGGTCCCATGATCAAAACCACTTCACCTTTAGAAGCTTGAAAGTTAATCCCCTTTAAAGCTTCAACTTCTGCGTCACCTTTACCATAAACTTTTTTTACATTTTTCAATTCAATAACTGCCATAATCTCACCCTTAAATTGCTTGTGCTGGATCAACCTTCAAAATTGATCTAATTGGAATCAAACTGCCAATTACGCCCATTAAAAGCATACCAAGTGAACCAGCAACTGCGATCCACCAAGTAAATGACATTGGCACTGAAGCTGGTAAAATTGCAATTGTCGCTGCCATCCCAATTAAGGCAATCACAACACCAGAGAATACCAGAATAAGTGATTGGCTCATCGTAGCTCCTACCAAAGTTTTAGTAGGAATTCCTTGGGCACGCATTACAGCGAAGTTGTGCATCTTTTGCATTGTTAAAATGTACAAGAAAACTGCAACAACGATCAAAGAAATAACAAACAAGAAAGCAATCATCATTTCGAAAGTCACGTTTTGAGCACTATAGCCTGGCAACTTATTAATTACTGTTTGAACGTTATAGGTCTTAGCGTTTCTGTGATTAAACTTATATTTAGCATTTTGCGAAACGATAAATGACGCTCTAACATTTGGCATGACAGCACGCAATTTCTTCCAAGTTGCAATGTTTCCGTAAACAATTGGAGCAATATTAATCTTAGCGTTTTTGACAAAGCCAACAATCCGATACTTTTTCTTAGAGTTGTTTAAGCTCAATTTATCGCCTAACTTATAACCACTATCTTTAAAGCCTTGATCAACAGTAACTTCATCAGACTTAGTAGCTTTACGACCCGCAATTAATTCTTGGTCTTTATAAATGAACTGGTTTTTATTAACTCCTAAAAATTGCCCAGACACTGTTTCTCTGCCTTTTGATTTTGCAACAATCGGTGTTAAGCCAACTAAAGCTTCTTTTTTGCCTAATTTTTCATTTTTCAGGTCGTTTTTAGTTAACATAGATTGACTCAAGCTAATATTAGAATTCTTGTTCAACACAATCTTTTGTGCATCCCATGACTTAATCGCCTGTGTATTTTCACTAGCGAGCCCAACTGCCAAAGCCGATAATACAAAAATCAAATAACTAATTAAGAAAATCATTAAGATGATTAAACCATAGCGGGCTTTTTCTCTCTTTATTTCCTTAAATGCCAAAAACATTACTTATCTGCACCTCTTTTGATTAGTTCCAAACTCTCTTTAAATCTCTTTAAATTCTGTTCTTTGTTGTCTGGATCCGCAAAAGCAGAATTGATTACTTCATGGCTAAGAACCATGGCACACCAAATTTCAGGCTTCATATGAGGTAATTGCTCAGAATTAGTCTTCATTGAATCAGGAAGTGCCGCTTCATTTTGCAACATATGCAACTTCATCATCGGTTCATACTTGCTGTGTTGCGTTTTACTTATAAACTTCACAACCCTGTCATAGAAAAAGTCTGGATCTAATTCATTCATCGGTGTCATATTCATATGAATTTCTTTAATTGCTTGGCGATAGACATACAAATATGCATCAGTTAAATCATCGAAATACTTGTAAAAAGCACCTCGAGCAATATTGGCTTCTTTTACGATTCGTGCCACCTGCGCATCGGTTAGAGCATAGTTGCTAAATTCGTGAAAAACTGCATCAGTAACACGCTGCCTTTTTTCCTCAGGCAGGTTCAAAAAAGTTTGTTTTACCATATCTCTTTTCTCCCTAAACTGACATCTCGTCACATTTCTGTTTAATATCCTAGTTCCAAGGTGACACTTTGTCAATAAAAAGCAACAAAAAAAGTTGATAAAACTTCATCAACTTTTTTTAAAAGGCTAAAATACGGTTGTAATAAAGCATTCGGTTAATTCCTTGACGAATACTAAACTTAGCAAGACCGCAGTTATTCATAGTTTCGAACTTGTCCATTTCACCATCAGTCATCAAGTGGGCTGCCATCATTCTAATTAAAGTACCATGAGCAACTACTAAGACTTTACCATCAGGATATTTTTCAAGCATTTCGTCGATGAATTCACCACAGCGCTTATCCAAATCTTCTCGACTCTCACCATTAGGAGCATATTTAATATAGTTCTTCCCGACTTTCCCCCAAGGATCGATTGCATCGGGATGTTCCTTCTTCACTTGACTTAGAAGTTTACCATCCCATTCACCATAATCAAATTCAAGCAGACGATCATCTTCTTGCAATTCTTTTTGACCTTTAGTAAAAATTTCGGCAGTTTCGACTGCTCGATTAAGCGGACTAACGTAGACAGCATCAAATTCGCTTGGATCAAAATTTTGGGCTGCTCTTTCGGCGTATTTACGGCCTGCTTCATTTAAACTCGCATTAATTGACGCTCCTTGAATTCGGCTAGACTTATTCACATCAGTTTCACCATGACGGATAAAAACAATTTCCATTGCATACACCTCAATTTCTTTATTGCTAGAGATATTTTACATTTTTCTAGCTGCTTTTCAATTTTCTTAAACTATTTTCAACATAATTTTTACTTATTTAGCCCGCAAAAAGATTACAATAATAGTACAAGTTACAGGTAATTTAAAGGAGAAAATTATGGCACGCATTACGATTCAAAGAGATGGCTTAACACTTGTAGGAGAGCGCGAGGAACCATTTGGTGAAATCTACGACATGGCAATTTTGATGCATGGTTTCACCGCAAATAAAAATACACCATTATTAAGACAAATCGCCGATAACTTACGTGACGAAAACGTTGCTAGTGTTCGTTTTGATTTCGATGGTCATGGCGAAAGTGACGGCAAGTTTGAAGATATGACCGTGCCAAGTGAGATTGCTGACGCCAAGGCAATTTTAGATTATGTGAAAACCGATCCCCATGTGCGCAACATCTTCTTAATTGGACATTCTCAAGGTGGGGTTGTTGCCTCAATGCTGGCTGGTTTATACCCTGATATTATTAAAAAAGTTGTGTTAATGGCTCCAGCTGCCCAATTAAAAGATGATGCTTTAAACGGCAACACCCAAGGCACAGAATATAATCCTGACCATATTCCTAATACTGTCCCACTTCGCGGTCACAAATTAGGTGGCTTTTATTTACGTACCGCTCAAGTTTTACCAATTTATGAGATCTCTGAGCGCTACAACGGGCCTGTTTCAATTATTGTAGGCACAAATGATCAAGTTGTTGATCCTAAATACAGCCGAAAATATCACGAAGTTTACACCAACAGTCAATTAAACGAAATTGATGGAGCCGATCACTCTTTTACTGGTGAATATGAACAAAAGGCAGCCCAAATTGCTAGTGATTTCGTTAAACCATTATTCTAGCGGCGTTTGAAATCAAAATTTGTCTTAAAAATAAAATGATCTGACGTACTGCTTTGCTTATCAAATTCAAAGTCAAAATCATGAAAATCCTGCAATTCTGTAGGATTTTTTATTTGTCTTTCAGCAATAAAGCGGACCATTTCGCCGCGCGCCATCTTTGCATGGGTAGCAATTGTGCGCCACTTACCATTTTTTTCTTCTAAAAAATCAACTGTGATCATTCGTCTGTTTTCTGACAAATACGGACTAATCAAACGAGAATATTCTTTTGATGCTAAATTAATTACCAAATCATCATTTTTAAATAAAGAATCGGCTACATCGCTGCCCCAGAAATGATACAAACTGTAGTCAATAAAGCCTACCATTGGTGTTTTTAGTTCAAGGCGGTATGGACAGACTCCATCAAATGGGCGCAGTGCTCCATAAAAGCCTGACAAAATTCGCAAGTTATCTTGAATATAATCAAGCGCCGGTTCAGTAAACAAGTCCGGTGCCATATATTGATATTGAATCCCAGAAAAAGCAATAATTGCGGGCGTTAATTGATTAGCTAAATCTAATTCTTCCAATTGTTTTTGGCTAGATTCAACCACCTTATCGCTGGCATTCCACAACTGCTTTAATTCATTTGTTGTTCTTGATTTAAGAAACTCTGCCAAAATCTGCGTTTTTTCAAGAAAAGCCGGCTTAGTTTTAATTGGAAAAGTATCCAGATCGCGTTTCATTTTTTTCGCTGGAGCAATAATAATTTTCATATTTTCTCCTTTTTAGTTACAATTAACTAGAATATTTCGATGGAGGGCTTGTAATGAATCCTGATTATGCAATTGTTTTAAATTTTAAACTATCTGACCAAGATGAGCCAGACTTTGATTTTTTGGTAAAAACCGCAAGAAATATTGGTGTACGTGCAGTTAGTGGCGATGAGCGCTTAAAGAACGCATGCGAAAAATATACCATTTTTTACACAACGGAAGACAGCGGCCAAGATTTAACTGACGATAATGTCATTACCTCAATGCTGGAAAACCGCAAGAATGGCCGAAGAACTGTAATTAACATCCCTATTCAAAACGGCAATTTTTCTGAAGACGCACAAAGAATGCTTGATACAATTAATTCTTGGATGCATATGTATGGCCATGCCTTCAACGACGGAACACCTTCTGATTTAACGATTAACCAAGATGGCTTCGTTTTGAAGAACCGTCACGCCGCTTATCAACAGTATGTCTTCTTAAAAACTCCACTTCCAAAAGAAATCATCGTTTCCGGCTTAAAACAAGAACCTAACCGCGTTGAATGGATTCAAAATCGTGTTGATCTCGCCTTCAACTTTAATGATGAGCAATTAGAAATTGTCTTATCTGAGCCAGAAAAAGATTTTCCATGGCACGTTTTGCGAATTCAAGAACACCGACCTGAAGACGATCTTGCAGAAACTAAATACTAATGAAAAAGCTGATTATCAGCTTTTTATTTTTGCTCACTTTTTGAACTGCTATCAAAAAACTCTCTAAAACGCTTAGCTTCCTTTTCCAAAGTTTCTTCATCATTTACTTGCGACAACTTATAGCCGACAAAATAAGGTGGCGCTGCAAAGCGAGTAATATATTTAGCACAAATGCCGCCATCAGGACGTGGATAAAAGCAGAGATTATATGAATTGCAGCGACCGTCATACATCACATTTAGCATGTATTTAGCCGCACTCTGAATCCAATCAGCCCACAAGTTTAAATTTTCCTCTGCTTCATCTAACAAGTTAATATTGAGTTCGGTATAGCCTTGAACTGGATGAGTTGCAACATTTACCTCAACTTTTTCATTATTAAAAACTTTCTCACCTTCAAAGTTGTTAGGATGAACATACTTGTAGCCATTTTCGTGATCTAGACCCACAATTTGCATGTGCGGATGAATTAAGGAGCCACCTGAAAGCGGACCGAAATTTTTATACCATAATACTGATTGATACTTGCCTGACCCATTCATCTTTTTAAAACAAGATAAAGAAAACTTGATCAACTTGCGATTATATTCTTTAGTATAAGTTGAAATGTCACCGTTGTGATCACTCGATTCAATTAACACCGTTTGCGTCGTATCACGCAAAGTTGGATATTTATTGTGCAGCCAGATCATTTCTTCTTTTTGTTCATAAATGTCAGTTAAGTTTTCAACATCACAAAATGGACAAATCCGCTTTTTTGGGTCAACTTTCTTGCGATAAGATTGTGGTTTACCCTTAGCAATACTTAATTCAAACACTAATGGATCATTCAACATTTTTCTCATCCCTTTTTGTTTTTCTAAACTTTAATTATAATGATTCTGTTGTATTATTTCATATAGGAAGTTTATTACTTTACTATCTCATCAAGAGATGATAAACTGTTTGCTATCAAACATTTATTCGCTAAAACAATAAAGAGTTGAAGGAAATGCAATCAAGAAGAAATCTAAGAAAGAGAAACAATCGTAATAACATTTTATTAATTGTCGGTGGAATTATCGTGGTCTTGGTGATTGTGGGTGGCTTAGTTATCCATAACAATCGCGTAGCTAGCGAAGCAAAAGCTAGAAAATTTGCAACAAACCACTTTAATCCAAATGTAAGTATTTATGGTGTTAAGGTCGGTAACTTAACTATCAATAAGGCTACTGAGAAGATTAACAAAAAAGCTGTTAACTCAGTTCACTTAAAGAATGACAAGATCGTGCTTGAACGTGATCCATCAATCCAAACGATCACTAAATCTGAAGTGAAGTCTTACTTTGACAAGCAACACACTGATACGCCTAACAACAATAAGTACACTTATCAATCAAAGGAATTTGATACTGCCATGAAAAAATTAAATCAAATTAACAAATCTAGTGTTACTTACACAGTTGGTGGTAAGAAATTCGTTTTGAAGGCCGACGACTTAATCAAAGAGGCCACTTATAAGAATGGTAAATACAATTTTGAAGACACTTCCGCTTTAACGGCTAAACTTAAGCAAATGAACCAAGAAGTATCTACTCTTCACAAGAGTTACAAGTTTACTGTTCCTTCTGGTAACAAAGTTAATGGCAAAACCATTACAGTTAAGAATGAAAGCTACGGCTGGGGCATCTACGAAAAGAAGGCTCAAGCAGCAATCGAAGACGCTTTTATGAACAACAAAAAATCAGTTGATGGTTCTAACTACATTTATGGTCTTGGCTACAGTACTTATGCTCACGGTTACGGCAAGAGTAACAATGGAATTGGCAAAAATTACATCGTTGTTTCTATCAAAAATCAAGAAATGTGGATTGTTAGAAACAATAAAGTAGTTGTCCACTTGAATGATGTCGTAACTGGTACTTACAACGGCGGTAAGGGCAATCGAACTCCTACCGGGGTTTGGTACATCCAATACAAGGAATCACCAAGCACTCTTCGCGGTACCAACGATGACGGCTCAAGCTATGCTTCAAAAGTTCAATACTGGATGCCATTTACTTTAAGTGGCTGTGGTTTCCATGATGCTAGTTGGAGAACTGACTGGAGCAAGACCGCTTATCTTCGCGGAGGATCACATGGTTGTGTTAACATTCGTCCTAGTGAAGTTCGCAGCGTTTGGCGCAATGTTTCAAAAGATCAGCCTGTAATTGTTTATAACTAATAGTGATATATAGATATAGTTGGTTAATTTTATGAATAAAATCAATTTAATTATCATTGGTGTTGTTTTTCTAGTAATTGCCGAAATTTCAGCTTTACGAGCAATGAGTAAGCAAAATAAAACATCATCTGATAAAGCATTAGCAATTATTTTTCTGATCTTTGGTCTTTTGATCACTGTTATCGGTATTTTTAAATAATTGCTTACAAAAAGAGCTTGAGAAAAATCTCAAGCTCTTTATTTTTGTCTTATTTTATCTTATAAAGTTTCTTTAACAGCAGCATTAACTGCGCTAGATTCAGCTTCAATCAAGTCTACTCTAGTTTCGATAACCTTAGTGTCCATTAAGATTTCACGATGCAATAATTGAACGTCAAGTTTTGGTTCAAAGAATTCTTTAAATTCCTTCAATCTTTCTGGAGTTCTGAAGACTCTTGAAATGACAGTAATGAAAGTAGCAAATTCCATGTCACCACCAACTGTCTTATCAAGCCAATCCCAGTCTTCTCTAATCCAATTCCAAGCTGCTTGTTCACCCTTGTGGTTAGATAAGAGACCACTAAACCAACTTCTCAAGTCTTGTGGCTTTACCACATCAGCATTTTCAAAGTATCCAACGATCTTCTTGATTTCGGCATCATCTTGAGCATCAGTAATTGCACTACGCAAATCAGCCTTGAATGATGCATCAGCAGTCTTTTGGTATTCCTTAACCAACTTATCAATCAAAGAATCAGTGCCATACTTCTTAACTTCATTTGCCAACACGCTCAACCGAATTTCAGCGTTCATTCCTTCCAAGTTATCCTTGTTATCTTCGAAAACTTGGTGAGCAGCCTTGATAGTATCAGGGTTTTCTGCATAAAGACTTGCTGAAATTTCGTATGGGCGAATTTGAACATCATCGTCGCTTTCGCCATCTTTAGCTTCAAAACCAAGACGAGCTACTTGCTTCTCAGATAATTCATCGTAGAACTTCTTCAAGTTCTTTTCTTCATCTGATTCTGGCTTAACGAATTGACGCAAACCTGCAGCAGTAGTGTACAAAGCATTGATTACTAAGCTTGACTTAGAATCTGCGAACTTCTTAAGAAGTGGCACAATCTTAGCGTAAGAAATTTGCTTACCTTCAGCAAGCAATCTCAAATCTTGAAGAACTTGCAACTTAGCAATGTTGTCCAAGTTATCAACATCATTCAAGATGTCATCTAATAATTGATCGTCATACTTAACGATGAAGTGTGAACTATTACCAACGTTAAGGCGTAATGGATGGCCAGCCTTTTCACGCAATTCTTTGTAATCACCTAAGTCAAGTTCAGTTTCCTTCATAATCTTAGGTGCATCGAAGTTTGCGTTCAAAGGAATTTGCCAAGTTCTACCAGCTTCCTTACCTTCACCGATGAAGAATTGCTTTTGGCTCAATACTAAATGACCAGCTTCATTAACCTTAGCGCTAACAACTGGGTAGCCAGGTTGCTTAAGCCAAGTATGCATGATTTCTGCGATGTTCAAGTCAGTTGCGGTTGATAAAGCATTCCATAAGTCGTCACCAGTGGTGTTGCCGTACTTATGATGGTCGAAGTAGTACTTAAGACCCTTGCGAAGTGCATCATCACCAAGAAGAGCACGAACCATTACCAACATTCTTGAACCCTTAGCATAAACAATCGCACCATCAAAGGCAGAATCGATATCAGCTGGATCGTTAATTTCCATTTGAATTGGTTGAACACCATCAGTCGCATCACGGCGTAAAGCTTGTGGAGCTTCGCTAGTTTGGAACAATTCCCAGATATGCCAGTCAGGTTCTAATCCGTCAACTGACAAGTATTCCATCATGTTAGCGAAACTTTCGTTAAGCCATAAGTTGTCCCACCACTTCATAGTTACCAAGTCACCGAACCATTGGTGAGCTAATTCGTGAGTAATTACTGTAGCAACCAGCTTCTTCATTTGTAATGAAGTGTTGTCTGGATCCAAGAGAAGATATGCTTCACGGTAAGTTACAAGACCCCAGTTTTCCATAGCACCAGCTGAGAAGTCTGGTAAAGCAAGTTGCCATGAATTTGGTAATGGGTATTTAGTTTGGTAGAATTCTTCGTAAAATTCAATTGCGCGTTTAGCAATATCTAATGCAAAGTCTAATTCCTTAGGCTTGTGAGCCTTAGTAGCAAAAACGCCGACCTTAACGCCATCTTTAGTTTCAGTTAACTTAGATTGCAATTCACCAAAAGCGAAGGCAACAAGATAACTTGACATGCGAACAGTTTCTTCAAAGTGGTGAACACCATCTTCAACACTTTTTTCTGGCATGTTAGCTAAAGCAATTTCACCAGGTTGTTCATCCCATTTAAGTGACAAAGTGAACGTAGCCTTAGCTTCTGGTTCATCGACACATGGAAATGCTTGACGAGCAAAAGTGGTTTCAAATTGTGTACCAATAATTTGCTTCTTTTCACCATTAAGTTCGTAATATGAAGGATAAATTCCCATCATTGTGTCAGTTAATGGTGCAGTATAATCGATCGCAATAATGGTAGTACCAGTTCTACCTAATTCAATCTTAATTGCTTCATCTTCATCACTAACAGTAAATGGTACATCTTCACCATCTGCACGAACAGCTGAAACAGTCATAAATTTTTGACTGATTAACACTGTATCTTCTTGAGCTTCACCAGTGATAGTTGAAGTACCAGAAATCAACTTCTTTTCACGGTTAACATCGATATATAGATCGTAATGTTCTGGATGAAAAGTTTCATAAAAACGTTTTACCGCCATAGTTTTCCTCCTAAATTTCTATCGTATTCTCTTAAATTCTACCAAAAATAGGCTATTAAACCCATTTATATGTCATTTTTTGCCAAAAAACGACGATTGTAAGAACTACGTTTTCGTTTTGTAACAAAGCTGTCATATTTCCACTGTAGTATATAAGCATAGTCATTAAGAAATAAATAATTAATTTTGGGGAATGAAATAAAAAATATGAAAAACGTTAAATCTAATTTGGTAAAATTTATTGCTGCTTTAGCACTTGCCTTTGCCGCGGTGGTTGCAGTTCAAACTATTACTAACAACAATAATTCAAGTGTTCAAACTGTTCAAGCTGCTAAGTCTTCAGCTGAAAAAGCTGCTAAGAGATGGATCGCAATGCGTGAATCAGGTGGTAGCTACTACGCTAGAAACGGTTCTTGTTACGGTAAGTACCAATTATCAATTGGTTACCTTGGCGGCGACTTGTCACCAAAGAATCAAGAACGTGTTGCTGATAGATACGTTTACGGTCGTTATGGTTCATGGGTTAACGCTAAGAGATTTTGGTTAGCACACCACTGGTACTAAGACGAATTCTATAATTCCCAAATATAAAAAGAAAAGGTTAGGAAATAATCCTAGCCTTTTCCTTTTGTCTTCTTATTCAAAATTATCTTGTTTGATAAAGCGATATAGTGCAATCCCAAATACCAGAATTGAACAAGCAATTGCAACATACGCCATCGTTCCGATTGAGACCGCGTTAGAGGCAGCTTGAACACTCATATTATTTTCCACACCATAAGCTGTCACCCATTTACGCATTAAAGTTGGGGTTAAGCCGAATGCAATCATTGAAACAATTGATGCTCCTAAAGTCACATTACGAGAATATGGTTCTCTGAAGAATTGCGCTAACAAACACACTGCTGGTGCAATCATTAATAGGAAAATCCAGGTAATGATCCAACGACCGGAAGATGATTCCATCATTTGGGCACTATTAGTTGCATAACGATACGAGCCCCATAGCGATCCACCAGATATGGTATTAAGTAAACTTAAAAAGTACGCTCCTTGCTGACCAATACCACCACCGTGAGTAGTAAGAAGGCCCTCAACAACATTTAAACTATCGGTTGATCCAGCTGAAGAGAAGTTAACAGCCACAACTTGACGCATATATGTTGATAAAAACATCAAGACAGCTCCACCTAGTTGCAGTGCTTTAAGCATACTTAGTTTTCTTGAAGCCTTCATGTGAAATTCTAAACTGAGAACTCGATCTGGGTGATGGCTGCGACCGATAATGAAGATACCGATTATCACTAAGATAAAGAGAATGATTAAGCCCCACCAGAATTTAATCATTCCCATAAAAATTGTTAAAACAATTAAAGCAACTGCGACATATGGCCGATCAGAGAATATCTTCCAGAAGTTTAATTGAACTTGATGATGTTCTTTTCTGCTAGTTGTAGCCGTATTTAGAGAAATATTTTCTTGAGCATTTCTGCGTGCTTCTCTAAACTGCCGTCGATCATCTGCACGACCACGCGTATATTTATTTTTTGAGACATCAGCACTATTTTGACCATGCTGCTTTTTCATTCGGTATTCACGTCTGGATATATGTGCCATAGATTTTCTCCCTTCTAGAATCACAATAATAGCATATCTGGACCCCATTTTAGTCTTTCTATGGGAAATTTTAATGAAAAAATTTGTGCTAAAATGAACCTAACTTATTTATTTGAGAGAGATGACCTTTTTGCAAAAATCTGCATCATACAAATTACCTGCTGGCTGGCATAAAGCATTCTACACTTTATGGCTTGGCTGCTTCATCACTGGTATGGGATATTCAATGACCATGCCTTTTATTTCGCTGTTTATTTCTGATTTGGGGAATTACAGCAAACTGCAGATTAACCTTTATTCTGGTTTAGCTTTCGCCATGACTTTTATCGCTCAGGCGATTGTTTCACCATATTGGGGTAATCTAGCTGACCGTAAAGGTAGAAAATTGATGTGTATGCGAGCTTCTGGCGTAATGGCATTAACCATCACCTTAACAGGTCTTGCACCTAACGCAATTTATATCGTTGTTATGCGCTTTATTCAAGGAGCTTTTTCTGGTTATATTAACAACGCTACCGCCTTGATCGCTGGGGAAACACCGCGACAAAGAAGCGGCTGGGTTATGAGTCAAATGATGACTGCAGGTACTGCCGGTAACTTAGTTGGTCCGCTTCTAGGAGGGGCTTTGTCCAGCTTCTTCGGTAATTGGCTCGGAGGGGCCTGGGGCTACCGTATCCCCTTCTTTATCACTGGATTCTTAATGTTCCTAGTATTTTTAGGAACTACTTTTTTAGTTCATGAAGAATTCACCCCAATTTCTCGTGAAAAGATGAAACCAATGGGTGAAATCATGAAAGGTTTGCCTAGCGTGAAGCTGATTGTGGTGATGTTCATTACTACAATGCTGGTACAATCTTCAACGATGTCAATTGATCCAATTGTGTCACTCTACGCTAAATCAATGATGCCAAATGGCAAAAATGTTGCTTTAGTAGCCGGAGTCGTTGCAGCAACACCAGGTCTTGGGACTTTACTTGCTGCATCAAAGATTGGCCACAAGATGGATGAAGTTGGACCATTACGTGTTTTAAGAATTGGTTTGGTCGTCGGCTTCATTTTGTTCATTCCGATGGCCTTAACCAATAACCCTTGGGTACTTGCGGGGCTTAGATTCTTGCTGGGAATTGCAAGTGCGGGAATGTTGCCAGCTGCTCAGACAGTTTTAACTTTGAATACACCCAAAGAAAGTTTTGGTCGAATTTTCTCATACAATCAATCTTTCCAGGCAATTGGCGCGGTTCTTGGTTCATTAATGGGATCTACAATTTCGGGTTTATCAAACTATGCAACCGTCTTTTGGGTAACAGGATTTACGCTGCTGCTCAACTTCTTGTTGGTATTGATTTTTGCTTGGGGTATTTCTTATCGCAAATAATTTACAAGAATTTTTTCCATTTGCTTATCAAAAGCACACAATGAAATGTCCATCTCATAAGATGGATTTTTTTGTAGCCATTTTTTGCAAGTATTCACTGCCACTTCCGCCGCATCATCAGCTGGATAGCCATATACGCCGGTTGAAATAGACGAAAAAATGATACTGTGTAAATTATTCTTTTTAGCTAGATCTAAGCTGTTACGATAGCAATCAGCTAATAATTGCGCATCTTCTTCTGGCGCATGGAAGCGATAAATTGGACCAACTGTGTGGATAACATGTTTAGCTGGTAAATTGTAACCTTTCGTGATTTTGGCTTCACCGGTATCGCAGCCGTGCAGAGTTTTACATTCAGCTAAAAGTTCGGGACCGGCTGCAGCATGAATTGCGCCGTCCACTCCGCCGCCACCAAGTAGTGATTTATTTGCGGCATTAACGATCGCATCTGCCGCCATTTTAGTGATATCACCTTGAACAATTTTGATTTCTGACATTTTGTTTTCCTTTCTAATTGAAGTTAATTTAAATTGAAGCTGTATTTCCCAATATAATTTAAGTTAACTTAAATTATATAGTGGTTTTGGCAAATAGTTTAAGTTAACTTAAATTATGTAGCAAAATAGATAAAAGATTGAAGTTAATTTAAATTATATTTCCACACCAAAAGAGCGCTCCTATTGGGGGCGCTCTTTTTTAGCATAAGCATCATCAAGTTGAATCTAACCTTTGTCCGCACCAGCAGTAATTCCGTTAACGTAGAACTTCTGCATGAAGATGAACAAGATAGTAATAGGAATCGCGATAATTACACATCCTGCAACGAATTGTGCGAAGTAGGCAGTCGCATTACCCTTTGCTGTGTGGACCATGTTATAAAGTCCGTAAGCAATGGTGTAGTCCTTAGCATTTCCTGAGGTTGAAAGAATAATACCTGAGAAAATGAAGTCTGTCCAAGGTGCGATGAATGCTGTTAAAGCTGTATAAACAATCATTGGCTTTGAAAGTGGTAAACCAATGTGAACGAATACTTGCCACTTAGTAGCACCGTCAATTTCGGCAGCTTCATCAATTGCCCGAGGAATAGTATCAAAGAATCCTTTAGCAACGTAGAAACCAAGTCCGGCACCACCTACATAAACAAGGAATAAACCAAAGAGGTTTAACATGTCCAAACCCTTTAAAATGTAGTAAAGAGCGATCATTGACATGAAGCCTGGGAACATCCCCAAGACTAACGCAATTTGTAAGAATGGCTTTCTGAATGCAAAGCGAAGACGAGACAATACATAAGCAACTGAGATTGTTAAGAATGTTGAAACAATCATTGAAGCGACTGAAACGATCAAAGTATTAATAATCCAGTTAACAAATGGATATTGTGGGTTCGTAAAGATACCTATATAGTTTTGTAAAGTAAACTGGTCAGGCCAGAATGTTGATACGAATCCAGTATCGTTATATGAAAAACTAGCTAAGACGATCCAGATAATCGGTAAAATCCAAAGAATAGCTAAAATAGTTAAAAGAATATACCGAAAGATTAATGAGAGCCGTCTTTGATGTGTGTAAGACTTCATGTGTTAGCCCTCCTTGTACGCATTAGTGTGTCTGTAAGCAATTAATGATACAACCGCACTAATAATAAAGATCAAAATACCTAAAACAGCAGATGCGTTGTAACGTTGTTCTTGACCAAACGTCAAGTTATATAACCACGTTACCAGCAAGTCGGTTGACCCGGCTCCGTTATACTTACTGTTCATTGGTGCACCACCGGTCAGCAAGAAGATAACGTTGAAGTTGTTGATGTTACCGATAAACTGTTGAATAAGTGATGGAGCCATTACAAATAAAATTTGAGGGAAAGTAATGGATCTAAAGATTTGAACAGCGTTGGCACCATCGATCTTAGCAGCTTCAATCTGATCAGTTGGCAAGTTTTGAATAATAGCAGTTGAAACCAGCATTGATACAGGAATACCGATCCACATGTTAACAATAATAACAGTGATACGAGCCACTAATGGAGAAGCTTGGTTATCAATAAAGTGAATTGGTGAACTAATCAAGTGTAAGTTCATCAAGATGTTGTTCAAAGCACCTTGGTAGTCCAAGAATTGTGCCATCATCAATAATGATACGAATTGTGGCACAGCCCAAACTAATACAAAGATAGTTCTCCAAAATGCCTTATGTTTAATGCCCTTTGATTCGATCAGCAATGCAAGAAGGACACCAAAGAAGAATGTAGTTGCAGTAGCAAGTACAGCCCAAATTAAAGTCCAACCCAAAACTGGGAAGAATGTCCCGGCCAAGTCACCATCAAGAACAGTGCCAAATGCTTGGAAACCAGTCCAAGAGAAGGCAATTGGGTGTTGACGGTTATAGTTGGTAAAGGCCATCGAAATCATGAAAACGGTAGGTAAAACCGTAAAGAACAAGATACCAAGTAATGGCACAACCATTAAAGTTGAGTGCAAACGAGTATCGAATAAACTCTTAAGTTCTTCAATGTTAGATGGAATATGTTCACCATCACGCTTCAGAATGTAATTGTGTTTTGTTGAACGTAAGTTAACAATGTAAAGGTAAATCATTGCAATACACAAGATAATTGCCAATACACCGAACAGCAGAATTAAAACTGAATTTGATGGCTGTTTTGTGACGTACACACCTTGTGCAGCATCATAGACAACCTTCTTGGTCTTAATAGTACCTAAAGTAGTTAGCATACTTAAAGCTGAGATACCACTGAAGATGAACCAAACAAGGAAAATAATTTCTGATAATAAGAGTGCCAGACCCTTAACCCATTGTTTGTTAGCTAAAGCGTTGCTACCCATTATAAAGAATGATAATTTGGTAGCAATATCGCCTTTGCTCCATACTTCACCGTAACTAGCTTTAGGAGCCACATGCTTCTTTCGTTTAAACATAATTTCTCCCCTTTTCAAGCCAAAGTTTAGACAGATGAAATTTAGCCTATGCTTGTTTATTAATTAATTATTTCTTTTCAATACTCTTAGCAAGCTTGTTAAGTTGTGCCTTGTATTGGCTTGGCTTAATCTTGCCATCGTAAGTACCACTGATTAATGGAGCTGCGTTGTTCCAGAATGTTGCCATTTGTGGAAGCTTAGGTTGCAATACTGAGTTACCTGGCTTAGCCATTTCGATTACAGCTTCTGCAACTGGGTCGCTCTTAACAGCACTTGAGTTTACAGCACTCTTAAGTACAGGAATTTGACCAGCTTCTTTATGAGCAATCAATTGTGCCTTCTTGTTAGTAATGTAAGCAGCTAAATCTGAAGCAGCCTTAGCATTCTTAGTGTGTGAGTTAATAGCAAAGCCTTCAATACCAAGGAATGCTTCCATTTGCTTAGTCTTGCCACCAATTTCAATAGTTGGGTACTTAGCAACTGCGAAGTTCTTACCTAAAATCTTCTTGATGTTAGCAGCGTTCCAAGGACCATCCAAGATAGCCTGTGCATTACCCTTCTTCAATTGGTTCAATGCGTTTGAAGTTTGCATTACGCCCTTGTTGTTCTTTTGAGCTGCGTACCACTTCAAAGCGTTAACACCGTTTTGTGAGTTGAAAGTTGAACCCTTAAGTTGTTCACCGTCTGAACCGAATAACTTAGTACCTGCTGAGAACATTACTGGCCACATTACGTATGCGTTAGTAAAGTCGGTAGCAACTACACCCTTTGAAGTCAAAGTCTTCCAGTCCTTAACGTCTTCAGCTGAAAGCTTAGACTTGTTGTAGTAAATAGTTTGTGCTTGTTGTGCATATGGATATGCGTAAACCTTGTTCTTCCAAGTTACACCAGTAGCGGCAACATCGATGTAGTTATTCTTAATATCTTTAGTAGCTGATGGTGAAAGTGGGTTAATGTAACCAGCTTCAGCCATTTGGCCTAATTGGTCATTAGGAACTTCAAATACATCGGCAGCCTTTGATGGGTCTTTACCAACATCAGTCTTAGCGTTAGCAGAACCATTTGGACTTTGAACAACACGAACCTTGATGTTCTTGTTCTTCTTAGTAAAGTCCTTAGCAATTTGCTTGTAGTAAGGTACTTGTTCAGTATCTACCCAAAGAGTTAAGTTAGCTTTCTTGTTGCTACTTGATGAATCTGAATTACTTGAGCCGTTTGAACATGCTGCAAGTGACATAGCTGCTAAAACAGCTGTACTACCTAAAGCCAATTTTTTCCAAAACTTCATGACTTTAATCCTCCTAAAAAAATCAAAACAATATTCAATTACAATGCAGTTCAGTCTGCTGTTGTAAGCATTAATTAACTAAAGACAATTAATTAACAATTGCCTTAGTGGTTTCTTTGTCAAAGAAGTGTGCCTTGTTTACATCA
>NZ_AZFM01000050.1 GCF_001434335.1 Lactobacillus kalixensis DSM 16043
AAAGCCAGAACCTATAAAGCTTCCAGCTTATTTAGTGCTTTCAAGTTTCAGTAAATATCAAAAACTAACCGACGATATCGTCGAATCAGCAGATCAAAGTTTTTCACTCTCAGATAACTACCAGATCTTTCCAACTACTAAAATTGGTAAAATCTGGAACGTTGTCGCCCGCCATCTCGCTTCCGCATTTGGCTGGTTTTATTCTCGCATAATACTGCATGTTCGTGTAATAGGAAAAGAAAAACTCCAGGCTGTTAATGGCGGCTATTTTGTCTATGCTAATCACACTCAGCCGATAGGTGATGCCTTTATTCCACTCACTATTTATCCAGTCATGAAGTTCTATGCCATTGCAGGACAAGCAAATTGGGGCATCCCTTTCATTGGCAAATATTTGCTGCCATATGGAGGCCTTCCAGTTGGCAATGATATTAAGCAAGCAGCAAAATTACTTCAAGCTATCAAAACCGTTATTCGCGATAAAAAAGGTGTGGTCGTCATCTATCCTGAATCACATGTTTGGCCATATTACACTAAGATTCGCCCTTTTCCTACTACCTCAATGCATTTTCCTATTCAGTTAAACGCTCCAAGCTTTACTGCGACAAGTACTTATCAACACTCTAAATTTTTTAAGCGACCTAAAATGACCATATATATTGATGGACCTTTTTATTCAGATCAGGGCTTGTCTAAAAAAGAAGCTCAAGCTCAACTCCACGATGAAATTTGGAAGAGTTTATCTAATCGTGCTAAACTTAGCAATTATAGTTACTATAACTACGAAGAAATAAAATAGTAAAGTGAGACTAAAATGAACATTCTTTTTTGTGGGGATCACAACGCTCAAGATGGTGTTTTGATTTCTACGCTTTCATTACTAAAAAATACACATGAAGAACTACACTTGTATGTCTTAACAATGCAAGTGGAAAATAGCAACTACCAACCTTTCTCTAAACATGCTGCTGACTTCATTCGACAATTGCTGGTAGAGAAAAATCCTAACAACAGTTTAGAATTCATTGACTGTACCGATCTTTTTCTTAAAGAGCCACCTACAGCGAACATGGGGACTAGATTTACTCCCTACGCCATGCTTAGACTCTTTGCGGATCAATTACCACAGATTCCAGATCGTATCCTATATTTAGACGACGATATTATCGTACGGCGCGATATTAGCAATTTTTACCATCAAGATCTTGATAATATGGAGTTAGTCGGTGTGCTTGACTACTTCGGAAGAATTTTCTTCCATAATTTCAAGACTCGCAGAGCATTTGATTATATGAACTCTGGTGTTTTGCTGCTCAATATGAAGGAAATTAAGAAGACCGGTTTATTTTCAAAAGTGCGTCATATGATGCAGGTTAAGAAAATGTTCTTGCCTGATCAATCAGCTCTTAACAAATTAGCAATTAGAAAACGAATTGCTCCGCGGCGCTTCAACGAACAATACCATTTGCGTCCTGACACCGTCATTCAGCATTTTACAACCAGTTTTCGCTTCAAACCCTACTTTCACACATTGACAGTCAAACCATGGGACGTTAAGCGTGTTCACAGCGTTTTACATTTGCATGAGTATGACGATATTTTAAATGAATACTTGCAATTGAAGAAAAATTTATAAAAGAGGTACTCTATGACTATTCCAGTTTTTTACACTATTAGCGACAACTACACGCCTTATGCGGCTGTATCAATTCAATCATTGATTGATCATGTTAGTCCTGAAAAAGACTACACTATCACTCTTTTGGTTCAAACA
Organism: Lactobacillus kalixensis DSM 16043; assembly: GCF_001434335.1. Lineage (GTDB taxonomy): Bacteria > Bacillota > Bacilli > Lactobacillales > Lactobacillaceae > Lactobacillus > Lactobacillus kalixensis. The sequence goes on from NZ_AZFM01000050.1 coordinate 1,775, forward strand.
ATTAGTGAAGAGCACAAGAAAAGTCTAGAAAACTTATCTACTGCCAACGTTCATGTTAATATTTTCCACATTGATGATGACATGGTTAAACCGATCCACAACAGTGAAGAAAACTATTTACGTGGTCAATTCTTCACTATGTCGATTTTCTATAGGCTGTTCATCCCTGACCTATTTCCTCAATATGACAAGGCAGTTTATCTAGACGCCGACACTATTATCAATACTGACATCGCTGAAATGTATGAAATTGATGTCGCTGACAATATGTTTGCTAGTTGTCCTGACCTTTCAATTAGATATATGCCGCTACTTCAGGAATACATTAAGAAGTGTCAGGGAATTTTCCCAGCAGAAAAATACATCAACAACGGCGTCATCCTTTTTAACATGAAAGCCTTCCGCGACAAGCACTTCGTCGACAAATTCTATTATTTATTAAACAAATATCACTTCGACAATGTCGACCCTGACCAAGCTTACATGAACGAAATTTGTGAGGATAAAATCTACCATTTACCAAAAGAATGGGACGCTATGCCTAATGAAAATCTTCCAGAATTTGAAAATCCTAAGATTGTTCACTACAACTTGTTCTTCAAGCCTTGGCACTTTGCTGATGTTCAATATGGTGAATACTTCTGGAAAGTAGCTAAAAATACCGAGTTTTACGATGAATTAAAACAGCAATTAGCTGACTTTACTGACGCTGATCGTCAACGTGCAAGAGATGATCTTGAAAAGATGGCTAAAAAAGTTAAAAAAATCGAACAAGAGCAGTATACTTGGGCTAAAGTAAAAGAATTTGATGATGTAAAAATCTAAAAAGGTGTAAATTATGACTATTCCAGTTTTTTATAGTATTAGTGATGATTTTACTAAGTATGCTGCCGTTTCCCTTCAGTCTTTAATTAAGAAGACTAATCCGGAAAATGACTATACTGTTTATTTTTTAAATCAGGACTTATCTGACAAACATAAAAAAGATTTGGCTGCCCTAGCAAATGATCATTCTAACGTTCACGTTGAATTTTTCCACATTGATGACGAATTAGTTAAGCCGATCCAGAATCGTAAGGAAAATTACTTGCGTGCTGACTTCTTCACTATGTCGATTTTCTACCGTCTATTTATTCCTGAGCTTTTCCCTCAGTATGACAAGGCGATTTATATCGATAGTGATACTGTGCTTAACGATGACATTGCTAAACTCTATGACATCGAATTAGGTGACCATCTTTTCGGGGCCTGCACTGACGCATCGATTCAATATGTTGATAAAATGCTTAAATATATTCGCAATGTATTAGCACTTGATCCTAAGAAATATATTAATTCTGGAATGTTACTTATGAACTCTAAAGCCTTCCGCGACAAGCACTTCATCGATAAATTCTATGACTTATTAGAGAAATATCACTTCGACTGTATTGCTCCAGATCAAGACTATTTGAATGAAATTGGCGATAAGTCCATCCTTCATTTAGATCCACGCTGGGACGCTATGCCTAATGAAAATACTCCAGAAATCGAAAATCCGGGTCTAATTCACTACAATTTATTCTTCAAGCCCTGGCATTTTACCAACGTTCAATATGAAGACTATTTCTGGAAGAATGCAAAAGAAACCAAATTTTACGAAGAATTAAAGGCAGAATTAGATAATTACAGTGATGAAGAACGACAAGAAGACCGTCAAAAATTAAATCACATGCTCGAAAAAGAGGATTATACTGAAAAAGATCCAAACAATTGGGCACACGTTAAAGAAAGAGAAATTGTGAGCTTATGATTATTGGTGAAGATCGTGAAAAGGTAATTCAAAACATTAAAGAAGCAGCTAATAACCGTAATTTTACTGCCAAAGTTGAGATTGGTGATCCAGTAATGACTTTAGATCAGCGATTAAAGTTAGTAGATGATTTCTGGAATCATCAAAATAAGTTTAATAGTAAGGTAAACAATGGTATTGGTCACTTAATTTTTAGAACTTTGGCTAATACTATTACTCATAATACCGAAGTTGAGGGCTTAGAGAATTTACACGACCTCCCTCGCGGTGGTGCGATCATTACTTCCAATCACTTTAGTCAGTTCGACTCCTTGCCTATCAAGCGTTTAGCTGATAAGGTGCACATTCCCTTATCAATTGTGATTGAAGATACTAATTTAATGTTACCTGGTTTTTTGCGTTACTTAATGAATTACGTTGGCACCATCCCTTTGGTAAACAGCCCTAATTACATTGGCAACGAGTTTATCAAACATTTACATGATGCCCTTGATAAAAATAGTTGGGTTTTAATTTATCCTGAGCAAGAAATGTGGTGGAACTACCGCAAGCCAAGAAAACTGCAACGTGGAGCTTATTATTTTGCTGCTAAACAAAACGTGCCTGTCATTTCAACTTTTGTGGAAATCCAAGATTTACCTAGATTAGAGAAGAAAAATCCAGATTTCTATCAAACAAAATATATCGTGCACGTCCTACCAGTTATTTACCCTGATGTGACTCTTAATCTTAAGAAACGCTCAGAAAAAATGATGGAACAGGACTACGAGCAAAAAGTTGCAGCCTACGAGAGAGTATATGGAAAAAAATTAGATTATGATTTTACACCATGGGATATCGCAGGTTGGCGTCAAAAATAAAAAGAAGGGACATAAGTTCAATTGAACCTATGTCTCTTTTTTAATTTACTCATAGAAATAATATTAGTGCTCAGAAGCTCCACTTGTGGCATCTGAGGCGTTTTGCTCAGAGCATGCAGTATTAGCCGCAATTCGACCAAAAGTGAAGATATCAGCCAAAGAATTGCCTCCCAGGCGGTTACCTGCATGAATACCACCTGCTACTTCACCTGCAGCGAATAATCCTGGAATTACTCGACCATTTTCATTAAGTACTCTGGCCTTAGTGTCAATCAACAATCCGCCCATAGTATGGTGAATGGCTGGCTTTCTAGGTGTTGCATAAAATGGTGCTACTTCGCACTTCAAGCTAAATGCACTCTTACCAAATTCTGGATCTTCGCCTTGATCAACGTATGAATTGTACTTCTTAATCGTTTCAGTCAAAACAGCTGGATCCATACTGATCTGCTTAGCCAAATCTTCAAGAGTATTCGCTCTGAATAAAGTACCAGCCTTTACCTGAGCATCAATTGATTCTTGAGTAGTATTATAAGCAGTTGCTTTAATTTTGTCGTCAGCAATCAAATAGAATAAGCCACCATTATCAATTGCAGCTTTAGCTAAAGTATCACGTTCCGCAAATTCATTTACAAACCGTTCGCCCTTTTGGTTAACCATAATGAAGTTTTCAGGTGGCGTTTGTAAGCCAGTAAATAATTCACCTGTCTTAGGATCAGATACTGGCATCAATTGGATGAAGCCCATACCAAATAACTTAGCCTTAGCTTCCAGTCCCAGTTCAATTCCGTCACCGGTAATAGCTGGAGAATTAGTTGTAGCAATATTGTCATCAATTTTAGCCCAGTAAGTATTATACTTTTGAACCATTGGCGTATTTGCACCGAATCCTCCTGATGCTAAAATCACTGCCTTTGCATGAACAGTAACCTTAGAACCGTCATCCTTTTCAGCAACAAAACCTGTTACCTGGCCATCCTCAACAAGCAAATGCTTAACGCTCGTTTGCATTAAAACAGTTGCTCCATGAGCTTTAACCCAATCACCTAAAATATGAATAAAAGCATAACCCATTGGTTCAACTGGCTTATGACCTCTACGCCACAGCGCACCGACAGGCATTGTAACTTGATCACGATCGAACTTAACCCCTAAGTCAGTTAGCCATTTAACAGAATCTAGTGCATTGTCCACCAATTCTTTGACTAACTCATATTTACCATGAATTTCATTCCCCTTTAGATCAACTCTTTTACCACCTAAGTAAGTTTGGATTTCGTGTAAAAGATTGGAATCAAATAAGTACTCAGCATCAGAATTAATATATTGTTGGATTTGTTTTTGTAGATCTTTAAAGTCGTCTCGATATTCTGGATCAATTTTTTCAATTGGAGTTTCAGCCAACTTTTCAAGTGTTTCTTTTTCACCAGCTAATGCCTTAAAGTTCTTTTGCCAATCTGGTTCAGCCGCGTTCATTGGTCCACCAGCACGTGCAGTATTCCCACCAAATTGTGGAAACTTTTCAGCAATAACTACTTTTTTACCATGTTGCAAACTACGCGCAGCGGCTGCAAGACCAGCTCCACCTGCTCCAACAACTGCAATATCAGTTGTTATTTCTTCATCGGCAGCCTTTTTAATCACAGGCTTTGCACGATTTTTCCATTCTTCGGCGTCACCGCCCGCTTCATTGATGGCTTGTGCTACTCCGTCAAGCACACCATGACTAGAAATAGTAGCTCCGCTAACAGCATCAACATTCAAAGTTTGATTATCAACAATTTCTTTTGGTAATCGTTTAAAAACTTCGTCAGCAACTCCCTTAGTTTCACCGCGACTATCAACCACAATATCGGTAATCTTATCCTCTGACAAAGTAACTGACATTGGCATAAAGCTTGAGCCGTGTCCCTTAGCCTTAACTTCATATTTTCCTGCTCGCATATTATATTCGCCCCTTAATTGAAAACGTTTTATTAAGTATATTTTAAAAGGATTTACCTTTTTCTTGAAATAGTTTTCTTCCTAGTGAGTTATAATAATTTTGTTATAAGGAGGAATTTTTTTATGAACGATCCCGAAGCATTACTGCATTATTTAGATGTTTTGCTGCGTGAAAGCAATTTTACCAAAGCTGCACGCGAACTATACATTTCCCAGCCGTATCTAACCCAACTGATTAAACGTATTGAGAAGAGACTTGGAGCCAAGATTCTAAATCGTGATACTGTTCCATTCTCTTTAACCGAAGCTGGAATGATTTATTATCAATATTTGGAAAACGTTTCTTACAATGATCAACAGCTGGATCGAAAGCTAGCACGTTTCACCCATCCAGATAAAGAAGTTATTCGAATTGGAATCTTGGAAAGTCTAGGTACATTTTTATTGCCCTCACTTTTACCAGAATTCATTACTCAGAATCCAAATGTAGAAATTCAGCTCTTTGAAAGTTTTCCACGAGAAAGCGAAAAACGACTACTCAATGAACAAATTGATTGTTATTTAGGGCAAACTCCTGAAGCATTAGATCACAGCTTGAATGTCGTGACTAACGGAGGGGAGACGTATTACATTGTTATTCCCGAAAATTCCCATCTTTATCAAGAAGGGAAATTTATTCTTGAACCAGATAGTCATAATTTGAAAGATTTATTACAAGAGCCCTTAGTCTTGAGTGCTCCAGAATCAGCAATCCGACACCAAGTTAATGGACTATTTCAAAAATTCCATGTTAAGCCTAATATTGTAATGGAATCTAATAGCATCCTTACTGCAACTAACTTATCTGTTAACGGTTTAGGGTTAACTTTATCGACAGCAAGTATACTTAAACGTATGAAAGAAACCCCAATTAATCTTTTTCCTATTTCTAAAGATACATTACAAGTTAAATATTTTATCGCAACTAAATATAATCAAGAAATTGGTAAAGGATTATCTGCTTTAATTAATATCTTTAAACAAACCGATTTAACAGCAACAATAAAATAAAGCAAAAAGAAAAAGATCAGGGAAACCTGATCTTTTTAACTAGCTCCGGCTGTCAGACTCGAACTGACGACATCTTGATTAACAGTCAAGCGCTCT
>NZ_AZFM01000051.1 GCF_001434335.1 Lactobacillus kalixensis DSM 16043
AAAAGCCAAGAGCCACGCAGAAAGAGCGTGATTCTTGGCTTTCAAGTTTCAGTTAATTAAAGATGAACTATTCAGTATAGCTATCAAATATGGTATGGTCATTAATTTATGAAAGCTAAATCTCTGTCTTGCAAAAGGTTTATTAGAAAAACTACCTTCAATTATTTGGATTTGATCAGGAATTTTTTCGTAATTTGAAATGTCGATAAAATCAATTTTTGCATTAGGAGACTCTTTTTGGAAATCACGCCAATGTAATGGAATTAAATTAGGTTGATTCAAAAAGCCTGTCCCGATATGAATGGTATTCTTATATTTTTGCATATTATGATTAATTTCATTGCAGAGACTTATTTTTTTGTTTGTTGTAAAAAAATCTTACCAGCAGCTGTTAATTTAACTCCGTGTGTTGTACGGATAAAAAGTGTTAAATCGGTGTTCTTTTCTAACAAATTAATTTGTTGCATAACCGCATTGCGAGAAATAAACATTTGCTCAGTTGTTTTAGAAAAACTGCCGCTTTCTGCGATTGAAATAAAAGTATCTAATTGCTCGTTGTACATAAAAAATCCTTGTATGAAGTTTTGACTTAACATACTGCTTTAATAATAACACAGCTAAAGATAACGGTTACATTTATAATAATAAGTGAGAATAATCACAATTATTAGAAGTGAGGTAATTTTATGACTTATCAAGATGGATCATATCAAGCAAAGGCAATGGGACATAGTTCCGATGTCGTAGTTAGTGCAAAAATTCAAAATAATAAAATCGAAAAGGTAAAGATAGATTTAGGTGAGGAATCAACTCCCAAAACAAAAGAAGTAATCGACAAACTTGCAGGTCAAATCATTTCCAAACAGACTAGCAATTTAGATGTTGTAACTGGTGCTACTGAAACGAGTAATGCAACAATACGTGCAATGAGGAAAATTTTAAAACAAGCTGGAAATGAAGTAGAAGAAGTGCGTTCAGTTAAAGATGGAGTGTATAAAGAAACTGTCCCATCATATGGTTGGAGAAGTATGATGAGTGGTGAAATTACTTTTTCAAATAATAAATTGACAGATATCAATATTACTGAAGAAAGTGATTCAAAAACCAGTCACTGGTTTAGTATTGCTGAATCGAAACTTATTCCACAAATTATCAAGCATCAATCTTTAGACGTAGATGCAGTTAGTGGTGCAAGCGTTTCTTCAGGTGCAATTAAACACTTGGTTGAAAAGGCTGTAGTTGATGCAGGTGGTGATAGTGATGACTGGCATAAACCTGTTGAAAAAAGTCAGAAAATAATTGAAAAAAGCGGTTATGATGTATTAGTTGTTGGACTTGGTGGATCAGGAATTTTAAGTTATTGTGCCGCAGCACTATCTGAAGCTAAAGTTTTTGGTATTGAAGCAGGTGCCGAAATTGGCGGAAATTCCGTTTTAACTAGTGGTCCGATGGTTGTAAATTCAAAAATTATGTCAGAAAAATACAATGACGGCAAAGATAATATCGATGTTGAAGATTTGTATCAAACTTGGCTTGATTATGTCGGTGATACTAAGAAAAAAGATGTTATCCGAGTTGCAATTGATCAAGATGGACCAGCTTTGGACTATTATATTAAGAATTTTGGTATTAGTTTTGATGGTGCAAGCTTTGGTGCGCCAGCAGGATTTTATCCATCGTTTGTAAGACCTGATTGGACGAAAGAATGGACTGTTTATACTCCAGATGATGGTAAGTTCTATAATGCAGGTGAACCAGTTCACTTGGGTCAATATAAGAAGGCTTTGAAAAAAGCTGTAGATATGAATGAAGTTAATGATTTCCTATTAGAAACAAAAGCAGAAGAATTCTTGTTAGATGATGATAAGGTGGTCGGTGTTAAAGCAATTGCAAGCGATGGCACTACCTATAAAATTTATGCTAAGGCAGTAATCCTGGCTAGTGGTGGTTTTGTCGGTAACCGAGAAATGATGAATCAAGTCTATGGTCATACTGCCCAAGTTTTTGGTACCAGTTTGAATAATGGGACAGGAATTAAGATGGGACAAGCAATTGGCGGTGATACTTATGCACTTAAGACGTTACCAATGATTCATATTTCTCAAGTCCCTAATATGATCAGGGATGATTCATTAACTCCGGACCAAAAGGCAACGTTGTCGGCTTTAGCTACTACACCTGATGCTAAAAAGCTTGATATTAGTGGTAACTTGCTTACATCAAAAGATGAAAGTGGAACGCAAAATAGTGAAATTACAGTAGGAATTGCATATGCACCTGGCTTTAAATATTACAATGCTTATACTCAAAAACAATTGGATGAAATAAAACAAACTGGGTTAAGTGAAGCAACTTCTAAAAGTGGCGTAATTATTCTTGATCAAGGAGGGCAACCATATAAAGCTGGTCAACCAGTACAAGATTTAGAAAAAATTATTGATGAAGGAATTCGGACTGAAAATATTTTTGCTGGCATGCCAAAAGATCTTGCAAAGAAGTTGAATATGGATGAAAAAGCTTTGACTGCTGCATTAGGTTCAAATGATGAAAAATACTATCTCTTTGAAGCAGATGGTTATGCCTATGCTACTTGTGGCGGCTTGAATGTTGACAAGAATATGAATGTTTTGCGCAAAGATGGTAGTGCAATTGAAAATGTCTTTGCTGTTGGACAAGACAGTGAAGGTGTCGAAAACGTAGATAATGAGGCTTACACTCCATGGGGCGGTCAAGCTCAGGCATGGACTTTTGTTTCTGGTAAAATTGCAGGTGAAAATGCTACAAGGTTAGCTAAGAAATAACATTGAACAAAAACGGCGTTAGAAGAAATCTTCTAGCGCTGTTTGTTTTCACCTGAATCTAAAGAACTAATCCATAACGACAGGAATTATTTGGAAAAGCTTTTCGCATAATCGTAAAAAGTAGGTCAGGTGAAACATCAATCAAAGTATTTTCGATATTACTAATTGTTTCTTCTGGCTGATCAACATATTTAGCAAATTCTTTTTGCGACATATTGAGTTCATCTCGCATTCCTTTAACCAATTTTGCAGCTGTGAAATTATAATTGTCTTGTTCAAATGGTGTCATTTTCGTAACCTCTTTCTAAAAATAATCATACTAGCTAAGAAATTATTAGCTTTTCTTCGCTGATCGTATGTTCTGAATACTTGTTCGTTTAAAATTATAGAACATGTGGTTGGAAATGTCACGAAAAAAATCAAAAAACAATAAACTGTGAAACGTGTGTTTGCAAAATTTGAAAATCTTGCTATACTTAAATCAATTTTAGATCATATGTTTGATTGCGGAGGAAAATGCATGAATGACTACAAGCAGTTAGCTATCGGCACTTGTGCCAAGGAACTTTTGAAAGAAAATAAGTCTGTGAAAGTGAAATTTTCTAATATGTTTTATCAAAACGTAGCGAAAAATTTTCTAACAAAAGCAGAAGAGTTTAATACTATTTATATTTATATTGATGAGAGTACGTATGTTGATGTGCTGATAAGGGAACCAAATTGCTTTCTAACAGGCTTTTATGTACTTCCTGGTTCAATAAAAGAAAAAACTTTTTCAAACTATCGTCAGACAATCTATGAAAAAATTGCTCCAGGAGTCGAAGTAAAAAGTTTTAATTGCTCTGATGATTTGAATCGGAAAGCATTAAAGTTGGGACAAAAATATTTTGATGAATGCAGTGGCAGACTGTTTAAACTTGCTTTCTTTGTGATGAGTAACAAGGGCGGTGACAAGCTTAACATGGTTACGAAGCTTGAAAATTATATTGTGCCCATTTATCACCACTTAATGAAAGAAATTTCGATGGGAGATACATCTACGCAAACGCCAATTAATGTCAAAATAATTATTGATGATCGAAATGATTTGCAAGATGGTACTGATTTTGCAGTTGCAGCACAATATCTGATGAACATTTGGAAGAAAAAGTTTAAGCAACAAGGTTATGATTTCAAACTAAGTTTAACTACAGTGGATAGTAAAAAGAGTATGGGGATTCAAATTGCAGATATGTTTGTTGGGGCATACCGCAAAGATTTGATGTACGGTTCTACCAGTCCTAAGACAAAATTATTAGATTTTTCTTTTGAAAAGTATGATGCTTCCGTAATACCTGAAGAAGATGATGACTTTTTGAAACTGTTTGGCTTGCTGCAGTTAGTAAGTATCGACAAAATGAAAAAAGCCAATATAAAATTACAAAAGACAGAGTCTCCTAAAGTAGCAATAACTGAGTCGAGTATTTCATCTTTACTGAAAGAAAAGATGAGCGGTGAAGAAAAAGAAGTGGTTGTTGAAAATAATAGCTTTAATAACATTGATCAGACTAATATCTTAAAGATATTGATCGAAACAATTGATTTAGTAAAGGAATCGAATATTCAAAAAGCGAGAAAACAGAGCATTAATAATATGATTTTCACACGGTTATGCTTAGATTTGAAAAATGATTTGCCGAATGGATCGCAAATTAAAAATATTAGTGTGATTGGTCCTAAGGCAGCTGGATTTAAGGATAATTGCGAAAAAGTAATTGAAAATTTGAGTAAAATTTCAGTAGTCAATGAAAATATGAATGAGAGATTGAAGTTGTATTTTGATCAAATAATTTCGGCGATTTTGTCTAATTAGATAAAAGTGTTAAATATACTTAATAAAAATACTTTTATAGACGTAGAAAAAAGCCCCAGAAAGTTTTTTCTGAGGCCTTTTTGTAAGGTTTTTCTAGGAGAGTTATTTTACGTGTTTGTATTGTTTAGATTATTTAAGTTAATTTGACTACCCAGCCATATTTATCTGGTAAATCGCCAACTTGGATACCGAATAAAGTATCGTACAATTTTTGAGTAATTGGACCAGGTTCAGTTTCACTGTGGAAGACGTGCTTCTTACCCTTGTAAGTAATTGAACCTACTGGTGAGATCACTGCAGCAGTACCCATTGCGCCGACTTCTTCAAACTTATCAAGTTCATCAACGCTGATTTTTGTTTCAACAGGGTTTAATCCCATATCTTCGGCAATCTTCAACAGTGATTTTTTAGTAATTGAAGGCAAAATTGATTCGGATTTTGGCGTTTGGAATTGGCCGTCTTTGGTAATACCGTAGAAGTTGGCACCACTAAATTCATCGATGTATTGATGTTCGCGTGGGTCAAGGAATAAACAGTCAGCGAAGCCTTGTTTTTTGGCTAAAAATGAAGGATAGAGACTAGCAGCATAGTTACCTGCAGTCTTAGCTTGCCCTGTTCCTTTATGAGCGGCACGATCATGTTCGCTAATTACATAAGGCATTGGATTAAGCCCTTTAACGTAGGCACCTACTGGGGTGGCGTAAGCTCTAAAAATATAACGATCAGACGGAGTTACTCCAACTACTTCTTGTGTTCCTAACATGAAAGGACGAATATAGAGCGTGCCGCCAGAACCGTAAGGTGGTATGAAATCTTCGTTAGCTTTCACCACTTCTTTAATTGCCTTGATGAATTCTTCTTCTGGATAAGCTTCCATCATTAATCGCTCAGCAGAGTTTTTCATTCTCTTAGCATTTTGATCTGGTCTGAATAAGTTAATGCCACCATCTTTTCGGCGATAAGCTTTAAGCCCTTCAAAGACCTCTTGACCGTAGTGTAATTCTTCGGCGGCTTCATTGAAAACCAAGTTGGAATCTTGAGTTAAATGACCACCTTGCCATTTACCGTCTTCAAAAGTATCTGTCCAGCGATAGGGCAGGTTATGATATTTAAAGCCCAAGTTGTTCCAGTCTAAATCTTCAACTCGTGTTTTAGTCATTGGAACTAACCTCCTTATAGATTAAATTATTGAATAAAATTTTAATGTCTAAAATACAGAAAGTCAATGACTTTTTGCTAAAAATAATAGATAAAAATTAAAAATTGCTGTGTATAGATTAAATTTATTCACTTAAAATTAAAAATATTATTGACTTCTTAATTTTGCGATGATAACATTTGACGAAATTAACGAGAAAAAAGTCAAAATTACTTTGTTCGAAAATTTTCTAACAAGTAACCCAAATGACTTTTGTTTGGATTAGCACGAGGAGGCTTCTTATGACTGAAACAAAGCAATCGAAAGAAACGGTCGGATCGTTTACGATGAAAGTACTTAATGGCTCTGCAACCGCCATTATTGTTTCACTTTTACCTAATGCGATTTTAGCGACTTTTTTGACACCATTTACTTCAAATACTATTGTGGCGAGCCTTTTGCATACTGTAACGGTTTTTCAATACTTTTTTGCAGTGATGTGTGGGTTCTCAACAGCAAAACAATTTAATTTAGGTTACATTGAGAGCGCCTGTGTTGGAGGTGCAGCTTTCATTGGATCTGGATGTATTACCGCTGTTCAAAAAACAGTTAATGGCACAACAACTACAGCATTTCAATTTGCTGGCATGGGAGATGTAATTAACACCATGTTGACTGCAGCAGCGGCTGTTCTTTTCATTAAATGGGTCGGCAATCGTTTCGGGTCATTAGGAATTGTTTTCTTTCCAATTTTAGCTGGAGCTGGAATCGGATTCTTAGGTTCGTTAACCAAGCCTTATGTGTCAATGATTACCACTGGAATTGGTGATGTGATTAATACGTTTACCAAGTTAGCACCATACCCAATGAGTATTTTGATTGCTATGTCATTTGCAATTTTGATTGTTACACCTCTTTCAACTGTAGCAATTTCGGTAGCTATCGGTTTGGCAGGTATGGGTTCTGCTGCAGGTGGTTTCGGTTTGGCAAGTTCGGCTACTTTCTTGATCTGGGCAACGTTGAAAGTAAATAGACCTGGTGTTCCAGTTGCCGTTTTTCTTGGGGCTATCAAAATGATGATGCCTAACTTCTTGAGACATCCAGTGATCGGTATTCCAATTGCGTTAACTGCAGCAATTTCAACTTTGAGCGTTCCAATTCTCGGCCTTCAAGGTACACCTGCATCTGGTGGGTTCGGATTAATTGGAGCTGTATCACCTTTGGCTTCATATAATGCTGGATTCCACAATATTCCTGTTTTGGTAATTGTATGGCTAGTTATTCCATTCGCTGTGGGTTATTTGATGAAAAAAATCTTTGTTGATTGGACTAAGATTTGCAAGCCGGAATACTTCGTTTCACATGCAGAATAGGAAATAAACCAAAAAATGAAAACCAACGAAATCTTGCAACTTAGCGAGAAATCGTTGGTTTTTTAGCTTATCAAATAAAGTGAGTGTGAAATAGTTTTATTTTATCTTCTCAACTTCATATAAGTAAGACTGAAAATCACCAAAAAGTTGAGCATCAGATTTATTTACACCATTAAACTGGAGTGGTCTTCGAAGGCCAATCTTTTTAAGAATCTGACCACTAACACGTTGATCTGAATTGATTACGTAAGAACTATTTAATTTAACTGAAACTTGAAAGCTAAGAATCACGCTCTTTCCGCGTGGCTCTTGGCTTTT
>NZ_AZFM01000052.1 GCF_001434335.1 Lactobacillus kalixensis DSM 16043
CAAATGACCTTTTTTAATTTAGGACATAGTGTCCAACTTCATTTTACAATCGGCCAAGATAAAAATCATTATTACTCAATAGTTTTTTCTATAAATAATAAAAAAGAGTTACCCTCTATATAAAATACAATAGGAATAACCCCTTTTTTAAAACTCATTTTTTAAATAATTTTATTTTCTGAGAAAAATGCAAAAATGCTCAAAGCCTTGCTACTGTAAGGCTCCCTTTTTTCCAGGAAAAATGCACGTTAATTATCAGTCACATTTTTACCCCAAAATGGAATGTACTTACTAAATTTTCTCCCAACATTAGGATCATAAATTTTTATCTTCTTTGCTTCAATTGCGTTATTTACTGCTTTTGAAACTAGTGAACTATCTCTAGACTGTAACTTAAAAGTATCGCGTAAACTTTTATTGCTAATCTGCTTATCCTCAACATACCTCAAACACGCATTCCAATAAATAGAATTAGTTCTTTCAGTAATAGACATATCTTTAAAACTCTTGGCACTTTTAATAGTTATTACTGTAGATGTACTGGTGGGTACTTTAATATCTAAAGAGGGTAAGCCATTATTTTCTAAAGCATTTACCACTTTATCTATTCCTGTACCTCTAGATTCAACTATATGAAACTTTTCCATTAAATCTGCTAAATCATTGTTTCTAGAAATTGGTGGAACATCTAAAAATCTTTCTGTAGGAATTAGAGGACTACCCGGATTAGTAAAAACTAATTTATTAGAGAATATTTCAACAGTAGGACTCATACCCTCTACTGTAAAATCTTGATGTACTAATTCATTAGCTATCAATTCTCTAATTGCAATTTCAGGAAAAATAGGGATATCTTTTCTTTTTCCATCAGAATAATTCTCTTTATATGGCACCCTATTCATAACGTTAGCAACTATATTCTTGAACCCGTTAATTATTCCCATTCTTCCTCTAACATCAAAAATTGCAGTATCTAACTTTTGATTTCCTTGATACTGTGTTATTCTAACAGTTCTCTTTTTAAGATTTGGAAATTGATTCATATCCTTTGCAAAAGCATATGCCGCTAAATTTGTGATATCAAAGTTATCTTTAACACTTCTTTTTAGTAATTTATCTTCAATCATTTGACTTATCAAGTCTTCTTTATTTAGATTGCCTAATAATTCAAAAATTCAAAATAAAACTTTAAATCCAATAAATCAAAAATCTCGTCAAAAGTTACATTTTCTTTTGCGATTTTTGATTCAAATTTTGTAGATTCAAATGCTTCCCAAATTAATCTTTCTTTTTCTGGAAATTCAGATAATGCTTTTTTAGAAGTACCTACTCTAATGTATCTCTTACCTTTAAAACTAATTGGTTTCGTCACTCTACTTACGTCAATAATAAGTAATACTACTCGCTTTTCTTTTAACCTATGTTCTTCCCAAAAAATATTTATTCGTGGATCAAGATATGTTTCCAAAAAGGTTTTTAATGGCATCTGATTGTGTCTAGAAGCTTTTTGTCCAGGATTAAAAGTGGTTCCTATAATTTCTTTTGTTTTATCTTGCACTCCCCAAATGAAATATGCAACTGATTGATGCAGCATTAGTGCCGAATTACCTAACGCAGAGATGTATTCTCCAAGTTTCTGTGAATCATCAAAATTGGATTTATATTCCATGATTTCTGATTCATCATGTTCTTCAATAATTTTTTCTAGTTCAAGATCACTTACACGATTATTTGCCATATTCTCCCTTTCAATATTCAATTACTTTTTCTCATTAATTTTATCAATTATCTACTCTAGAATCTTCTAATATCTACAAAAATATAGGTATTTAATTCATTTCGCTACAAAATATCCCGCGTCTTTAGTTATATGAAAGCCGCCCTGGACCTTCTCATCAACGTAATGTTTGAATTCGGGATAATGATTAAGCAGGATTTCATTCTGATTACCGTGGCAAGACAAAATATAAGAAATCAATGGCGTTGCTTCAGAAATTTCAATTGAATCATTGTACTTGTGACAAGTTACATCGTTAAAGTATTGACTAAGAATCTGTTCACCGTTGTCTAAACCGAAGCGCTCATACAGATTAGTGGAAGAAAGAACAATATTGGAATTAAAACTCTGCACTAGGTCAGTGATTTCATGCATGTGACGCTTGGAGTAGGTACTGCAGACAAAGGGAGCATTAGGTTTCAATACTCTGCGGATTTCCTTGAGGGTCTGAGGGATGTCATCACAGTAAAAAAGCATGTGGTTGGCAATTACTAAGTCAAAAGTGTTATCAACAAACGGAATCTTCTGCGCATCAAAGACGGCATATTGAAATTCCGAATTCTCACCGATCTCGCTCTTTGCATCAGCCAGAATTCCTTCGGAAATATCGGACAGAATAATGTTCACTCCTTCTGGCAAACGATCAATATTCTGCGACCACAAAGCACCATTGCCAGTTCCCAGTTCCAGCACCTTCATTCCCGGCTTAAGGTGCAAATTCTTGAACAGCCACGGGAACCAACCTTCCTTATTAGTAGAGTAATCGCGGTGCAAACGAATTCTAGCAGAGATATTCGTCGCATTCTTGTACTGCAAACTCAGCGACTGATTCATTGAAGTCAGATGGATCAAGTTCAGCATCTTGGACCAGTCAACCTGTTCATTCTGTTCCAGTGCCTTACTCGTTGAATCAATGGCGCCGACAACGTTCTTCATCTCTTCGAGCTGCTCTTCAGCAAGGCGCTTTTGGATCTGAAGTGACTCACGCAATAATTGTTGGTCCCCTGACCCGATAGTCATCTCACGGATATCGCTTAATGAAAAACCAAGGTACTTCAATAGCAGTATCTGCTGCAATTTGGCAAAATCTTGATCGGTATATAAACGTGCGCCGCTCTTAGTGTGCATTGCCGGTTTTAGTAAATTCTTCTGATCATAATAGCGAATTGTGCGAATTGAGACATGCGCCTTCTTCGCAAACTCACCGCTTGTGTAATGTTGTTGTGGCATGATGATGGTCCTTTAATAAGTCAAACCAAATTTATAACATTTTTAGGCGTTCTTGATATTTTTATACAATACTTGAAGCTTTTTTTAAATAGATATATTATAATAATTACAAATTGGATTTTTTCTATAATTTGTCAACTATAGCGGTAAAAATAGCGATTTTAGTCTCATAAAGAGCGATTTTACCGCAAATAATGAATAGTAATTACTTTTTATGGAGGAAAAGTATGAAAAGTATGAAAATTAAAAAAATATCAAAATTAAACAAGACGATGAGGTTTTACGAATTGTTACACCACCATTAAAAATCGTCTTAAATCAAGTTATAGATGATTATAAAGCATCTGCAGGAGGAAAATATGTTGATGGGATCTATGGATATCTTTGGTCCCGTAGATTAAATGCTATTTCACTTGCAATTTCTACCATTAGTAACCTAATAGAAATTCCAATTGACAGAAAAATTTGGAAAACAATGGCAGTCTTTAACAAGAATGATGGGACTCTTTATTTGGCCACATCACGTGACAATTTTTTTGTAATTCAAAAAGAAATCCAACAAGGTAGACGGAGTCACTATATGTATGCTTTAACTTCACAAAATTGTAAAAAATCTCAGCAACTCACTCTTGATGGATTAGAAGATCCTAATTCAAGTGAAGAGTATCGACTCGAAGAGGCTAAAAAAATTCTAGGTGAAAACTTCACTAATGTTAAAGTAACTTATATAATTACATACGACTACTTTATAGATGCTGCAGTCAATGGAAACATTTTCTTGGTTGATTCCAATTTTAATTTAATTGACACAGTAGAAATTCCTGAATATAAAGATCCTACTCCAACTAATGATGTGAAAATTTCTACTGATACAGAAATAGGATATCAGGAAAGTCACTCAAACCAAATTGTAAAGTGGAAAACTGATAAAGAAAAACGTCCAATGCAGAACAGGAAGATAATAAATGACACTTCAAATTAATGGTGAAAGATTAAAAGAAGCTCGACTATTTAATCATATGACAATGAGTGCCTTAGCAAGTAAGCTTAACGTCACTAAACAGATGATATCTAAATATGAACATAACAGATCTGAGATGAGCTCAAAAACATTACAAAAGTTGACACAAACTTTAAATTTTCCATTATACTTCTTTACAGATATTGAAAAAGTACCCTATCATGATGATGGTACTTTTTACCGTAGCAGGCTTACTGCTACTCAATCTGAAAAGCAACCAAGTAAAACTTACAAAAAGGCCGCTGCATATTTAAGAGATTACTTTGAAAATTATGTTGAATTTCCAAAATTACAAAACGATATGGAAATAGACGAAACACCTGAAAAAGCTGCTAATATATTAAGACGTCTCTGGGCATTAGATGATCAGCCAATTGTTGATATAGTTGATTTAATGGAACGGCACGGCCTAATAGTCGTTAATATTGATTTTGGTTCTGACAAGATTGATGCAAGAAGTGGATATGTACAAATAGGTCTCAATAAATACTATATTGTATTAGTTAATGAAACCAAACAAAACTTTTTTAGAGATCAATTTACTTTAGCACATGAATTAGGACATTATGCTATTCATGCAAATTTATACCATCCACAAGATGATTTACTTGGACAAGATTACAGAAGTATTGAAAATGAAGCAAACGATTTTGCTTCCGCTTTTCTAATGCCTAGAGAAAGTTTTACTCATGATCTAACTCAAGGCGATCACATTGACTTAAATACATTCGTTAATCTTAAATCTAAATGGAATGTATCAATAGCAGCAATGATCCACAGAGCACATAATTTAGAAATAATAAGCGACAATGATTATGTGAAATTTCAAAAGCAAATAAGCTACAGAGGTTGGCGCACAAAAGAGATAATGGATGATGAAAAAGAAATGTCTAAACCTAAAGCGTTAACGCAAGCTTTATCATTACTTGAAGAGCACAATATTGTACATCCGAATAATTTGAATGATAAATTACGTGAAATGTATGGCATTGTCTTTCCAAATGAAATTTGGTCTCAAATTTTAGGAATAGATTTGAACAAATTTAGAAACAGTATTGTACAATTCAAAAAACTTAATTCCATTTCAACTGATGAATAACATTTGATTTTATTGGCGTATTCCTTTAGAATGATTATAGAAAGATCAATCCCTTCGCTTAATGGATACGTCCTATCGCGAAGGTTTTTTTATACTTAAATTTATGAAAGAACATAGCATTCCACTTAGATATATTGATCAGCTAGCACTATTTAAAATGCGAGGTATTAATGGCATTTCCTTGTCAGTTCATAAAACTAATACTTATAGATTAAATAAGCAACTAAAGACTATTAGTACGATTGGATACTATAATTTGAAAAATTATGCTAATCCCTATTATGATAAGTCAAGCAATAGATATAACCATATCTCTTTTGATAGATTAGTTGCACGTTATTATCGCGATAAACATTTAAAGCAAGCTGTCTTACATACAATTGAAGATATCGAGACTACTCTGAATACTAAGATCGCAAGCGTACTTGGCAAAAAATACGGTGCGCATGGATATTTAGATTTTAGATTATGGTGCCAAAGAGATTCTAAAAATAAATTCTTACATGGACAATACATGGATAAGTTTGCCATTTAAAGAGAACAATTAAAATTTTTGAGCAGTTTACAAAACAGTATTAAAAAATCCTATTCGAACGATGTACAACATTATTTAGAATGTACTGAACAAATTTATCCACCTATTTGGCTTGTAATGAATGAATTAACACTGGGAACAAGTATTCATTTATATAAGTTAATGAGTAAAAGTAATAAACGTGAAATTTCTGACTATTTTGGTTGTAAATCTGATGAATTAGTTAGTTGGTTAGAAAGTATTAATCTAATACGCAATATTTGCTGTCATAACGGAATTTTGTCAGATTTTAAACTCAGAACTAAAGCCAAAATTCCAAAAGAATATAAAACCAATAGTAGTTTAGGTAATATTCTATTAAAAAATGATTCTGGCATTTATACTAACCGTTTGGCCTTTCAACTTTGCGTTATAGTAAAATTAATGTCTAAAATCAATAATAAATACGCTTATAAAGATTTAAAAATCTCTATAAAAAAACTATTAGATAGTCACACCACACCGGAATATTATGGATTTCAAAATGCAGAAGCTATAGATAAATTATTTGACTTAAATTCAACAGAATCTACAGACACATTGATTGCATATTAGCGTAAACTAACTTAATCTAACTATTATAAATTAGTTTATAATAAAGAAGTATCCGGAAAACTCAGAAATTTAAAAACCCCACTAAATCTTAGTATTGACAAGCCTTGATTTAATGGAATTTTTACTTTGAACTGACTTAAAATTTAACGTAACTGTCTAAAAAACTACCTATCCTAGCTTCATTTCCTATCATATACTAGCTTCATCAATTATTTTGAAGGCAAGTTATGACTGAAAAACATCAAATAATTCCTATCACTTCTGTTCAAGATAGTCAGCTTCTTTTATCTTAGAAGAGAAAGGATATGGAATTCAAAGCATATAATTCACTGGATCCCATGGTTTTGCAGGATATCGTAGATCGGATCTTATCATGATCAAGTTATCTGATTTAGGTCAGGTCTATATCGTTTGCGGGAAGACTGATATGCGCCGCGGTATTGATACCTTGGCAAGTATGGTGAAAGATAAGTTTAATCTTGATCCCTTTTCTGGTCAGGTATTCTTGTTTTGCGGCGGAAGTAAGGATAGATTCAAGGCCTTATATTGGGACGGACAAGGATATTGGTTACTCTATAAAAGATTCAAAAACGCCAAGAA
The DNA here is from genome assembly GCF_001434335.1 of Lactobacillus kalixensis DSM 16043. Lineage (GTDB taxonomy): Bacteria > Bacillota > Bacilli > Lactobacillales > Lactobacillaceae > Lactobacillus > Lactobacillus kalixensis. The sequence continues at coordinate 6,857 of NZ_AZFM01000052.1, forward strand.
GAACTAAAGCCATTATTTGAAGAATTCTTTGAATGGTGTAGAAACAGTCAA
>NZ_AZFM01000053.1 GCF_001434335.1 Lactobacillus kalixensis DSM 16043
TATATGACAGAAAACGGAGCTAAGATAGGTACCTTATTTTTAGACGCTTACAAAATAGGAAACCAACAGAGATAAGGTTTTGAGCGCTTTTGCATTTTTCTTAGAAAATAAACAGTTAATAAAAAGTGTTTCACCCTCTTGAAGGTGACGTAACGTAATGCTCTATAATTCTTATGAATCGAATTTTGAGTATACGGAGGAATTAGGAACATATGAAAGTTATTGTTACTGGTGGGGCTGGTTTTATTGGCTCAAACTTCATTTTTTATATGATGAAGAAGCACCCAGATTACGAAATTATTTGCTTAGATAAATTGACCTACGCAGGTAATTTATCAACCTTGAAGGACGTGATGGATAATCCTAACTTCAAGTTTGTTAAGTTGGATATCTGCGATCGCGCTGGTGTTTACAAGTTATTCGAAGAAGAAAAGCCCGATGTAGTTGTTAACTTTGCTGCAGAAAGCCACGTTGACCGTTCAATCGAAAATCCAGAGATTTTCCTTGAAACTAACATTATTGGTACCTCAGTCTTAATGGATGCTTGCCGCAAGTACGGTATCAAGCGATTCCACCAAGTATCAACCGATGAAGTATATGGTGATTTACCACTTGATCGTCCAGATCTTTTCTTCCACGAAGACACACCACTTCATACTTCTAGCCCTTATTCATCAAGTAAGGCTAGTGCGGACTTACTCGTTGGAGCATATGGCAGAACTTATAATTTGCCAGTAACTATTTCACGTTGTTCTAACAACTATGGCCCATACCAATTCCCAGAGAAGTTGATTCCATTGATGATTCAACGCGCTTTAAACAATGAAAAGTTGCCAGTCTATGGTGATGGTGAAAACGTCCGTGACTGGCTCTACGTTGAAGATCACTGTAAGGCAATTGATCTGATTTTGGAAAACGGCAAGCCTGGTGAAGTCTACAACATTGGTGGTCATAACGAAATGCACAACATCGCCATTGTCAAGCTTATTTGTGACTACTTAGATAAGCCATACTCATTAATTGAACACGTTACTGACCGTAAGGGGCATGACCGCCGCTACGCCATTGATCCAGAAAAGATCCACAACGAACTTGGCTGGCTTCCAGAAACAATGTTCAAAGATGGTATCAAGAAGACTATTCAATGGTATCTCGATAACAAAGAATGGTGGGAAAACATTATCTCTGGTGATTACCAAAATTACTACGAAGAAATGTATGGCGACAGAAAGGTTTTAGACAAGGACTAACTTATGAAGGGAATTATTTTAGCGGGTGGTTCTGGCACTCGTCTTTATCCGTTAACTTTAGTAACCAGTAAGCAATTATTGCCTGTCTATGATAAACCAATGATTTACTATCCTTTATCAACTTTGATGTTAGCAGGGATTAAGGATATTTTGATTATTTCTACGCCAGCTGATACTCCACGCTTTGAAGAATTGCTTGGTGATGGTTCACAATTTGGCATTAAGTTATCATACAAGGTTCAACCCAGTCCTGATGGCTTAGCTCAAGCATTTACCTTAGGTGAAGAGTTCATTAATGGCGAACCTTGTGCCATGATTTTGGGTGACAATATTTTCTACGGCAATGGCTTTACTCGTTTGCTTAATCAAGCTGCTCAAGACGCCCAAGATGGTCGCGCTACCGTCTTTGGCTACTATGTTAACGACCCAGAACGCTTTGGTGTTGTTGATTTTGATGAAAATGGCAAGGCAATTTCTATTGAAGAAAAGCCTGAAAATCCTAAGAGCAACTATGCAGTGACTGGCCTTTACTTCTACCCAGCTGGCGTTAGTGAAAAGGCTGAGCAAGTTAAGCCAAGTGCGCGCGGAGAAGTTGAAATTACTAGCTTGAATGATATGTATCTTCAAGAAGGTAACTTAGATGTTCAACTATTAGGTCGAGGCTATGCCTGGCTTGATACCGGGACAATGCACAGCTTAGTTGATGCATCGAACTACGTTAAGATGGTTGAAGAGCGCCAAGGCGTTTCAGTATCAGCTCCTGAAGAAATTGCATACATTCACAAATGGATCAGTAAAGACCAATTGCTTGAAGCAGCAGAGCATTATGGCAAGAGTCCATATGGTCAACACTTGAAGTCTGTTGCTGAAGGTAAATTACGTTATTAATTTTTAGGAAGAAGAACTATAATGGGACAAATTAAAGTTGAAAAGAATGTCGGTGGAATTGAAGGTTTAGCAGTAATCACCCCAACTGTTCATGGGGATGATCGTGGATACTTCATGGAAACTTTTAACCAAAGAGACATGATGGACGCCGGCTTTAGCATTAACTTCGTACAAGACAATCAATCAAGCTCAACTAAGGGTGTACTTCGTGGTTTACACTTCCAAAAGCATTATCCACAAGTTAAGTTGGTTCGTGCAGTTCGCGGTAGTGTATTCGACGTTGCAGTTGACCTTAGAAGTGAATCAAAGACTTATGGCAAGTGGTATGGTGTTGAGTTAACTGCTGAAAACAAGAAGCAATTCTTAATTCCACAAGGTTTTGCACATGGTTTTCTTGTTTTAAGTGATATCGCTGAATTTTGTTACAAAGTTAACGACTTCTGGCATCCAAATGATGAAGGTGGTATGGCTTGGAATGATCCAGAAATTGGCATTGAATGGCCACACCTTAAGGGTGATTACCCAGGTAGCGCAGATGCCAGTGGTTATACTTTAGATGATGGTACTAAGTTGAACATGGCAGAACGTGATCAAGAATGGCTTGGCTTAAAGGATACTTTCAAGTTTTAATTAGTGAGGCAAATTAATGAAAGCTTTTGTAACTGGGGTTAATGGTCAACTTGGCCATGATGTGATGAATGAATTAGCAAAGCGCGGCTATGAAGGTGTAGGTTCAGATCTTGCTCCTGAATATAGTGGTGTTTCTGATGGTACTAGCGTAACTAAGATGCCATACATTTCTTTAGACATTACTGACAAAGATGCTGTGGATAAGGTGATTACTGAAGTTAATCCAGATGTAATTATCCACTGTGCTGCATGGACTGCAGTTGATATGGCTGAAGATGATGATAAGGTGGCAGCAGTTCGCAGAGTTAACGTTGATGGTACACAAAATATTGCAAATGTTGCTAAGAAACTTGATGTACCAATGGTTTATCTCTCAACTGATTACGTCTTTGATGGACAAGGTACTAAGCCATGGAAACCTGACTTTAAGGGATATAAGCCTTTGAATGTTTATGGTGAAACTAAGCTTGGCGGTGAAGAGGCAGTCGCTAATACTTTAGACAAGTATTTTATCGTTAGAATTGCTTGGGTCTTCGGCGTTAATGGTTCTAACTTCATTAAGACAATGCTTAAGGTTGGTTCTACCCACGATGAAGTTAAGGTGGTTAACGACCAAATAGGTACGCCAACTTACACTTTTGACTTAGCTCGTTTACTTGTGGATATGGTCGAGACCGATAAGTATGGTTACTACCACGCAACTAACGCAGAGTTACCAGCAACTGAAAGTGGCTATGACGCAAATGGTACTAAGACTGGCTACATTTCTTGGTATGACTTTACTAAAGAAATCTACCGTCAAGCAGGTTACAAGACTAAAGTTACTCCTGTAACTACTGCTGAATACGGTTTGTCAAAGGCAGTTCGTCCATTTAATTCCCGCCTTGATAAGAGTAAGCTTGAAGAAAATGGCTTTGAGCCACTTCCAACTTGGACAGATGCTGTGAAGAGATACCTTGAAATCTTGAGAAAAGACGGCTTTTTTGACGAATTGAAAAAGTAGAATTTAAAGCTAAATAATTTTATTTTTTAAATCGATCTAGTATGTTTGCTAGGTCGATTTTTTTGATAGATACACTGAAAAAATTATGGGTCTATATAATTTCGTGTGTAAATAGGGCTTCAATATCTTGTTTTCTTTCTGCTACATTCCATCAAACGCAAGAAGAAATATTCATCATCTGGATAACCATATCCTTGTCTACGTTCAGTTTTGATTTTGTTATTGATGCCTTCTAATTTTCCTGTTGAAATATGATACCTGGCAAATGTGTAGATTCCTTGAAGATGATTCTCCAATAAACGAGCAAACCAGCTAAAACGGTTATTATTTGTATCTTTACAGATATCAATAATTTCTTGGATTCTAACACACATTTCAACTTCATTAGTTGATTTATATGCTTCATCAAGCTGTTCTTTTACGAAATCGATTGTAAAGAACAGCTTATTTTCTTCTAGTAAGTTCTCGTAACGATCTTCATTACCACCTTTGGCTTTAAATTCAGGCTTATTGAATAGTTGACCAGCCTTTGAGACTAGTTTGCCGGCACTAGCATCGTTATCTTTTTGAATTAAAGTTGAGCGTTTGGACATGAAGATATATTTTGTCTTCTTAAGGTGAGCAGCTTCTTCATCTTTACCTTCTTCAATTAGTCGTCTCTGCTCATCTTTGCGCACTGCGGTAATGACTTTATCATTAAAGTTTTTGATAATGTGGAAGTGATCATAGACTATGTCGATGGCTGGACACTTCTCTTTAAAAGCTTCTTCAAAATTAGAATTCATATCGCAGCTAACTGCTTTGACTTTAGCCATCCATTCTTGACCAACATGTTTAATGAAGTCATATACAACAGCCTTTTTCTTGCCATGAGCTAGATAAAGTATGTGGCCAGTTTCCAGATCAATAATTACTGTCGCATATTTATAGCCATTATGAAGCTTGAATTCATCTATTGCTAGGTAGTTAGCTTGTCTCTCAGGTTTGATAAGCTTATCATTGACTGTAAATTTTTTCTTTAATAGTTCTTTATGGATAGACTTAACAGTCATTTTATCTAAACCAGTAATAAAAGCAGCCGTCTTAAGAGTCATTCCCCACTCAAGTAGGCTAATTGTGTAATCCTTTAATGCCCTGGTAATCCGATGTCTTTTATCCTTAAAAGGAATTTTTGGTGACCAAGAACTGAAAGAACAGTCATTGTTTAAGCAACGTAAACGTGGATAAGAGACACGAATAAGAGAACGCATCTCACCAATAGGTACATGATTGAGCGTAACTGTGAGAGAACCGTTTTTGACCATTTTCTTTGCGCATTTTGGACAAACCTTATCAGAGCTGATATCCAGTATCCCTGAAAACACTAAAAGTTTAATTTCACGTATACGAGGAAAGCGTCTAGTGCCAAAGTTAACATGCTTTGTTAAAGAAGAGGCTATCTCAGTTTGTTTAAATTCGGGTATTCCAGAATCAAAAAATAAAACACCACATTCAGGAACAAAGTATTCTTGAGTGGTGGTGTTAGTTTCGGTATAATTCATGTAAGAGGACCTCTTTTTAATGTATTGTGTGGTAACTAACATTATAGAGGAAGTCCTCTTTTTTTGTCTAAATTAATAAGAAACTAAAATGGTTTTACACATGAAATATACTGAGCAGCATTTTTTGTTGTTACAAGCTGTATATTTTATTCTATTAAGTTATGAAGATTGGGCTTTCTTATGAAATAATCAAATATTATACAGATTAATCAACCTAAATTAATTGCTCATAGTCTCAAAAAACAATAAATTTGAAAATAGTAACTAAAATTTTTAATCGGATGGTATTGTACTCAATTAGTCCATATCTAATATACATTGAATGCAAAAAGATAAAGCATCGTGATCCATTATAATCGAATCTTGAGGAAATGAATTCTTAGGTTGATATGTGATACCAGTTGCTGATCGAGGAATTAATGTATGTTCCCATAAATTTCTATCTGATTTTACCAAATCACATAAATTATCACATAGGTATTTATCTAAATAATTAGTAAATACATTTTTAGAAAAAATTTTGGTGTTTCTCCAAGCGTCTTTTATTTCTGGTACAATATTTAACTTGTTATTTTCCCAATTGCTAATGACACTTTTATCAAATTTACTTAAACTATGCAGATCCATTTCATTAGCATTAATAAAAATTGACAGAGTAGATGCAATCGTATTTTGTGGTTTTGCTTTATAATTGATCTTAGTAGTGATTTCGGCTTGTGTCATTGGAATGCTAGTATGCATAGCATAATCACGTAATACCTTCATATTTTTTTCGCTATTTTTATTTTCTAAATCTATAACGCAAATTGCAATAATAAGTTGGACACTTTATGCAGCTTGATAGATGTTATCTA
>NZ_AZFM01000054.1 GCF_001434335.1 Lactobacillus kalixensis DSM 16043
AAATGACCTTTTTTAATTTAGGACATAGTGTCCAACTTCATTTTACAATCGGCCAAATAATGATTTTTGGAAATATCTTAAACAATTTGATAATTCTAAAACGCGTAATTAAGCAGATCAGAAGGTCTGTTTTTTTTATTGAGTAAATTATTCTGAAATGGAATAATTGCGATCGGAAGCAGAATTGAAGTGGGTTTTCAATGCGCGTAAGATAAAATCAACAAGTTAAGAAAAGGGGAATTTGAAATGACTAACTTACCAAAAGATCCTTGGGATTTAAGAAAAGTATTGCGCGAAATCAAAGATAATTCAGAAGATTATCATGAAACTGATCTTGAAATTGATCCAGATGCAGAGATTTCTGGAGTATATCGCTACATCGGTGCAGGTGGCACAGTAGAGCGTCCAACTAAAGAAGGTCCTGCCATGATGTTCAATAACTTGAAAGGCTTCGACAATACTCGAGTTTTGATCGGCTTAATGGCTAGCCGCAAGCGTGTTGGACGAATTTTGCACCATGATTACAAGACACTCGGCCGCTTCTTAAAGGATGCTGTTGAAAATCCAGTTCATCCAGTCAAAGTTGACAAAAAAGATGCGCCTGTTCAAGAAGTAGTGCATTTAGCAACTGATCCGGATTTTGACATTAGAAAACTAGTTCCGGCTCCTACTAATACAGAATATGATGCCGGTCCATATATTACATGTGGTTTAGTTAAGGGATCAAATCCTGATAAGACAATGACTGACGTTACAATTCATCGAATGGTTTTGGAAGATAAGGACACTTTAGGAATGTACATTATGCCAGGTGGTCGTCACATTGGACATTTCCAAAAAGAATTCGAAAAGTTAAACAAGCCGATGCCAATTACTATTAATATTGGTCTTGATCCAGCAGTTACAATCGGTGCTACTTTTGAGCCACCTACAACACCACTTGGTTATGATGAATTAGATGTAGCTGGTGCACTTCGTCAAGAACCGGTTCAATTGGTAGATGCAGTCTCAGTTGAGGAAAGTTCATTGGCAAGAAGTGAATACGTCCTTGAAGGCTACATTATGCCTAACCAAACAATGCAAGAAGACATTAATACTAATTCAGGTTTTGCTATGCCAGAATTTCCTGGTTACAATGGACCAGCTAATCCAGCAGTTAATGTTGTTAAGATCACAGCGGTAACTCATAGAAAAGATAACCCAATTATGCAGTCAGTAATTGGACCGAGTGAAGAACATGTTTCAATGGCTGGTATTCCAACTGAAGCTTCAATTTTGGAATTGGTTGATAAAGCCATTCCAGGTAAAGTCGTTAATGTTTACAATCCTCCTGCTGGTGGTGGTAAGTTGATGACTATTATGCAAATTCATAAGGATAACCCAGCAGATGAAGGAATTCAAAGACAAGCTGCAATTTTGGCCTTTGGTGCTTTTAAAGAATTGAAGACTGTTTGGTTAGTTGATGAAGATGTTGACATTTTTGACATGAATGATGTTGTTTGGACTATGAATACGCATTTCCAAGCAGATCAAGATTTCATTGGTATTCCTGGGATGAGAAATCATCCACTTGATCCTTCTGAGCGTCCACAATATGATCCTAAATCAATTCGTGTTAAGGGGATGAGTTCTAAGACAATTGTTGACGGCACTGTTCCATTTGATATGAAGGATCAATTCATTCGTGCTAAGTTCAAGGAAGTTCCTGATTGGGAAAAGTATTTGAAATAATATAAGGACTGATAGTTTATGAAGAAGATCATAATTGGAATTTCTGGTGCATCCGGAAGCATTTATGGAATTGATTTGTTAAAAAAACTCAAGAATATTACTGATGTCGAAACTCATTTAGTAATGAGTGATTGGGCGAAAGAAAATATCAAACTTGAAACAAGTTATAGTCCAGAAGAAGTCGAAAAAATGGCGGATTTTATCTATGACAACCATCATATGGGTGCAGCAATTGCTAGTGGTTCTTTCAGAATTGATGGAATGGTCATTGCACCTGCAAGTATGAAAACTGTTGCTGGAATCAGTATTGGCTTTGATGAAGATCTTATTATGCGTAGTGCTGGAGTGATGCTGAAAGAGCAAAGAAAACTTATTTTAGTACCACGTGAGACACCTCTTTCAGCGATTCATCTTGAGAACTTAACCAAATTATCTAAACTCGGCGTACAAATCATTCCTCCAATTCCATCTTTCTATGATCATCCTCAAACTATTCAAGATATTATCGATCATCAAAGCATGAAGGTATTGGATTCATTGGAAATTGAGAATGAAGTAGGCAAGAGATGGGGCGGAAAAGATGCATAAACAGATATTTGCTGTGTCTAAAGAAAACTACACTATCACTGCCGATGTAACGTTGATGAATAAAGATTTAGTTGTAATTATTACTGGCGGGGATGTTCCGCATCTTGGCGGTATTGTGAGTTATGATCATAAGTCCCGTATGAGTGAAAAAATTTATTTTGATAGTCATGATGGTCGCAAGCACAAAGATATTTTTTTAGCAGAGAGATTCGCTGAAAGAATTCAAGATAGATTGCCGGGTAATCTCTGTGTGACAGCTGGAGTTCACATTGATGGTATTACACAGGCGCAGATTGAAGCATCTTTTCCGATGACAGTTGAGTTGGCTCAGCAAGTGTTGGACTGGACATTAGAATTTGAAAATGAGTTTGATGAGCCGCAATATCCCACTCATTTGAAGAACTTTAAATTTAAGTAATAATCGATATTTGGTATGTGCTAGATGATCAAGTGTTATGGTGAAAGATATTTTCACTCTTGAAATTACTGCTGTTACTTGCTACACTAGTAGACGTGGTAAATTACCACAAGTATTTAAGTTATGGGTGTTCCGCTGGGCGCATGGCGCGATAATGAATGCCGTAGAAGGAGAAAATATATTATGGATCCATTAATTGCAGAATTAACTAAAGAACAAATTCGTGACGATATTCCTGCTTTCCGTGCAGGTGACACTGTTCGTGTTCACGTACGTGTTGTAGAAGGTACTCACGAACGTATCCAGATGTTCGAAGGTGTCGTAATTAAGAAGAAGGGTACTGGCATCGGTGCTACTTACACTGTTCGTAAGATTGCTTCAGGTGTTGGTGTTGAAAGAACCTTCCCAGTTAACGATCCACGTGTTGCTAAGCTTGAAGTTGTACGTCACGGTCGTGTACGTCGTGCTAAGCTTTACTACTTACGTGATCGTCACGGTAAGTCAGCTAGAATTGCTGAAAGACGTCGTTAATCTAAATTACGATGCAAAAAAACAACCATTTCTTCGGAATTGGTTGTTTTTCTTTACCGCATAAAGCTAAAGAATCAGGCATTCTTGTTAAATTTGACACAAACATTATCTTTTGATATATTTAGACTAATTCAAAATCTAAAATTTTGATCTTCGGATCAGATTTTTGAATGTGTATTAACTAGGTAGAGGTAGACTAGTTAATGCAGCAAAAAACCACAGCAAGCTTTTCTTTTGATTAGCAAGTTGTGGCTTTTTTGTTGCAAAAATTAATCCTGCATTCTCTATAAATTTGGTATAATATATCCAATTATGAGGGGGAATCAAAATGTTGCATGAACATTCAGCAGGAAGCATTATTTATCGTGAAAATGACGGGAAAATCGAATTTTTAATTGTAGAAAGTGTTTTGCATCATACTTGGGGTTTCCCAAAGGGACATCTTGAAAAAGGCGAGACAGAGCAGGAAGCAGCAATACGCGAGGTGGCTGAAGAAGTTGGCTTACATCCAAAATTTGATTTTGACTTTAAGCGTGAAATTGAATATCTAACAGAAGAAAATACTATGAAAAAGGTAGATTTCTTTTTGAGCCAATTTGATGATCGTCAACATGTGGTTGATCAGGTTAGTGAAATTTTAGCTTCTAAATGGGTTACAGCTGCAGAAGCAAAAAAGTTCCTAAAAGAAGGCAGAAACTTAAACGAGTTCTTAGCTGATGCTTTAGTTTATATTGAAGAACAAAACTAAAAAATAGATTGGACATTTTTTATCCAATCTATTTTTTTAATCAATTGTATGTCTGTATAAACCAACCACTTTACCTAAAATAGTTGCAGTAGGTAAGATGATCGGTGACATTGTATCGTTTTCTGGTTGCAAACGGACATGTCCATCTTCTTTGAAGAAACGCTTAACAGTTGCTTCGTTTTCTTCAGTCATTGCAACAACAACTTCACCATTATTAGCAGTACTTTGTTTTCTTACGATAACTTTATCACCATCTAAGATACCGGCTTTAATCATACTTTCGCCGTGAACCTTTAACATGAATAATTCACCAGCATCATTTTTCAAATCTGGTGGAAGAGGGAAGTATTCATCAATATCTTCTACTGCTAGAATTGGTTGACCAGCAGTAACTACACCAACTACTGGAATTTCTGTTGGTTTAATTCCGAGTTCTTCTCGACCAGCTTTAGTAATTTCAATTGCTCGAGGTTTAGTAGCGTCTTTATAGATGAAGCCTTTTTCTTCAAGATGGGATAAGTGACCGTGAACAGTTGAGGTAGATGACAAGTTAACAGCTGTACAAATCTCTCTAACTGTAGGAGGAAATCCACGGTTTTCTACAGTATCATAGATGTATTGCAAGATTTCCTTTTGTTTGCTTTCACCATTTTTTTTCATAGATTATCTCTCCATTATTGATTTTCTGTGTTATATGCTTATTTTATCAAAAAATCGGCGCACTTTCAAACAAATGTTCTGAAAAATATATCTTTTTTTATTATCGCAAATACTGTAAACTACATTATGTATCGAGGTGTATTATTATGGATCAAGAAGAAGAAAAGAAAGTAACTGCTCGCATTAATGAGTTGTACCATAAGAAGCAAGAACAAGGCCTTACACCTGAAGAAGAAGAGGAACGTAAGGAATTGCACAAGAAGTTTCTTGCTAATTTCAGAGCAGGATTTAAGCAACAATTAGAAGATACTGTTATCATTGATAAGAATGGCAAGGAAGTAACTTCTGAAAGAGCTAAGAGAGCTCAACGCAAAAAAGGTTTAAGAAAAGATTAAATTAAACCTTTAAAAAATGACCAATTTTAGGTAAGATATAATTGTTAATTAATGGAGGATTTGAAAAGTTATGAATTTAGGTTTAGCAATCGTTTTAATTATTTTAGCTCTTGCTGTGGGTTTAATCGGTGGATTCTATGGTGCTAGAGCATACATGAAGAAGTATTTCCAAGATAATCCTCCAATCAATGAAGATATGATTGTTGCTATGATGTCTCAAATGGGTCAAAAACCATCTGCTAAGAAGGTTAACCAAGTTATGAACATGATGAAGCATCAACAAAAAAAGTAGCATTTATCTTATAAGGTTATTGAAAGGCCAAGGAAACTCTTCGTCTTTTTTATTTTCGCAAATTGCAATAATAAGTTGGACACTTTATGCAGCTTGATAGATGTT
>NZ_AZFM01000055.1 GCF_001434335.1 Lactobacillus kalixensis DSM 16043
TAATGATGCCAAGAATGCAATTAAAGAAGCTACTACTTCAGAAGCAGTAGAAACTGCTAAGAATGATGGTATTAAGAACATCAACAGTGTCGAAGTTCCATCTACTTCTTCAGCAAAAGACAAGGCAGATAAGGCAATCGATGAAGCTTTGGCTAATAAAACTAAAGAAATCAACGATGCTTCAAACTTGTCAGATAATCAAAAGCAAGATTTAATTAATCAAGCTAATGAGGAAGCTGAAAAGGCTAAGGAAGCAATCAAGAACGCTACTACTGATGAAGCTGTGACTAAGGCTGAAAAAGACGGTGTAGATGCAATTGATAAGATCAAGATCCCAACTACTGGTGGGGATGATAATACCAATACAGGCAATACCGACAGTACCGGAACTAATGTTGACACCAATACTAATTCTGATACTTCAACCGATGATAAGAACACTTCCAAGGATAAGGAGTTGGCTGATCATCAAGCTAGCGCAATTGATGAAATTACTAAGGCAGCTAACAACAAGAAGTCTGAAATCGATGGCTTAAACGTTTCTGATGACGAAAAGTCAAGAATGAAGAATCTTGTTGACCAAGAAGCAGCTAAGGCAATTGAAAACATCAAGAACGCTAAATCAGCTGCTGATGTTGATGCAGCCAAAAAGCGTGGTGTTGAATCTATTGAAAGTATTACTCCTAAGAGAGAAAATCTTTCTAAGGATAAGAAGTCTAATAGAACTAAACGTACTAACAGTACTACCGCTTCAAAGAATAGAACTAAAGAACACGGTCAAAGTAATAACTCTAACGTTAACGGTTCTGCATTAGCAGCAACCAATAATAAGAACAGTAAGAACACTTTGCCAGAAACAGGTAGCCGCAATACCGAAGGTTTAACAGCTCTCGGACTTCTAGCAATCGGTGCTGTAGGTTTAATTTCCTTACTCAGTTCACGCAAGAAGAAGCACTAGTTTTTAGAATTTAGTAGCAAATAAGCACAGGATTTTTAACAATCTTGTGCTTTTTGTTTTGTTCTAAAAAATATTTACTATCGCAAATCCTAACATTATATAAGGAAGAAAGTAGATCTGCGCTTCTTGTTTTTGACTCAAAAAATAATTGCCTATTGCAAATAAACATGCTAGCAGTAAAGCAATATTTGCACGTGTTGCTCCAAGATACAGACAGAAAAAGAGATAGACAATTAAGTCGCCTGTCCCCAATTGATTTTTAAGAATAAAATAGCCAAGTAATGCGGCAATCGGGAGCAGGTTAATTAACGAGATCGCAGTCAAATCCGCGTAAGGCACGATTAAGAGCAGCGGAAATAATAAAAATGTCGGAAATTCGCCCTCATGATAATCGAAGATACTAATTAATAAGAGAAAGAAAATAAAAATTGTATAAGCCATTCCGTTTGGAGTGCTAAAGTCAATCGGCATAAAACTTAGTCCGCCTAGAAATTCAAATTGCAATAGCTGATACGGAATTGCCTCGGCACAATATCGACATCGTCCATGCAACAAGATATATGACAGAATAGGAATCTCATCTAGGATACTCAGTTGATAATGACAATTTCTACACTCAGACCTTGCGAATACAACACCTCCTGTGTCGAACCGGTCATAAATTAAACATGCATGTGAAGCAAGACACGCGCCAATTAAAAAATTAGTTAAATAAAATATCATAACAACCCCCTTACATTTAAATACGCAAAAAATAGGGGAATTTACTCAAAAAACTTTGAATTAATGAAAAAAGGTAGTACAATAATGCTTGTATGTTTTGAACAATCTATTCGTGAGTAAAAAAGAAACTCCCGGATATGTGAACAAACCAATTTATTAGGAGGAAATTTTTAATGCCAACAATTAACCAATTGGTAAGAAAAGGCCGTCACTCAAAGACGACTAAATCAAAGTCACCAGCTTTGAACTACGGTTACAACAGTATGAAGAAGGAATTAGTATTCAACCCAGCTCCACAAATGCGTGGTGTTGCAACTCGTGTTGGTACTATGACACCTAAGAAGCCTAACTCAGCTTTGCGTAAGTATGCTCGTGTACGTCTTTCAAACTTGATCGAAGTTACTGCATACATCCCAGGTGAAGGCCACAACTTGCAAGAACACTCAGTTGTATTAATTCGTGGTGGTCGTGTAAAGGACCTTCCTGGTGTTCGTTACCATATTATTCGTGGTGCCCTCGATACTGCAGGTGTTGACGGTAGAAAGCAAAGCCGTTCTAAGTACGGTACTAAGAAAGGTTAAAGGAGGAGTTAAATAATGCCTAGAAAAGGTCACGTAACTAAGAGAGACGTTTTAGCAGATCCAGTTTACAACTCAAAGCTCGTTACTAAGTTAATCAATCACTTGATGCTTGATGGTAAGAGAGCAAAGGCTTCCTCAATCCTTTACGATGCTTTTGATATCGTTAAAGACAAGACTGGTAAGGAACCACTTGATGTTTTTGAAGAAGCAATGAACAACGTAATGCCAGTTTTGGAAGTTAGAGCTCGCCGTATCGGTGGTTCAAACTACCAAATCCCAGTTGAAGTTCGTCCAGAAAGAAGAACTACTTTAGGTTTAAGATGGCTTGTTTCATACGCACGTTTGCGTAATGAACACACTATGGATGAACGTTTGGCTAATGAAATCATTGATGCTTCAAACAACACTGGTTCAGCAGTTAAGAAGCGTGAAGATGTTCACCGTATGGCTGAAGCTAACCGTGCATTCGCACACTACCGCTTCTAATTTGTTCGTTTTAATTTAAGGAGAAATAAGATTTATGGCTAATAAGCGTGAATTTTCATTAGCAAAAACACGTAACATTGGTATTATGGCCCACATCGATGCGGGTAAGACTACTACCACTGAACGTATCCTTTACTACACTGGTAAGATCCACAAGATTGGTGAAACTCACGAAGGTGATTCACAAATGGACTGGATGGACGAAGAAAAGGAACGTGGTATCACTATTACTTCTGCAGCCACTACTGCTCAATGGAAGGACTACAGAATTAACATCATCGATACCCCAGGGCACGTTGACTTCACTATCGAAGTAGAACGTTCACTCCGTGTTCTTGACGGTGCTGTAACTGTTTTGGATGCTCAAGCTGGTGTAGAACCACAAACTGAAAATGTATGGCGTCAAGCTGAAACTTACGGTGTTCCTCGTATCGTTTTCGTTAACAAGATGGATAAGATCGGTGCTGACTTCGACAAGTCTGTTGAATCATTAGGTGAACGCTTGAACGCAAATGCACATGCCGTTCAAATGCCTATTGGTTCAGCTGAAACTTTTGAAGGTGTTATCGACTTGATCAACATGGTTGCCGACATTTACGATGAAGACCAATTAGGTTCAAAGTGGGACACTGTTCCAGTCCCAGATGAATACAAAGAAGAAGCTGAAAAGCGTCGTGCAGAATTGATTGAAGCTGTTGCTGATGTTGATGACGCTATCATGGAAAAGTACCTTGGTGGTGAAGAAATCAGCAACGATGAACTTAAGGCTGCAATCCGTAAGGCTACTATCAACCTTGACTTCTTCCCAGTATTTGCTGGTTCAGCATTCAAGAACAAGGGTGTACAAATGATGCTTGATGGTGTTGTTGATTACTTACCATCACCATTAGACGTTAAGCCTTATATTGCACACGATCCTAAGACTGGTGAAGAAGTTGAACTTAAAGCTAACGATGACGAACCATTCGCAGCTTTGGCATTTAAGATCGCTACTGACCCATTCGTTGGTCGTTTGACTTTCATCCGTGTTTACACTGGTTCTCTTGAATCAGGTTCATACGTATTGAACGCATCAAAGAATTCACGTGAACGTGTTGGTCGTTTGCTTCAAATGCACGCCAACTCACGTACTGAAATCTCAGAAGTGTTCTCAGGTGATATCGCTGGTGCTATCGGTTTGAAGAACACTACTACTGGTGACTCATTAACCGATCCTAAGCGTCCACTTATCTTGGAAAGTTTGGAAATTCCAGATCCAGTTATCCAAGTTTCTATTGAACCTAAGTCAAAGGCTGACCGTGACAAGCTTGATGTTGCTCTTCAAAAGCTTACTGAAGAAGACCCAACTTTCAAGGCTGAAACTAACGCTGAAACTGGTCAAACTTTGATCGCCGGAATGGGTGAACTTCACCTTGACATCATGGTTGAACGTATGAAGCGTGAATTCCACGTTGAAGCAACTATTGGTGAACCACAAGTTGCTTACCGTGAAACCTTCACTAAGCCTGCTAAGGCACAAGGTAAGTTCGTTCGTCAATCCGGTGGTAAGGGTCAATATGGTGACGTTTGGATCGAATTTACTCCTAATGAAGAAGGTAAGGGTTACGAATTTGAAGACGCTATCGTTGGTGGTGTTGTTCCTCGTGAATTCATTCCTTCAGTTGACCAAGGTTTACAAGAAGCTATGAAGAATGGTGTTCTTGCAGGTTACCCATTGATCGACGTTAAGGCTAAGCTTTACGATGGTAGTTATCACGAAGTCGATTCATCAGAAGCTGCCTTCAAGGTTGCTGCTTCACTTGCATTGAAGAATGCTGCTCCTAAGGCTGGTGCCGTAGTTCTTGAACCAATCATGAAGGTTCAAGTAATTACCCCAGAAGAATACTTAGGTGATGTAATGGGTTCAATTACTGCTCGTCGTGGTACTATGGATGGTATGGAAGACCGTTCAGGTGCTAAGGTATTGAATGCTATGGTTCCACTTTCAGAAATGTTTGGTTACGCAACTACTTTGCGTTCATCAACTCAAGGTCGTGGTACTTTCACTATGGTATTTGACCACTACTCACCAACACCTAAGTCAATTCAAGAAGAAATTATCAAGAAGCGTGGCGGAAACGCTGAATAATTTCTAAATTGAAAAGAATTTAGAGAAAAAAGAGTTACGCAAATTGCAATAATAAGTTGGACACTTTATGCAGCTTGATAGATGTTATCTAA
>NZ_AZFM01000056.1 GCF_001434335.1 Lactobacillus kalixensis DSM 16043
AAATGACCTTTTTTAATTTAGGACATAGTGTCCAACTTCATTTTACAATCGGCCAAAAAGAAAATTCTTTTAACTAATAATAATATTCTAAAATTAAGAACAATAGTCACTATTGCCTATTTTAAGGATGATCTAAGTTCTTTGGATAGTACCATACAAAAAGAGTTAAAAAAAGAATTTGATGAAGGAAAAAATTGGATTAATCGCCCTGACATTTTAAAATTATTTGCCAACACTATGCCTATATGGCTACCAGAAGAACTAGATTTTTTTATTGGTAGATTATTATCTGTAGTTAAGAAGAATAATAATCTTTCAGAGTTAATGTTGGAAAGATACTTCAGGATATTTGGTAATTATTTAGTAACTTGTTACACCCAGAAGAATACTGGTAATCATGTAAATGAAGTAATTAACTATATGCTCAATGAACCAGCATCATTTCATTTAATGATATATAAAATTCATACGTCTTATATGAAAGCACTATTTGATGGAGATATCAGCAAAGCGAAAAATATAAAGAAAAGCCTTGGAGAATATGGCTATAAGGAAACAATTGCAAACTGGTCTTTATAGATCTGTAACAAATACGATACAAGTTAAATCTATCTTCTATTTTTGGTTTTATTATTAATGTAGATCTGGTAGCACAATGTCAGAAAGAAAGATGTATTATTACGTTATTAACTAAGCCCTAGTGAAAGTAGTGATCCTCATGAAAAAATTCTGGTACAGACAAGTTGAAATTATAATTACCGAAATAGTTGCTTTTTATGTCGCACAAGCTCATGATCAGTCATCTTTGCCTATTTGGCTTTTAGTTGGTTTATTCGTAGTTCAATTTATATTTTTCTACTTTTACGAAAAATATAAGATTAATAAAGCAAAATCTAAATCGTGAGATAACTATACTTTACAAAACAAAAGCCAGAAACTATGCTAGTTTGCATGATTTCTGGCTTTTTCATTTTTCCATCAGACGACTTATTTCAATGGCATCTTGATAGCTCTAAGCTATCTTCTATTGTTCTTCCGAATCATTCATCTTCTGTTTCCATCAACAGATATTCAGAAAAAGTTCCTTTTGCTCTATTCTTTTCTTCAACCTTTTTCAAAAATCGACTTTCATCAATTTTCTTAAATTCTAAAAAGGCTTGAAGTACAGTATACATGTCACCTAATTCCTCAATTAGATTCTCTTCATTTGGAGCAGCCTTAACCTCTTGTGCTTCTTCAACAATTTTATTCTTTAACGCAGCTTCAATTTCTTCTGGTTTAAGCTTGCGATACTTAGCGTAAGTTGCAAATTCTGGAATTTTATTTCTAACCAATTTTTTCATTTCTAAATTCCTCTATGAATACTAACTGTTTTTCTGCTTTTTAGTAGATAATTCGTATTCTACATTATTTTAAAAATAAATAAAACTATTTTTAAAAAAATAATCAGCTAATATCCGTACATTAATTATGAAGTCATGCATAAGATCACTTTTTTACAAAGCAATACTATGAATCTGAACACCTACTTCTCCCAAGCTTTCTGCACGTGCTTAAACACATCCAGACAAATATGCGACAGACTCTTACAATTCACCAAGATCAAACTATTGATAATCGCTAGCACCGGTTGCTCATCCCCCGTTTCCAAATAATGAATCACCTTGCTAATGAAATTATTTACTATATTGAAAAATTCTAAATACCGAGGTAATTCCACCTTATTTATTTCTGTGAGTAACGTCTTAGCTTGATCCAATTGATGATCAAAAATCAACTTGATCACTGCATCCCCCAAACCGCCCATCACATCAATCAAACTCTGACTAGTTTCCGCATTCTCAACAGAATCAAAATTCCGCAAAATTTGCATTGCAATGCCATACACTTGCCGTGATTCTAATAAGAAAATGCTCCCTCCAAAATAATTAATGTAGTAGTGTGACCAAAAAGTTATTTTAGAAAAGTGAGCATACAAACGCTGCAAGTGACTGTCTGACAGTAACTTCTGACCACTTTCCAGCAAAATTTTGTTGCAATATGGAGTAGCTGCCAACAAGTCTGAAATCTTTTTACTTTCGTTATAACGATCAATGTGTTGCAAAGCTGTCTTTTTTACATCGGCAAAAGTTGCCTCTTCAATTTCATCTGTTTGAAAAGGTGAATGTTCTGACCAACCCATAAACTCATAACTATTGATGTGGATCTGTGCCAGTAATTTCATCGCGGTACTAAATTCCACTTCTACCTGATCATTTTCCCAACGTGATAGTTTCGATTCAGAGCAAATTCCCTGACATGCATCTTTTTGGGTAATATTTTGCATCTTGCGTAACTTTTTGAATTCGTGACCGTACATACATTGCTATTCCCTTGCCTTCCAATTAGACTTGCAGATCTGCAAGAATTATCTATTTGAGAAAAATTATAAGGCATACTATTTGCAAGATCCAGTTAATTCAAAGGAGAACCCACTATGCTTTATAAATACTCAAATCATTTCAAATTCATCTTAATGATTGCTGCTGGAATGGTAGCTAGCTTGCAAAACGTAATCATGGCCTTTATGGTCCAATCTTTGACCAACATTGCTACGAATCGCAGCTGGCACGATTTGACCTCAGTAATTATGATTGTGGTCATTAGTTTAGTAGCAATTTTAGGCGCAAATTTGCTTTTTAATTCACTAAAAACTTCCGCAATTAAAGAAACTAACACTTATCTCAGAACTAACCTCTTCAAGGGAATGCTCATCGAAAATCAGGGTGCAAAAAAACTAGGCTTTCTTACCAATGATTTCAAATTACTTGAAACTAACCGCTTCGATGCACAAGTTGAGATCATCATGCAGGCCTTCACCCTAATCTTCGCTCTAGCATATGCCTTGCTAGTCAATTGGCTGATCACGCTTCTTTTCTTACTCTGCTCTTTTGTACCGATGATTATTTCTGGTATTTTCCAGAAGAAAATTCAAGCTGCTTCACAGAATTGGACTAAGCAGAATGCAGAATATGTTAACCAAACCAAGAATTTCCTCGCCGGTAGCAATACACTCAAGTTGTACGATAAGGGAACGAATGCTACAGAGAAAAATAGATATAAAATTGAAGCCTTAGAAAATGCCTTACTGAAGATGAACCTGCTTGACCTAAATATTGCTTCTTTAATTAATCTACTTGCGATGCTCTTTTCATTCATGGTACCTTTCTCAATCGGTGTCTTGCTTGTTATCAAGGGAATGACAACAATTGGTGGTCTGTTTGCGATCATTCAATTAGCTAACTCATTCGTTAATCCAATTCTGACAATTTTAGACGACCGTAATAAACTATCAACTACCAAAGAAATTGTAGAAAAGGTCCGCAAGTACTTGTCTAGCGTGGCTTCAGAAGAAAAAACTAAATCAATTGAAGCTGGCACTTTAGCAGTTTACAACTTAGATTTAATCAGAAAAGACAAAAAATTAGTCCAAAATCTCGACTTAACAATTGAACCTGGCACTCACCAAGCAGTTATCGGTCCTTCCGGGACAGGAAAATCTACACTACTTCAATTTTTAATGACTGGTAACTATGGGGAGGCTAAGGAAATTGATCTAAACAATAAGAAAGTAAAAGCCGGCAGTTTTACTAACTTATTTTCCTATGCCAGCCAGGCACCCGTGATCTTCGCAGACAACTTATGGTTCAATCTAACCTTAGGTAGTGATATTTCTAAAGAAAAGGTCGAAGAAGTTTGTGACCAGCTTGGTTTAACTAGCTTAATTAATGAAAAGGGCTTCGATTATTTCTTAGGCGATAACGCTGATCAATTATCCGGTGGACAGCTAGCTAGAATTGAACTCGCTCGAGCAATTTTAGCTGATAGACCCGTACTTTTACTTGATGAAATTAATGCCTCACTAGACAAGAAGACTGCGGATCAAATTCACGCTTACCTGCTCAACTCTAACTTGACCTTCGTTGAAGTGATCCACCATTATGAAAAAGATGACTTATTACATTACGATACGGTAATTGATTTAGGCTGAGTATAATTTTTCAAATAAAAGCGCTGGAAGATAAATTGAGTCTTCTAGCGCTTTTTCTGATACTACAGTGCTGTAAATTGTTCGAAAAATAATGTATAATTTGATGAAGGAGTTGATACTAATGTTACAAATTAAACCTGTTTCTGAATTAAGAAACTACAACAAAGTATTAGACAAAGTAAAAAAAGATGAGCCTGTTTTTCTAACCAAAAACGGTTATGGCAAATTCGCAATTATAGATATTGAAGAATATGATGAATTTTCTGCAGCTCTTGAATTATTAAATAAATTAAAAAAAGCAGAAAAATCAAAGCATTATAACTTTGATGATGTTAAAGGAGAACTATTTAACTAATGTTTTCTCTAGAACTATCTGCTTCTACTAAAAAATATTTTGAAAATTTAAAAGAATATCTATTAATCAACTTTGGTGAAAAAACAAAAATAAATGTGTTGCAAAAAGAAGAAAAAAAGCTGGAAATCTTAAAATCATCCCCTTATATGGGAATCAAAGCCACAAAATTTTCAGATTTACTTGCAAACTATTACGTCTTAATCGATAAAAATGAATATATCTTTTATCGTATAGATAATGTCGAAAAAATAATCTATATTGAACTTATCTTAAGTACAAAAGAGGATATTATTCAAAAAATTCAAAAATATTTCAAGCAATAACTAACGATATTAAAAGCACTAGAAAATCAACAGTTCTAGCGCTTTTTTATATCATATAAAAATCGACATCTAAATAAATTTTTAGTAAGCGTCAAAAACTGAAGTATATTGAAAAAGCAGCTTGGCAATGATATGTATCAC
>NZ_AZFM01000057.1 GCF_001434335.1 Lactobacillus kalixensis DSM 16043
AATGACCTTTTTTAATTTAGGACATAGTGTCCAACTTCATTTTACAATCGGCCGAAATATTAAAAATATTAAGAATCTCTAAAGTGACAGCTTGTCATTTTATCTGAAAAGCGGTTTCATATAAAATGACGGTTGTAGGTGTAATATATATAATTTCATAGATATATATGTATTTTTTATGGAGATTTTTAAATGGCACGAGATGAAAAGAAAATGTCAAGACATAAGAAGATGAGCTCACGAGGAAAAAAGATTACTTCAGGGACAGCTTCTGTATTACTGGGAACAGGTATTATAATGGGTGCTAATAGTCGCCCAGTTAAAGCTTCAAATTCACGTGAAGATGAAATCACGGAAGTAGAAAATGCTGATGTTCTATCTAGTGAGAAGACTAAGATTGATGTTAAGCAGAGAGCGGCAGATGATGTATTAGAAGTAACACAAAAGACAGATGAAAATACTGTTCAAAGTGCTTCTGAAAACATTGAACAAGGCTCAGAAAAAATAGATCTTGAGCAAGATGCTAATGAAGAAAATACTGCAACATCTGAAATGCAGATTACTTCAGATCAACAATCTACAAGTAATGATGCTGTTGAAAATGAAGAAGTTTCAGAAGATTCACAAAAAGTAGTCGATAGCTCAGCTAATATTGCTGAACCAGAAACGACTGTTGTTCAAGAAAATGTAGATATAAGTAGTGAAGCGTCTTCTGGAGAAAAAGAACAACTTGATACAAAACAAGAAAAGCTAGAATTAGCAGCTGAAGCGGAAACCCAAATTTCAAAAGATGTAAGTGACTATCAAAGTTTCTTAGATGCTATTAGAGATGTTAATACTAATGTTATTAATTTAACTGGTAATGTTGATTTTAGTAATGCAACATTAAAGCACGGACTCACTGGCATAACAGGAAAATATGAAACGTTAAACGATCAAGGTATTGCTCGTGAACTGACTATTAATGGTAACGGTAATAGCTTGATAATGGGCGATCGCTACCTTGAATTTACAAGCAAAAACCAAAATGACAATAAGAATTGGGATATTACGCTTAAAGATCTTACTTTACAAACCACTAGTGGTAATGGTCCATTTAAGTTTGCTAATACTAATGCTGAAGCTGGTAAGAATACCATTACTTTCGATGGTGTGACTACTACTACTGATTCATATGAAATCATGTGGTATAAGAGTAATAGTGAGCAAACTGCAAATGTTAAATTTAAAGGCAATAACACAATCAACAGTATAATTGACGGAGATACCGCAGCACTTTATGCATATAGCGTTGAGGTCCTAAATGGTATTACTACTTTCAATGTTATCAATAGTGATCCAGCTAATACTGGAACTAACCGTTCAGTTATCTTGATTTCTGAAACTAATGCGCAAGCTGGCAAGGTAATTGTAGATCAAGGCGCTACTTTAAATATTAATGCTGATAGTAAAGTTACAGTAGACGGAATGGATGGTTCTAATTCTTATGGAACAATGGGAATCCGCTTCTGGAGCTGGGCTGATACTGCTGATATTGATACTGCTAAAACCAGTGTTGTACAAGTTGCTGGTGATTTAAATCTTAATATGGGTAGTGGCGGTTCTACTGCTATTCTTGCTTCATATGTTGATGTTCAATCAGGCGGTAATGTCGTAATTGAAACCTTGCAAAATGGTGATGACACTGGTACAGGGCTTTTGACTGGTGCTCACACAGGGACACACTTTGGTGCCATCACTGGTGGTATGGCAGCTTCTGACTCTCATGCTGGAATAAGAATTGCAAAAGATGGCAGCTTGAAGATTGTGCGTCCAGCTGGACTTGAATCTACTCAGCCATTAATTTCTTATGGTGACATTGGTGTCGGTATTGGCAAGACATTCACTATTGATGTCCAAGATGGTGGGACTTTAGATTTACAAGATGGTGCAAAGAATCCACAGAATTGGAACTTTGAAAATGATAGTAGTACAACCGAGTCTAATATGCCATGGACTGGTTTGATTACTATGTGGGGAACCAGTACTACGAATGTTATTAAGATTAATAATCCTAAGTATGTTAACCTTCAACGTCTTGGTGATCAATTTGGTTCGCTAATGCGCCTTGAAGGTACAACTAATAATGTAACTATTAATGGTGAGATTAATGATGCCACAACCCCTCTTGCCCAATGGGATGCGGGTGAAAAAGGTGATACTCCTTCATACTATTGGTACATCAAGGATTTAGCTAACCAGAATAACTGGGGTACCGCTGCGAATACTTTTACAAAGAGTGGTGATGATTCTAAGCCGGCTTCATCAAAAGGATCGACAACATTCCTAGGTTCAAATGGTAGTGTTGAAATGGCGTCCAATCAAGCAGGAACTAATTCATCTAAATTCAATAATGGTACGATAGCTCAAACTAGTGGGGAAGCTGCCAATTATCAAGCACCATACTTGAGTCAATTCTTGAATCATTTTAGTTGGTGGTCTTCACAGCGAATTGCGATGGGTAGTGCTCTGGAAGATATTGTGAAGCCAACAGATTCTCAGAAGTATCAGCCAGAAACTCAAGATGTCAATGGTAATATTAACCAGACTTTGGATGATTTAGATGCTAAAGATGGTATTAAAGATTTAATTTCTAGTGATGGAACTACGACAACAGATCTTACTCCAATTCAAAGTGTAACTTGGTATAATTCAACAACTGATGCGGCTGATTGGACTAACATAATGGGTAATGATATAGCAGTTCCGACTAATCCAACTGGAAATCTTACAGTTGATACTAAATCTGCTTGGGCTAAAGTTACTTATGCTGATAGTTCAGTTGATTTTGTAAACATTCCATTGAATATTAGTGAAACTGCATCAATGGCAGATACTTATACTCCATCATATGATCCAGTGGAAGTAGAAAAAGGGCAGACTGCTACTGCAGATCCTACTTTTACTGGGGCTGACGGATCTGCTACAGCTGTGCCGGATGGGACAACATTTACTCTTGGAGATACCGTACCAACTGGGACAACTATTGATGCAACAACTGGTACTGTAACGATTGGCGCTGACGCAGCGACGGGTGAATACAATATTCCTGTTACTGTAACTTACTCTGATGGCTCAACTGAGGAGGTTTTAGTACCAGTAACTGTAGCTGAAGCAACAACTGATGCGGATAAGTACAATCCAGAAGGTCAAGATGTGACTGTGGAAATAGGAAAGACCCCTGAAGCATCAGCAGGTATCAAGAACAAAGGTGATTTACCAGAAGGCACAGAATACACATGGAAGGAAGCTCCAGATACAACCACACCGGGAGATACGACTGAAACAGTAATTGTAACGTACCCAGATAAGAGTACTGAAGAAGTAGAGGTTCCGATCCACGTAAAAGATCCAAGTACAATGACCGATGCGGATAAGTACAATCCGGAAGGTCAAGATGTAACTGTGGAAACAGGCAAGACACCGGATCCATCAGAAGGTATCAAGAACAAGGGTGACTTACCAGAAGGCACAGAATACACATGGAAAGAAACCCCAGATACAACCACCCCAGGAGATAGAACAGGAACAATAGTTGTAACATACCCAGATGGTTCAACGGAGGAAGTACCGGTAACTATCCATGTAAAAGATCCAAGTACAATGACTGATGCAGATAAGTACAACCCAGAAGGTCAAGATGTAACTGTTGAAACGGGTAAGACGCCTGAAGCATCAGAAGGTATCAAGAACAAGGGTGATCTACCAGAGGGTACAGAATACACATGGAAAGAAGCTCCAGATACAACCACCCCAGGAGATAGAACAGGAACAATAGTTGTAACGTACCCAGATGGTTCAATGGAGGAAGTACCAGTAACTATCCATGTAAAGACGCCAGATACCACTCCAACTACGCCAACCACTCCAATTCCTGGTAACAATGGTGGAGATAACACAACTGCAACTGATCCAATGCCTGAAAATAATAATGGAAGCAATAATTCTACGTCAGGTAATGAAAACAATGATGAAAATATTGATGGATCAGTTACAGATGAAAATACTGGTAAGAATACTGATTCTATGCCAAATAGTAAATCTACTTCTTCCAGTAATAAAGTAACTAATATGAATGATAACTCCGTTAACTCAAGCAACGTGGCTAATGGTTCTACAGATGTAAATACAGTTAATGCTGGCAATGGTAATAGTGAAGAAACCTTGCCACAAACTAGTGAAACAAACGATAATGCAGGAATTCTTGGATTAGTACTAGCTAATCTTGCGGCACTTCTTGGTGTTGCAGATCGTAAGAAACGTAGAGATAAAAAGTAAAACAGATACATATAAGAAAGAATCATTGTAAATAAAAAATAGCGCTAGAAATTTTTCTAGTGCTATTTTTTTTAGCTTAAGAATTGGGCAATTGATAAACGTTATAATAACACAATAAAATAATAGTTATTTAAAACTGAATTTGAAAAATAGGGGATAAGAACAGCTTTTTGTAAGCGTTTTCATATCTATAAATAATATAAATTGTTTTGCTAATCTTTTAAAACATGTTATTATATTTTTTAAATAACAGATGTGCTTTGAGACATGCTGATAACCAGCCTTTATATATAAGGCAGCTGAAACTTGAAAGCACTAAATAAGCTGGAAGCTTTATAGGTTCTGGCTTTTTCC
>NZ_AZFM01000058.1 GCF_001434335.1 Lactobacillus kalixensis DSM 16043
GAAAAAGCCAGGAAACATGCGAAAAGAGCATGAATCTTAGCTTTCAAGTTTCAGTAAGGCAGTAGGAAGACTATATTTATCGAATATAAATTACTTTGAAGGGGTAATGAGATGTTTTCAAAAAGAATTATCAAGATGATTGAAGAAAAGAATAGAGATGAAAGACAAAGATTCTCCATTCGTAAATTGACCATTGGTGCTGCATCAGTATTAGTTGGTGTTTCCTTTTTCGTTTATGGTGGACAGAGTGCGCAAGCTGCGACTGAATCTGGTGAAGCAACTAGTGCTGTAGTAAGTGAAGCTAAGAATGAAAGTACAGAAACGCAGAGTGAAACTGTAGAAAACGATACTAAAGCTGATGACAAGGCGACTGAAGTAGCTACAGATGCTGCAAAGACTGTAACAAATACTGACAGCGTTGTTGATAAGGCTGCGGGCACTTCTTTAGACACTACTATTAAGGAAGATACCGCAAAGAATGTAGCAGTTGAAAGCGACAAGAATGATGCTGCTAAGGAAACTGCAGATAAGGTAAAGAGTGAAACTGGGGATGCAGTAGTTAAGGCGGATGAAGCTACGAAGGCAGAAGACTCAGCTGAAGCAACTGTTAAAGATGATCAAACTAAGGTTGACGACAGTAAGACTACTGTTAAGAACCGTGATTTGAAGGTTGATGCTAAGGTATTGGCTGCTGCGGAAGCAGACGATACT
Organism: Lactobacillus kalixensis DSM 16043; assembly: GCF_001434335.1. Taxonomy (GTDB): domain Bacteria; phylum Bacillota; class Bacilli; order Lactobacillales; family Lactobacillaceae; genus Lactobacillus; species Lactobacillus kalixensis. The sequence continues at coordinate 712 of NZ_AZFM01000058.1, forward strand.
AATTCAGTAAATGTAACTACTGCTCAAGAACTTATGAATGCCCTTCAATCGGGCACTGCTACTACCATTAATATTGCGAATAATATTAATATGGGTGATATTAAAACTGGAGAAAATATTAATGTAGATATCACTAATAAACGTAATATTACTATCCAGTCAAGTGGCGAAACTAAAAATACAGTTGACTTTAATGGTTATTCTTTCAAAATGAATAGCAATGACTATGGAGTAACCTTTAAGAATATCACCCTTTATGGTAGAAGTTATTTTGGAATTGTTAGAAATGCTGGCTCATATACCTTTGATAATGTAGATTACACTGGTTCGCAACTTGTTTATACTGAACCAGGTTATAATTCTACTGTTAGTTTTAATGGTACAGTAAATGTTAACTCAGTGGCTAGTTATGTAGGATTAAATGGCACCTCCTATAAAACTCAGGGTAAGAATGGTAATCAACAAGTCCTACAATTTAGAAATGGAACAAACAATATTGTTTTTGAATCAGGAAGCAATGTGCATCTAAAAACTGTCAATAGTAACGTTATCGAAATTGATGGTGGAACTACTACTATTGATGTTAAATCTGGTGCAAATGTTACACTAGAACCGCATACTACTAGTGGACCAGAATCTGATTTCATGAATGTTAATGGAATTAGTCGAGGTATTGCTTCAAAAGGTACTACTAAATTAAATATTGAAAAGGATGCAACTCTAACGATCCCATTAACTATGGCTACTGGCGATAATTATTTATCAAGTGCAATGGATCTGGAATCTGGAGCCACTATTAATAATAACGGTACTTTAATGATTACTTCTGAAGGTACTCCACACTATCAAAATAATGGTTGGGATGATCCAGTTTACATTAATGGTGGTGCGCAAATTAACGTTGGAGATGGTGCGATTTTTAATCTTGAAGCAACCAATCTTGGAGACTTCAAGGGGCATTTAATGACTGTTTCAGGTACTGGTACTGTTTCTCTTGATCCTCACTCAACTTTCAAGATTAGCGGGGATGGAACTGGCGCTTTAACTGCCATCAATTTGTCATCTGGTAGTACTTTCACTTCTGACCAACCAAAAGAATTTACCATTGATTTATCAGCTAATACTAACGACAGTAAGTCTTTAATCAAAAATGGTACGATCGACTTTACTCGTGTAAAGAATACTAATGTAGATGAAGACTACCAAAAGCCTTTAGGAATGATGACTTTTACTTACGATGGAACTGGAAAAGTCACTAGTTATACAATTTCTTCTCAAGACGAAGGTACAACAACTGAAGTGGCCAATCATCTGAAATCCGATAGAAGTAATGTGAGATTTGTAGCAGCTGGTGAAGATGTAACTCTTAGTGATGTTCATCTTAGTAAAGATAATAAGTTAACTGGTACTGTAAGTGCACCTGCAGAGGGGAACTCTCCAATTTATATTTGGGTTGAGATCAATGGAAAATCAGTAGAATTAGGTAATAATCCCTACACTGTCTATACTGATAATAATGGCAATATAACATCATCCGTTCTAAACGCAGCGGGAAGCACCGGTAATACCGGCGGTCAATTCGAAATTGATCTTTCTTCTATGGCCGATCAATTAACTAATGATGCCAAAATTTCTGTGGTAGCTACTAGATATTTTGTTGATTCAAAAACTATCGAAGGAACAGTAGCTGACTTTAGAAAAGTTGATACTACTACACTTCAAGACTTGGTAGATGAAGAGCAAGATGTGAAATCTAGCTATACATACTATAATGCTCCTCCTGATGCGCAAGTAGCATATCATGTTGCAGTTGCAGCAGGTAATACAATTCTTGATAATATTAGCAGCGGTGCAGTAAATTACGATCAAAGTGACATTGATGCTGCTGTAACAGCTATTCAAGATGCTAAAAAAGTTTTAACTGGTGAAGCTACTAATAAGGATGCCCTTCAAGACGCAGTCAACGCAGCTGATACAACTAAGGCAAGTGAAAATTACACTAATTCAGATGCTAATTTGCAAAAAGCCTACACTGATGCAATTACTGCAGGCCAAACTGTTTTAGACAAAGAAAATGCTACTCAAACTGAAGTAGATAATGCTTTAAGTGCAATTAATGCGGCTAAGACTGCCTTGAATGGGGATGCTAAGAAAGCCACAAGTAAGGAAGCACTTCAACAAGCGGTTGATGAGGCTCCTACTGTGAAAGAATCTGATGCTGCGTACTACAATGGTACGGAAGAAGCTAAGAAAGCTTATGATGATGCAGTTAGCGCAGGTCAAAAAGTTTTAGATAATTCAGACGCAACTGCTGCTCAAATTACTGATGCTTTGAATGCGATTAACACGGCTAAAGGTAATCTTAAGGGTGAAGCTACTGATAAATCTGCCCTTCAACAAGCAGTTAACAATTCTGCAACTGTAAAAGAAAGCAATAACTATACTAATGCAGATGAAACTCAAAAGACTGCATATGATAATGCAATTACAGCTGCACAAAAAGTTTTAGATAATACTAATGCAACCCAAGCCGAAGTAAATGAAGCTTTACAAAATCTTGAAACTGCAAATAACAACCTAAATGGTGATGCTAAGACTGAAGCAGCAAACAAAGCTGCCTTAGAAGCAGCAGTTAAGGAAGCTCCAACCGTAAGAGAAACACCTGCATACTACAACGGTAGCAGCGAAGCTCAAACAGCATATAACAGTGCAATTAGCGCAGGCCAAGCAGTATTAGATAAGGAAAATCCAACTGCAAGTGAAGTTAAGGATGCTTTAGATGCTATTAATGCTGCTAAGGGCAATCTTAATGGTGAGGCTACTAATATTGAAGCCTTGGAAACTGCCTTAACTACTGCAAATAACGCTAAGGGTACTGGTAATTACACTAATTCTGATCAAGCTAAGCAAGAAGCTCTTACTAACGCGATTAATGCTGGTCAAGAAGTCTTAAAGAATACTAAGGCAACTCAGGCAGAAGTAGACGCCGCAACGAAGGCTATTACTGATGCAATTAATGGCTTGAATGGTGATACTAACCTTGAAAATGCTAAGAATGCTGCTACTGAAGATATCCAAAAAGCATTAGACGCTAAGACTACAGAGATTACTGCTGCTACTAACATTGATCAAGATGAAAAGGATAAATTGATCAATGACGCAACCGATGCAGCTAATGCAGCTAAGGAAGCAATTGATAAAGCTACAACAGCTGATGCAATTAAGAAGGCACAAGATGAAGGAACAACTAATATTAATAATGTTAATGTTCCAAGCTTGGAAGATGCCAAGAATGCTGCAACTAAGGTAGTGGACGAAGCACTTACTAAGCAAACAGAAGTAATTAACGGTTCAGACAACCTTAGCGATAGCGAAAAGCAAGACTTGATCAAGCAAGTAACCGATGCCGCAAATGAAGCCAAGGACAAGATTAATTCTGCAACAACCAATGATGGTGCAGCACAAGCAGGACAAGACGGTAAGGCAGCAATCGAAAATGTAGTACCAACAAGCTTGGAAGATGCCAAGAATGCCGCAACTAAGGTAGTAGACGATGCATTAACTAAGCAAACAGAAGTAATTAACGGTTCAGATAACCTTAGCGATAGCGAAAAGCAAGACTTAATCAAGCAAGTAACTGATGCGGCAAATGAAGCCAAGGGCAAGATCAACGCTGCAACAACCAATGATGGAGCAGCACAAGCAGGACAAGACGGTAAGGCAGCAATCGAAAAGGTAGCACCAACTAGCTTGGAAGATGCTAAAGATGCCGCAACTAAGGTAGTGGACGAAGCATTAACTAAGCAAACAGAAGTAATTAACGGTTCAGACAACCTTAGCGATAGCGAAAAGCAA
>NZ_AZFM01000059.1 GCF_001434335.1 Lactobacillus kalixensis DSM 16043
GGAAAAACCAGAACCGACGAGGGTTCTGGTGTATTTTAGTGCTTTCAAGTTTCAGTTAATAATGAGTTAGCAGCTAACGGTAATAAACTCAGTAAAATAGAAGTTTCACAGTCACCAACAAGGAGCTTTTGCTTGGAATTTGAATAGATATAATTAATCTCAAAACCTGCAAACTATGGTTAACATAACTCAGGTGGCTACATTTGTTCATACGAAAGTTCCTAAAAACACAAAGAAATCACTTACCCGTGTTTGAAGAAGGTAAGTGATTTTTTGGCTCTAGGATTAAAAGTTATATTCGGAAACGCAAGTTGAAATGCTTGTAAGAAAAAAGAACCACATTATAGTCAATGTCTTAACTTAATGACATTGAGCGAAAGCTTCGGATTTTTTGTATATTTAGATAATTTTGAATTTTGAATTATTTTCAAAAAATAAAAAAATAATTGACCTTTTTTGCGTATTTATATATAGAGGGATTATTTCTCTACTATACAGATAGAAAGGTTGATTTCAATTATACCATTCTGGTATAATTCGAAACATAAAAGCTCATGGAATATTTTGCAGAATCTAGAAAACTAGCCAAAATACTTAATGATCCAAGATTATTAAAACGGCATTACGGAAAAGCAAGAGCTAAACGAATTCAAGAACGATTAGATGAATTTGATGCAGCTTTAAATTTAAAACAAATTCCATCTGATCCACCGCCAAGATGTCATCCACTTCAAGGAGTGTATCAAGATAAATTTGCTGTTGACGTAAGTAGCAATTACCGCATGATCTTTGAAGGCTATGATAAGAATGATCGCTTATCTACAAATAAAGAAAAAATAGTAACTGTTCAAATTTTTAGCATTGAGGATTATCATTAAGTTTTATTTTATTGTTTAGGAGGGTATTTCATGCTACATCGCGAAAATACAATAAGAAAATATCATACTAGCTCTGCAGCTGATTTATTAAAGGAAATAATGAATCATTACAGAATAACTCAATCTGATTTAGCTTCCAGAATCGGTGTTACGCAGAAGCATGTTTCTGATATCTTATCGCGCAAAAAATTCCTAACAGAAGTCCTTGCGTTACGGATTGAGGAAGTTATGGGGATTTCAAGCGAATTACTTCTCTCATTAGATACAAACTATCGTCTAGATCAAGCAAAACAAAATTCATTAGTTACCGATAGTAAAGATAAATCAAATTTATTTTTAAAAAGATATAGCTGGGTATCGTAGAAATATTGAAAAATAAAACGGTCAGTCCAATGTTGATTTGGGCTGACCGTATTTATATTATTATTTTGTTTCAGAAATCCATTCTTTTAATTCAGCTTCACTAACATCTGGATACTCCATTTTTATTGCAGAAATGATATTTTCGTTTGAAGCACCCATTCGCTTAAACATTCGAATTGACTTCTTAATGCCTTGTTTGATACCTTTCTTTATGCCTGCTTCTTCCGCGGCATCAATCTTGTACTGAATTGACATACTTCTCTGCCTCCAATCTTTTGTCTTTCCAACATTTTCCATTGTTTCTTGAATTTGCCTAATTGCTTTCCCATTAGACACTGGTTTATCTTCCATCAAGTTTAGGAAGTCCTGCAGATCAGTCGTGATCTTGCCTTTAGTGCCTTGAGAATTTAAGTATATTATGGCAGATTTTCCGTTGAAATGCGCTCTTTTTGATTCAACTACCGAATTTTTTATCGTGTAGCGACGCAAATTCTCATTGAATGGATCAGATGCAAAGATAAAAATCACATATGTACGCCTCAATTCATCATAATTTTCACCTTTGTACAATGCCTTCTGCACTAGTCTTGAAGAATAAAACTCTGCTCGCTCATCACGAAACGGCTGACTCTTCACCTGCATCTCAAGGTTGTACTGCACACCTTTATCATCCTTAGCAACAATATCCATAATCGTTGGCTTCTCAATATCAAGCGGCCAAATTCTCTTTTGAGGATAGGCATCAATCACCTTGAACTTTTTATCAGGGAAGAGACTATCCAAGAACGCCTGACAATTATCCTTATTTTCCATCACGTTCTGAAACATGTAATCATCCATGATATCAGAACCTTTAACCATATGATTTTCTGTCATAGGTTACCTCCTTTTTAACGATTTAGAGAAGCAAAACCCCTCTATAGTTAAATACGCAAAAAAGGGCAATTTTTACCTAAATTTTTTCAAAAAAATACGGTCTCCTAAATATAGGCTGACCGCTATTTGTTTACCTCATTTTATCACGCAACCTCATCAATAATCGCTTCTTCATCCGCTGCAAGGTAACCCTAGCAACAGCCACATCGTTATCCCGACATAAATCCACAATTCGCCGCTGATAACCAATATGCTCAATCAAAAGCTTCCGCTCCAATTCACTCATCTGCTGTAGTTCATTTTTCAAAACGAGCAATTCGTTCCAATCAAGTTTATCTTCACTAATCCCTGCAGCTTCTTCCATCTCTGCATCACGTTCACAATTTAGCTGAACCTTGTGCAGTTCATTCAATGTCTTCCAATAGATCTTGTTGAAGCTCAACTTATCAACTTCTTCTCGTGGTTTATCACAATACTGCTCCAACATTTGAGCATAAATAATGACACCATTCTGAAAGAAGTCATCATAGTGATCGTAATCCATCCGCACATGAGCCTTCTTCAACGCTCCATGAACCAATCGTTGATTCTCCCATGCAGTAACAAAATTTTCCTGACTAATTTTCATATGTGACATTTTCCTTTTATTTGATGTCACAAGCGCTTGTGCAATTAATAGATTAACAAGGTCGTTAATGTAATACTTTCCAAGGTGCAGCCTGCAAAAAGCCCGTTCTATCAAGTTTGTGCTTTCTACAAATTTTACAAACTGCAGAATAATACCCTACAGATTTACATTTCTGTAGGGTGCACCTTGGACAAAATTTCTTTTCTGTTTTTATTGATCCTTGAGCATTCGCTTAACTCTTCTAATATGTTCCTGATGATCTAGCCAGTTAACTTCTTTCTGTATTGTCTCGACCAAAGCGTTCAACATGATATCCACAATCTCATGAGCAACTTCTGCTAGATGAACTTTTCCCGGAGTTTTCGTAATCCATTCTTCATTGAAAAGAATTGCGTCAAGCACACTCTTATATGCGGGCATACATTTCAGACTGATATGCTCGAGATGATGGCTCAAGGAATTAGAGACCACCTGATTATGGATGATGCTCTCTTCGATGCGCTTCGGTAGATTTTCATTAATATCGGTGAAGGTGATGGTTAGGTTGTGCTTCATTCCTAAAGTCTGGAAGTGGCATTGATTCTGCTTCATGTCGAACTCGACGTCTTTTACCTTATGGAGTGAAATGCAGTCGCTGCCTTGGGTGATTCCATGCTTGAAGAAAAAGGCAACGTAACCAAATGATAGGCAATGACGATATTGATATTTGAGATTATTCTTGATGAAGTCTTGGAATACCTTTTTGCCAATTGAAGTCTTATCATAGACAGTATTTTGAATTTGTTTGGAAGACTGGCGTGACAAGATTAAACCTTTCTGCTCATCAAGGATTAGCGAGCGGTACACGCCATCGATTGGCTGTCTGCGCAGATCGAAGAAGGCAATCGTATCTTGTCCCGACAATTCGTAATAGTCAATCTTTTCGACACAGTTTCTAATGGACTCATCTTCTGCATACCAGCAGACGAATTTTTCTTTTGAGAAGTTGCCATAGTTAGAATCAACATCTGAGAATAAATCAAAAACATGATGCAAAGATAAACCCCCTTGTGTCAAATAATCAGATATATTTAATTTTGAGATAATTCTATCACGGTTCATGTATAGATTAAATATGTTTTGACAAAATATTTTTTTGGTTTAAGGTAAAAATCAGCCTTTTTTGCGTATTTAACTATAGAGGGGTATTTTCTCTTCTAAAATTCCCACTCCGAAGATAAGTGAAATCTTAACTGAAGAATTCATGAAACCATTAAATATGTCTGCTTATGCTGTAGCAAAAGAAATCGATGTTCCGACATCAAGAATTCTAGATATTCTTCATGATAAGAGAAAGATCACGGTAGACACTTCAATAAGACTTGGGAAGTTGTTTGGAGTATCATCAAAATACTTCTTAGATATTCAAAATGATATTGAATTGAGAAATGCTGAAATTAAGTACAGCGATGAATATGCAAAGATTCATCAAGTTGAAAATATTGTCAGATAGAAAAAATCACTTACCATTCTTCAAAAGTTGGTAAGTGATTTTATTGAATTATTATCTGTGGAATATAAGCTTTGGGGCTCCAGAGTTAATATATTATTCATCTTATAAAAAAAAAGCCGAAGCTTTCGCTTCGACTTTTCTTGTATTAGCACTTATCTAATAACTGCTTATTAGAAGTTAGCCTTCTTGATGTATTGGTTCTTACCAACACGGTACATTTGTGAACCGTTG
>NZ_AZFM01000006.1 GCF_001434335.1 Lactobacillus kalixensis DSM 16043
AAAAGCCAAGAGCCACGCAGAAAGAGCGTGATTCTTGGCTTTCAAGTTTCAGTTAATACTTCTAGAGGTAGCTTAATTGATCAAGCTGCATTAATTGCCGCACTTAAGAGTGATGAGATTGCTGGCGCAGGACTCGACGTCTTTGAAAATGAGACTAAACCGGATCCAGAACTTGTAGAATTGGACAACGTAGTAATGACTCCACATGTTGGAAGTGCAACTCATCGAGCAAGATATCGTCTTACTAAAGAAGCAAGCAAAAATATTATTTCTTATCTCAGAGATGGGAAAACATTGAATCAAGTTAATTAAGATAAAAAATAAGCTGTAATTAAAAATTACAGCTTATTTTACAATAAACAAAATTATGTTAAGTTATTTATCTAATTGGCTGTGGCGATAGCCATAAACTAAATAGATGACAACACCAATTGCTAACCAAATTCCAGCTAAAATGAAAACATCCTTGTTAAGTTGGAAAATCATGAAGATACAGAATAATCCAGAAAGGATAGGAACGACAGGATAACCTGGAACTTTAAAACCATCGTTTGGAATATCCTTTCTTTTTCTTAGACGTAAAATACCAAATGAAACAAGAGTGAAGGCGAATAATGTACCAAAACTAACTAAGTTAGTTAATTGGTCAACTGAGAAAAATGCTGCACCAAGAGCGATCACAATAGTTACTGCAAGTAATGAACGTTCAGGCGTACTATGTTTTTCATCTAATTTACTAAAAGTATGAGGTAATAAACCGTCTCTTGCCATTGCATAAATCAAACGAGAGCTTGAGTAAATCATTGTGAGCATCATTGTTGCCATTCCAACCATTGCCCCTAGAGCAAGAAGTTCAGCTACCCAATCTTGGTGGACATATTGCAGTGCAAATGAAACAGGGTTGGCAATGTTTAATTTAGTGTAATTAACCATTCCTGTTAAAACAATTGAGACACCCATGTAAAGAACTACAGCAACCGCTAAAGTTCCGATGATTCCTAGTGGCATGTTTTTTTGTGGTTTTTTAACTTCTGCAGCAGAACTTGAGACAACATCAAATCCCAAGAAAGCAAAGAACACGGTTGTTGCCCCCTTAATTACTCCAGACATGTGATAAGGTAAGAATGGCTTATAGTTGGCAGGCTTAATAAAGTTCAAACCAACAAAAATAAAGATTAAGATAATGGCAACTTTGATAATAACAGCGATATTGTTGATTTTAATCGAACTTTTCATTCCTTGAGCCAAAAGAGCGGCGATTAAAACGATGATTAAAACAGCAACTAAGTCGAAATAAACTCCATTTTTAGGATCAAAAGGACCAGAGAACGCTTTAGGGATGCTTAGTCCAAATGGCTTGATAAATGAAGAAAAGTATGATGACCAACCTGCTGCAACAGCTGCCACTGATAGCATATACTCTAAAATTAAAGCCCAGCCCATTAACCAACCAACAGATTCACCGTAAATGATACTACCATATGAATAAGCTGATCCGGCGACAGGAATTGAAGATGCAAATTCTGCATAGCACATACCTGCCAAAACACAAATAATTGCTGCCACTAAAAAAGATAAACTTACTCCAGGTCCAGCAGTTGTAGCTGCGACTGTTCCAGGTAAAATGAAAATTCCTGTTCCGATAACAGCTCCAACGCCCATTGCAATTAAGTCAAAGGCAGTTAAGGATCTTGAAAATTTAATATCTTCTCCCAAGAATGTTTTAACTTTTTGTTTGCGAAAAATGTTTACTCGCATAAAACTCCCCCTAAGTATCGTTAGATAGATTTTTTAATTCGTTTTTTGTACCAAATGAATGCTAAATAGATGAAAGCAATCAATAGTAAACCGGCAACAATGAGTGAATATTCTTCAAAAATGGTAACAATTACTTCCCATTTTTTTCCCATGTAGGCGCCTAAAGAAATTAAAACCGCATTCCAAACTAAGCTACCCAGAGTAGTTAGAATAAGGAAAATTGACATTTTAGTTTTAGCAATTCCCGCTGGAATTGAGATTAAGCTTCGGATTACTGGAACAAAACGGCCAAAAAAGACGGCTTTTACACCATGACGGTTGAACCAAGCGATTGTTTTATTTACATCATCTTTTTTAAATCCTAGTTTTTTAAAAAAAGAATGATCTAATAATCTTTCTAAGCGGCTTTCGTTTAATAAAGTACCTAGCCAATACAGAATCAAAGCACCAATTACTGAACCGATCGTCGCAGCAATAATAAGACCGAAGACGTTCAGACTTGTAGTGTCAGTTAAAAATCCACTAAAGGATAAGATTACTTCTGAAGGGATAGGTGGGAAAATGTTTTCGATTGCTATTAAAATAGCAACTGCGATATAACCAAAATCATTAATAAAAGAAAAAATCCACTCTATCATAAAAACTCCTTAAAATTATTATTAATCATTAATATAGCAAAAAAAATATAGGAACGCTATTTAATACTTGATAAAAGAGTTCTTCTTATAAATATGTTAAAATTTGTTGTTGAATTTAGGGAGTGATTTTTTTGGCAACAGAATTAGTTGAAAACAAGTTAAAGCTTTTACCAGAAAAACCTGGCTGCTATTTAATGAAAGATATAAACGGCACTGTCATTTATGTTGGTAAATCTAAAAATTTAAAAAATCGAGTTAGATCTTATTTTAAGAGTAAGCAAGTCGGTAGAAGAGCAGAGTTAGTTAAAGAAATTCGAGATTATGACATTATTACTGTCTCGACTGATAAGGAAGCTTTCTTGCTTGAAATTACTTTAATTAAGAAATATCAGCCGTACTATAATGTGCAATTGAAGCAAGGAACAGGGTATCCTTATATTGAGATTACTAACGAACGTGATCCGCAGACTAAATTAACAAGTGTAATTCATAAAGATAAGGGGTATTATTTTGGTCCATACCCTAATGTTTATGCTGCTCAAGCAACTTTGAAATTTATTCAAAAGGTTTTTCCATTAAGAAGATGTAATGGCCATCAAGGTAGGCCGTGCTTGTATTATCATATGGGCCAATGTTTGGGAGCTTGCTTTAAAAATGTACCTCAAAAAGAATATGATGACCAAATCAAGAGAATTAAAAGATTTTTAAATGGTGATATTGCCTCAGTTAAGCAAGACTTAATCCAAAGGATGGAAGAAGCTTCTGCTGATTTGGAATTTGAACGTGCTGCTGAAATTCGTGACCAGCTTAAATATATTGAAGAAACTGTTGAAAAGCAAAAAATTATCTCAAATGATAATACTCAACGAGATATTTTCAATTTCTATGTTGATAAGTCCTGGTTATCAGTTCAGATTTTCTTCTTAAGACAGGCAAAGTTGCTTAGAAGAGAAACAAAAGTGTTTCCTTTAACAGAAGAAAACGAGCCAGAAGATGAATTTACTTCATTTATTGTTCAGTTTTATGGTCAAAGAAATCGTGTTTTACCAAAAGAAATTTTAGTTCCCGAGGGAATCGATAATGAAGATTTATCTGAAATTCTGCATGTTCCGGTTAGAACGCCACAAAGAGGGCAGAAAAAAGCACTTCTTGAAATGGCTAAAGAAAATGCAAAATTGAAGTTAGATGATAAGTTTAGATTGCTTGAATTAGGGAATCGTAAAACTAAAGGAGCACAAAAAGAAATTTTCGATGCACTTGGGTTGCCATATGGGCACGTGATCGAAAGTTTTGACCACTCACATATCCAGGGAGCAGATCCGGTTTCAGCTCTAGTTGTTTTTAAAGATGGTGAACCAGATAAAACATCTTATCGTAAATACAAGCTTAAGGGTGAAGTTGAACACCAAAATGGCGGAGACGAACTTCGTAATACTCGCGAAGTTGTGAGAAGACGATATGGCAGACTGCTGCGTGAGCATAAGAAAATGCCGGATCTGATTTTAATGGATGGTGGTCAAATTCAAGTTGAGGCTTGTGAGGACGTTCTGCGAAATGAATTGAATTTAAATATTCCAGTTGCAGGGATGGTTAAGGATGATAAGCACAGAACTAACCACTTATTATTTGGTGATCCAATTAATGGAGAAGCTTTTAAACTGATACCACTCGATCCTAAATCTCAAGGCTTCTACTTAATGACGAGAATTCAAGACGAAGTCCACAGGTTTGCAATTACCTTCCATAGAAGGACACATGCAAAGAATGCTTTATCAAGCCGATTAGATGAAATTAAAGGAATTGGTCCTAAGAGCAGAAATAAATTACTTCGTGAATTTGGCTCCCTTAAAAAGATTAAGGAAGCATCAATTGATGATTTAAGAAATGCAGGATTAACTTTAACTCAAGCGCAATCAGTAAAATTAACCTTGTAAATTGATTAAGAGTGGCTAAATGAGGCTATTTGTGTGGTATTATAGTAAAGTTAGACAAGACGGAAAGGGGTTTTAACATGTCTACATTTGTAGATCAAACAAAAATTGAAGTCCAAGCCGGAAAAGGCGGAGATGGCATGGTAGCCTTCCGCCATGAAAAATACGTCCCAAACGGTGGCCCAGCCGGTGGTGATGGCGGTCGTGGCGGTAGTATAATCTTTGTTGCTGATAGCGGATTAAGAACTTTAATGGATTTCCGTTATCGCCGTAAATTTAAAGCTGATAATGGTGAAAATGGTCGAATTAAGTCACAATATGGCCGTGGAGCTAAAGATCTTTATTTAAAAGTTCCAATTGGTACTACAGTTTATGATTTTGACACTAATGAATTAATTGGTGATTTAGTAGAAAATGGTCAAGAATTAGTTGTAGCAAAGGGTGGACGAGGCGGACGAGGTAATATCCACTTTGCTACTAGTGTCAATACAGCTCCAGAAATTGCTGAAAACGGTGAACCAGGTGAAGATCGAGTTTTACGCCTTGAACTAAAGATGCTTGCTGATGTTGGATTGGTCGGATTCCCTTCAGTAGGTAAATCAACTTTACTTTCAGTAGTAACTAAGGCAAAACCAAAGATTGCGGCATATCAGTTTACGACTTTAACACCTAATTTAGGAATGGTAATTTTACCAGATGGTCGTGACTTTTCAATGGCAGATCTTCCAGGATTAATTGAAGGAGCAAGTCAAGGTGTTGGCTTAGGTATTCAATTCTTGCGTCACATTGAAAGAACTAAAGTTATCTTGCACTTGGTTTCAATGGATCCAAATAATGGTCGTGATCCTTATGAAGATTACGAAGCAATTAGAAAAGAGCTTGGAAATTACACCACTGATTTAACTCAGAAGAGAGAATTAATCGTGGCAACGCAAATGGATATCCCAGGTGCTGATGAAAAATTTGCTGAATTTAAAAAAGCATTAGCAGAGCATAATGTTGATGAACCAGTTTATCCAATTTCGAGTGTGACTCATGAAGGGGTTACTAAGCTTATGCAAGATGCAGCAAGCTTAGTGGAAAAGGTCGAAGAAGAACGCAGTCAAGAAGTTCAAGAAACTCCAGAAACTAATGCTAAGACTAAAGAATACAAGTTTAAGGCCCCTAAGACTAATGAGTTTACTGTTGAAAGACTTAGTGAACATGAATTTGAAGTTCATGGTGAATCACTTGAGCGATTGGTTCAAAGAATTAATCTCGACCATCAAGATGGTATTATGCTGTTAGCGCGTAAGTTAAAGAACTTGGGTGTTGATGATGCTTTACGTAAAGCTGGAGCAGTTGATGGGGACGATGTTTACATTGGAGATTTCAACTTTGAATTTGTTCAATAATATTTATTTAGAGAAGTTAATATAATGAAAAAGAATCAGTTTATTACTGGATATTCAGGACTTAGAGCATTAGCGGTAATCGGGGTAATTTTATATCATCTTGATCCAAATACTTTTATCGGTGGCTATCTTGGTGTACCGATCTTTTTTGTGTTATCAGGGTACCTAGTAACCGATCATATGATGAGATCATATGAGGCTCAAGGAAGTTACGACAATAAGAAATTCTATATTAGTAGAATTAAACGGCTATATCCACAAATGATCACAGTTCTTTGGTTATCAGCGGCTTGGATTCTTCTTTTTCAAAGGAATCTTCTAGCAAAACTTAATCAGATTATAGTGACTAATTTGCTTAATGTTTATAACTTCTGGCAAATTTCTAACGGTCAAAGCTATTTTGAAAGATTTGCCGCTAATGAATCTCCGTTTACTCATTTATGGACGATGTCAATCGAAGGACAATTCTATATTCTGTGGCCAATTGTGATGTTCTTGCTTTATAGATTTGCTAGAAAGCGAAAAACAATCTTTTGGATTTTGTTTAGTCTTTCAATTGTTTCTGCAATTGAAATGGCAATTCTGTACTTAACAGGTGCTGATATTAACCGTGTTTACTACGGAACAGATACAAGATTTTTCTCATTGGGTATTGGAGCAGCAATGGCTATTATTTGGCCAATTGAAGACTTACGCGAAAATATTGCAAAACGTGATAGTCGAGTCCTAGATTTAACTGGATTAATTGCTTTTGCTGGGATGCTTTTGATGTTCTTTAGCAGCAACATGAATCCTCAAGCAGCATTTACCTATTGCGGTGGAATGTTGATCTTTACTTTGCTTGTGGCAATTATGACTGCAATTATTGCGCATCCAGGAAGCCACTGGAATCGTATTTTGACTAATCCTATTTTTAAATGGATTGGTTCAAGGAGTTACGGTATTTACTTGTATCAATTCCCAGTTATGATCTTTTTTGAAGATAAGTTAACTAATATTGCTGATCATCCAACTCTGTATCATATCTGTGAAATTTTGATCATCTTACTTTTAAGTGAAACTTCATATCGTTTGATTGAAAAGCCATGCAGTAAGATTACTTGGCAAAAGACAAAACAATATTTTGCACAAGTTTTTGATACTCAAAGAAATAATTATGCTCAGAAGTTTCAAGCTGCTTTTGCTACAATTGTCTTAATTGTTGGTTCTATTGGAATTGGTATTTCACCTTCTGTTAAAGGAGAAGATTTTAATAAGTCTCAGCTAGCAGAAAGAATCAATGCTAATCAGAAAGAACAAAAGAAAGATAATGCAGCTTTAATAGCCAAAATGAAGAAGAATAAAAAGACTAAAAAAGTCGATTCAAGTAAGGCAATGAAAGAGGCAAGAAAGCAGGCAAAAGAGAGCCCAGTAAATAAACGATTTACCAAATATGGTATTTCGCAAGTTGATTTGCAATTGGCACAAAATTTAAATGTTACAGCTATTGGGGATTCTGTTATGGCCGGGTCAAGTGATGATCTTAAAAAATTAATGCCTAAAGCAATTATTGATGCGGCTGTTTCTAGACAACTAAACGTTGCTTTTGATCTTTTGAGTAGCTATCAGAATCAAGGCGCACTTGCTGACAATGTTTTGATCGGATTAGGAACCAATGGACCATTTTCAATGGGAGATGTTGATCGATTGATGAAGCAAGTGGGACCCGATAGACATGTTTTTTGGATTAATGTTCATGTGCCTAGTCGTACTTGGCAAAAACCGGTGAATGATTTGATAGCACAAGCTGCCAAGCACTATTCAAATTTAACAGTGATAGATTGGTATGGATATTCTAAGAGTCACCCAGATTGGTTCTATGAAGATCATACCCACCCAACACCAACCGGGTCGATGTACTATAGTGCTTATATTGTTAAATCGATTGTTAAGCACACGAAATTTTAGAATGGGATTTTAATGGAAATACAATTTTTAGGAACAGGAGCAGGACAACCAGCTAAACAGCGTAATGTTGCTAGCTTAGCATTAAAACTGCTTGATGAGTTAAATGAAATTTGGTTATTTGATGTTGGTGAAGCTACGCAGCACCAAATTTTAAAAACAAACATCCGAATGAGAAAAATTACTAAGATATTTATTTCTCATAATCATGGGGATCATATTTTTGGCTTACCTGGATTATTGGCTACACGTTCATTTCAAGGGGACGTGGGGCCGTTAACTATTTATGGTCCTCCAGGACTTGAACAATTTGTTAAGACGTCTTTGCGAGTTTCTAGAACCAAGATAAGTTATCCAATTAAGTTTGTTGAACTAACAGAAGGTGGATTAATTTATGATGATCATGGTTTTAAGGTTTATACAGACAAGCTTGACCACCGTGTACCAAGTTTCGGTTATCGTGTAGTTGAAAATTCTCGCCCAGGTGAGCTATTAATGGACAAATTAGCAAAATATAATATTCCTAATGGGCCATTATTTGGTAAACTGAAAGCAGGGGAACAAATCGTTTTAAGTAATGGTACTATTCTTGATGGTAGAGACTTTTTAGGCCCTGCTAGACCTGGTAGAATTGTCACAATTATCTATGATACTCGCTCTACCCCTACAATTGCTAAACTTGCTAAAGATGCTGACGTTTTGGTGCACGAATCAACTTTTGCGGGTAATGAGGCGAAATTAGCGCATTCATACTACCACTCAACTTCGGTTGAAGCTGCAGAAGTTGCGCGTGATAATGGCGTTAAAAAATTGTATTTGGATCATGTTTCTGCTCGTTATTTAGGTAATAAAGCTAAAAAATTAGTAAAACAAGCACAAAAAGTATTTCCAAATACATTTTTAGCAAATGATTTTGATCAAATTACGATTCCAATGAAAGGAACTGAAGAATGAGTGATTCATTGAGAAATAAAGTTGTAGTTGTTACTGGAGCTTCTAGCGGTATTGGACGTTCAATCGTTTTAGAAACTGCTGGGCGTGGTGCCACAACTATTTTAATTGCTAGAAATAAAGAAAAGTTAGAAGAAATTTCTGCTGAAGCCAAAGAACTTTCAGGTGCAGATTCATTTGTTTTTCCAACTGATCTTGGAAAGAGCGATGAAATTGAGAAAACTTTCAAAGAGATCATTGCTTCGGTTCAACATATTGACTTTTTGGTAAACGCAGCTGGATTTGGTAAATTTGAAAACTTCATGGATTCTAACATGAAGGACGCTACCAATATGTTCCAAGTAAATGTATTAGGTTTGATGTACCTAACTCGTTTAGTTGGTCGTGTAATGATGGAACAAAAGACCGGACAAATTATCAATTTCGGTTCAATTGCAGGGAAGGTTCCAACTACTAAGTCAGCCGCTTATAGTGCTTCTAAAGCTGCAGTCATCCAATTTTCAAATGTTTTAAGACTTGAATTGAAGCCATTTGGTGTTAAGGTGATGACTGTTAATTTAGGTCCTGTTTACACTAATTTCTTTAATATTGCAGATCAAACTGGTGAATATGTCAAAAACGTTCAAGAATTTATGCTTGATCCAGATGACGTTGCTTGGCAAGTAGTTCATTATTTTGGAAGTAATAAGCGAGAATTAAACTTGCCACTAAGTTTAGCTGTTGCAGCAAAACTCTATAATTTATTCCCAACTATTGGCGATAAGATTTCATTAGATTTTGCTTCAAGAAAGTAGGATTATAATGAATGATGCCAAGAAAAAACAATTAAATATAATCATCGGTTCAGTTATTACTTTGTTAGCAGTGATTTTTGTTGTTTTAAACACAAATCCAGTAGCAATAAATTTTGGATTTTTCAAAGTGAAATTACCGTTAATTATTGTTTTAGTAGTAATGGTAATCGTCGGAATCTTACTTGGATGGTTCCTAGGACAAGGAAATCAATTTAAGAAGAAAAATTAAAACCTTGATTTATAAGCGATTCAATAGTATCATTGAACCATATGAGCGATTGAACTTGTTGTCATACAAGTTATTAGCTTAAGACTACAATAAAGGAGATCTAAATCAATGGCAGTTCCAGCAAGACATACTTCTAAGCAAAAGAAACGTTCACGTCGTGGTCATATTAAGTTAACTGTTCCAGCAATGCACTATGATGCAACTACTGGTGAATACCGTTTAAGCCACCGCGTTTCACCTAAGGGTTACTACAAGGGTCGCCAAGTTGTTAGCGAAAACAACGCAAGTGACAATAACTAATTAAAAGACACCCGGCTATGTGGTGTCTTTTTTTATGCCTGTTTTTAGAAGGAAAGATTATGAGATTAGTTTTTTTACATTCTAGTGATACACACGGTTTTTTATTGCCGACTGATTATCAAAATAAAGACGATTATGATGCACCATTTAGTTTAAGTAGAGTTAGTTCGACTATCAAAGCAGAAAAAGCTAAATATGGCGCTGATAATGTGATTGTAACTGATTCAGGGGATTGCCTTCAAGGTTCACCTCTTGCTTCTTACACGCATGCTTCTGATGTGGATGATTATGATAATTTGCATACCTTTACTGAAGCATATAACGAAGTAGGCTATGATGCACGTTGCCTTGGCAATCATGATTTTAACTTTGGGCAAGATTATCTTGCCTACTATGTAGAACACAATGAGGCACCAATGCTTAATGATAATGTTTTGGATGCTGAAACAGATACACCAGCATTTGGACAAGAATATACTATCGTTGAACGAAACGGTATTAAAGTGGGCTTATTAGGAATTACCACTCAATACATCCCTCATTGGGAACCTAAAGAAAACGTTGCTGGTTTAAAATTTGTCTCTGCTTATGAAAAAATCAAGCATTTTGCTAAAATTTTACGTCCACAAGTAGATGTTTTAGCTGTTCTTTACCACGGAGGTTTTGAAAGTGATCCTGTAACTGGAGAAGCAACTGAACCACATCGTGGTGAAAATGAAGGTTACAAGATCTTAACTGAAATTCCTGAAGTTGACGTCTTTTTAACGGGTCACCAACATCGCCGCTTGAATGTTGTTACTAAAAATACTGCAATTGTTCAACCAGGCTATCGCGGAGAAGCAATTGGTGAAGTTATTTTAGATATTGATGATAATACTAAAAAAATCAAGAATATGTCAGCTGAATTAGTTGACACTAAGGATTATGATCCAGATCCTGAAATCGTAAAAATTGTTAAAAACCTTGATCAAAATACTCAAAAATGGCTTGATCAGCCAATTGCCACTTTAAGTGAGCCAGCACCAATTGAAGATGCAATGAAGGGACGTTTAGAGGGTGCACCATTTATCAACCTTCTTCAGCAAATGCAGATCTGGTTCACAGATGCTGATGTTTCTGCTACTGCCGTAATGAGTGAGAAAGCAAAAGGATTTGGAAAAGAAGTCACAATGCGTGATGTGCTTTTGAATTATCCATATGCTAACCAATTATGCAGAGTAAGATTAACCGGTAAAGAATTGCGTCATATTATCGAACACAGTGCTGGTTTTCTTGAAAAGACCGCAGATGGTGAGATAAAGTTCCTTGATCGATGGATTAAGCCTAAGCCGCTACTTTATCATTTTGATGTCTTTTATCCAGTTGAATATGAAGCTGATCTTTCTAAGCCATCTGGTAAGCGATTGACAAAGTTAACCCTTAACGGAAAACCGATTGAAGATGATCAAATTTATCATTTAGCTGTTAATAATTATCGTGCAATGGGCGGAGGATTTTATCCTGAATACAGCATGGATAAGATTGAATTTACCCTCGATAAGGATTATGTTCAAATGTTTACTGAATATTTAACTAAGAATCAAGTTAAAGTTGATACCAAGAAAAATTATCGCTTCTTTTAGGGAATAAAAAAGCCACTAGCAATGCTAGCGGCTTTTTAAATATAAAATCTTATTTTAATTTAGAAAACTTACTGTTGTCTTTGTGAGAATGAGCAGTAATCGTTGGAATAATTGCTGCAAAGAGGATTCCAAAGACAACGCCAATAATTAGAGCATCTTTAGCGTTAAACGTGCTAGAAGTTAAAGGAGCAGCAATAAAGCCGATAACCATCATGTAAATGACGCTCCAAACAATAGTTACGATATAGCGACCCATAAACATTCCTTCTTTCAGAAGCAATTTTATCAAAAAGGCAACTGATTTTCAAACGCAAAATAACCTGAAATAATCATCAGGTTTGGTATACTTATTTTAATGAAAGGCGGCGAGACGATGAAAGTTGCAGCACTTCAAAATATTAGTTCTTTTTCATTGCTAGAAAGTCCAACTAGAATCAAAGATCTATTGATTTCTGCTAAGAAAGAAAATTATGAAGCCGTTGCTTTAACTGATATTAATGTTACATACGGTTTGGTCAATTTCTTTGAACTTGCAAAAGAAGTTGGCATAAAAACAATCTTGGGGATGCAAGTTAGAATTAACGGAGTTCTAGATACAACAGAAAAATATAACTTGATCGTTCTTGCTAAAAACAATAAAGGCTATCGCAATATTTTAAGAATATCTAGTGCGATTAATTTGCTTACTGATAATGGACAAAATAATCATTTAGTCACTTTGGAAAAGCTGGAAAAGTATTTATCTGATTTAGTGGTCATTGTGCCAGCTAACGCTCAGAGCGAATTACACCGCTTATCTATTGAAAACGATCAGTTGGGCAGTGATTACATTAGACAGCTTAAAAAACGATTGCAAGAGTCGTGTGACCTCTATTTAGGGGTTTATGCAAGAGATGCTCAAAGAAATTACATAAATTATGTTCATGGCTTGTCAAAGCAATTTGAAATCCCGCTTGTAGCAGTAGAGGATAGTCAATATTTAAAACCACAGGATCATTTTTTAAAAAAGACGCTGCATGCAATAAAAACAGGTGATAAGCTGCATGACATAACTGCTTTAGCTAAACAAGAGGGCTCACATTATTTGGCATCCGCTGAAGAAATGCTAACACGCTATCATGATTTTGATCTAGATGAAGCAGTTAATAATACTTGGCGAATTGCTGATAAATGTAATGCGGAAGTTATTTTCCAAAAGCCAGTTTTACCTAAATACCATCAAGGCCAATTTTCTAGTTCACAAGCATATCTGCACCATTTGGCTCAAAGTGGACTTGAAGATCGTTTTACAAATGGCGATGTACCTGAAGAATATCAGAAGCGTTTGGATTATGAACTCCAAGTTATCCATGAAATGGGTTTTGATGATTATTTTTTAATTGTTTGGGATGTTATCAATTTTTGCCATCGAACAGGTATTACTACTGGTCCTGGACGTGGGTCAGCATGTGGATCTTTGGTTTCATATTCTTTAAAAATTACCGAAGTTGACCCATTAGAGTATCATCTTTTGTTTGAAAGATTTTTGAATCCGGCGCGACATGAAATGCCAGATATAGATTTAGATATTCCAGATGTTAAACGTGATCAAGTGATCAGATATATGTACGAAAAATATGGTATGGATCACGCTGCTCAGATTTTGACTTTTGGTACTTTAGCAGCCAAGCAAGCTTTAAGAGATACAGGGAGAGTATTTGGTTTATCTACTGTGGAGCTAGATAGATGGTCAAAGGCTGTACCATTTTCAAAGACTAAAATCACTTTGAATGAAGCTTATCAAGAATCACGTGAAATGCGATTAATTGTTGATTCTACTCCTCAAAGCAAGCTGCTATTTCAAACGGCTAGAGCACTTGAAGGTTTACCGAGACATTATTCAATTCACGCAGCTGGTTTAGTAATAAGTGATGATTCAATTGCAGGTATTTCAGGTCTTCAAGCAGGTCCATTAAAAATTCCTGTAACGCAGCAAACTAAGAAGTATGTTGAAGCGTTAGGGCTTTTGAAAATTGACTTCTTGGGTCTAAGGAATTTGACGATTTTGGGTGACACTCTTGATTTAATTAGAAGTCAGGGAATAAAGATTAATCCAAACAAAATTCCGTTAGATGATCCGCAAACCCTAGCTTTGTTCAGAGCCGGTAAAACTGATGCGATTTTTCAATTTGAGTCAGCAGGAATTAGACAGGTTTTAAAGAAACTGGAGCCAGATAATTTTGAAGATTTAGTTGCTGTTAATGCCTTATACCGCCCAGGCCCAATGCAGAATATCGATACTTTTATTAATCGAAAAAAAGGACAAGAAGCAGTCAAATATCCAGATCCAAGTTTGAAGCAAATTTTAGCACCAACTTATGGTATTTTAGTTTACCAGGAACAAGTTATGCAGACCGCTCAAATTTTGGCAGGTTTCAGTCTAGGTGAGGCTGATTTACTTCGAAGAGCGATGTCAAAGAAAAATCAAAAATTGATTGATGAAGAGCGGAGTAAATTCATTGCAGGAACAGTCAAAAATGGTCGTGATAAAGCTGTAGGCGAGCGGGTTTACCGATATATTGAGCAATTTGCTAACTATGGTTTTAACCGATCACATGCAGTGGCTTATACAAAAATTGCATTTTGGCTTGCATATTTGAAAGTTCATTTTCCAGCTGCTTTTTATACAGCACTGTTAAATTCATCTGCTAGTGGGTCCAAAGCACAGACTTACATAATGGAAGCTCAAGAAGCAGACATTCGGATTTTACCGCCAGATATTAATACTAGTGACGTGGATTTTAAATTGAGTAAGGACAATATCTTGGTTGGGTTCAAGGCGATTAAAGGATTGCGCAATGATTTCATTAGAGAAATTGTGACTTTGAAGCGTCCATTCACTTCTTTTGAAGATTTTTTACGACAAATTAATCCGAAATTTTTACAAGAAGATGCAATCAAAGCCTTGATTATGGCAGGATGTTTTGACAATTTAGAAGCTAATCGGAATTTGCTATTGTTAAATTGCAAAGATGTCATTGAGAATATTCAGTTAACCGGACAGAATCTATCTCTTTCGGTAAGCTTGGGTGGTGTTCCATTAAAAGAAGCTGAGCCGGTAACTAGCGCTGAAAAATCTGAAATGGAAGAGAAAGTATTAGGCTTTTCTACTACCACTACTCCATTGATTGCTGTTCAAAAATATGCTAGACGCTTTAACGCCCGTTTACTTGATCATTTTCAAATTAACGATAGTGGAATTGCAGTTGGTAAACTTATGTCATTAAAACCAATTAGAACAAAAAAAGGTACAGTCATGGCGTTTGCGAGTTTTGCAGATTCAAGTTGCCGTCAGGAAATAACTATCTTTCCTGGAATATATGAAAAAATCCATGGAATTCTAAAAGAAGGGGATATTTACTTATTAGGAATTCGGACCCAAAGTGATCGTTATGATTCGAGCAAGGCACAATATTTGCTAACCAATTTGAAACGAGTGAATTTTCAAGAATAGTTAAAAATTAAAAAGCTTAAAAGATTACGCTTGTAAGCGAATACAATTAAAAAGCCCGATAAATCAATAAATTTAAACCACTTTTTATGAGATTTTTGGCTAAAAAAATGTTAATATTTAATTGATGTGAGAAATTACACAAATAATCATGATGAGGTGAATTCATGAAACGGATTGGTATTTTAACTAGTGGCGGTGACGCCCCTGGTATGAATGCAGCAATCAGAGCTGTTGCCAAGACTGCCATTCACCATGGACTTGAAGTCTACGGGATTCGTTATGGTTTTGCTGGTTTAGTTGCCGGTGACTTTATTCCGCTTACTGCGGAAGACGTTGACCATAAGATTAGCGAAGGTGGTACTTTCTTGTACTCTGCTCGTTTCCCTGAATTTGCACAAGAAGAAGTGCAAAAGAAGGGTGCAGAACAATTAAGAAAGCATGGTATGGATGCTGTTGTCGTAATCGGCGGTGACGGTTCCTACCATGGTGCTTTGGCTTTAACGCGTCTTGGTATTAATTCAGTAGGTTTGCCAGGAACTATTGACAACGATATTCCTTATACTGAATATACTATCGGCTATGATTCTGCTTGTCGTACTGCTATGGACGCAATCGATAAGATTCGCGACACAGCAAGTAGTCACCACCGTGTATTCATTGTAAATGTAATGGGTCGCGAGTGCGGTGACATCGCAATGCGTGTTGGTCTTGCTAGTGGTGCAGATGCAATTGTTATTCCCGAACGTCCTTACGATATCGAGAAGATTGCAAATACTCTTAAGCAAGGTTTTGCTGATGGTAAGGACCACGGTCTTGTTGTATTAGCTGAAGGCGTGATGAGCGCTGATGAATTCAAGGAACAACTTGCAAAATACGCACCTGACCTTGATATTCGTGCTAATGTACTTGGCCATATGCAACGTGGTGGTTCACCAACTGTTGAAGACAGAGTAAATGCTACTAAGATGGGTAATTATGCTGTTAACTTACTTCTCGATGGTAAAGGCGGCTTGGCTGTTGGCATGGAGAATGGTAAGCCAAATACTCACGACATTCTTGATCTGTTTGAAGGTAAACACCAAGGTGACTTTTCACTACTGGATGTTAATGAAGAAATGACTAAAGATTAGTCAGTTTTTGGAGAGGATTTTTTTATAATGAAGAAAACTAAGATTGTTAGTACTTTAGGGCCAGCTTCAAATGATGTTGAAACTATTACTGCTTTAGCTGAAGCAGGTGCAAACGTATTCCGTTTCAACTTCTCACACGGTGACCACGAAGAACACCGTTCACGTATGAACATGGTACGTGAAGTGGAAAAGAAGACTGGTAAGCTTCTTGGTATCGCACTTGACACTAAGGGTGCAGAAATCAGAACTACTGACCAAGAAGGTGGAAAGTTCACTATCAATACTGGTGACAAGATCCGTATTTCTATGGATGCTACCAAGACTGGTAACAAGGACATGATTCACGTAACTTACCCAGGTTTGTACGATGATACTCATGTTGGTGGTCACGTTTTAATTGATGATGGTTTGGTAGACCTCTTAATCTTAGAAAAAGATGACGCTAAGAAAGAACTTGTTTGTGAAGCTCAAAACACTGGTTTAATCGGTTCAAAGAAGGGTGTTAACGCACCAGGTGTTGAAATTCGCCTCCCAGGTATTACTCAAAAGGATACTGATGACATCAACTTTGGTTTAAAGGAAGGTATCAACTTCATCTTTGCATCATTTGCACGTAAGGCACAAGATATCTTAGACATCCGTAAGCTTTGTGAAGAAGCAGGTGCTGACTACGTTAAGATCTTCCCTAAGATCGAATCACAAGAAGGTATCGACAACGCTGACGAAATTTTACAAGTTTCAGATGGTTTGATGGTTGCTCGTGGTGACATGGGTGTTGAAATTCCATTCATGGAAGTACCATTTGTACAAAAGAACTTGATCAAGAAGGCTAACGCACTTGGTAAGCCAGTTATTACTGCTACTCAAATGCTTGACTCAATGCAAGAAAACCCACGTCCAACTCGTGCCGAAGTTTCTGACGTTGCTAACGCTGTTCTTGATGGTACTGACGCAACTATGCTTTCAGGTGAATCAGCAAACGGTTTGTACCCAGTTAACGCTGTTAAGGCAATGGCTGAAATTGACGAACGTACTGAAAAGCAAATGCTTAAGCGTAACACTTTAGCTCTTCAAAGATTCGAAGACTACAAGGGTTCAAACGTAACTGAAGCTATTGGTGAATCAGTTGTACGTACTGCTCAAGAATTGGGCGTTAAGACTATTATTACTGCTACTAAGTCAGGTTACACTGCACGTATGATTTCTAAGTACCGTCCTAACGCTGACATCGTAGCTATGACTTTTGATGAAAAGATCGAACACTCATTAGCAGTTGTTTGGGGTGTAACTCCAGTCTTAGCTGAAAAGCCTAAGTCAACTGATGACATGTTCGAAAAGGCAGCAGAAGTTGCTAAGGAAAAGGGTCTTGTTAAGGATGGTGACCTTGTAATCATCGTTGCTGGTGTTCCAGTTGGTGAATCAGGTACTACTAACGTTATGAAGTTACAAATCATCGGTAACAAGCTTGCTCAAGGTTTGGGCGTTGGTAACGGTTCTGTTGTTGGTAAGGCAGTTGTTGCATCTTCAGCTGAAGAAGCAAACAGCAAGGTTAAGGAAGGCGACATCTTAGTTTCTAAGGTAACTGACCCTGACTACATGCCAGCAATCAAGAAGGCTTCAGGTTTAGTAGTTGAAGCTTCAGGTTTGACTTCACACGCTGCAGTTGTTGGTTTGTCATTAGGTATCCCAGTTGTTGTTGGTACTACTGATGCACCTGAAAAGATTTCTGATGGTTCAACTATCACTGTTGATGCTCGTCGTGGTGCTATCTACCAAGGTGAAATCTCAAACCTTTAATCCAAAAATAGATTAAAAATTCAAATAAAATAGTCAGCTTTTGGGCTGGCTATTTTATTTTGCTTAAAATTTGCGTATACTGGTAACAAGAATATGTAAAGTAGGAGATTAAAATGCTGGGAACAATTCAAACTGGAAAAATTATAGATGAAAATAAAAATGCTTATTATGTTCAAATTGATGGTGTTACCTATGAATTAAAGCGCCAAGAACTGACACAAGATGAAATTCCAAAATTGGGCGACGAAATTACTGGTTTTATCTACGATAATAAAAATCATGATCGTGAAATGACGCAATTCTTACCATTTGCAGGACCAGATCAATATGGCTGGAGTAAGGTAACAGAAGTTAGACCTGGATTAGGTGTTTTTGTTGATATTGGTTTACCAGATAAAGATGTAGTTATTTCAATGGATGATCTCCCATTTGATAAAAATCGTTGGCCAAGAAAAGATGACCGCATTTTAGTGTGTCTAGAAACTGACGAAAAAGACCGCATTTGGGCAAAAATGGCCGATGAAAATATTTTTGAACAGATTTCTGCGCACTTTCCAAATAACATGAAAAATAAGAATGTTTTCGCAACAGTTTATGCAAGTCGTGATATTGGTGCTTTTGTTTTAACTAATGATTATTACTTGGGCTTTGTACATGAATCACAAATGGCCGGTACATTACGTTTGGGTGAACAATTTAAAGCTAGAGTAATTGGAATTAGTCAGTACGGTAGACTTAATTTGAGCAGCTTGCCACGTGCCTTCGAAGAAATTGATGATGATGCACAAATGATCTTGATGAGTTTACGTCGTAAAGAAACTAAGAGCCTTCCATTCTATGACAAATCAGATGCACAAGAGATCAAGAACTACTTTGGAATTTCTAAGTCAGCTTTTAAACGTGCGTTAGGTCATTTGCTTAAAGCAAAGTACATTGTTGAAGATAAGGAAGCCGGGAACATTACTTTAATTAATGATCCAGAAGATAGTGAAAATGAATAAATTAAAAGATCAAATTGACGACTATTTACGTTTTGGGCAATTAGAACGAGGGCTAAGTGAAAATACAATTACTGCTTATCGTCAGGATTTATATGAATTTTTAGATTTCTTAAATGATGAAAATTTCACTTCATGGCCAACAGAAGCAACTGATATTGATGCTTTTCTAGCTAGACAAAAAGATTTAAATAAAGCTTCAAGCTCAATCAGTCGAATGATTTCCAGTTTACGAAAATTTTATCAATGGCTTGCTAGACAAAATATTCAAAAACTTAATCCTATGATTGAAATTGATGCTCCAAAAAAAGAGCGTCGATTACCAGTTGCATTGACTGAAAAAGAAATTGAAGATTTATTAGCTCAACCAGATATTAATAAGAATCTAGGTATTCGTGATCGTGCATTGCTTGAAACGATGTATGCAACAGGAATGCGAGTTAGTGAGGCAATCAATTTAAAATTGGAAGATATTCACGCTGAGTTGAATCTTGTTAAGGTATTTGGTAAAGGTTCAAAAGAAAGGCTGATACCTATTAGTAGTGTCGCAATTGATTGGATTAATAAGTATTTAGAAGAAGTTAGAATGCCTCTTTTAATGAAAAAAGGCAAAAATACTGAAGTTGTATTTTTGAATAATCGGGGCGGCGCAATGACTCGGCAAGCTGTTTGGCAATTGATTAAACGGTATTGTCAACAAGCTGGAATTACAAAGGATGTTACTCCCCATACTTTGCGTCATACTTTTGCGACACATTTACTTGAAAATGGGGCTGATTTACGAGTTGTACAAGAAATTTTGGGACATTCAGATATTAGTACAACTCAGATCTATACCAATTTGACGCAAAAACATATTCTTAAAGTGTACCGAGAAACTCATCCACGGACTTAGGTGATAAAATGCTAGTTCAATATAAAAAAGACTATGAAAAAACGGCAATGGGCTTGTTGTCATACTTACCGGATTTTAAAAACTTCGCAAATTTGAAAGATGAAATGAAGTTAATTAATGATGACACGGAATTTAACCTACTTTTATTTAGAAATAAAGAGGCAAATGTTGTTGGCGTAGTTGGAATTCAAAGTGCAGGTCTATTTATCGTAATTCGCTATTTATCATTAGCTCCAGGGTTTCGTGAAGAGAAATATGAAAAAGAAATTCTACAAGAATTAAAAGAAAGTAATCCGAAAAAGAAAATAGCAGCTTTGCCAGAATATACATATTTATTAAAGTTGGTAAAAAATAAAGATGACAAATAACGAAAGTAACGACTTAACTTTAGAGCTTCCTAATTTTGAAGGACCATTAGATTTATTATTACATTTAATTCAGTCACAAAAGATCGACATTTATGATATTCCAATTGCGCAAATTACGAGTCAATATTTATCATATTTAAAAGAAATGCAGCGCCTAAATCTGAAAATTGCTGGAGAATTTTTCGTGATGTCTTCAACTTTATTGAGAATTAAATCTCAATATTTATTACCAGAAAATGATTTTGTTGAAGAAGATCAAGCAGAAGATCCAAGAGAAGAATTGGTTCAACAACTAGTTCAATATTCAGTATTTAAAAAGGTTTCAGAATATTTCAAAGAACGTAGTGAAGAAGTTCCAATTATTGCAGCGAAAGAAGCTAGTGTCTCGAAAAGTGAAAAAATTCAGCCATTACCTTTAGGGCAAATTACTTCTTCAGACTTAGCTAATACATTTGCTTTGGTGATGAAAAAAATGAAGCTCAGACAGCCTGATGCTGCTTCAGTAAAAGTTGAGGGTGCACCGATTTCTGAAATGATTTCATATTTAGAAATCAGATTAAACAAGAAAAAGAAAATCAGCTTTTTCTCTTGTATTCCTAAAATGAATAATTTAGTCGATGTAATTGGTTTATTTTTAGCAATGTTAGAACTTTGTAAGAATCATAAGATTCATGTTCGACAAGCTAGAACTTTTGGTGATTTAGAATTGATTAAAGGAAATGAAAGTAATGGCATCTAAAGTAGCGGAACTTGAAGCTCTACTATATGTAGCAGGTGATGATGGAATTGAAGAAGTTAATTTATGTGAATTATTAAAAGTAGCGCCGATCGAATTAACTAATTTAGTTAAGGAATTAAAAGAAAAATTGGCTAAAGATGAAGATTCAGGTTTACAGATAATTGAAATTAACAGTACGTATAAATTAACTACTAATTCTAAAGTTGGAAAAATTATCGAGAAGTATTTTTCAAAAGACTTATCAAAGAATATTAGTCAGTCTGCTTTAGAAATATTATCAATTATTGCTTATCGACAACCAATTACTCGAGTTGAAATTGATGATATTCGTGGTGTTAATTCTTCAGGAGCTTTACAGACCTTAGTTTGGCGCGGATTAGTCAAAGCAGAAGGTAAAAAGGATGCACCAGGGCACCCTAATTTATATGTGACTACAGATTATTTCTTACAATATTTTGGTTATCAAAGTTTAGCCGATTTACCTGTGATAGAAGATTTTGAAGATAATTTCGATTCTGACGGTGAAACAGATTTATTTTCACAAATGAGTCAAGCTGATAAATATTTAAGTGATGAAAAAGAGGATAAATAATGGCATTAGAACGATTACAAAAGGTGATTGCTGAAGCTGGGGTAGCTTCAAGAAGAAAAGCAGAAAAGATGATTGTAGCAGGCCGCGTTCGAGTTGACGGCAAAGTTGTAACTCAATTAGGAACAAAGGTAGATACTTTTAGTAATGTAACCGTTGATGGTGAACCAATCGAAAGAGAAAGTTTACACACGTACTTGTTTTACAAACCACGCGGAGTTGTTTCAACTGCAAATGACGAAAAGGGCAGAAAGACAGTGGTTGATTTCTTTGAAAATGTGCCATATCGTTTGTATCCAATTGGTCGCTTGGATTATGATACTTCTGGCTTACTTTTAATGACTAATGATGGGCAATTGGCAAACTTATTAATGCACCCCCGAAACGAAGTGCCTAAAGTTTATGTTGCTAAGATTAAAGGAATTTTGACTCCAGAAGAAATTACTTTACTAAAAAAAGGTGTAAAAATAGATAATAGAAAGAGTGCACCAGCCAAAGTTAAGGTGTTAAAAACCAATCCTAAAAAGAATACTCAAATCGTTCAATTAACAATTCATGAAGGTCACTATCACCAAGTTAAAAGAATGTTTAAGGCAGTGGGTCACTTGGTTGATAAACTATCACGTGAAAGATATGCCTTTTTAGATTTACATTCATTAACTTCGGGTCAATATCGTGAATTGACACGTGAGGAAGTTGACAGATTGAAACATATTTACTAGACTAAAAGTGTAATTAAATAAAAGTTTGTTGTCTTCAGGGCAGGGTGAAAATCCCGACCGGCGGTTGAAGTCCGCGACCCACGATAGTGGCTGAATTTCGTAAGAATACCGATAGTTAAAGTCTAGATGAAAGAAGACAGACCAACCAACTTAAGACAAGAAGATAAATACTTACTTACTTTTGGAAGTCTGTTGCTGAAGCAATAGACTTCTTTGTTTTAGGAGGTAGTAAGTATTATGTCAAATACTAGAAGAGCTGGGAACAGCTTAACAAATTTAATTGCATATGCACTGATCGGAGCGATTGCCTTTGTAGTGATGAAATTTGAATTTCCAATTATTCCAGGAGTAGGATTTTTGAAATTTGATTTTTCTGATATTGTTATCACTATTGGAATGTTTTTATTTGGTGCTTGGCCGGGTGTTTTAATGGCCTTGATTAGAGGTTTACTGAGTTTAATCTTTAGTGGCTTTGCTTTACCAAGTATAGTGGGGCAGCTTGCAGCTTTTTTAGCTACTTTATCATTTGCATTGCCATTTTATTTAATTAGTAAAGGAATTACTCAAGAAAATCGACGTACTAAGAAAGGCTATTTATTACCAATCTTAGGCTTAATTATCGGTATTATTGCAATGACTATAGTTTTGTCCTTGACTAATGCATTCGTTTTAACACCAGTATATGCAGTTACATCAATGGCCAATATTCCAGCTCTTCACAATTATAGTGATTTGTTCAACTTCACAGTGAATAATTATTTAGGACAGTTGCTACATTTACCATCAATGAATGCATATATT
Organism: Lactobacillus kalixensis DSM 16043; assembly: GCF_001434335.1. Taxonomy (GTDB): domain Bacteria; phylum Bacillota; class Bacilli; order Lactobacillales; family Lactobacillaceae; genus Lactobacillus; species Lactobacillus kalixensis. The sequence continues at coordinate 23,094 of NZ_AZFM01000006.1, forward strand.
TTTGGCATTATTGTACCTTTTAATTTGTTAAAGGGTGCAATTAATTCAGTTGTAGTTTTCATTTTGTTTGAATCAACCTTGAAGAGTATTAAGCCATTTGTTCAAAAGAGATTTACTGTTAACTAGTTACCAAAAGGATATAGACGAAAGAGGAAGATGCGAAAACATCTTTTTCTTTTTTATTTTGTCTCATATAAGTCCATTTCTATGCTAAAATTTAATTTAGTCAATAAATGGGAGGAATTCCAAATGAACAATAGTCCAAAAGGACCATATCAACATTACGAGCGTCCAAACAAAGGTCGCAGTGATGGTGAGCAGCCCAAAGGTGGTCATTGGGGCGCAGTGATTAGCGTCTTATTAATTATTTTGGTAGTGCTAATTCCAATTGTATATCGAACAGCTTCGGCTCACTATGGTCAGAGCGAAAAGGCTAAGGAAGTACAACGCGTAAGTAATAGTTCTTCAAGTAAAAAAGTTAAGAAGGCAAAAAAAACTGCGCAATCAACTAAAAAAACTCAATCTAGCAGCAAGTCTTCTAAGGTAAGCAACCAAAAGAAGGCGACGAATAGTAGTTCTAAGACAAAACAATCTTCATCTAGCCAAACTGCTAAAACCTATGTGGTTCAGGATGGTGATACTTTAACTAGCATTGCGCAAAAAGAAGGCGTTAGTGTTTCTAGCTTAGTAAGTATTAATAATCTAAGTAGTGCTGAAGATATTCAAGCTGGCCAAACTATCAGATTGAGATAAATTTAAGAAAGGATATAAAGACTTATTTACTAGTCTTTTATTGTTAGAATGCAAGTAGCAATTGATGGTCCTGCATCAGCAGGTAAAAGTACTGTAGCTAAGATAATCGCTAAAAAGTTATCTTTTGTATATATTGATACAGGTGCGATGTACCGTGCTTGTACAGTAATCGCGCGTAATCACCATCTTGATTATGGTGATGAAGAAGGAATCTTAAAAGCGATCGATGAAGACGGAATTGAATTGAGATCCGAAAATGGTGAACAGAAAGTTTACTCTGCAGGTAAAGATATTTCTTTAGAAATTCGAACTCCAGAGATTTCAGCTAATGTCTCACAAGTTTCAGCTTTACCTAAAATTCGTGAAAAAATGGTCGCTTTGCAGCGTAAAATGGCAGGCGAAACTAATGTAATCATGGATGGTCGAGATATTGGCACCACAGTTTTACCTAACGCCGAAGTAAAGATTTTCTTAGTTGCTTCAGCTAGATCAAGAGCTGAAAGAAGAATGCTCGATTTCCAAGAACGTGGTATTGAAACTGATCAAAGCGTTGAAGAGATTGAAAAAGATATTGCAGAACGTGACTATAAGGATTCACATCGTGCAATTTCACCGCTTAAGAAGGCTGATGATGCCATTGAAATTGACACTACCAATCTTACAATTGATCAAGTAGTAGACACAATTTTAGAAAAAATCAAAAAAAATCAAAAAAAGCTCACAAAATAGTAGAAAAAAATATCACTTTCCTATAAAATGGGTATTGATATTGGGAGGTACATATGTCAGAAAACAGTAATCAATTTTTAGACGCATTAAAGCAAATGCAAGGAGTTGAGGTCGGAGATATTGTCGATGTCGAAGTATTAGACGTTGAAGACGGCCAAATCGATGTTGGTGTTGTTAACGCCGGTGTTGAAGGTGTTATTACTCACCGTGAATTTACTTCAGACCGTAATGCTGATTTGCGTGAATTAGTAAAGCCTGGTGACACATTCAAGGCTTTAGTATTAAGAAGAGCAGGTGGCGACAAGGAAAATGGTGAATTCTTCTTCTCAGTTACCCGCTTGAAGGAAAGAGAAGCATTCGACAAGTTACAAAAGGACTTCGAAAATGGTACTCCAATCGAAGGTACTGTAACTTCATCAGTACGTGGTGGTTTGCTTGTTGATGTTGGTACTAGAGGCTTTTTACCAGCTTCATTAATTTCAAACCGTTACGTTTCAGATCTTAAGCCTTACATTGGTAAGACTATGAAACTTAAGATCACTGAAATCGATCCTAACAAGAACCGTCTTATTCTTTCACACAAGGATTTAGTTGAAGAAGAACGTGAAGAAGCATTTGATAACGTTGCAAGTCAATTAGTTGTTGGTGACGTTGTTGAAGGTAAGGTATCACGTTTAACTAACTTCGGTGCATTTATCGATGTTGGTGGCGTAGATGGTCTTGTTCACATTTCAGAAATTTCTTACAAGCATGTTGACAAGCCAAGCGATGTTTTGAAGGCTGGTCAAGATGTTAAGGTTAAGGTCATTGGTATCGACAATGACAGACATCGTATCTCCTTGTCAATCAAGCAAACTGAACCTTCACCATTTGAACAAGCTACTTCCGGCTTAACTGAAGGTGATATTTTTGAAGGCGAAGTTAAGTCTTTAACTAACTTCGGTGCATTCGTTGAAGTTGCTGATGGTATCCAAGGTTTGGTACACGTTTCAGAAATTTCAAGCAAGCACGTTGACAAGCCAAGTGATGTTTTGAAAGTCGGTCAAGAAGTTAAGGTTAAGGTATTAAACATTGACCCTAGCGATAGAAGAATCTCACTTTCAATCAAGGCTGCAGATCCTAATGCTTCATCAAGCGAAAGTCCTCGTCCACGTCGTCAACGTAACGACAACTCAGTAAACAAGAAGTACATGAGCAATGATGACAACGGCTTCGCATTAGGTGACATTATCGGTGACCAATTAAAAGACCGTAAATAATTAATGTAATAAAAAAGCCGACGCTTAAAGTCGGTTTTTTTTATTTTTTAGAGGAGGCTGAAAAAAAGATGGTTTTACCTGTAGTAGCTATTGTTGGACGCCCTAATGTGGGTAAGTCAACACTTTTCAACCGCATTATTAAAGAACGCTTGGCAATTGTTGAAGATGAGCCAGGCGTAACAAGAGACCGTAACTATGCTAAGGCAGAATGGATGGGTCACGAATTTGATCTGATTGATACCGGTGGAATTACCTGGGAAGATGGAAAGATCGAAGAAGAAATCCGTGCACAAGCTGAAATTGCTATTGAAGAAGCTGATGTTATTGTTATGCTTTGTAGTGTAGTTAATGGTGTAACCGATCTGGATGAAAGGGTTGCAAAGTTACTTTATGGCACTAAAAAGCCAGTGATTTTGGCAGTAAACAAGGCTGATAACCCAGAACAAAGAAATAATATTTATGATTTCTATAGTTTAGGATTAGGAGATCCTTTCCCAGTTTCTGGTAGTCACGGAACTGGGATTGGTGATTTACTGGATGAAATTGTAAGTAAATTTCCTGAAAAAGAAGATTACAAGTCAGATGATACAATTGCTTTTAGTGTAATTGGGCGTCCGAATGTTGGTAAATCTTCAATTGTTAATAAGCTTCTTGGAGAAGAGCGTGTGATCGTTGCTAACCAAGAAGGTACTACGAGAGATGCTATCGATACACCGTTTGAATCAAAAGATGGTACAAAGTTCCGTTTAATTGATACAGCTGGTATTAGAAGACGAGGTAAAGTTTACGAAAAGACTGAAAAATATTCAGTAATGCGTGCGATGAGTGCTATTGAACGCTCCGACGTGGTTTTGTTGGTGCTTGATGCAAGCACCGGTATTCGTGAACAAGATAAGCACGTGGCAGGATATGCCCATGATGCAGGGCGAGGTATCATTATTGTAGTTAACAAGTGGGACTTACCTAAAAAGAACTCAACCAGTGCTAAAGATTTTGAAAAAGTAATTAGACAAGAATTTCAATACTTAGACTATGCACCTATTATGTTCGTTTCTGCAGAAACTGGTCAGAGAATTGATCAAATTCCTATTATGGTTAAAGAAGTCTACAAAAATGAGAATCAACGTATTCAATCTAGTGTATTGAATGACTTATTGCTTGAGGCTTCAAGCCTTGTGCCAACCCCAATGATTAAAGGTAAGCGTCTTCGCGTTTACTATATGACTCAAGTTAAAACAAATCCACCAACTTTTGTCGTATTTGTTAATGATCCAGAATTGATGCACTTTTCATACCAAAGATTTTTGATTAATCAATTACGTGAAAACTTTAACTTCGAAGGAACTCCAATTAAGATTATTCCAAGAAAGAGAAAGTAACTTTAAGACATTGGTCTTTGAACCAATGTCTTTTTCGTGTAGAATAAGATTTCGAATGAATGGAGGATTGCAATGTCATATTCAGAACAGTTATTAGATGCGATTGAGAATCATGATTTTTCTCAAAGTAAAATTCTATTAAAGCAAGCGCTTGATAATGATACACCAGAAGTATTAGCTTCTTTAGCCGAAAATTTAACCAACTACGGTTTTACTGATTTATCTAAAGAAGTTTATCGTGCTTTAATTGCAAAATTTCCACGAGAGAACTTATTTAAGGTTTATTTGGGTGAAATTCTATTAAATGACGGTCAAGAAGATGATGGACTAAGTTTACTCTATAATGTATCAAAAGATTCAGATGCATATGTAGAGAGTTTACTGGTTCAGGCAGATTATTACCAAAGCAATGGTTTTTTTGAAGCTGCTAGAGATAAGTTGCTTGAAGCTCTAGAACTTGCTCCTGAAGAAGATGCGATTAAATTTGGCCTTGCTGAATTGTATTTCGCTGCAGGTAGATATGAATCTGCTTTAGACATCTATCAAGATTTAATTAAAAGGCAAAAAAACTTTGGTGAGGTTAACCTTATTCAGCGCTTGTTCCAAACAGAGGCAAAAATTGGTAATTATGAAGAAGCTGCTAATATTATTAATGAACACAGCAGTGATATTTTGGATATTGATAGTAAATATCAAGCTGGATTAGTTATGCTCTCAGTAGGTGATGATGATAAGGCAATTGAATACTTAGACGATGTTATTAATCAAAGCCCTGATTACGTCAATGCTTATCCATTATTAGCCCAAGCGTATGAGCATAAACATGATAATGACCAAGTTCTGCGCTCTGCCCAAGCAGGTCTTGCCTATAATGAACTAGACGAAACACTTTACTCAATGGGGGCAATGGCTGCCGCAAATTTAAAAGAGTTTGACACAGCAGAAGATTTACTCAAAAAAGGGTTAGATATTGCACCAGATAATACTAATTTAAGATTACAGTTATCTAATTTATATCTTCACGAAGGTAAGTTTGCAGAAAGTATTAAATTATATGATGCAGATAACGAAGAAGAACTGGAACCACAAGCTCATTGGAATTTGGCTGTAGCATATCAAAATTTGGATAATAGTGAACAAGCCAAAAGTGAATTTTTACTTGCATATCCAGAGTTTCAATCTAATCCGGAATTTTTGAAACAAATGACATATTTCTTCAATACTCAACCTAATAGTCAAGATATCGTAAAACAATTACTTGATAAGTATTTGAAACTGGTACCTGATGATGAAGATATGATTGATCTATATAACCGAATCATTTAGAAAAAATGCGCAGCGAAAGAAAGTTTCGTTGCGCATTCTATTTATGAAAGATTAAATGATGACGTTTTTGTTTATAAGTAAAGCCTTCTCCTAAAGCTTCATGCACTTCAAAGATTGTGACAAATGCTTTTGGATCTTCTTGCTCAATTAATTGTTTAACCATTGGAACTTCACGAGGTGAGACAACAAGGTAAATTACTCTTTTTTCATTTTGTTTGTAGCCCCCTAGAGCGTTTAAATAAGTGAAGCCACGATCCAGTTTTAAGTCGATCATTTCAGCAATTTGTTCATATTTGTCAGAAATAATTAAGCACCCTCTTGCAGTGTAAGCACCTTGCTGAACCGAATCCATAACTCTGGATAAGATGAATGAGGCAAGTAAAGTGTACATCATATGTTTAATATCAAGATATGATAAAGAAATAAATAGGACGATTGCATCACATAATAGCAGCATTTTTCCAGAAGAAATACCAAATTTCATCTGACAGATTCTGGCAATAATATCGGTCCCACCAGATGTACCATTATAGCGAAAGACAAGTCCTAATCCAAAACCTGATAATGTTCCGGCAAGTGCAGCTGAAAGGAATAGGTCGTGCTCAAGGTTGAGTTGAGTTATAATTGGAAAGAGGCGCCATAGCCATAAAAAGAATGAAAGTGATATAGTTCCCCAAATGGTATATAATAATAGTCTCCTTCCCATGTAACGATATCCTAATATAATAAGTGGAATGTTTAAGATTAAAGTAGATAATCCCATGTTTACGCCCCAAAAATGACGCAATAGTAGTGAGATACCACTCAGACCGCCGTCAGCTAATTTATTTGGGACAGAGATTGCATCTAGGCTCAGAGCGTAAATTGCACAACCTAGTGCAATCATAAATAATTCTAAACAGGTGTGCTTATTGATGACTTTTTTCATAATTAACGCCTCCATTTCTCTACTCTTAAGCTACCATATTATTTGATTTATTACACTAAAACGAGTTGAAAAAATTTATGAAAATAGATAATTTACCAAAAGTATTTCAAGCTGCAATGCCTGTACTTGAAACTCTTGAAAATGCAGGCTTCGAAGCATATTTTGTAGGTGGATCTGTACGCGATATCTTACTAAAAAGACATATTCATGATGTTGATATTGCAACTAGTGCTTATCCAGAAGAAGTGAAGAGTCTTTTTGAAAAGACAATCGATACCGGTATCCAACATGGTACAGTAACTGTTTTATATGGTAATGAAAGTTATGAAATAACTACTTTTAGAACCGAATCAGGTTATCAAGATTATCGTCGTCCTGATCATGTTACTTTTGTTCAAAATCTCGAAGAAGATTTAAAACGCCGTGATTTTACCATTAATGCGTTTGCTATGAATATGAGAGGCGAGATCATCGATTTATTTGATGGTTTAGACGATTTGAAAAATAGAGTCATTCGAGCAGTCGGTGATCCAGAAAAAAGATTTAACGAAGATGCTTTAAGAATGATGAGAGCAGTTCGCTTTATGAGTCAGCTTAAATTCACTTTGGAAGAAAAAACAGAGCAAGCGATTGTGGATCATCACGAATTATTAAGAAAAATTTCTGTTGAACGAGTTCGTGATGAATTTGTCAAAATGGGAATTGGATCAGATTCCAGACAAGCTTTTCAAGTGTTTTTGGATACTAAATTAAGTGAAGATGTACCAGACTTTGAAGGTAAGAGCGAATTATTAAGTGTCTATCCTAAACTGAAATTTAGTCCAACTATGGAAGCAAGTTTTTGGTCAATTATTATGATTTTGCTTAAAGTTCCAAATAATCAAATTAGTAAAATCATGCGTGATTGGAAGAATTCCAATGCTATGATTGATTCGGTTGAACGAATTGTCGATTTCTTTGATATTTTATCTGATCATGCACCTACAGACTATGAGCTCTTCCAGATGGGCAAAGAGACGCTTTTAAACGTAATTGATGTTGCACATATATTAGGACAGCCAGTCGAATCAAAGGCGCTGGTAGATCGTTATGCGGCCCTTCCAATTAAAAAATCATCCGAGCTTACAATTGATGGACGCTTTTTAATTAAGATGGGAATCACTCCAGGCCCAAATTTGGGGAAGATTTTGGAAGAAATTAAAAAAGCAGTTATTTCTGGGCAACTGGAAAATGATCAAGTAGCAATTGAAAATTATTTAAACTAAAGAAAAAACTGGCATTTTGCCAGTTTTTTTATACATATAATAAAACAGAAAAGTACATCAAAATTGATCCAAGCATTACAAATAAATGCCAAATAACATGAATATAAGGAACGTTACGCATTGTATACAAGAGTGCGCCAACGGTATAAGCAATTCCACCGCTAACTAATAACCAAAAGCCAGTTGGACTTAGGCGAACGTATAAATAGCTACCAGATAAGATTACTAACCATCCCATTAAGACATACAAGATAGTATCAAAAATGATATGCTTACCACGATTGAAGATATAATAAATAATACCGAAAATTGTTAAGCCCCAAATTAATCCGAATAAAACCCATCCCCAAACACCACCAATTGCAACTAATGAGTATGGAGTATATGATCCAGCAATTAATAAAAAGATGGAGCAATGATCAAATATTTGAAAAACGTTTCTAGCTTTTGTAAAAATTAAACTATGAAATAGCGTAGAAAACAAATATAAGAGAACTAAACTAGTCCCGTAAATCGTGAAAGTTGTTATTCTCATTGCATCCCCAGTGTGTGCCGCTTTCACGATTAAAACAACCAATCCAGCAACTGCAAGACCAAATCCAATTCCATGCGTGATTGCACTGAAAATGTTATCGAGGATATGGTATCTATTTGAACGATTCTTTGGTTTATTCCATAATTCTTTAAATTTCATAATAAAACATTCCAATCAAACTTTTTTCTTGTGAAGTTTTTTTGATATACTAACATATATATTGTGCTCAACCCTGATATGTAATATGTATTTTATCATAAAAGAAATTGAGCTTTTTAGAATTGAGGGCGAATACTTTGTCAAAGTTTAAAATCATGACGGATTCTTCCGTTCAATTAACAACAGAAGAAATTGAGAAATATGATATTACTGTCGTTCCATTATCCATTTCTATTAATGGTAAAACTTACATCGATGGTGTAGATATCTCAAGAAGAGATTTCGTTGAGAAAATGAACGAATCAGTAGAATTACCAAAGACTAGTCAACCTCCAATTGGTCGTTTTGTCGATACGATTAATAACTTGACTGCTGACGGTAGTGAGATCATTGGTATTTTCTTAGCAAAAAGCTTAAGTGGTACGATTGATGCAGCAAGACAAGCTGCTGAAATTGCTGGAAAGTCAGATAAAGTTCATATTATTGATTCTGAATTAACTGATCGCGGGGAAGGTTTCCAAGTACTTGCTGCAGCTAGGGATGCTCAAGAGGGCAAGAGCTTGGAAGAAATTTTAGCTCATGTAGACCAAATTAAGAAGAATCAAAAACTTCGAATGATGGTTGTAGATTTAAAGAACCTAATTAAGGGTGGTAGATTAGGTGCTTTATCAGGTAAAGTTGCTACACTTTTAAATATTAGAATTGAGTTACACATGCCGGAGGGTAAGCTACAAGTTGTCAAAAAAGGCCGTGGTAAGAAATTCAGCAAGTCTTTTGATGAACGCGTTTTAAAAGATATTGAAGAAAATAAAGATCGCATTCATGAAGTTGGTATTTCCTATGTTGACACCCCTGAGGCAATGGAAGTATTAGCAGATAAAATTCGCGCTATTAGTCCAGATATTAACGTTTTGGTTAGAGAAACTAGTCCAATTGTTGCCACTCATGCTGGTAATGGCGCCTATGCAATAATTTATTATCTGGATGTGGAGTAATAAATGGCTTATAGAGATAGTTTTTATCAATACTTAATGACGCAAAGAGACCCAGATTCAACTGATGAAGTGGCTCAATTTGCAAATAATGCACAGCATGATCAAACTTTTCCTAAGCAAGAACAAAACTATGAAAAGTTATCTGACTATTTAGAGTTAAACGCAAGTTATTTACCGAGCATGTCAGTCTTTGATCGAGCATATGAAATGTATCAAGAAAAAATGAGTTATTAGAATAAGAGTCCCACATGGGACTTTTTTTAATCTATGAATGAGGTAGAGAGATGGAGACATTTACTGGGATAAGTGAATTAATCTTGGCAGTATGTTTAGCCATGGTTATTCAGAATTGGATTTTGAAAAAGGTTTCGGTTAATTATATTGCTATGATCATTGGTATCTTGATGGCTCTGTTTCTTAAGTTTCCAGTGAATCGTTTTATCTTTGAACCGGAAGTTTTTATTGGATTGGTAGTAGCGCCGTTATTATTTTTTGAGGGACAACAAAATAACCTACATAGTATCTTACGATCATGGCGGTCAATCTTCGGAATTACTGTGATTATGATTGTAATTGCAACTTGTGTAGCTGCTTTCGGCGTTGTAATAACTACTGGAGTATCGATGCCATTAGCACTTGTTTTAGCTACAATTTCTACACCAACGGATGCTACAGCGACTGAATCAGTTAGTCATGGCTTAAAATTACCCAAAACAGTCAGCAAGTATCTAAAAAATGAATCGCTTTTTAATGATGCGAGTGGGCTAATCTTACTTGATATGGCTGTTACTTGGTATGTTTCAAAAGAACTGAATATTGGGCATACTTTACTACGCTTTTTATTTTCGTCTATTGGTGGTTTGATACTTGGAACTTTGTTGATGGGGATGCTAGTTCTGACGTTTCAAAAGTTATTGAGATCTAATGCTAATTTTGATCATAGTGGTTATGAACCAATTACAGCACTAATCACAATTTATCTGATTATGCCAATTATGATTTATTACTTGGCTGAACACATTCAAGTATCAGGAATCATTGCTGTTGTTGCTGCAGGCATCGTAGCTAATGCTGGAATTGAGCGAAGTCGATTAACAAGTTTAAGTTATACGTATACTAGCTTAACTTTAACTAGGTATTTATCATCGATGTTAAATGGGATTGTCTTCGTTGTTTTGGGAATTGTTATTGCACAAACTTTTCAAGAAAAAAGCTTAACTAGACTTTATTTAGCAATTCTTATCGGAACAGTTCTTTATCTAGCAAATTTGTTGGTACGCTTTTTATACAGTAAAATCATAATGAAGTTATCGGCTAAGGATGCTATAATTTTTGCACTGGGTGGAATTCATGGTGCAGTTACCTTTGCCTTAGCTTATATGCTTGAGCAAACTGTGATCAGTAGTAGTAACTTTACATTAATTTTGTATAGTGAAGTTAGTTTAATAATTTTGAGTATGATTGTTCCAACGATCTTGTTCAGACGTTTATTACCTAAAGATCGAACGGATTTTGAAAAAGAGGATAATATCCAGCAAATTAAATGTGATATGGTTGACTATGCTCAAAGTAAATTAAATGAAATCTACTTACCTAAGAGAATTAGAAAGCAATTAGAGTTTGACCTTAATGCGCAAATTGACGAAACATCTATGAAAGATTTTATTCGTGAATTAAAGAAATCAGTTAAGGCAACTGAATTGACTCCAAGTCAAAAAGAATTTAGAGATGAAGTATATCGTTATGCTTTTAGAGAAGAGCGAACATATTTGGGCCAGCTTTCGCAAAAAGAAGAAACGCGACCTGAATTCTTAAATCTCTATCGGGAGGTCCTTTTTGGCAGAAGTTTTGTTTTTGCATTCTGAGGATGAATAGGTTATAAACTATCAGGGAGGAATTATAAATGGGACAAATACAATGGTATCCAGGCCATATGAACAAGGCTCGGAATCAATTGGAAGATAAATTAGGATTAATAGATGTAATCGTGGAAGTGCTAGATGCTAGAATTCCTAAGTCATCTCGTAACCCGATGATTGAAGAATTAGTAGGTAACAAACCCCACTTAATAATTTTGAATAAAGCTGACTTGGCTGATCCTGTTTTAACAAAGTTATGGCAAAAAGAATTACAAGAGCCAGGAAAATTTGTTATGGCAATGGATTCTCTTCACAATACTAATATGCAAGCTTTAATTGGAATGATAAAAAAAGCAGCACTTAGTAAAACAAAAAAGCTTGAAGCAAAAGGTGCTTCAAGTCCGATGATTCGTATTGCCTTAGCAGGGATCCCAAATTGTGGTAAGTCAACAATTATCAATCGTTTGGTTGGACGAAATGTGGCTGAAGTAGGTAATAAACCAGGTGTTACTAAAGGACAGACCTGGCTGAAGACTAAAACAAATATCCAAATTTTAGATACGCCAGGAATCTTATGGCCTAAGTTTGAAGATCAAGAAGTTGGTTACAAATTAGCTGCTTTTGGCGCTATTAAAGATAGTATCTTCCATGCGGATGATGTGGCTCTTTATGTCATTAAAAGCATGAGGAAGTACTATATGAATGATTTAGTCAAGTTTGCACGTTGTTCTAAAGAGCAAGTAGAAAATATCAGTGATCCAGATTTACTTCTAGCAATGACTGAAGTATATGGAATGCGCGATGATTATGATCGATTTGCTTTATATATGCTTCAAAGATTGCGTAAGGGTAAAATTGGAAGGATTACATTAGACCGACCATGACGATAAAAGAAGTAAAAGAGCTACTCAAGCAAGATAATATAGATCAAGAAGAATTAGCGGAACTAGAAAAAGATTCACGTGCTGGCGTTCAAAAATTACTGATTTCTTATCATAAAAGACAAAAGAAACTGGCTGAAGCTAAGGAAGCTTTTGAAGCGCGCTTTTCTTATGAAAAAAAGTTTTGGGCAAAAGGACAGCGTGTGGCGGGAGTTGACGAAGTAGGACGCGGACCTCTAGCTGGTCCAGTTGTTACAGCAGCTGTTATTATTGATGACAGTTTCGACTTAATTGAAGTTAATGATTCAAAAAAATTGACGCCCAAGCGACGTCTTGAGTTATATCCAGAAATTTTATCAAAAGCGGTTAGCGTAGCTGTTGGGGTAAAAAATGCACAAGTGATCGATCAAGTAAATATTTATGAGGCAGATCGCTTAGCGATGGCTGCTGCGGTTAATCATTTAAATATTAAGCCGGATGCACTTTTAGTTGATGCAATGAATGTACCGGTTGATCTGCCCCAGATTGAATTGATTAAGGGGGATGCTAAATCCAATTCTATTGCTGCAGCTTCAATTGTAGCCAAAGTTTTTAGAGATAAATTGATGGATGACTATGCTAAAATTTACCCTCAATATGATTTTCCAAATAACGCTGGATATGGAACAGCCAAGCATTTAGCAGCTTTAGAAAAGTATGGTCCTACATCAATTCATCGTAAAAGTTTTGAGCCAGTAAAAAAATTTTTTGAATAAATTTTTATTTTTTTAAGTAAAATCCTCCATTTTTTGCGAATTTAATAAATGGAGGACTAATTTATGAAAATAACTGATTTTTTATTAGCATTAAAACTACAAAAGGGTGTTGGTTATGTTAAAATGCTTCAAATAGCCAGCCAATTGGACGTAGAAGAGGTTGATCCGGTGCAATTAAATGCGTTAGACTTACCTTTGTCATTTAGAGAAATTTGTCTAAGAGCATACCGTGATGAAAAAGCCGAGGAGACTATTAACAGAATTAAGAAGCAATGCCAGGTAATTAGTTTCTTTGATTCAGAGTATCCAGAGCAGCTGCGACAAATTTATCAACCACCATTGATTTTGTTTGCGCGTGGCAATCTTGATCTTTTGAAAAAAGAAATTGTCACGATCGTTGGCTCGAGAATGGCAACTGATTATAGCTATCAGGTGATTAATCGTCTAATGCCTAATTTGGTAAAGCAAGACCTAGTCATTGCTAGTGGCTTAGCTAAGGGCGTGGACAGTTTGGCTCATGAAGCGGCTTTGAGAAATAATGGAAAGACAATTGCTGTAGTCGGAAATGGGTTGAATCATTATTATCCTTTGCAAAATCATAATTTGCAGGATGAAATTGTCCAAAAAGGTCTGATACTGAGTGAATATTTACCGGATACTCCGCCAAGGCCATTCAGGTTCCCTCAACGAAATCGCATACTCTCAGGTCTTAGCCGCAGTGTAATTGTCACAGAAGCTAAAGAAAAATCCGGCTCACTGATTACTGCAAATTTAGCTTTGCAAGAAAATCGTGACGTTTATGCAGTACCTGGACCAATCACTAGTACTCTTTCTGAAGGTCCTAATAAGCTGATTGAAGCAGGTGCCAACCCTATAATTGATTTTGAACTTAAAAGAGAAAGATTTGACAATTTGACTACTAATATCTTATTCTCAGATTAGTATTTTAATTAAAAAATTTAAGAGGAGGCATTAAATGCCTACTAAGACGACAAAGAAAAAGACAACTAGAAAAACAAGATCTAAAGTTAAAAAGAATCTGGTTATTGTAGAATCACCAGCTAAAGCAAAAACTATTGAAAAATATTTAGGTAGAAATTATCACGTTATTGCTTCTAAAGGACATATTCGCGATTTACCTAAATCACAAATGGGAATTGATTTTGACGATAATTACAAGCCAAAGTACATTTCAATTCGTGGTAAAGGTGACACGATTAAGGAATTAAAGAGTGAAGCTAAGAAAGCTAAAAAAGTTTATCTGGCTTCCGACCCCGATCGTGAAGGAGAAGCAATTGCTTGGCATGTAGCTCATGCTCTTAACTTAGATGAAAAAGATAAAAATAGGGTAACTTTTAACGAAGTTACAAAAGATGCTGTTAAGGAAAGCTTTAAGCATCCCCGTACAATTGATATGGATACTGTTGATGCCCAACAAGCTCGCCGTGTTCTTGATAGAATTGTGGGTTATTCCTTATCACCAATTCTTTGGGCTAAGGTTAAGAAGGGCTTAAGTGCGGGTCGTGTTCAATCTGTGGCTTTGAAATTAGTGATTGATCGTGAAAAAGAAATCAAGAACTTTAAGCCACAAGAATATTGGACAATTGACGCAGAATTTGTTAAGGATAAGTCAAAGTTTAAGGCAGCATTTTATGGTATAGACGGTAAAAAGACTGAATTGCCTAACAATGAAGCTGTTCAAGATGTTTTGTCTAAGATTGATAAAAAGAAATCCTTCGAAGTACAAAACGTTGTAACTCGCCAGCGTCGCCGTCAGCCACCTGCACCTTTTACTACCTCAACGATGCAACAAGAAGCTAACAAGCGCTTAGGCTACAGAACCAGAAGGACTATGAGCATTGCTCAGCAACTTTATGAAGGAATTAGTTTAGGTAAGCAAGGGACAGTTGGTTTGATTACTTATATGAGAACTGACTCCAAACGTACTTCTCCAGTTGCTCAGCAAGAAGCTTCTAAGTTTTTACATGAAAAATATGGCGCAGAATTTGCTGCCAAAAGTCAACGTCATTTTAAGAATCAAGAAGATGCGCAAGATGCTCACGAAGCAATTCGTCCAACAAGTGTTTATCGCACTCCAGAGTCTTTAAAAGAAGTTTTGACGACTGAGCAATATCGCTTGTATAAACTAATTTGGTCACGTTTTCTTGCTAGTGAAATGACGCCTGCTGTTTATGACACAGTTAGAGCAGACATTAATCAGAATAGTGTCACTTTCAGAACTACTGGATCTCAGATGAAGTTCCCTGGTTTTACCAAGGTTTATGACAATGCTCAAGAAAAGAATGTTGAACTTCCTGATCTGGCAGAAGGCGAAGAAGTTAAGTTGAGTAAATCTGACAACAAACAACATTTTACTCAGCCACCTGCACGTTATACTGAAGCTAGTTTGGTTAGAGCACTAGAAGAAAATGGTGTAGGTCGTCCTTCTACTTATGCTCCAACTATTGATACTATCCAACGTCGCTATTACGTTAAACTTGAAGGTAGAGCAATTGTGCCAACTGAGCTTGGTGAGATTGTTGACGGTTTGATTGAGGAATTCTTCCCAGACATTACTGATGTTGACTATACTGCTCGACTTGAAAGTGATCTTGATAACGTTGAAGACGGAAATAAGAATTGGGTCAAGGTAGTTGATGATTACTACCACCCATTTAAAAAAGAATTAGATAAAGCTGACAGTGAAATTGAAAAGGTTCAGATCAAAGATGAGCCTGCAGGTTTCAACTGTGACATCTGTGGCGCACCAATGGTCATCAAGATGGGACGATATGGTAAGTTTTACGCTTGTTCACGTTTCCCTGATTGTCGTAATACTAAGCCAATCGTTAAGAAGATTGGTGTGACTTGTCCGAAGTGCGGCAAAGGTGAAATCGTTGAAAAGAAGTCAAAGAAAAATCGCAAATTCTATGGTTGTTCACGCTACCCAGAGTGTGACTTTGTATCATGGGATCAAACAATTGGACGTAATTGTCCAAATGATGGTCATTTCTTAGTTCAGAAGAAGACTAAGAAGGGATTGGTTATTCTTTGTCCAAATGGCGATTACAAGGAAGAGCCGAAAGAAGATAATTAGTAAATATTTTAATAAAACAAAAACTTATATCATCAAACTTATGTAGTTTGATGATATATTTATATATGAGTAATTTTTATGTAGAGGATGAAATAAATGCCTAAAAATGTAACTGTTATCGGAGGAGGCCTTGCAGGTAGTGAAGCTGCTTGGCAATTAGCTAAACGTGGGATTAACGTTGACCTGTATGAAATGCGTCCTAAAAAGATGACGCCAGCTCATGAAACTAGTAATTTAGCAGAGCTTGTATGTACTAATTCGATGAGATCTAATCAACTTTCAAATGCTGTTGGGCTTTTGAAAGAAGAAATGCGCCAAATGGATTCATTAATTATGAAAGCCGCTGATAAGACGCAAGTACCTGCAGGTGGAGCCTTAGCGGTTGATCGTGATAGCTTCAGTAAATATGTTAGTGATACTCTTCGCGGAATGGATAATGTCACTATTCATGAAGAAGAAATCACAGAAATTCCTAAAGACGGAATTACGATTATTGCAACTGGTCCACTTACTAGTGATACATTAGCTGAACAAATCAACGATTTTTCAGGCACAGATAGTTTGCACTTTTATGATGCAGCTGCACCTATTGTCGCAGCAGATTCAATTGATATGAACATCGTTTATAAGAAGTCACGTTATGATCGTGGTGAAGCGGCATATCTTAATTGCCCAATGACCAAAGAGCAATATGAAAAGTTTGCTCATGAATTGATCCATGCTGAAGTGGCTGATGTACATGGTTTTGAAAAAGACGATGTATTTGAGGGATGTATGCCAATTGAAGTAATGGCAGCAAGAGGTGCTAAGACCATGTTGTTTGGTCCCCTTAAACCAGTTGGCCTTGAAGATCCACATACTGGTGAAACTCCATATGCAGTAATTCAATTACGTCAAGATAACGCTGCTGCTTCAATGTATAATATTGTTGGTTTCCAGACCCACTTAAAGTATGGTGAACAAAAGCGTGTCTTCTCAATGATTCCAGGTTTGGAAAATGCACGCTTTGTGAGATATGGTAAGATGCACCGTAACACTTATATCGCATCTCCAGATTTGCTAACTGCTTCATATGAAGCAAAGAAGCAAAAAGGGCTCTTTTTTGCTGGTCAAATGACTGGTGTTGAAGGCTATGTTGAAAGTGCTGGCTCAGGTTTAGTAGCTGGAATCAATGCAGCAAGAGAGGCAATGGATGAAGATACTGTTGTCTTTCCAAAGGACACTGCATTAGGTTCAATGGCAAATTATGTAACAACTACTAGTGCTAAACATTTTCAACCAATGAACGCTAGTTTTGCTCTTATTCCTGGTTTAGAAGGTAAGAAAATCCGTAATAAGCGCGAGAGACATGAAAAGATTAGTGAACGTGGGTTAGAAAGTTTAGCTAAATTTAAAGAAACTGTTTTAGATGACTAAAGAAGACAAAGATAAATTAACTCTGTTTATTTCGTACTTAACTAATGAGCGCCAGTACAGCGATAAAACAATTATTTTTTATCAAAAGGATTTGCTAGAGGCAAAGACTTTTTGGCAAGAAAATGGAGGTTTTAATGGCTGGACTAAAGTTCAGACTCGCGATGTTGAAGTGTATCTTCAGCACCTTGCTGAAAAAAAGCTCGCTCGAACTAGTCAAATGCGAAAAATGTCGAGTTTACGCTCTTTTTATCGTTTTTTAGTTAAAAGAAAACTAATAAAGATTGATCCAGTTCAAACGATTACTCTACGTTCTGAAGAACATCGTTTACCTCAATTCTTTTATGCACCAGAAATAAAGCAGGTCTTGGCTTCTTTAAGAGGTAATACTCCGCTAATGAAGAGGAATTTAGCATTGTTCGAATTGTTTTATACAACGGGGATGCGAGTTAGTGAAGTTAGTGGATTGAAACTCAACCAAATTAACTTTGACATGAATTCAATCTTGGTACATGGTAAAGGAAAAAAAGATAGATATGTTTTTTTTGATGAGCAGACTAAAGAAGCGATATCTGAATATTTAGATACTGCTAGAAGTAAGTTATTGAAAAATTCTGAAGAAAAAGATTATGTTTTTTTAAATAATCAGGGACAAGCTTTAACAGATCGTGGTATTGAATATATAATGCAAAGAGTATTCAATAAAGCGGGGATCGGTGGAAAAGTACATCCTCATGAATTGCGCCATACATTTGCTACTGCGATGCTTAATAATGGGGCAGATCTGAGAACTGTGCAGGAATTATTAGGACATACAAATATTTCAACTACGCAAATATACACGCATGTCACTACAGCATATTTAAAAGATGAATATCAGAAATTTTTTCCTCGCAATAAAGAAAAGGATGAGAATAAAAAATGACAACAATTTGTTCTGTGAAATTTAATGGAAAGACTGCAATTGCCGGTGATGGTCAAGTTACTTTAGGTGAAAAAGTTATTGCTAAAGCAACTGCAAAAAAGATTCGCCGGATTTACCATGATCGTGTTGTGATTGGCTTTGCTGGTGGTGTTGCAGATGCAGTGAGTCTTCAAGATATGCTTGAAGGTAAGCTTGAAAGCTACAGCGGTGATTTACGTCGTGCAGCTGTAGAAATGGCTCAAGCATGGAGAAAAGATCCAACTCTTCAAAAATTAAATGCAATGTTGATCGCTTTTAACGATGAAGATCTATTATTGATTTCAGGTAACGGTGAAGTACTAGAGCCAGATGAAAATGTTGTAGCAATCGGTTCTGGTGGAAATTTTGCTCAAGCAGCTGCGATTGCAATGACTCGCCATGCAAAAGATATGGCTGCAGATGAAATTGCACGTGAGGCCGTTAAGATTGCATCAGGAATTGATGTCTTCACTGATGATCACATCACTACAGATGAATTGGAGGAAAAATAATGTCTATTAAAACTCCAAAGAAGATTGTTGAGCTTTTAAACGAATATATTATTGGTCAAGATGATGCTAAAAGGGCAGTAGCGGTAGCTTTGTATAATCGCTACCGTAGAATGCAATTGTCCAAGAAAATGCAAAAGGATATTACACCAAAAAACATGTTGATGGCCGGACCAACTGGTGTTGGTAAAACTGAAATCGCACGTCGTTTGGCTGATATCGTTGAAGCACCTTTTGTAAAGGTTGAAGCTACTAAATTTACTGAAGTTGGTTATGTTGGACGTGATGTCGAATCAATGGTAAGAGATTTAGTTGCTAAAGCTGTCCAAATGGAAGAAAAAGACGAATTCGATCGAATTCGTCCTCGTGCATTGAAGGAAGCTAATAAAAAGCTAGTTCGTTTATTAGTTCCTGGAATTAAGCGTCAAAATCGAGAAAATCAAATGCAGGAAATGATGAACATGTTAATGTCAGGCATGAATAATCAACCTGCAAATAATGATGAAGAAGAAGTTACTGATGATATTCGTAATCAAAGATTGTCAGTTGCTGAACAATTAGATAAAGGCCTTCTGGAAGATCGTGAAGTAACCATCGAAATCGAACAAGCTCCAAAAGTAAATCCAATGAGCGATATGATGGGACAAATGGGCATGGATATGTCATCAATGATGAATAATTTGATGCCTAAGAAGATGGTTAAGCGTACTTTACCTGTTAAAGACGCTCGTGAAGTTTTGATTCAAGATGAATCACGTAAGCTTGTTGATTACGATGCTCTATACCAACATGCAATAGAAAGAACTACCAATAACGGTATCATCTTTATTGATGAAATTGATAAAATTACTGCTGGTAATAAGAATAATTCTGGTCAAGTTTCTCGTGAAGGTGTACAAAGAGACATCTTGCCGATTGTTGAAGGATCTACTGTTCAAACTAAGTACGGTCCGGTTTCTACTGATCATATTTTATTTATTGCTGCAGGAGCTTTTGCTGAAAGTAAACCAAGTGATTTGATTCCAGAACTTCAAGGTCGTTTTCCGATTCGAGTTCAATTGAATGCTTTAACTAAAGAAGACTTTGTTCGCATTTTAAAGGATCCAGAAAATTCTTTATTGAAGCAATACATCGCTTTATTGGAAGCTGATGGTATTAAACTTATCTTTACTCAAGAAGCCGTCGATAAAATTGCAGAAATTGCCTACAATGTCAACCAAGGTACCGATAATATTGGGGCAAGACGTTTATCAACTATTCTTGAAAAATTACTTGAAGATGTTCTTTACGAAGGCCCTGATATGGAAATGGGTGAAATTACTATTACTGAAGCTTATGTAGAAGATAAGCTGAAGGATGTAATTACTAACAAAGACTTAACTAAGTTTATTTTGTAGTTGATTAAGCACGTTTTTGAAGCGTGCTTTTTCAGTATCGTAATTTTAAATTGAGTGCTTTTATAGTGTAATTTTTATGAAAACTTGTGATATAATTAACAAATGAGAAGGCTTTCACACTTCTTAGTTTTTGAATATAAAGGATAATTAAGATGAATTATACTATTAAAAATAATATGCTTGAAGTTACTATTTCAAGTATGGGTGCAGAAATTCAAAGTGTTAAGGGCCGTCATACTGGTCATGAATATATGTGGCAAGCTGATCCTGAAATTTGGGATAGACATGCTCCTGTATTGTTCCCAATTGTTGGTCGTCTAAAGAATGATGAATATACTTATAATGGAAAAACTTATCATTTACCACAACATGGATTTGCTCGAAATGAAGAATTCACAGTTGAAAAGCAGTCTGAAGAAAGCATTACCTTTTTACTTAAGGATACTGAAGAAAGCCGTAAGATGTATCCATTCGAATTTGAACTTCGTGTAAATTATAATTTGATGAACAATCTTCTGGAAGAAAACTTTACGGTAACTAACAAAACAGACGGTGAAATGATTTTTGGTATTGGTGGTCACCCTGGTTTTAACGTTCCTGTTAAAAATTTAGGCCTTGAAAAGAAAGATTTTTACTTTACTACTCAACCATCAGTGTCGAGAATTCAAATTCCGATTAGTAAGCAAAATGGTTTACTTGACTGGGATAATCGTTCTCTTGCACCAACTGATAGCTTAATTGCTTTAAGTGATGATTTATTCAAAAATGATGCTTTGATTTATCAATTAAAGGGACATGATAACAAGATCTCACTTAGAACTGAGGATAGTCATTTCCATATTAATGTTTGGACGAGGAATGCCCCATTTGTAGGTATCTGGTCTCAATATCCTAAGACTGCAGACTATATTTGCATTGAACCATGGTGGGGAATTGCCGATAGATCAGATTCAAATGGTAAATTAGAAGACAAGTTTGGTATGAACCATCTTGATAAAGGTGAAAAATTTGAAGCCGGTTTTAGTATTACATTTCATGGTCAAGATGATGAATAAAAAATGGGGTCTTGCATAGTCAAGACCTTTTTTTGTGGAAAGTCTTTATGAAAAAATTAAGCGTAGCGTATCTGAAAAATTTCGGAACAAATGAAATCCTTAAGTCTAAAAATGTCCTGGAACAGAAATATCCTAATATAGAGTTAGAATTAAAACCATTTGGACAGCAACAAACTATCGATGCAGTCAATGAAGGTAGAGCTGATATTGCAATTACGAACTTGCGTGACTCAGTAGTAAATGAGCTTTTTTCAGAAAAGTTAGCTGATATTAGCTTGATGATTCTACTTCAAGCTGGTAACTTTGATCGTGGTCAGCAAACAATTACTTTAGCTGATCTAAATAAAATTCCAGATTTACTCGCTGTCAAGACAGAAGAAGAGGCTGCTGAACTGCATTATCATCGAGATATTTTGGAAATCAAAAGTCCATTCATGGCAGTAGAAACTTTTAATGAAGCAGCTTTGATGGCAGAGTCGGGATCAGGGTACTTTATTGTTAATGAAAAAACAGCTCCAGCCTTTAAGAGCCAGCAGCTGCAAAAAATGTTTTTATTAAATAATAAGAATCAACAAATAAAACAAGACTATAGTTTGCTTGTAAAAGAAGAAAATAGTAATCTAGACGTAATTAAAGAATTTGGACAACTTCTGAGTCACGAATTAAATTAGTGCTTGCGAACTATAGTTCGAAAATATATAATTAATACTATAAAAAAACCAACAAATCATTTTGTTGGTTCTTATTATTTTAGCTATTGTGTTTTTTCTTATACCAGTAAACAATTCCAAATGGAACCATGTTCTCATTATGCTGCCGAATTCGCGAAATGTTACTTCGATGGCTCCAGTAGATTAAGACTACGAGCAGTCCACTGATTAGACTCAAGGCCAAATCATGGAAGAAGAAGGAAGCAATAAAAATCAGTACAATTGAGATTAAGCTGGTTAATGAAACCATACTGGTAATAAATAAGATAGGAATAAAGATAACGGCACAAATTAGGAAAAAGTGAACATTGTAACCTAGCAAGAATCCTGCAGTGGTTGCAACAGCTTTTCCTCCTTTGAAGTGTAAGAAAACAGGAAAAGCGTGACCTAAAATGGCCGCTAATCCACAAAATAGACACCAATGATGACCAGAGATGGAAAAGATCACAGGTAGTAATGTAGCAATCGTACCTTTGAAGAAATCAATAAGGAAGACAACTGTTCCTGCTTTTGGCCCTAATACTCTGAAAGTATTAGTAGTTCCAATATTACCTGATCCATATTTTCGGATGTCTTTTTTGAAAAACGTTTTCCCAATCACAACTCCTGTCGGGAATGAACCAATTAAATATGCTAAAATAATAATCGATGCAATTTTTAATGCAAACATATATCACAACTCCATTTAATCTATGGATATTTTAGCAAAAAATTACTTGTAAATATATATGGGGTTGCGAAATTATTGAACAAGTGGAGGAATTTTAGTGGCTAAAGCTAATACTTATGATGATTCTTCAATTCAAATCTTACACGGTCTAGAAGCTGTTCGTAAGCGTCCGGGTATGTATATTGGTTCAACAGATATACATGGATTGAATCAGTTGGTTTATGAAATCGTCGATAATTCTGTCGATGAGGCTATGGCTGGATACGGTGATGAAATCGATGTGACGATTCATAAAGATAATAGTATTACTGTAAGAGATTTTGGTCGTGGTATGCCAACAGGTATGCATAAGTCTGGCAAACCAACTATCGAAGTTATTTTGACTGTTTTACATGCCGGAGGAAAATTTACTGAACAAAATTATAAGACTTCTGGTGGATTGCACGGTGTAGGTTCTTCAGTAGTGAATGCTCTATCAAGCTATATGAAAGTTAGAGTGGTTCGTGATGGAAAAGCCTATGAAGAAGAATTCGAAAATGGTGGTCATCCTATTGGTACTTTACGCTGTTTAGGTAAGACTAAGGATAAGACTGGAACAACTATTACTTTCAAACCAGATGCAAGTATTTTTTCAACGGTTAAGTATAAGTATGAAACTATTCAAGAGAGAATTCGTGAATCAGCTTTCTTGCTTAAAGGAGTAAAATTCAATTTAACTGATGAACGTGAACCTGAACACCATGATACGTTCCAATATGATGATGGAATTAAATCTTTTGTTTCTTACTTAAATGAAGGAAAAGGTACGATTAGTGATGTCTTTTACTTTGAGGGTAAGCAAGATGGCATGGAAATTGAATTTAGTGGTCAATACAGTGACGGTTATTCAGAAAATTTGGTTTCATTCGTAAATAACGTTAGAACTGCTGATGGTGGTAGTCACGAAGTGGGTGCTCGCAGTGGATTTACTCGCGCTTTCAATGACTATGCTAAAAAGCAAGGCCTTTTAGGAAAGAAAGATAAAAATATTGACGGTTCTGATTATCGAGAAGGTTTAAGTGCAGTATTATCAATCAAAATACCTGAAGAATTACTTGAATTTGAAGGCCAAACTAAGGGTAAGTTAGGTACACCTCAAGCAAGATCCGCAGTTGACGCTCTTGTTTATGAGAAGATGACTTACTACTTAATGGAGAACGGTGAGCTTGCACAGGAACTTGTTAAAAAAGCCCAAAGAGCAAGAGATGCACGTGAAGCTGCTAAAAGGGCAAGAGATGAAAGCAGAAACGGGAAAAAGCGACGTAAGAAAGAAGTTTTATCTGGTAAATTAACTCCTGCTCAATCCCGTAATCCGAAGAAGAATGAGTTATTCTTGGTTGAAGGTGATTCAGCCGGTGGATCTGCTAAGCAAGGTAGAGATAGAAGATTCCAAGCAATCTTGCCTCTTCGTGGAAAAGTACTAAATACGCAAAAGGCGAAGCTACAGGATATCTTTAAAAATGAAGAAATCAACACAATGATCTACACGATTGGTGCAGGTGTTGGTACTGAATTTAAAGCAGATGATTCTAACTATGATAAAGTCATTATTATGACTGACGCGGATGACGATGGTGCCCATATTCAAATTTTACTTCTTACTTTCTTCTATCGTTATATGCGACCAATGATTGAACAAGGTAAGGTATATATTGCATTACCTCCTTTATATCGTTTGCAAAAGGGTCGTGGTAAGAAGACTGAAGTACAATATTGCTGGACTGATGAAGAATTAGTCGAAGGCGAAAAAGCAATGGGTAAAGGGTATTCTCTTCAAAGATTTAAGGGTTTGGGTGAAATGAATGCTGAACAGCTTTGGCAAACAACTATGAATCCTGAATCTAGAATGTTAATTCGTGTTCGTATTGATGATGCTGCATTAGCTGAACGCAGAGTAACTACATTAATGGGTGATAAAGTAGCAGCAAGAAGAAAATGGATAGAAGAGAACGTTAAGTTTAGAATGGGCGAAGATGGCTCGATTTTAGACGCAGATAATGATTAAGAGGTTTAGAATTTAATGGCCACAAAAGAAAGAATTCGTGAAATGCCACTTGAACAGGTTATGGGTGAACGTTTTGGACGATATTCTAAATATATTATTCAAGAACGTGCCTTGCCTGATATTAGAGATGGTTTAAAGCCAGTTCAACGTCGTATTCTTTATGCGATGTATCAAGATAATAATACTTACGATAAAGCATTTAAAAAAGCTGCTAAGGCTGTAGGTAATATTATGGGTAACTATCACCCCCACGGTGATAGTTCAATTTATGGTGCTTTAGTTCACTTGTCACAAGACTGGAAGATGCGTGAACCACTTGTTGAAATGCACGGAAATAATGGTTCAATGGATGGCGATGGTCCAGCTGCCATGCGTTATACTGAATCTCGATTGAGTAAAATTTCTAATATGCTTTTACAAGATATCGATAAAGACACAGTTAATATGGTCCTCAACTTCGATGATACTGAGTATGAACCAACCGTTTTACCAGCTAAATTCCCTAATTTATTAGTTAATGGGTCAACCGGAATTTCAGCCGGGTACGCGACAGAAATCCCACCACATAATTTAAGCGAAGTAATTGATGCTACAATTTATTTGTTAAAGCACCCAGACGCTAGCTTATCTGACTTAATGAAATTTGTTAAAGGACCAGACTTCCCAACTGGTGCTATTGTTATGGGAACAAAAGGAATTAAGGAAGCTTATGAAACTGGTCGAGGCAGAATTCAGGTTAGAGCTAAGACTAGTATTCAAGAAATTAGAGGCCATAGACAAGAAATTGTAATTACTGAAATTCCATTTGATGTTAACAAAGCGATGATGGTTAAAAAAATTGATGAAATTCGCTTAAACAAAGAAATTGATGGGATTGCAGAAGTTCGTGATGAAACTGATCGCCACGGATTATCAATCGTAATTGAGCTTAAGAAAGATGCAGATGCACAAAATATTCTAAATTACTTATTTAAGAATACTGATTTGCAAGTTTCTTATAATTTCAATATGGTTGCAATTGATCATATGACACCTGTTCAAGTCGGGTTAAAGCGTATTTTATCTTCATACCTTGAACATGATGAAGAAGTTATCACTAAGAGGACTAAATACGATTTAAACAAGGCTGAAGGTCGTCTTGAAATTATCCAAGGTTTAATCCATGCAATGGATATTTTGGATGAAGTAATTAAAACAATCCGCGCTTCTAAGAATAAGGCAGATGCTAAGAAGAATATTATTGCAGCTTACCAATTTACTGAACGTCAAGCTGAAGCTATTGTTTCTTTACAATTGTATCGTTTGACTAATACTGATGTAGATGCATTAATTGCTGAACAAAAAGAATTAAATGAAAAAGTTGCTGTTTATAGAAAGTTGTTATCAGATCGCGCTACTCTTGAAAAGCAAATTATCAAGGAATTAAATGCAGTAAAGAAAGAATTTGGTAATCCAAGAAGAACGGAAATTTCTAAGGAAAGCGCTAAAGTCGAGATTGATGAAAAAGCTCTGGTGGCTGATGAACAAGTTAGAGTTTTAATCAGTCGTGATGGCTACTTGAAACGTTCTTCACTTCGTTCATATCAATCAACCGATAGTGCTGATAATGGTTTGCCAGAAAGTGATAAAGTTATTTACGAGAAAACTGTATCAACTTTGACTAACCTTTACTTGTTTACAAATAGAGGCAACTTGATTTATCGTCCTGTTCATGAATTAGTTGAAACAAAATGGAAAGAAACAGGTCAACATTTATCTCAAGAAATCGGATTATCACCTGACGAGCAAATTATTCGTGTATTTGAAATTGATTCTCTTGATGAAGAAATGAATTTCCTAATGGCAACAAATGATGGTTATATCAAGCAGGTTCAATTAAGCAATTTACAACCAACTAGAACTTATCGTTCTCGAGCAATAACGGCTATGAAGATGAAAGATGATAATAGTCGTATGCTTAGAGTTGATTATATAAAGCCAGATTCTCAAGCTGAAATAACTTTATTTACTAATAAGGCATATGCTGTAAAATATGATATTTCAGAAGTTCCTGAATCTGGTGGTAAAGCAGCGGGTGTTAAATCTGTTAACTTGAAAGATGATGATTTCGTTGTTGGCTATACTTTAGTTGATCCAGAATATGTTGATTTAATAAAGGTAGGATTGGTTACGCAAAGAGGAGCCTTTAAGCAGTTTAATTTAAATATTGTCAACAAAGTCTCAAGAGCAAAACGTGGGGTAATGGTCCTAAGAGAACTAAAAGCTAAGCCACATAGAGTTGCTGCAATAGTTTCGTATGGTCAAAATCATATCTTAAATTTAACCACTTCAAGTGAACGTCATCTTGAAGTTAATACGACTGACTTCCCATTAGGCGATCGTTATTCAAACGGATCATTTATTGTTGAACCAACAACTGATGGTACTCCGGTTAGCCTTGAGTTAGGACGTCCAATTAGTGATAAAGGTAAAGACGTTTCAGACTTGTTCGAGTAATAATAAAAGTGCTTTCACAGTGTCAAGTCATTTACTTTGACACTGTTTCTTTTTAGGTACACAATGATGGTGAATACAGAGATTATTTTAATACAATAGAAAGAAGCTAATCATTATGCCTAAAACAGATACAATACTCTCAGCAAAATCTCTTAGATATTTTTTGCAATTAGTTGATACTATGAATTACACTCAAGCTGCTCAAATTTTGGGAATTACGCAGCCAGCATTAACTCAGCAAATCAAAAAGCTTGAGCGTACAATCGGTGCGCCTTTATTTGGGCAAATGGGTAAAAAATTGTACTTAACTGAAGCCGGTAAAGAAATGAAAGTAGCGGCTTCTCAGCTATTAGATACGATTAATTCTGTTGTAAATAATATTCAAGAATTTACACAATCGGATAAAGGAACGATTACAATTGGCGTTCTAGAAACATTAGATATCACAATTTTGCGTCAATTTTTAACTAAATTCGCTGAAAAGTATCCAAACATTAGTATTAATGTTTATGATTTTGATTATGAAGATTTGTGGCGAGAATTAGATAAAAATATGATCGACATGGCTGTGATGTATTTACCGGATAATACTAAACGTGACGAAATAAATCTACATCATCAGTATGAACATCAGTTGATTTATCATGATCGTCTAGTTGTCTTAACTCACAAGAATACAGTTGAAGCCAATAAAGAATATCCAATTTCAAGGTTCTTAAAGAGAAAATGGATTTCATATCCACAAAATTATTATTTAACAAATTTGATGAAGAACTACTTCGGAAGTAAGAGAAAACCAAACGTTGTTCTAACTTTGCCACGTCCAAAATATTTGATTGATGCAGCAGAGAATACAAAGATGGATACGTTCGTATCAAGAGAGTACTATGTCACTCATAAGAATGAAACTACGTTAACGCCAGTATATATTCAAAATGATAAAGAATTTGATATTTCATTAGTTTACTTAAATGATAAAACTAACATTCCAAGAATCCAAAACTTCTTAAAAGAATGGAATATTTTCTTGGATAAAAAGGACTATTCTAGTAGACTAGAAGAAGAAAAGAAAATTCAGTGAGGAGAAATTTTTAATGGAAAAAGAATTAGTTTTTGGTCACCAAAATCCAGATACAGATGCAATTGGTACTGCAATTGCGTTTTCATATTTGCAAAATAAGTTAGGTTACAATACTGAAGCTGTTGCTTTAGGTGAACCTAATGATGAAACAGCTTATGCTTTGAAAAAGTTTGGTTTTGAAGCACCTAGAGTTATTAAGACTGCTTCTAATGAAGTTGATGGTGTTATGCTTGTTGACCATAATGAACCACAACAAAGTGTTTCTGACATCGATAAGGTTAAGGTAACTCACGTTGTAGATCACCATAGAATTATGAACTTTAATACTGCTGATCCATTGTACTATCGTGCAGAACCAAAAGGTTGTACTTCAACCATCGTTTGGAAAATGTTCAATGAAAATGAAGTTGAAATTCCAAAGAACATCGCAGGTTTGATGCTTTCAGCAATTATTTCTGATACATTGCTTTTGAAGTCACCAACTTCTACTGAAGAAGATAAGGAAGCCATTGAAGCATTAGCAAAGATTGCTGACGTTGACTACAAAGAATACGGTTTAACAATGCTTAAGGCTGGTACTAACATTGCTGATAAGTCAGAAGAAGATTTAATTGATCTTGATGCTAAGAGCTTTGAATTAAACGGTAACAATGTTCGTGTTGCTCAGATCAACGTTGTTGATTTACCAGAAGCAATGGAACGTAAAGAAGCATTTTTGAAAGCAATGGAAACTGCATCTAAAGAAAATAACTATGACATGTTTATGTTCTTAATTACTAACATCCTTGATTCTGATTCAGAAGCTCTAGTTGTTGGTTCTGATGAAAATAAGGCTATTTTTGAAAAAGCATTTGATAAGAAGCTGAATGATTCAGAAGTTAAACTTCCAGGTGTTGTTTCTCGTAAGAAGCAAGTTGTTCCTCCATTAACTGATGCTTTTGAAGGTTAATTTATTTAATTAATAATTGAATAGAGAAGAAGTGACTAGTTTAGTAAATTAGCCACTTTTTCTGTTTCTATTTTTGAAGGGAGAAAACATGTCATTACCACAATTAAACTTAGATAAAATTGAAGGTCCTACAGCAATAATTAAAACAAATCATGGTGATATTAAGATTCAACTGTTTGAGAAACAAGCTCCAATGACAGTTGAAAACTTTGTACGTTTAGCTCAAAAAGGTTATTATGATAATACAACATTTCATCGTGTGATTTCTGACTTTATGATTCAAGGCGGAGATCCAAAAGGAGATGGAACAGGTGGCGAAAGTATCTGGGGACATCCATTTGAAGATGAATTTTCAAATGAACTTTTTAATATCCGTGGTGCGCTTTCAATGGCAAATTCTGGTCCTAATACTAATGGAAGTCAATTCTTTATTGTCCAGAATAAAAATATGCCTAAGAGATACATTAAACAAATGGAGCCGTTAGGTTATCCCAAAGAAATTATTAAACAATATAAGCAAGGTGGAACACCATGGCTTGATGGAAGGCATACTGTTTTTGGTCAAGTGATTGATGGTATGGACGTTGTTGATGGGATTGCTAAGGTTAAGAAAAATAAATTAGATAAGCCTATTGAAGACGTAATTATTAATACAATTAAAATTGAAGGTTCAAAATTCAATGATTAAACATAAAAAGGTTGTGAACGCGATGACAGTTCACAACCTTTTTATGTTTATTTGTTATTATTCATTGTTTTAAGCAAAACAATCAGAGATTTACTTACTTTTTCAGCATCTCCACTTGGTAATTTTCGGATTTCGTTAACGATTTTTTGGATGTACGCAGGATTAGTTTCCTTTGTAGGTCCATTAGGATAAACCTTTTTAACACGATAAGCGTTATTAATAATATCAGGAGTGGTAGTATTCAATGCTTGGGCAATTGAATCCAATTTTTGAATACTAATATTTTGATCTTTTGTTCTTTCTAAACGGGAAATAAAATTAACCGATAAATCGCTTAATTCAGCAAGATCCTCCTGTGTAAGTCTTTGATCACGTCTCCGGCGTGAAATTTCAACTCCTAGATTGACACTCATTGGTGCTCAGATCCTTTCATATAGTAGTAATTGTATTATTGTGGTTATCTTGTAAGGAAACAATATATACCTTAAACAATTTTAAACTAATTTATTTGTACATTGAAAGTATATTCATGTGTTTTAAAAAAAATTAATAAACAAAGAAAGATATATCAAATAACAGTTTATTCAGTCAAACGTATAGTTTATATACATTATACTATACGTTATTAGAAAAATATTCAAATAATATGATTGCGCGAATTTGATTTTCCGTTTGATTTTGATCTGTGGTAGCAAAAAATAGATGCGAGTTGATAATAATTTTTACTGAAAAATAGAAAGAGAGTAGCAAATTTAGCTAGCAGGTGCTTCGTATAATGTATATTATGTAAAGTAATAAAAACAAATTGAGAGATAGTGTGTGATCGACTCATTTTTGAACATGTATTGGTAATAATCCAATTATTGAATATCTGAAATTAATTCGTAGTAAGTAATCATCATATAATTTATTTCAGAATTTTAAAGTAAGATATTATTGATGTTTTAGATTGATCACATAAACATTTTAAAAACATTTATTATTACCTATTAAGTTATTCAATTAAAAATGATCGTAGAATTGCGATATATGCAGTTGCTGAAAATTGTAAATAGTATCTAAATGAATGCTAGTTTAAAATAATGAATCAAACGATTGTATATGATATTGATAAAATAGTTAAATTTACGTGATTAATCATAAAACTAAAAATCATCAGATTTTGACTATTTACGAGATAGCTATAATGATCGACTGACATCTTTACTTAAAATCTTCTTTTAATGAAACATATGTTCTAAAATTGAAAAAGATCAATTTTTTGCTGTTAGTAATTAGTAAGTAGTCAACTTTGAAAATTTATTTAATTGGTTGAATAATTGCTAATTTTAATACATATACTTTAGTTTCTTTATTTATATTCTCCCTACCATATCAAATCATAGAATAATGTTCGCTTTTTCGATTGAAATTTAGCGTTTTCAAAAAGCAAAACCTCATTATTTTGTAAAAATCTTCTTTTAATACTAAAAATTACTGCTTTCTGTAGAAAAAAATGCTAGAATATTAACAATTTAACATTATTTAATGAACAGAATTTACGAGGAGATTTAAAATGCAAAATTTGATAGATATTCATCTTCATTTAGATGGTTCCTTACCCTTTGATACAGCTCAAAAACTCAGTAAATTACATCATTTCCCTGCTCTTAATGATGATCAACTTCACCAAAAACTCTCTGTTTCAAAGGATTGTCATGATTTAAATGAATATTTAGAAAAATTTGCTTTTCCTTTGAAATTGATGCAAACCAAAACTGATTTAGAGATGATCGTTTTTGATTTATTAAGAGATCTACGCAAGCAAGGCTTTATCTATGTTGAAATTCGATTTGCACCTCAGCTTCATACTCAAAAAGATCTGACACAGGAAGATGCAGTTAAAGCATGTGATATTGGTTATAAAAACTTCCTAAATTGGCAAGATGCGTTAAATGATGGTCAAGCTGATCTTCATGCGAACTTTATTTTATGCTGTATGCGAAAGCATGATAATGAAAAGAAAAATATGGAGACCGTTTTACTTGCAAAGAAAATGCTGAAGACTTCTCACGTTGTTGGTATTGATTTGGCCGGTGCTGAAACTCCAGAATTAGCCATTGAGAATTTCAAGCCATTATTTGATACAGCAAAAAAACTCGGAGTTCCTTATACAATACACGCAGGTGAAGCAATGGGCCCTGAATCAATTTATGAAGCATTGAGTTTAGGAACTAAACGAATTGGTCATGGGATTCGTTGTACCGAAGATTCAAAACTAGTGCAAGAACTGATTAAAGATCAAATTACTTTAGAGTGCTGCGCTACTTCAAATATGAATACCAAAGTTTTTGATCAATTAGAAACTTATCCAGTTAGAGATTTACTTCAGGAAAATGTACGGGTAACTTTGAATACTGATAACATGACAGTTTCAAATACTACCTTGCCTAAAGAATATAAGAAGCTGGAAGAAAAAACAGGACTATCAAAAGATGAAGAAAAGCAAATGCTGAAAAATTCGATTGCTGCATGCTTTGCTAGTCCTCAAGAAAAAGAAAGATTGAAAAAGTTAATTGGATAAAAAATATCTCATATCATTACTTGTTTATGTTTTGATATGAGATATTTTAATTATAGGAGATTTGTTATGGCTAAATTTCAGTGATAATATTTTTGTTATCATGTGTTTATAACAATAGTACTATGCTTGTTCAGAGGTAATAATAAACTGGTTATAGCTACGTGCAAAATAAAAGAAGTGACACAATAGCCACTCCTTTTATTTTTTATTTAGTTAAATCGATTTTATCAATATCAATCATCCAAGCGATAGCAACTGACTTCTCACCTAGGTGTGTTGCAATAACTGGACTAAATTCAGCTACATCAACTGGCATACCTGGAAGCTTTTCTTCCCAGAAATCTTTAAGTTCTTCAGCTTGTTTTTCATCATTAGAATGGAAAACAAATAGCCGTAACTTATCTTTATAGTCTAGTTTACTTATTCTATCTAGAGCAATGATTTCAATTTTATTAACAGCGCGCTTCATTGAACGTATTTTGTCAAAAGCGACAATTTTACCATCTTCAAAAGTTAATAAAGGCTTAATATGAAGCATGGTTCCAATAAATGCACTTGCATTACTCAAACGGCCACCACGACTCAAGTTTTTAAGGTCATCAACCACAAACAACTCATCAATGGTTTCAGAAATTTCATCCAATTTTTTGATGATTTCTTCTGGTGTAAACCCATTTCTGATCATTTTTGCAGCAGCTAAAACTAAATATCCTTGTAATTTAACTGTCATCTTAGAGTCGTATGGATATAAATGATATTCAGGGTTATTACGAGCGATGTTCTGTAAAGTTGAGTTATAGCCTGAAATACCACTCGATAAAGTAATATCAATAATTGCTTCATAACCTTCTGCATGTAACTTGTTATAAAGCTCAATCATTTTACCCATACTTGGCTGTGAAGTTTTAGGAAAAGCTGCTCCATGTCGTTGTGTTTCAAAAAGCTGTTCAGATGTGATATTAACGCCTTCCAAGTATTCTTTATCACCAATAATGACTGGAATAGGCATTACGATCACATTATTTTCCTTTACTTCTTTTTCGGTAAGTACACTTGTACTATCGGTTACTAATGCAATCTTCATTATATACCCTTTCATCTACGAATTTCATAGATGAATTATAGCATAAAAAGACGCTTTGATCGAATCGATTAAAGCGAATCTACTCCACTCTTGTATTTTTGAGCTAAGCTAGTAAGCTCTTTTGAAAAGTTTGATAATTCATTTTGGTCAATATAAGAAGACAACGAACTTTCAATTTCTGCCAAAGCGTGTTTTAATTCACTAACCTTATTTAAGCCTGCTTCACTTAGTTTTACTTCTTTACTTGAATTTTTTTCTGAACGAGTAATTGTAACTAATTCCTTAGTTTTCTTTTGCTGAAGCTGACGACTTAAGGTAGATAAAGAAATCGATAATTCATCAGCTAACTCTCCCATAGTTAACGCGTGATTATCTGCATCGTCAAAGAATAAAAGAATCCTAGTTTGTGAAAGATTTAAACTACATTTGTGAAAAATTTCTTTTTTGATGTGATCTGCTATTGTGTTAAAAAATAAAACATTCATCTGAAAACATTCCTTTTTCCAAAGTAGAACCATAAGAATGGTTATGACTAAGTTTTTTAAAAAATAAGCTAGAAAAATTGTGAAAGATATCACTTTATATTTCTATATCAATGAGCGTGAAACACTAAAATACTTAGTCGCTTTTTGAAGATCTAATGTATTTTTATTCAAAGTATAGTATACCAGTTTTTTTGAAATAATTCATCGCATTTTGCCAACTCACACTATATTCAAAGCTAGTGCTCTATCTTAAGATCTGTAAAATAAGTAATGCGATTTAAGAATAGACCAATTAATTGGTATAATGTAAATAGTATTTTGAGGTGATTTAACATGGCTTTTGATGGTTTATTTATCCATAGCTTATTAAAAGATTTATCCCCTACTCTCATTGGGGGACGTTTATCTAAAATATACCAACCTTTTGAACAAGATTTGGTTTTAGTTTTTAGAAAAGATCGTAAAAATTATCAATTATTGATTTCAGCTAATGCCCAGTATCCGAGAATGTATTTAACTGAACAAACAATCTCGAATCCTGATAAGGCACCTACCTTCGTAATGGTGTTACGAAAATATTTAGAAGGTTCAGTTCTACAATCAATTGATCAAGTTGGCTTAGATAGAATTGTTAACTTCCATTTTAGTAATCGCAACGAATTAGGAGATCAAGTTGAATTAGTTTTATCAGTTGAACTTATGGGTCGACATAGTAACGTAATTCTTTATGACAATAAAAGTCAACATATTATTGATTTGTTAAAGAGGGTTAATCCAGATGAAAATCGTGCTAGAATGTTACTTCCTAGAGCTAAATATGAGTTACCACCATTAAACCCTGGAGTAAATGGCTTAAATCTAAGTGAAGAACAATTTGCGCAGTTCGATGATATCAATGATTTAATTAAGGTTATGGATGGTATGGATAGAGATGATCGTGAAGAATTACGTGGTTATCTTGAAGATGAATTTTCATATCAATCTTTTAAGACCTTCTTTAATCAATTTAATAATCCTAAGGCTTTTGTTTTAAAAACTCCTAGAAATAAGAGAAAGATCTTTGTATATCTTCCTTATCATCTAGAGCTTGAAAGAGAAAGTTCAGATACAAACTTGAATCACGCATTAGATGAATTTTATCAATATCAAGCAAATCGAGATTGGGTTAAACAAAAAGCTGCACGTGTTGAACGTGTTGTCAGAAATGAAACAAAAAAATTAACAAAGAAAATAACTAAATTACAGAAACATTTAGATTTAGCAGAAAATTCAGAAGGCTATCGTATTCGTGGTGAAATTTTGAATGCTCATTTAAATGAAGTAAAACCAGGAATGACAAAAATATCACTTCCCAATTATTATGAAAATAATGAGCCAATTGATATTAAATTAGATGCAGCCCTCTCTCCTGCTCGCAATGCACAAAAATACTTTACAAGATATAAAAAACTGCGTGATTCAATCAAGCACGTTAATGAACAGATTAAGCTAGCTAAAGAAAATCTTGCATATTTTGATTCAATTCAAACTGCAATTGATAATGCTGATCCACAGGATATTGATCAAATTACTGAAGAACTTGAGAATCAGGGCTACATTAAGAAGCCACAAAAGAAAACGCGGAAGAAGAAAATTACTGAACGTAATTTGAACAAGTTCAAGCTTTCATCGGGTAAGACTGTTTTAGTTGGTAAAAATAATTATCAAAATGACTGGTTAACTCTTAAAAAAGCTAACAAAGCAGATTATTGGTTCCACGTTAAGAATATGCCGGGGTCTCATGTCATCTTGCAAGATGATCATCCTACTGAACAAGATATTAAAGAAGCTGCAGAAATTGCAGCCTACTTTTCTAAAGGAAAATTGTCTTCTCATGTTCAAGTTGATTATGTTCAAGATAAACGAGTTAAGAAGCCTAATGGTGCTAAACCTGGCTTTGTCATATATACTGGTCAGAATTCGATTGAAGTAACACCAGTTGAGCAAGATATTTTAGCTAAAAAAATCAATTAACACAAAAAGGACGAAGCACTATTTTGCTTCGTCCTTTTTTAGATTGGTTGAGTTGTTAATGCTAGCGATTCTAGAACGTCCAATATCAGCTCAGAAGTTTCAATACTTGAGAATACTGGAATATGTGTAAATAAAGCTTGATCTCTTATTCGAATTGCATCATCACTAGCAGCATCCGATAAATTAGTAATATTAACTACCATTACTATCTTATGTTGTCTAATTTTGTCTAAAAGATTACGTGAATTTTCATGAACTTTGTCAACAACTCCTGTAGTAATACCAGCTTCTGCAAACATATTTGCAGTACCCTCAGTTGCGATTAATTTAAAACCCAAGCGGTCAAATCTACGTGCTAAATTCGTTACTTTTTTCTTATCTTCATCACGAACAGATATAAAGATGGTGCCATAACTTGGAATATGTAAATCGCTCGCTTCATATCCTTTATACAAGGCTTTGGCTAATTGAGTATCTCTTCCCATAACAGAACCGGAAGATTTCATCTTTGAGTCGAAGGTATTGCCACTATCATAGTTGATATATGAAAAGACAGGCATTTTAACATGAATAAAATCATTGCTTTGCCATAACTTTTCTTCGTACCCCATCTCTGCTAAGCTAACTCCTGCAATTGCTTTAGTTGCACAAGCTGTAATATCTTTATCGACAGATTTTGATAAGAAAGCAACATTATGACCAGCATAAGGTTTTATTTGAAGAATGTAGATTTTATTATCAACCTTTAAATAGTGCAAGTTAAAGATACCACGGGTTTTAAGTTTATTAATCAACTTAATTGAGTATTGGGCAAGCTGATTTTGTCCTTCGATACTAAAACTTTGTGGCTTGTAAACAGCAATAGAATCTGATGCGTGAGAACCAGTTTGTTCTAGATGCTCAATTATTCCTGGAATTGTTGTCTTATTTCCATCAGAGATCGCAGTTACTTCATATTTGTTACCTTCAATAAAACGCGAAATTGAAATCTGATCAAGTTGATTTTCTTGCAAATATTTTTCAACAGCTGGTAAATCATAAACTACTGCTGATTTCTGCTTAACTTCTTTACTAAAACCGCCAATCAAAATTGGAAAGCCATATTCGTTTACAAAATCTATCGCTTTCGTTTCACTCTTGGTTGTTAAGATAGGTACTCGTTTTAGATGC
The DNA here is from genome assembly GCF_001434335.1 of Lactobacillus kalixensis DSM 16043. Lineage (GTDB taxonomy): Bacteria > Bacillota > Bacilli > Lactobacillales > Lactobacillaceae > Lactobacillus > Lactobacillus kalixensis. Next base: position 60,284 of record NZ_AZFM01000006.1, read on the forward strand.
GGTAGCGGGCTTGCTAATAATTGGTCAATTTTTTCTCTTAAGTTGTAAACTTGACTTCCCAAAATATGCAAACCATTTTCAATTAAACGTTGCCTTAGAGCGCTTGCTTTTTTACCTGAAAATTGCAGTAGGACTTCGCTAATATTTTCTTTGCGAGCAACTGAAACAATATTTTCAACAGTAATTGGATCAAAATAAAGCCGATCAATGTTACGATAATTAGCTGCTACTGATTCATCGTTATTTGATAAAAGAATCGTTGCATAACCCAAATTATGTAAAGTCTTAGCGGCGTGAGCCACCATATAATCAAATTCACTTGTTACTGAAACTTGTAATGGTAGCAAGCCAACAATCAAAACTTTTTTGTCTTGATTAATTGGCTCTACTTCGTTTTGAACGTGATAAGCACTATAGTAAGTATGAAAATTAGGACGGTATACTCCAGCTGAGCCATCAATTTCTAAATAAGAACGCGTGATTTCAAATTTATTAAGTAAAGTCTCGACTTCTATCAAAGAAATATGACATATTTTTGCAATCATTATATTAGTAAAGCCGCGCTTTTTAGCTTCTAAAAGTAATTCAGCATCTAAATCTTCCGTATCATGAAGATTTTTACCGATTTTTATTAAATCTTGTAATTTTTGGTAATAAACAGGATGAATAAAGATAATATTTTGTAATTCAGCGTATGTTAACCCTATATAGATGGCAGCTAAAAGTCTAATGGTATGAAGCTCATCTGGATTGGCCAAATCATCGATGATTTCTTTTTTATCCTTTTTAATCTCTTCCATAAAGGTGTTTGAAGCTATGTCAAAATCGGTGGTCGAGGCAAGTGCCTTAATAAAAGCAGATTCAAAGTTCTGTCCAACTCCAAGTGCTTCCCCACTCGCTTGCATTCGGTTTCCTAATCGATAATGATTGTAACCAGACTCAGATAATGACCAATATGGCATTTTAATTGAAATTGCGTCAAGAGTCGGTTCAACTGCAGCATTTAATCCAGAAATAGGATCAGTAATCTCGTTAAGAGAGTAACCTAATGCTACTTTGGCTACAATATAACCCACAGCATATAATCCTGATCTTTGAATCCAAACAGCACTTCTAGTAAGACGTGGAGTAATTGTTAAAACCTTTGTTTCGATTTGTGTTCCATGATGTCTTACCGCAAAGTGAATACTTAAAATTCCAAGAACGTTTAAATTGTCTGCAATTTTTTTACTGATTGCTCGTAATTCTTGAATTTGATCATTATTCAATGTTAATGCCGGCATGACAATTGTTGAATCACCTGAGTTGATCCCAACAGGTTCAATCGAATCCGCAAAATTAATAAATACGATGTTACCGGAACTATCGCGAATAATATTTACAATAACTTCTTCCCAAGTAGATAAATCTTCAGTTAAGCGATAATGCTTCCAAGAAAAAGTTTCACTTTGACTTTCATTTTTAAAAAAGTTGATTAATTCATCAGGGGTTTTGAAACCCAAATGTTCGTTATGAACATAGCGATGATATTTGGTAACTAAAACTGGAAACGATACTGAATCAGGAATCTTTTTAATTGGATTTACTAAGTCATTAGCTTTCAAATTTGATAATTGCCAAGATTGATTAACAGAAATATCTAATTTGTTTAAAAATTCAGTTCTTTTTTGTTGATTACCAATCGTTAGTAATTTTGGATTAAGGGTTAAAAACCGGATGTTCATCTGTTGAAGAATCCCATCTTGCAATAATTTATGAGCAACCTTTAATCCTGTAGTTGAACCATATGCAGTTAAAATTGCATCCGGTTCCTCCATTCTTAGTATTCTCTTTAAAAAATCAAGAGTCATTGGTTCAAGATAAACAGTCACATCTTCTCTTTTATCAGTAGAAACCGTAGCTGGATTAGGATTTACTAAAACTACTTGAATTCCTTCTTCTACTAAAGCGTCAATTGCTTCATTAGCTAAGAGATCCATTTCTGCTACACTACCAATTAAAGTTGGTCCAGAACCAATAATTAAAACTTTATCTAAATCATTCTCTAAAGGCATTTCCCTACCTCATCATCTTTAAAAAACGATCAAAAATTTCTAAAGCATCCAAACTGCCAGGTGCTCCTTCAGGATTGAAGGCAGTGGCAATTAACTTTTCATTTTCCATTTCAAAACCGGCAAGTAATTCAGTATGTAATTCGTAATACTCATGACTCATATTGAGCTTGACACTATCTGGTAAAACTAATTTGTCAATATCCATTGAAGTTTGCCAAATTAAGTTTGAATTTTGTTCAATAACTGGATAATTTATGCCATTAAATTCTTGTGGTAAATCCACTAATTCTAAATTTAAATAATCGCTTAACACCAAAAAACCTAAACCAATACCAAGAATAGGACATTTTTGATAAAAATGATCCAAGATTGGTTTGACTACTGGAAGGACTTCTTCAGCTTTACCTGGACCATTAGAAATAATAATTCCATCTGGTCTTAAATTCTCAATATCAAGTGGCTTTGCATTATACGGAAGAACATTTACGTTAACTTGTCGTAATGATAATTCTCTGAGCATTGAGTGTTTTAATCCAAGATCAAGAACTGCAACCGTTTTACCAATATTTGGTGCAGCATAGGCATTTTTGGTCGAAACAGTTGCTGACTTATTTTTAGGCAAAACTAAAGCTTTGATTTGATCAAAAGCATGCTCATCATCTGTATCCATGATTGATGCTTTAATTGTTCCTTCATTCATCAATCGATGAACAAGAGCTCGAGTGTCGACATTAAAAATTGCAGGAATTTTCTTTTCTTTTAAAAAAGAATCTAGATCCTGAAAATTTCCATTATCTGAAATGTTTAAAGCAACATCATTAGCAATAATTCCTTTAACAGTTGGATCAATACTTTCATAATCAATTGAGTTAATACCACTATTTCCAATCATTGGAGTAGTAAAAACCAAAATTTTACCAGCGTTAGTAGGATCGGTTAATGCTTCTTGATATCCAAAATTAGCAGTTTGAATTGCTAACTCTCCAGTTGAAATAATTGAAGCCCCTATCCCCTCACCTGGAAAAGAACTACCATCTTCAAGAATTAAATACCGTTTCATTTAATCACTTTTCTCTTCTAAGTTCATTAAGCGTATCTTCAAAAATTTTAGGTGGCTTAACTTCAAATGTTAATTGTTTGCCAGTCTTTGGATGTTTAAAACCTAAAACTTCCGCATGCAAAAACTGACCGGACCCCTTTAGAGTTTTCTTTGGACCATAAAGTGGGTCTCCTGCTACGGGATGCCCAATGTATGATAAATGTACTCTAATTTGATGGGTTCGTCCTGTCTCGAGTTTACATTTGATTAAGCTGTAATTCTTAAATTGCTCTAATACCTTAAAATGGGTTACAGCATTTTTGCCATTTTCAACAACGGCCATTTTTTTACGATCATTTGGGTTTCGGCCAATTGGTGCATCAATCTTACCATTTTCTTCACCAAAATTACCGTGAACAATTGCTAAATAATATCTTTCGTTAGTCTTGTTAGCCAATTGCTTTTCTAAAGACTCGCGGGCTTGACTATTCTTAGCAATCATTAGAAGTCCAGATGTATCTTTATCAATACGGTGAACAATCCCAGGTCTAAAACCTTCAGGACTTGCTGCCAAATTGCGAGTATGATACAAAAGTGCATTAACAAGAGTATGATCAGGGTGCCCTGCAGATGGATGAACGACCATTCCCTGAGGCTTATTAACAACAATAACATCATCATCTTCGTAGACAATGTCCAATGGAATATTTTCAGGCGTTAAATCTAGAGGCTTAACCGCTGGAACAGTAACGCTGATTTCGTCCCCTGCTTGAACTTTATATGAAACTTTTTCCTGTTTTTTGTTAACAAGAATATTTTTTTCTTTAATTAATTCTTTGACTCTAGTTCGAGATAAATTTTCAATGTGTTCAGAGATATATTTATCTAAACGAATATCTGAGTCAGTTACTTTTAATGTATATTTTTCTGTCATTATTTGCTTTCTGTATTATCAAAAAATATAAGATAAATAAAAATAATAATTACACCAATAGTTATCGCAGAATCTGCAATATTGAAAATATTAAAGTGAATGAAATCAAGCTGAATCATATCAACTACGTATTTTAAATGAATTCGATCAATAAAATTACCGACGATCCCACCTAAAACAAACGCCAATCCAATATCAAATAAATTATTTTTATATTTTGGATTGAATAAAAAGTAAAGGCAGACAGCGATTGCAATTACACTGATAATGTAAAAAAGAATCATTTGTCCAGGAAGAACATTCCAAGCAGCACCATTATTTTGTAGATAATTAAAAGATAAAATGCCTGGAATTAATTGATGAACTTCGCCGACTTGATAATTTGCAACAATAAAAGCTTTTAAGCCTTGATCTAATCCGATAACTGCTAATGAAATTAATAAATATAGTGCTTGCATTTTTCTTTTCTAAAAGTACTTCCTAAAAATTTTCTGCTTTTATTATATCAAAGATTCCCTTTTTCCGTCTGTATACATTAGAATATATGGAGGAGGAATAATATATGAAAAGCATAGTCTTAACCGATAGTTCTGCTTATTTATCAAAAGAAGATCAAGAAAAGTACAATATTGATGTCTTACCAATTCCAATTATTTGGAATGATAAAACTTATATGGATTTAATCGATATAGGATATGAAGAATTCTATCAAAAATTAAATTCTGAAGAAATTTTACCAACCACGTCGCAGCCAGCAATTGGCCAAGTTAAAAAGAAAATTGACGAATATGTAGATCATGATTATACGGATGTTTTCATAATTCCAATTTCAAGTGGGTTATCAAGTTTTTACAGTTCTTTACAAAGTTTAGTTCAAGAAGAAACTAGAATAAAAATACATTTATTTGATACTAAAATTACTTGTGCGGGTGAAGCAGATTTTGCAATTTTAGCAGCGCGCTTACTTCAAAACGGTGCTTCAGCTGAATTAGTTATGCATGATTTAGCCGATCTGCAGAAAACCATGGATGTTCGATTTATGGTAGATGATCTAAACCATTTGAAGAGAACCGGTCGTCTATCTAATGCAGCAAGTTTTATGGGTAGTTTACTACATATTAAGCCAATACTGTCAATAGATGTTCAAGGTGAAGGAAAAATTTCGGCAATTGCAAAAGAAAGACAATACCGCCGGGCTTACAAGCACATTCAAAAAGATTTTGCTAAATTAATTAGTGAAGTACCTTACAAGATTCAAAGTACAATCTTTGATGCTTTAGATGAAAAACGTGAAAAAGAATGGTTAGCTGATTATAAAGAAAAATTCCCAGAAGTGAAATTTTCTGCTAGTTTTATTGGACCGGTTGTTGGTGTCCATGTTGGTCAACATACAATGGCTATGATTTGGTGCCGTGATCTTGATAGTTATTTTGATGAAAATGGCAATCCGATTGTAGGTATTAATTCTCAAGCAGTAAACGATTAATTGTAATAAAAAGGAAGAACTTTTAGCGGTTCTTCCTTTTTTTAGAATTGAGTGTAAATAAATATGAACTTTGAATTTTAGAATATTGTATTTTCTGAATACTGAATTTCTTCCATCGCCATACTTCATGTGGCTTCTGAGTTAACTTGATTTTTGTGCGATATGGAAATTTTAAAACTTTGTCTGTGTAATATGATGTTAGCCATGTGTAGATCAGTATCACAAAAAAGAGTGAGATGAAAATAATTGCTGGCCAATTAATTTTATCTGTTCCCTCATAACCCAAGATTTGACCAATAAAAAGAATGATAAACATCCAACAATAATAAATTAATCCGGCTTTATCTAAAAAAATAAAATGTTTTTTCAAATTTTCCCTACCTTGTTAATATCTAATTTTAACCTGTAAGTTACTGTGCTCTGAAGTATCGTACAAAGTTTTTAAATAAATTTCAAATTCAGGGTGTTGCTTAATTAATGTTTGATATGCTTCTGTCGCATGAATTTTTGCCAGCTGGCTCTTTTTTAAATGATTACGACCAGTATAGAAATTATAGTTCATCTGAGCAAAAAGCTTTCCCATTTCTCTAACTAAATCAAGATTATTATGATTCTTTTGTAAATCTTCCTGCATCAAATTTGCTGCTAAAGTTCCAAGCTGCAAATTCTTTAAATAGCTGTGAAAATTATATAGAGTATCATCTTGTCTTTCCTTCTCAGTAAGATATGGTCGCATATCAAATGACTTGCGAATATAAGTAATGTGGCGGCTATGAAGGCGTACGACTCCATACCCTTGGTCAGTCGAACAAAAGCTTGAAGTAACTATTTCTGTTGTAGGTGTTTCATCTTGTGGGCCTAAAATGTTTTGAGCATGGATATGACCTGAAAATGCGAGCTTAACGTTAAAACGAGCACATAAACGTCTTAGCTTAGTTGCATCATCAATCACATATCCTCTATTGACTGCAGGATTATGAGCGTAAAGATTATGGTGCATAAATAAAATTGGACGTAAATTATTCTTGCTAGCATATTTAAATTGTTCTTCAATCCAATTTAATTGCTCTTTTCCAATTGCTCCTCTAGTATGAGGTGCTTCTGTAGTTTCTTCAGTTCCATAATAGTTAGAATCGGCTAACACCAAGAAATATTGCGGATTAAGTTGTACACTATAAGCTAAAGACGAACTGTCTGTATTTTCTGCTAAACGATAACATTTGCTAAAAATTGATTTCCAAAAAAGAGGGCTGATTTCTCCGGCATAATATTGCTTTTTTCCGTGAAATTCACGAGCCCAGCCGTCAAAAATATCGTGATTACCAGGTATGACTAATAACTTTGTTTTCTTTAATCCCCTGAAAATTTCGGCAAATTTTTCAGCAGAAACTCGCTCCCCATTAAAAGTAACATCACCAGTAACAACAATTGCTGCCGGATTTTCTCTGTTAGCCATTTTAACAAAAGCGTCAAGCGCTATTTCTTGATAATACAAATCTTTACCTTGACTAGTTTTTTGCATTCTAGAAAAGGCTTGACCATGGTCATGTAAACTGTTTGCGATTAAATGCGTATCAGAAATTACCCAAATTTTTGTATTAAGATTTTTAGTAATCATTTTCTGTTTGCCCAATATTGATAGAAGTCAACTCTTAAATTACCATTGAATAATTTACGCTTTTTTGTTGCTTTCTTGCCAAAGAATTTTTCAAAGTTAGGATCAGCAGTTAAATAATACTGACTGAAGTTTTCCATTGGTAAAAAAACTTCTCCCATTTGTTTGTATAATGCCTCGGCTGATTCACGATCTTTTAATCGTTTACCATATGGTGGATTAGCAATAACAATTCCGTTTTCTAAATCCGTTTTGAAGTCTTTAACTGCAACTTGCTTGAAACGAATATCTTGAAGTACTCCAGCATTATGTGCATTCAATTTAGCAATTTCAAGAACAGATTGATCAATATCACTAGCCCAAATTGGTGCTTCTAATTCGCGTACTTGGTTTTTTGCTTCGTCAACTAATTCTGGATGAAGTTTTGTATCAAACCAATCAAATTCATCAAAAGCAAATTTTCTCCAAGTACCCGGTGCGATATTTTTAGCGATCAAAGCTGCTTCTATTGCAAGAGTTCCTGAACCGGTCATTGGATCAATTAAGGGGTGTGTCCCATTGTAAGGTGTTAGTTCCAAAAGTCCAGCCGCAAAGTTTTCTTTCATTGGTGCTCCACCGTGTTCAACACGATAACCGCGTTTGAATAAACTTTGCCCTGTCGTATCAAGAGAAATTCGAGCTAAATTTTTATAAATATGAATATCTAATGGATATTGACTACCACTTTCTGGTAAAAAACCTCGACGGTGATATTGAGAAACTAATTTGTCAACGATTGCCTTTTTTGTAATCGATTGTACATCAGGTTCAGAATGTAATTTTGAACGAACTGTCCGTCCTTGAACTGGAAACTTTGCATCGACTGGTAATAATTGAGCCCAATCATATGCATAAATTTCATTATATAAACTATCGAAGTCTAATGCTTTAAATTCTTTTAACAAAATCTTGATTCTGTCAGCAGATCTTAACCAAAGATTTGTTTTAACAATATCTTCTTGAGTTCCTTCAAAAAAGACACGACCATTTTCAGTTTTAGTTTCATAGCCTAATTTATTCAGCTCTTTTGCAACTACGCTTTCAAATCCAGCCCCCATGGTGGCATAAAGTTGATATTTTTTCATTAATTACTCTCTCAATTAAAAATCATTTTCAATAAAAAAGTTGAGCTTCAAAGAAGCTCAACTCACGCCAGTGTGAATTTCTATAAGCCACGTTTTGTTCCAGCAATTTTGGCAAAATCACCTTATGCAGCCATCTATCTTTATTACTTAAAAGTAGTAATCCGATCTTTAGTTCATTTTCTTAGATCGAGACGCCCCCACCAAATTTGGGTTGCACGCTCGCAGGGTTTACCTCGTTCCACCAATAACGTTTCCATTATTGCTTCGTCACTGTGGCACTTTTCAGGATAGTAACGCATGTCAAAAAGATTTAGCGTTTTTTCCGCCGTGATTATAAAATAATCCTCCAACTTATTAGGTTGAATACGATCACTACAAGCATCGCAGCTTGTGCGTGCGTGGACTTTCCTCAGTTAGCAATTGCTAACCGCGACTGCGCAAAATTCACACTATAAAACATTATAACAAAAGAATTTAGTTTTGTGTGCCATAAACTCGTTGTTCTAAGTTATAAACTTTTCTCTCTAATGTTGAAATTCTTTGAATAATCGCCATATTAGTAGATATTTCACCGCGATCATTGTCAAAACTTGATGATTGAACACTTCTTCTTGAAGATGGTGTGTATGTACGAACACCATCTTCTGGCGAAATATTCATACTTGGAGCCGCAGCGACTGAATTATGTTTAGCCTTTTCATTGGCCTCCATTAATTCTCGCTGAAGCTTACCAATTTGACCATAGAGATCTTCAATCACTTGTGAGAAAGTCTCATAATCAGAAATAATTTGATCAAGATAAGCATCTACCTCATCAGGATCATAACCTTTGACTTTTTGTCTAAATTGCTTCTTTAAAATATCATCTGATGATAATTTGATATCATTTAAATTTGCCATGTACCTGACAGCTCCTTTGCATCTTCTCTTATTTTAGCAAAAAGAGTAGATGCATGAAACCAGTTTCTCAACTTTAGTAAAAGCTTAATAATATTCGGTTCTAGAATAAGGTCAAAACTAAAATTCAAATTTTCTAGTAAAAATAGGATTGGTTCTGTGATCAAGATAACTTGCAGAAGTAGGCTCAATTTCTAAAACATGTAAATCCTTTTTTGCTGCTTCAACATCGTCAGCATAGATTTCATTTAAATATGGATTCTTTTCAAAAATTTCATCGATGTATAAATGATCAACATCTTTAATATTACCTCGAATTGAAAAGCCACATGAATCCATTGTACCTTCCCCTTTATAGCCGTTAATTACTACTTTAGGTTGGTTAATAAGATCCTTGAAAAATGGGTTATTCTGGGAAGTGGTAATGTATAATTTACCGTTTTTGTTCATCATTAAGTCACAAACTTGTGCTGAGGGTTCTCCTTCGTGAGTTGAGGCTACATCAGCATTATGAATTTCATCAACAACAAAATCTAAAAATTCTTGATTACTTGTTTGATTATTCAAAATACTTACCATAATATTTTCTCTTTTCTCAAAATATACTGTTTCTTTTAAATTATAATGTAGCTCCATTCAATTATTCAATAAAATTATTTGGAGAATTAGCTTCTTCATATTCTTCAGCGGCATCTTGCAAATCATAAAAATCAATTAAATCTAGTTGATAGTCGTGATTTTCCCTGTAGTTGTTGATTAAATTATAGTCGTATTTTGGCTTTCCAGGATGTTCTTCATCATAAATCATTACGGCTCGATCCGTATGAGTGAGCATAAAGTTTTGATAGTTACGTAATTGTACTGGGCTTTGATACGGCGTATTAGAAGTAGATGCAAAAAAATCTACTTGATTTTTAAGATTTAAGAATTTAGATTGATTATTTTCATTCCAACGACTGGAAAATTCTTCATATGGTGTCATCATTGAAATGCGGACAGGATACTCATCTCTAATTTCAACGCCAACTTCTGCAGCCCATTGTTCAATACCAAGATTGGCACCAGTGATAATCCAGTCTAACTCTCCTTCTTCAAGAAGGCTTTTAAAATAATTTTTCAAGGCATATTTAATTACGGTTATTTTAGGATCTTTATCACCAAAAACCCCAAGTTCGTAACTCCGATATCCTGTGACCCAAAGTCGTTGCATAATGCAATATACTTCCTTTATTCAAAAATATGTTCTTTATTGATATAATGCTAGCAGGTGGTGGATTAATGGTCAAATATCCAAGCGGTAGCTTGGCCGCTTTTAGAAAAACAGCAAATAAACCTAAAATAAGAAGTGTATACCAACATAAGAAAAGTGTTAGCTTCTCTGATCGTGGTATGACACTGGAACAGCAAATTAATGAATCTAACAAGTACTATCTTGAAGAAGAAATTGCAGTTGTTCATAAAAAGCCAACCCCAATTCAAATAGTTAAAGTAGATTACCCTAAAAGATCCAAAGCGGTAATCAGAGAAGCTTATTTTAGACAAGCTTCAACTACAGACTATAACGGTGTTTATCAAGGGTATTATCTAGACTTTGAAGCAAAGGAAACTAGAAATAAAACTAACTTTCCGTTAAAAAACTTCCACGAACATCAAATATTTCATTTAGATGCATGTTTAAAACAGCAAGGGATTTGTTTTACGATAATTGGTTTTACTAGTTTGAAGAGATATTTTGTTACTCCAGCTAGTTTTGTAATTAAATCCTGGAAAACAAAAAATAAAAGCTCAATGACACTGCAAGAGATCGAAGAACACTCTATAGAAATTAAGAGCAGTTTTCGACCTACTCTTCCATATTTGACAGCAGTAGATCATTTTATTGCAGATAGGAATGTAGAGAATGGCAAATAGAAGTAACGAATCAAGAGAATCGCGTAGGAAAAACTATCATAATCGCCAAAGCGGAGGTCGTATATGGACACGCATAATTAAGTGGATTTTCCTGCTTATATTATTAGTAATTGTATCTGGTATCGGGTTATTTGCTTATTATGCAAAAGATGCTCCTAATATTAGTCAAGACCAATTACAAAGTGGTGGTACTTCGAGTTTGTACACTAATGATGGTAAGTTTCTTCTTTCGCTTGGTACAGAAAAAAGAATTTATGTTAAAAATAAACAAATACCACAACAATTAAAAGATGCTGTGGTTTCAGTCGAAGATAAGCGTTTTTATAATGATCGACTTGGTATAGATCCAATCAGAATTGTTGGTTCAATGTTGACTAATGCTAAAAGTAACAGTATTGCAGCTGGTGGGTCTACAATTACTCAACAGCTTGTAAAATTAACTGTTTTTTCAACTGATAGTTCACAAAGAACTTTAAGACGTAAAGCTCAAGAAGCATGGCTTGCTATGAAGATTCAAAGAGAATATAGTAAAGATCAAATTCTAGAATTCTATATTAATAAGGTCTATATGAATTACGGTAATTATGGAATGGGAACTGCAGCTAATTACTATTACAAAAAGAATTTGAATCAGCTTGATTTAGCACAAACAGCTCTCATTGCAGGCTTACCGAACGCCCCAGTGGCTTATGATCCATATCTTTATCCGGAAAAAGCTAGATATCGTCGTAATATTGTTTTGAAGGCGATGTTAGATAACAATAAGATCACAAAGAAGCAGTATCAACAAGCTATTAATGAGAATATCAAGACAGGGTTAAAGAAGCGTCGTACAAATACAGAATCTAAGATTCGTAAGATTGACGATCCATATATCAAAGAAGTAATTTCTGAAGTTAGGTCAAAGGGTTTTGATCCATATAATGATAACCTCAAGATCACTGTCAATATTGATCAAAAGGCTCAGAATAAACTATACGAATTAGCTAATAATGGTGAAGTGCCTTTTACTAACGACGCGATGCAAATTGGTGCGACAGTAATTGATCCAAATAATGGTCACGTTGTTGCAATTTTAGGTGGTCGACACTTGCCTTCTGTTCAGCTTGGACTTGACAGGGCTGTTCAAACTGGTCGATCTACTGGTTCATCAATTAAGCCAGTTCTTGATTACGCCCCTGCTATCCAGTATTTAAACTGGTCAACAGCCAAGATTTTAGATGATAGCAAGTATGTTTACCCTGGTACTAATATTCAACTTTACGACTGGGATAATCGCTATGAAGGAGCAATGACAATGCGCTATGCATTGGAGCAATCTCGAAACGTTCCAGCTGTTAAGACATTAGCTGAAGTTGGTGTTTCTAGAGCTTCTAAATTTGTTAAGCGTATGGGAATTAATGTACCAAAGAATTCAGGGCTTTCTGTAGCCATTGGTGCAAACGCCTCAAGCTTACAAATGGCTGGTGCATACAGTGCTTTTGCGACTGAGGGAATTTACCACAAACCGCAATTTGTATCTAAGATTGAAACTCCAGATGGATTAAGTAGAAATTATGATTCTAGTGGTACTAGAGTTATGAAGAGATCAACAGCATATATGATCACTGATATGCTTAAAGGAGTAATTAGATCTGGGTCAGGTACACGTGCACAGATTAAAGGTCTTTACCAAGCTGGTAAAACTGGTACAGTTAAGTATTCAGATGAAGAATTAGCAAGATATCCTTCATATTCATCCACTCCAAAGGATTCCTGGTTTGTTGGTTATACTAGAAGTTATGTAATGAGTGTTTGGACTGGTTATGATAATCTAAAAGATGGTACTATTTCAGGTGTCGGTCAACAATCAGCTCAATTAATGTACCGCAGCATGATGACTTACCTAATGAGTAAAAAGACAAATGCAAATTGGGTAAAGCCTTCATCTGTCATTAGAGCGCGAATTGTTAAAAATTCTAACCCACCTGAATTAGCTACTGGTAATTCAGGTCAATGGCAATTATTTGTACGTGGTCATGCTCCAGCAGGAATTAGTGATAATTCCGCCAACTATGATGAAGAAGATGAAGAATCAAATACTAACAGTTCTTCATCAACTAACACCCAAGCTAATACTAATATCACTTCTAACTATTATAGTGGCAGTACAAATCAGTCTAGCCGAACTGATCAAAGCTCTTCTCGAGCTCAATCATCATCTACTCGTCGTCAATCTACTCAATCAAGTTCTTCTACAGCACAATCGAGCAAACGTGAGGAAGATACTACTACAACGAGAAATGAAGATAAAGATAATTAACTATCTGAAACTTGAAAGCACTAAATAAGCTGGAAGCTTTATAGGTTCTGGCTTTTTCC
>NZ_AZFM01000060.1 GCF_001434335.1 Lactobacillus kalixensis DSM 16043
ATACATATCATTGCCAAGCTGCTTTTTCAATATACTTCAGTTTTTGACGCTTACATTGCTCTAAAGAGAGTGAGCTTTTTTGTTTTTTCATTAAGTCGTCAGACTTTTTCTAAATAAGTCCTGTCCTACCATTTTTTGAGTTTCAGATAGATTATGATTTATCTTCATCTTCTAGCTATTCTATATAAATAATTAGTAGAATGAGGTATCTTATGCGTAAAGATGATGAAAAACACTATGATTATACAGATTATAGTGATGATCCAGCTAATAATTACTTCGATGAAAATGGCGATCCTATCCTCGAAAATATTAATGAGATTGATTATGCTGAACCGGAAGAAGAATATCATGAAACACGATCAAGTAATCGTAAAAAGCATCCCTTCTGGCATGGAGTTGGTCAAGTTATCAAATGGTTAATGATTTTATTTATGATTGGCATAGTTTCTGGTATTGGTGTTTTTGCCTATTACGCTAAAGACTCACCTACTATAACAACAAATAAAATGCAAAGCGGTGGATCATCTGCTCTTTATACAAATGACGGTAAATTACTTTTATCATTAGGCTCTGATAAACGTGCTTATCTTAGAAACGACAAAATACCACAACAATTAAAAGACGCAGTAGTCTCAGTTGAAGATAAACGTTTCTACTCTGAACCGCTAGGTATTGATCCCCTTAGAATTGCGGCATCGTTTATCAGTAATATTCGTGGCCATGACATTTCTGCCGGTGGATCAGGTATTACTCAACAGCTAGTTAAATTATCTGTTTTCTCAACAGATGCTAGTCAGCGTACTTTAAGACGTAAAGCACAAGAAGCTTGGCTTGCTATGCAAGTTACAAGACATTATTCAAAAGACCAAATTTTAGAGTTTTATATCAATAAAGTCTACATGGGATATAACAACTACGGAATAGGTACAGCATCGACTTATTACTTTGGTAAACCTATTTCAAAGATTGACCTAGCACAAACGGCACTTTTAGCAGGTTTGCTAAACGCCCCTACTTCATACGATCCTTACCTATATCCTAAAGCTGCTACTTACAGACGTAATATTGTTTTACAAGCAATGTTGAACAACAAGAAAATTACTCAAGAGCAGTATCAACAAGCAATTAATGAACCCATTCAAGATGGTTTACGACCACGACATAATAGTGACTCAGCTAACCAAACAAGAAAAATTGATGATCCTTATATCAAAGAAGTTGTAAACGAAGCACGAGCCAAAGGTTTTGATCCTTATACATCTAACCTAAAAATTACTATCAATATTGATCAAAAGGCTCAAAATAAATTATATGAACTTGCTAATTCTAAAGAGATCCCATTCACTGAAAATAAAATGCAGGTTGGTTCTACTATCGTTGATCCTAACACTGGCCATGTTGTTGCTATTATTGGCGGTCGGCATTTACCTGATAACGTTCAATTGGGGTTGAATCGGGCAGTACAGACCGGCAGATCTACAGGATCTAGTATTAAGCCTCTCTTGGATTATGCTCCTGCTATCCAATATTTGAACTGGTCTACCGCACAAACACTAGACGACACCCCATATGTTTACCAAGGTACAAGTATTCAACTGTACGACTGGGATAACCGCTATTTAGGGCCTATGACAATGCGATATGCATTAGAGCAATCTCGAAATGTACCTGCAGTTCGAACTTTGGAAGCCGTTGGCTTACAAAAAGCATCAAGCTCTGTTAAAAAGATGGGTATAAACATTGAGAAGAATCAGGGACTTTCAGTTGGTATCGGTGCTAACGCATCAAGTTTGCAATTAGCCGGTGCTTACAGTGCATTATCAAACAATGGTATCTATCATAAGCCTACCTTTATTTCTAAAATTGAAACTCCTGACGGAGTAGTTCGTAATTATGATGATCCAGGCACTCGTGTCATGAGAGCCGGTACAGCATATATGGTTACTGATATGCTAAAAGGTGTTATTACTCGTGGTTCAGGTACTCAAGCTCAAATCCGCAACTTATATCAAGCCGGTAAGACTGGTACAGTTAAGTATTCTGACGATGAGTTAAAGAACTACCCTAGCTATCGCAACACACCAAAAGACTCATGGTTTGTAGGTTATACTCGAAGCTATGTAATGAGTGTTTGGACAGGGTACGATAATCTTTCAGAAGGTAATATTAAAGGTAATGGACAGAATGCTGCTCAATTGCTTTATAAGAATATGATGAGCTACTTGATGGAAGATAGATCCAATCTGAACTGGGACAAGCCGGATGATGTCGTTAAAAGACAAATTGGACGTACTACTGAATTATATGTCAAAGGCCACGCTCCTAAAGTGCAAAAAGCAGAAAGAAAAGATTCTGTATCTCGTAGAGCTACTCGTGGTAACTCGAATAACGTAATCAATCAACCTAACAGTAATCAAAATCAATTACAACGTCATGTAATTGTTCGTAGAATTGGTGACAGATTATATTATTACTATTACTACACACGCAGATAGTTAGCTAAATATTAAAAAACATCCCTTTTGTGGTTTTCACCATTGAGGAATGCTTTTCTTTTAGGCTATTTTCGAAAGAAAAATTCTTTCTTCTCACTATCCAATCAAATAATTAAATTAATCATGTCCTACCATATCATCCACATATTGTTGTAGTTCATCTAAATATATATCACTGACATGATTAACAATTTTTCCATGCCTAGATTCAAAATCAAAATTTTGTAATTGCCACAGAACTACAAAACCTTTTACACCTTCACCATTACCACCTGGTATTAATATAGGCTTATATCTTGGATTATTTTCGTATTTACTTGAAGTAGTAATTGGCATTCCTATGAACATATGAGTCGCTTCATTATACTCATCAGTACTCATAACTACATAATGTCTTCGTATGTTTTTAGTTTTTGGATCATGTCCACCCATCTCATGTCCAGAATGCGGTTCTGCATCTGCTACAATTACATCGCCCTTTTTTGGAAAAATCATTAATCAATTACCTCTCGGCCAACCGGTTTTACTGACCGTAGTTCTGGATCTTCTTGAATATCTTTTTGGTAATCATAATCCTTCCAATCCTTTGTAGCAAAAATATTTTTCTTTTTCATAACAGGTGTGAATACTATTTTCATGCCATCATTTTTCACCGTGTATTCTGTACCTACAGTACTTATTTCTTTAGGCACTGTTAAGGTTTTGGAATTACCAACTTTTCTTAATTTTACAGTCATAATTTTTCGCCTCTTTCTTATATATACTAAGTGTATACAAAAGTGGCGATTTTTTCAATAAAAATTATTCCACAATAATAGCCACTATCTCTGTAGCATGTGGCATTATTACACGCCCACCAGTATTTAGCGGTATTCTATCGTTATGATTATGATATGCCACTAAGAACGTGTTAATCGAATCAGTTATTGGCATGTATCGTTTTGCCGAAGTTCCATCTCTTAACAAGAAACTGCTACATAACTTTTGTGACATTCTTCTATTTCCTACCATTTTGTTATAAGTAGTTTCAATTAAAGGTAAGTTTTGGCTTAAAACTGGCATTTGTTTAGCAAGAACATCTACAAAAGTACCTTCTTCTAGTGGCAGTCTAATCCAATCAGTTGTGATTTTCTGCTCAGTAGTTAGGTTAAGCATATTAAACCTAGTTTCTACGATGTTAGTTTCTCTATCTGTTCTTGTTTGTTGTGCAACTTGTATTTTCTTTGTAATACTTATGTAAGAGCGTTGCGGATGCATATAATAGTTAGTCATAATTCTCACCTTTCAAGTTTCAGTTTAATTAATAAAAAGAAAATAACTTTATGGCCGATTGTAAAATGAAGTTGGACACTATGTCCTAAATTAAAAAAGGTCATTTG
>NZ_AZFM01000061.1 GCF_001434335.1 Lactobacillus kalixensis DSM 16043
AAAAGCCAGGAAACATGCGAAAAGAGCATGAATCTTAGCTTTCAAGTTTCAGATTATCTATATTTTCTAATTATATATCCATAATATTAACTGTCAATCATTATTTTTGATCAGATTATTAATTTTGGCTACAAATGGCATTTAATGTGCAATAGGTGCTTATTAATATGCTTTTTACTCATCCTCTCAATTACTTTAAGGGAAAATTAATATTATCTGATAAAATATTAATATTAATTAAAAAGTTGATTTACATGGGAGGGATAAGCATGATTGATGATCTCACGATTAGTAGAGTGTTAAAACAAACGCGAAAATCCTTGGGCCTAACACAAAAAGAATTTATCCATGGCGTAGTTACCACTTCATTTTATTCAAAAGTTGAGCGTGGAATGAATAAAATCAGTGCGGTCGATTTTTTGAAGATTCTAATGCTGAACAATGTTGATGAAGAAGAGATTATGAATCGCATCTTCTCTGAGGGCGAGCAAGTGAAGAGTGAGCCCGACTTGAAGGTACAATTACTAGCTGCCTTTAACGAGAAGGACAAGGAGAAAGTAGCTCGTTTGAATGAGCAAATCCAAGATTCCAATATGGATGATAATATCAAGACTTCTGTCCTTCTTATTGATTCAGTTGTGAACAACAAGATTGGTTCATTGAGTCAAATGGAAAAGAATAAGATCAAAAGAAAGTTTTATGAAGTTGAGAATTGGGCTGAAAATGTTTCAACGTTGCAACTTTTTAGTAATTCAATGCTGATTTTTGATTTTGATGAACTTGAATATTATATGAGACAGATTTTGAAAACTGATATTAAGAATAAGCCCATCAGTACACAAAGAATAATTGCATCTATTTGCATGAATTATTTCTACAATTGCTATAAAAATAAGCAATCTGATAGTGCAGTTTATGGCTTTAGAATCATTGACTCGTTAGCTAGTATTCCTGACTTTGGGATCTATAAAATTGTGGCGAATTATTATAAGGCGCTGTTTAGCGGAGATAAAAAATCAGCTGATGAGATTATTAGTTTTTTGAATAAATATGGTGCAAAAGTAGTAGCGAATACATTGCCGAAATGTCATATATGAAATAATGTGTTCAAATATTACTTTTTTAAGAAAAAAGTAATTTAAAGTTCATAATAATTAGCAAGAATCGATGCATGGATCTATCTGCTGATACATCTTATATATGATTTGGAAGTTATACGCCGTCAAGCAGAAAGAGAGGGTAGGTCATGACTTTATTATCCGTAAACAATATTTCAAAAACTTACCAAAAAGGTAAGAAAAAAGCTGTCTCTAATGTTTCCTTTGAAGTGAATCATGGCGATATTGTGGCATTTCTCGGACCAAATGGAGCAGGAAAAACAACAACTTTAAAAATGATTCTAAACCTAGTAAGTCCTGATGAAGGCAAGATACTGTTTGATGAGCAAGACGTTACTAATAGCAATTTACCACTTTTAAAAAATACTGGTGTTTTATTAGAAGGATCCAAAAATATGTTTTGGGCTCTATCTCCAATGGAAAATTTTGTGTACTGGGGTGGACAGCGTGGCCTTAATAGAAAAGAAGCAGAAAAAAAGGGATTGGATCTGTTAAAGCAGTTTAATTTGACGGATAAAAAAGATACTTCGATTACTAAATTGAGTCGAGGGATGCAGCAGATTGTTGGTATTTGCTGTGCAATGATTGCAAATCCGAAGCTTTTGATATTAGATGAACCGACTCTAGGATTGGATCTAACGGCAGTTAAGATAATGATAGATAGCCTGGAAATGTTGTCATCTAATGGTGTAGGTATTTTAGTTACTACTCATCAATTAGATTTTGCACAAAAAGTAGCCAATAAGATCCTACTAATCAATCATGGACAGTTAGTATTCTCTGATAGTGTCAAGGATAGTTTGGATAGATTAAATAAGCAGGCTGTTTTTGAAATTTCTCTTTCTAGATCGCTTAATGATGAAGAAGTAGGGATGGCAATAGCGTATTGCGAGATAGTAAATAAATCGGATCTGACATATCGCTTAAGTGTTAAAGACCAAAAAGATATATCAAAGGTACTTAAAATGCTGAGTGAATTACCAATAGTAAAAATTCAAACAGTAACTAGAGGATTAGATGAAATCTTTAAGCACTATGCGGAGGTTAACGATGACTAGTTTCAAGGCGGAATTTTGGCGACAATTCTATTTATACAAGAGATATTTGTTTAACTATGTCTCCGATTTTTTCTTATTAGTTTTAATGTTCATGGCTATTTTTTGGGGCGGAAGTCTTGTAGGTGGTGGCGTTCTAGGAACTTCATTGAATGCATTAGTAGTTGGCTATGTCTTATGGAGTTTGATTCAAAATACAATTAGCCAAATGGGTATGACAGTGATGAATCAAGCAAAAAATGGCATTTTAGAACAGCAATATTTGATGCCAATCTCTTCCAAACGACTATTTCTAAATAAAAGCATTGTAAATATTATAGTTTCACTTGTTCAAGCAGTGCTAATTTTATTAGTTATCATGATCTTTACTAATCATTGGATTAAGATTCCTGTGGTACTAGCAGTTCCCTTTTTATTAGCATTAGTAGTAACTGTTGGATTAGGGTATCTCATTGTTAGTTTGATACTGCGCTTTAAGAGAATTGGCAGTACATTAGTGATTTTTCAATATATTTATTTGGGAGTTTTACTTGTTAATTTTGAAAATTATTCAGGATTAACTAAGATCTTTTCTTTATTTTTACCAATTTGTCCAATGGTAAGTTGGATGAGATTGGCTATTAATAATCATTCCTATAGTATGCCATTTTATTTAGCCGGATCTGTGTTTAATGCCGCATTATGGCTGATAATCGGTATCTTAGTTTTCAATCTAACAGATAAGTATGTTAAGAGAAATGGAACTTTATCATTGTATTAACAGTTGACAGATCAACATAAAAAGCGCATATTTAATCCAAAAACGTAGGAGAAAAATATGAAAGCTTGGAAGATTAGTGGGCTGATTTGGATTATCCTTTTTGTCATCACAGCAATTTTCATCATGGTCAGAAAAGTCGACGGCGCTGGTGTGGTGCAGACGACAGAGATTAAATTAGTGACTTTAGGTATCTTAGCCATCTGCGCGGTGCTGGTCGCAATACCATACATTATTTGGTACATCTACTTGAAGAGAAAGTAATCACGGCTGCTTGGAGGAAAATTTATGACGTTTAATACATTACATAAGCTCGTCAAATGGACTGCTATCATTTTGTGGCTTATTGCTGCGATCATTATTGCTGTAGCGGTTAAGAATCACACTTTCTGGTCGTTGACGCCAATAATCGCTCATAATCGTATTCAAAATTATCTCGGCTGGATTATCGCAATTGCGTTTATTTTGTCAGTCTGCAGTCCGATTATTAATCTGGCCAGTGGAGAAGATAACAAATAAATCTCAGTTCATAAATTGAGAAAAAACAAAAAGTCAATCAAACTCGCGCATAGTGAGTTCGATTGACTTTTTCTGTTTAAAATAAAGTAAGCGTCAAAAACTGAAGTACTATTGAAAAAGTAGCTCGGCAATGATATGTGC
>NZ_AZFM01000062.1 GCF_001434335.1 Lactobacillus kalixensis DSM 16043
AGAAGAAGTCAGCGGAGTACGGAAGCACACTGAAGAAACTTTGTTTAGTTTTGAGGGTACTATCTCAAAACGAAGGAATACGCCAAGCGTAAAGTCGGGCCTATAGCTCAGCTGGTTTAGAGCGCACGCCTGATAAGCGTGAGGTCGATGGTTCAAGTCCATTTAGGCCCATTGACATAGCTTTAAAAAAGAGATAGAGTTATGTGGAGCCTGAGAGGGCGAAAAAAGTAAATAAAATTGGGGGCTTAGCTCAGTTGGGAGAGCACCTGCTTTGCACGCAGGAGGTCATCGGTTCGAACCCGTTAGCCTCCATTGGACCGAGAGGTCCGATGAGTTAGTACATTGAAAACTGAATATAATCCAAGAAAAAACCGAGACAATCATTGAACAGATTGTAGAGCGACCGAGAAGAGAGATCTTGAGTAAGGTCAAGTAGAAAAGGGCGCACGGTGAATGCCTGGGCACTAGAAGCCGATGAAGGACGTGACAAACTACGAAAAGCTTCGGGGAGTTGTAAGTAAACTAAGATCCGGAGGTATCCGAATGGGGGAACCCGGTGCAGGAGATGCATCATTTATTGCTGTTAAGGTAATAAAAGGAAGACGCAGTGAACTGAAACATCTAAGTAGCTGCAGGAAGAAAAAGAAAAATCGATTTCCGTAGTAGCGGCGAGCGAAGAGGAAAGAGCCCAAACCTAATGATTTATCATTGGGGGTTGTAGGACTGCGACGTGGCAGTTAAGAGGATAGTTGAATTATCTGGGAAGGTAAGCCAGAGAGGGTGAGAGCCCCGTAAGCGAAATCCGAATAACGCCTAGCAGGATCCTGAGTAGGCCGGGACACGAGGAATCCCGGTTGAAACAGCGAGGACCATCTCGTAAGGCTAAATACTAACTAGTGACCGATAGTGAACCAGTACCGTGAGGGAAAGGTGAAAAGAACCCCGGAAGGGGAGTGAAAGAGAACCTGAAACCGTGTGCCTACAAGTAGTCAAAGCACATTAAAGTGTAATGGCGTGCCTTTTGTAGAATGAACCGGCGAGTTACGTTAAATAGCGAGGTTAAGTGAGAAAAGACGGAGCCGCAGCGAAAGCGAGTCTTAATAGGGCGAAAAGTTGTTTGACGTAGACCCGAAACCAAGTGACCTACCCATGACCAGGTTGAAGGTGCGGTAAAACGCACTGGAGGACCGAACCCACGTAAGTTAAAAATTGCGGGGATGAGTTGTGGGTAGCGGTGAAATTCCAAACGAACTTGGAGATAGCTGGTTCTCTCCGAAATAGCTTTAGGGCTAGCCTCGTGGAGAGGATAATGGAGGTAGAGCTCTGTTTGGACTAGGGGCCCGTCAGGGGTTACTGAATCCAGATAAACTGCGAATTCCATATATCTATACACGGGAGTCAGACTGCGAGTGATAAGATCCGTAGTCGAAAGGGAAACAGCCCAGATCACCAGTTAAGGTCCCCAAATCTATGCTAAGTGGAAAAGGATGTGGAGTTGCGTAGACAACTAGGACGTTGGCTCAGAAGCAGCCATCATTCAAAGAGTGCGTAATAGCTCACTAGTCGAGTGGCGCTGCGCCGAAAATTTACCGGGGCTAAGCATAGTACCGAAACTGTGGATGTGTTTTAAAGAGCACGTGGTAGGAGAGCGTTCTAAGAGCGGAGAAGGTTAACCGAGAGGATAATTGGAGCGCTTAGAAGTGAGAATGCCGGTATGAGTAGCGAAAGATAGGTGAGAATCCTATCCGCCGGAAGACTAAGGTTTCCTGGGGCAGGCTCGTCCGCCCAGGGTAAGTCGGGACCTAAGGCAAGGCCGAGAGGCGTAGTCGATGGATAACAGGTAGAGATTCCTGTACTGCGTTGAATCGATATGAGCGAAGGAGGGACGCAGGAGGCTAAGCACGCATGGCGCTGGAAGCCATGTTTAAGCGTCAAGTATTAAAGTGAGTCAAATGCTTGCTTTTAAAAGTACAAGGCGCGAATAGGAGCGAAGCAAAGTAGCGAAGGTGCTGATGTCACACTGCCAAGAAAAGCTTCTAGCCAGAGACAACGTACCCGTACCGCAAACCGACACAGGTAGTCAAGTGGAGAACACTAAGGTGAGCGAGAGAACTCTCGTTAAGGAACTCGGCAAAATGACCCCGTAACTTCGGGAGAAGGGGTGCTGGTGGAAACATCAGCCGCAGTGAATAGGCCCAAACAACTGTTTATCAAAAACACAGGTATCTGCAAAGTCGTAAGACGACGTATAGGTGCTGACACCTGCCCGGTGCTGGAAGGTTAAGAGGAATGCTTAGCGTAAGCGAAGGTATGAATTGAAGCCCCAGTAAACGGCGGCCGTAACTATAACGGTCCTAAGGTAGCGAAATTCCTTGTCGGGTAAGTTCCGACCTGCACGAAAGGTGTAATGATTTGGGCACTGTCTCAACGAGAGACTCGGTGAAATTATAATACCCGTGAAGATGCGGGTTACCCGCGACAGGACGGAAAGACCCCATGGAGCTTCACTGTAGCTTGATATTGAGTATCTGTTAAACATGTACAGGATAGGTAGGAGCCTAAGAAGGTAGGACGCTAGTTTTACTGGAGGCAATGTTGGGATACTACCCTTGTTTGATGGATGCTCTAACCTCGGCGTGTCAGCCACGTCAGGGACAGTGTCAGGCAGGCAGTTTGACTGGGGCGGTCGCCTCCTAAAGTGTAACGGAGGCGCCCAAAGGTTCCCTCAGAATGGTTGGAAATCATTCGCAGAGTGTAAAGGTATAAGGGAGCTTGACTGCGAGAGAGACAACTCGAGCAGGGACGAAAGTCGGGCTTAGTGATCTGGTGGTACCGCATGGAAGGGCCATCACTCAACGGATAAAAGCTACCCTGGGGATAACAGGCTTATCTCCCCCAAGAGTTCACATCGACGGGGAGGTTTGGCACCTCGATGTCGGCTCGTCGCATCCTGGGGCTGAAGTCGGTCCCAAGGGTTGGGCTGTTCGCCCATTAAAGCGGCACGCGAGCTGGGTTCAGAACGTCGTGAGACAGTTCGGTCCCTATCCGTCGTGGGCGTAGGAAATTTGAGAGGAGCTGTCCTTAGTACGAGAGGACCGGGATGGACGCACCGCTGGTGTACCAGTTGTCTTGCCAAAGGCATCGCTGGGTAGCTATGTGCGGAAGGGATAAGCGCTGAAAGCATCTAAGTGCGAAGCCCCCCTCAAGATGAGATTTCCTTTGCATAAAGCAGTAAGACACCTCAGAGACGATGAGGTAGATAGGCTGGGAGTGGAAGTTCTGTGAAGAATGGAGCGGACCAGTACTAATCAGTCGAGGACTTGACCAAAGCGAAGCAAGAAGAGAGATGAAGGTTTTTTCGAAGGGATTATATTTAGTTTTGAGTGTAAAAGCTCAAGAAGAGTACGGTGGCGATAGCAAGAAGGATACACCTGTTCCCATGCCGAACACAGAAGTTAAGCTTCTTAACGCCGAGAGTAGTTGGTGGGAGACTGCCTGCGAGGGTAGGCAGCTGCCGTGCT
>NZ_AZFM01000063.1:0-428 GCF_001434335.1 Lactobacillus kalixensis DSM 16043
GTAACATTGAAGTATATGCTGGTTCAGATGCTGGTAAGATGAACGTTGCTCAAGTTGCTGCTGCTGCTCAAGCTAAATACGCAGCTGCTAATGGTACTACTAACAGTGCTATCAAAGAAAACAGCAACATCAAGTACTCAAACAACCTTAAGGATGCTTTGAAGGCTTTGAACATTACTGTTGATGCTCAAGGTTGGTTCGTTGCTCCTAAGTCATTCACTTTCAACTTAGTTGCAACTGCATCAAACAACGATGCATCAGCTACTTTACCTGTAACTGTAACTGTTCCAAACGGTAAGGAAGCTACTCCAGCTCAAGAAACTACTAAGAACGTTACTGTAATGCACATCGCTACTATCTACGACAAGAACGGTAAGGCTACTCAAGAACCTGCATTACGTGCTTACAACTCAGTATCAGTAGTTACT
>NZ_AZFM01000063.1:550-3451 GCF_001434335.1 Lactobacillus kalixensis DSM 16043
TTAATTAGTTGTCTAACTGATAATAAAAGACGAAGCTTTTGCTTCGCCTTTTATTTTGCACAAAAATATTAGAATTATGCGAAATTTTATTACACATCTTTTTTCTTTTATATTTTGCCTAGCTTTCCTTTTTAGTTGTACTGAAACTGTTAATGCACGAGATTTACCAGTTACTCGTTTTAAAAACATTGAAGCTAGTTTTAATACAAAAGACAATAAGATCGATATATTTATACGTTTAAAATATAAACGTGACATAAATATGCGATTAACGGCAGGTTCATATGAATATACTTTAAAATCCAATATTCAAAATAAATCTTTTAAAAAGAATAAAGTATCCGATATTGACCTGATTTGTGTTGAAAAGACGAATGACGGAAACAGAGAGTTTATATTAAAAGATGCAGGAAAAGTTAGCAAAGTAAATAATAGTAATTACAAATATCAAATTCATTACAAAGTACCTTTGAAACGGTTAAATAATAATCTGGATAGCTCAGCAATTATTAACTTTAAACTCTTACGCCCAAGCAAAAAGGGACATATTACAACTATCGGATTAAGTATTCCCCCTTGGATATCAATATTAATCCCTTTAGTTTGTGTTTATTTCTTCAGCAAAATCTATTTTCAGAGATTAGAAAAGTAAGGATTTTTATATGCAAATAATGACAATACTCGTGATTATTGCAGCAATTATCTGGCTGTACATTCTCACAGTACTTAAGAGAGCTAATATTCACGGATTATTTTATTGGATTGGAAGCATTGGTTTTTTCCTCCTTATAACTTATTTTTTTCATGATCCAATCTCTAAATCGTTATCATATTTAGTTACAAAAATAGTAGAAATTGTTGGACAATTTACTAATTCATTTGTTGCTAAACCTAATAGTCATTTAATCTTTGTAAGATCAAAGGCTGATTTAGTAATGCTAAATATTAACTATGAATGTTCAGGGGTACTAGAATTACTGGTATTTGTAAGTTTGTTGATTTTTTACCCTATTTACTCTGTAAGCGAGAAGTTTTTCAGATTAATTGAAGGGGTTGTTTGGATTACTTTAGCGAATATATTGAGAATATTACTTGTTGCCTTTAGTGCAAGAAATTTTGGGATTAATAGTTTATTTCTTTCACACTCTATAATTAGTCGAATTTTATTTTATATCTTAATTATTATTCTCTACTACAACGTCTTTACTAAACAGCAAATTATTAGAGGGTGGAGGGATAGATAATGTATATCGCAAATTTGATAATACAACTAGGTTTTTGGATAACTTGGTTATTAATTCCTATAATTTATGAACTAATTCCAGCCATAATTGGATTTTTTAGTCTTCAAGTTGCTAAACAGCATTTCAAAAAGCTTAAACCGATATCTAGGTACCCATATATTACTTTAATTATTCCTGTATATAATTCTGAAGATTCGCTATACAGTTGCATTGAATCTATACAAGATTCTTCATATCCAAATGAAAGAATTAAAGTTCTAATTGCAGATAATCAAAGTAAAGATAAAAGCTTTGAAGTATACATGAAGGCTCGAGATAATTTTCCTGAATTGAATATGCAATGGCTAAGTACTGATCAAGGAAAAGCAAAAGCGCTGAATGCTTCAATATATAATTCGATTGGAAAATATGTAATCCATGTAGATAGCGATGGAGTTTTACAAAAAGATGCATTGTTAAATATTGTTACTGATTTTGAGAACGATTCTTCAATTGATGCTTTGACCGGTACAATCCTAACCAGAATAGAATTAATAAAGAAAACCAAAAGTAAGTTCTTAAAATTTGTCAGAGAGAATGAATATTTAGAATATTGTCAGTCTTTTTTAGCTGGTAGAGCGGTAGAATCGCAAGGAAATAGATTGTTTACAATGTCTGGTGCTTTTTCTGCATTTAGACGTGATAAATTACTAGAAACAAATTTATATAATATTGAAACAATTGGTGAAGATATTGATATGACCTTCCAAATTAGATATCAATTACACGGACGCGCATTACTCTGTCCGCTTGCGATATTCTATGTTTCACCGCTTGATAATATGAATAAGTTGTATACTCAACGCCAACGTTGGCTTAGAGGTGAATTAGAAACCTTACATCTCTTTTTTAAAGATCGCTCAATCAACATTTCAACTTTCTTCCATAACTTTGTAGTTAGAAGATTAGTTATGGATCATACTATTCTGTTGTTGAGAGTTATTTGGACATTTGCTTTTTTATTATTAATTGTATTAGGCTATTCAACAAAAGTTGTAATGCTCTCATTCGTTATATTGTATTTCCTCTATCTATTTATTCTGTTGCTTAATTTCTTAAGTATTCAATCCTTCTTGAAAAAATTCCCATCTGATAGAAAATATTACTTATCGAAGTTTTATATTTTATTCTCATTGCCGATTTATTACTTTATATGTAGTTTTATCCAAGTTATTGGGATCATTAATGCAATGACAACACCTGCAAAATGGACAACGAAAAATTTAACACAAGAATTATTGGACTTTAAGAAGGTAATTAAAAGAGATTGGACGGTTGGTAGATATGGAAAAAGGAAAAAGTAGTTACAAAGTAAGAGTATTTTTGAATGCTTTCAATACTTTTAAAATGGGAAATCAAGTGGGGCGTAAAAGTGCAAATACATTTGAAATTATTTGCCATATTACAACTACAAAGGAATTTGTTCCATTTAGTCAATTGGAAACTGCTGTTAACAATGTGATTCAGAGTTTCACTGGTAAAGATTTAAATAAGTTAGCACAGTTTAGCAATAAAGATTTTTCACTTGAGATACTTACCAGATATTTATCTGTTATGATTAATAACTGAAACTTGAAAGCTAAGAATCACGCTCTTTCCGCGTGGCTCTTGGCTTTTT
>NZ_AZFM01000064.1 GCF_001434335.1 Lactobacillus kalixensis DSM 16043
AGTTGACTTACCACAACCTGATGGTCCTACGAAGACGATAAATTCCTTATCTTTAATATGTAAATCAAAGTCATTTACTGAGTAGTAATCATTGCCTTCGTATTTCTTATAGATATGGTTTAAATCTACTTGAACCATTATTCTTACCTCGCTAACTGTATTAATTTTTCTTTATCATCTTTATGCTTATATCTTACTTTTTAAATGAAAGCGCTTCAATTGAAAAATAACCAAAAATTAGCAAGAATTTTTGTACATTTTAAACAAAAGCCAAGTAGCAAAATGTTAGATCATTCATGTTTCGTAAATTGAGTGCGAATTCCTTTTTCAGCTTATCAATTCGATATTCTAACGTATTACGGTGGACAAACATCGCTTTAGAAGCTTGTGAAACATTTCCACCAACTAAATACAAAGCGTGAATTAAGCTTCCCGCATAGTCAATTTGTTCAAACATCTGTCGACAATTCTGTAAGATTACACTTTCTTTCTTAGAAGAATGTAAATAAAATCGTAAGGCTAGATCAGGCACAGTAACAACCATTTGCTTATTTTGTGAAAACTTATCAATTTGCATCTCTTCCTTAACTAAAGATCGCAAATCATCTTCGCGCCGCCACACTAAACCAACCAATAGTTTTGTTTTTGCGTCAAAATCATTATCAACTGCATCTAACATCCCTTTGAATTCATCTACTGTCAACGTACATTCTTCATCAATAATAACCAAGTGCTTATCGTCTAGCCAAAATGCAACAGTTTCATTTTTAAAAAATGTCAAAATCAAGTGTTGCCACTCACTTTTTTGCTCTTTATCAAGCTTATTGACGGTTATGTACAAAAAACGTAGTTTATCAGCACTATTTGGCTTTACACCATTATCAAATAAATACTTTTCCCAAGGACTATCATATTTAATCTCAGAATCATTTTGACGCGTCAACAAATTAAGTAAACATTGTTCTCTGTCATTCAAGCTAGCTATTGGAATCCTTACAATTTTACCTGCAACATTAAATTTCACATTTGGAATGCCCTCAGAAAGCTTTTCATTTATTCGTGCAGTTGGAAAAAGTTCTTTTACATGTTCTAAATCCATTTGTATTCCTCGTTCATTACAAGATATTATTTTGCTTCTTTACCATTCTCCGATATTCAGTTGGTGACATACTAGTCTGATCTTTGAAAACTCTGAAGAAATAGTTTGAATTGTTATACCCAACTTTATTTGAAATTTCATTAATATCTTGATTAGTCGTCGTAATTAAAGCAATCGCTTTTGCAATTCGATAATTATTAAGATATTTAGCAAAACTTTGATTCAAATTCTTTTTAAAAATTGAGCCTAAATATACTGAATTCACATGTAAAACATCTGCTACTTTTTTTAGAGTTAAGTCTTCCATGTAATTCTGATCAAGATAAAGTAAAGTTTCGTTAACTAAATCAGGATAATTCTTAACTTGAATGTGATATTTTCTAAAGAAATCCATGATAATTTTGATTAATTCGTCTACTGTAGTCGAATTTTCAACTCGAGCAAGAATTTCTGAAAAGTCTAAATCAATCTTTTGTTTTTTACCATATAATTTCATCAAAATTAAACGAGCAAAATATTTTCCATCGGCTACAGAATATCCATTTCTTCCTAATTCATCAAATGTTTCACGCAAATATTTATCAAATGTAACTGCAGAAAAATTGGAAAAATTAATCTTAGATACTAATTCAGACACTTGCAGAGTAACTTTACAATTTTTATTTAAAGTGAGTTTTTTCTTTTGTATTTGATAAAAATTCACTTCATTCAATCGTTTCTTTAGATTTTGAAATTTTTCATTAAGATCTTCATCAGTGGACAATTGCGTATAAACTTCATTCTTTATTAACGGTAAAATCGACTTACTTAAATTAGTTAACTCTGCTCTATTTCCTTTGAGAAGTATATACATGAACTTGCCATCATCTTGATATCCCAAGACATTTTGACTTTCAGCTATAATAGTTCTAATCTTTTCATCAACTTGCCAAATTCCGACAAGATATAAATAGCTCTGAGATTCGTCAATTTCACTCAATTTAACTCTACCGCTTAATACGTCATCTAGAGCTAAACGTTTAGCAACTTTAATATCATGTTGAGTTCGTTTCAATTTAGATTGAGCTTTTTCAATTGCATCTTCTAATTCATCTGGATCAATGGGTTTATTTAGATAATCAATCACGCCTTGTTCTAAGCTAGCTTTTGCATAAGAAAAATCTTCATAACCTGATAAAACAATTATTTGAATATCTGGTTGAAGTTCTTTTACTTTGGGTAAAAATTGCGTTCCTGGAAGCTCAGCCATATTCATATCTGACAATAAAATATCTATATGATGCTCCTTTAAATATTTTAAAGCAGCTAGTGGGCTTTTTTCAGCTTTAACAATTTCAACATTTAATTCTGACCAATCAATAAGCTTAGGAATTCCTCTCAAAATCATATATTCATCGTCTACAAGCATCATTGTGTTCATTTCAATTTACCTCTCATAATCAAATGATAAGCTTACAGTGATACCACCATATCGGTTATTTGTAATATTCATTTTGAAATTATTGGTATAGTTATTCATCCTTGCATAAACGTTTTGCAATCCAATTGAATGGCCATCAGAAATAGGTTCTTGTAATTTGAGATTTAATTTGCTTAGTTCATTAATTTTCATGTTTTTGCCATTATCAATGACCTTTATGACAACCCTATTTTCGATAATTCTTCCTTTAACTTCAATTGCATTATTACGCTTTGCGAAATCTACACCATGAGCAAAATAATTCTCAATAATTGGTTGCAAAGTGAATTTAGGGATCTTGATATCCATTAAATCTGGCAAAATATCAATTTGAAAAGCTAATCTATCCGGAAATCTAACCTGATACAGATAGATATAATTTCTGATTAATTTTGACTCCTCTTTAACGGTCGACTGCACACGATTATCAACATTACTTCTTAAAAGTGAAGAGAAGCTATAAACCACTTTAGCCAAATCTTTTGCTCCAATATCCAAGGCAGACATCCGAATATATTCAAGCGTATTTGCCATAAAGTGAGGACTAATCTGTGCTTGTAATGCTTTCATATGTGCTTCTTGTTGCGCGATTTTCATTTTATAAATAGTATCAATATAATTATTAATATCATCTAACATATGATTAATACTATGAGACAAAATATTTAAATCTTCGTAGCCTTCTTTTTCATCAATCTTAATACGCTCATCAAAATTGAATTCACCTATTTTTTCAGTAGTAGTAACGATATTGGCAAGCTGCTTTCGATATCTATTAAAAGTAATTCTAAATAAAATGTAAGCGTCAAAAACTGAAGTATATTGAAAAAGCAGCTTGGCAATGATATGTAT
>NZ_AZFM01000065.1 GCF_001434335.1 Lactobacillus kalixensis DSM 16043
GCTAGTATATGACAGAAAACGGAGCTAAGATAGGTACCTTGTTTTTAGACGCTTACAATTTTTATAGGTATCTCTCTCAATTTAGGTTATCATGGTTATGAAAACATTAACATTTTAGAAAACAGATTTTTAATTAGGCGATTATCATGGTAACAAAAATTGTAATTATTGGAGCTTCTCATGCAGGTCATGAAGCAGCAATTGATATTTTAGATAGATATAGTAATGTTCAAGTAGATGTATACGAAGCTGATGATTTCGTTTCATTCATGTCATGCGGGATGAAATTATTCCTTGAAGGTAAAACTACCGCACAAGATAATGTCCGCAATTTCTTCCCTCAAGAATTAGAAGAGATTGGCGCTCATGTTCATAACAATTCAAGAGTAGTTAACTTGGACCCTGACAAGAAGGAAATTACAGTCGAAGACCCACAAGGCAGTCATCAGGTTAGCTACGATAAGTTAATTCTAACAGTTGGTTCATTAGCCAAAAGTATCGATGGTCCCGGAAAAGATCTGGATAATATCTTATTGATGCGTGGACATTATTGGGCTAGCAGAATCAATGAGGCATTACATGATCCAAGTATCAAGAATGTTACCGTCATTGGTGCAGGGAATGGTGTTTCTGCCGCTGAAGTAATGGCTAAGGCTGGAAAGAATGTTACACTTATTGACAAACTTTCACGACCATTACAATTTTTCTTAAATCCAATGATGATCAGCTTGGTTGAAGACGAATTCAGAGAAAACAATGTCAAGATGATGATGGGGACAACGGTAACCGGCTTTGAAGGCCGCGATGGCAAAGTGTCCGCAGTAATTACTGATCAAGGCAATATTCCAACTGATTTGGTCATTCAAACCGTAGGGATTAAACCAAATACTGAGTGGCTTAAGGGTGTAATTGATCTAAACGATCACGGCTATATTGAAACAGATAATAACTTTAAGACTAATCAGGAAGATGTCTACGCTATCGGGGATGCAATTTTAGCCTTTTCAATCCCAGCTAATAATTTAATCCCTGCTCCTTCTGCAGTAGCTGCCCGTCATGAAGCTAAATACTTATCAGAGCATATTTTTGAAGAAACACCTGCCACAACTTTCCCTGGCTTAGTCGGTGCGCAAGTATTAGACCTCTTCTCACTGCACGGCTTTACAACAGGAATCAATTCTAATGGTGCCGGTAGATCTGGAATTATTGTCGAAACTGATTATTACGAAGACTACATGCGTCCGCGTTACATCCCCGAAAAGGACAATCCAATCATCAACATCAGTTTGACATACAATTTGTACAGTCACCAATTATTAGGTGCTGACGTCATTTCAACTCATCCAATTGATGAAGTCGGCAATGTCTTCACTTTAGCAATTGGTAAGAAGATGACTCTTGAAGAGTTAGCCGATCAAGACTTCTTCTTCTCACCTAGTTATGACAAGCAGTGGAACTTCATTAACTTGGCTGCTCAACATGCGCTAGACATGAGAGATTTTGATTAATTTGAACAAAACGAACGATGGACTTTTTTGAGCAAAATAAAATCACATCATGGTTTTCACAATGATACCGTGATGTGATTTTTCTTTATCTACTTACTAATCTTGCAGCATTTTCTCTCATAACTTGTTTACGTTTACCCCACATCATCAATCCTGTAGCAATCAACGCAACCGCTGCTACCATTAGGCCACATAATATTTTCGGATCGCCATACAATGAGATAAAGCCGTAACCTCCACCTCTAATTGAATATGAAAGAAAATCAAATGAAAAATGGGATAAAATGGGCAACCAAATTTGTGCAGTGTAGAGATATAGAACTGCTAAGAAACATCCGTATGCAAATGTCCAACTCGACTGAACAGCTACATCATACAAGCTTGTATTTGTATTAACTAAGTTGAAAAAATGTAATAATCCAAATTGCATTGCACTAAGAAAAATCGATAAGCCTAAATAGATTTTGAAATTTCTGAAAGCATACAGTAGCAATACTAAAATTATATAGCGTTCAATTTCCTCAAATAAGGCTGCGCCCGTACTTGCAAGTAACGCATAATCGCTAGGAAGAATTACACTAAAATCCCAGCCAACAAACAATTGCTCAAAAGTATTTGCAAAATATGAAAAGGCATTAAAAAATGGCAACCAAAACGCAAAAGCAATCAGCAATATCCAAGTAATTATTTGTACTCCGACTATTTTTACCTTTAAGTTAGGCTTAAATTTAAACCCCCATCTCCTAAATAAAACTGCACCATCAATAATTAGCGCTACACCTGTAAAGATATTTACCCTAAATAGATGCGTCAATAATTCACTTGTAGTTACAAAGTCCATATTTATGCTAGCAAGTAAAGCTATTGCTAAAAGAATAACAGCTATAATACGAGCATAGTCATTTTGGATAGTACCATAACTGACAACAAGTACTGGTAATAGATATGTTAAAAAAAGAAGTAAATAAATAATTGCCAGAATATTGCTGCTAGCCGGATTTTGTTTAATAAGATGATCAACCATTTTATTCAAACAAAACGTAAACGCATATGGCAAAACAATGATATTTACCCACTGATTAAAATGATTAAATCGTTCATTTTTAGTGAAGAAAAAGCAATTGCAACATATGCTAGAATCCCTAAAACTATCCAAATCAAAATTTTATCTGGAATTTTAAAGATGAAAAATGGTTTCTCATTAATTTTAAAAACAAGAAAAGATATATCAAGCAACAAGCTTAGAACGACTTGCAGTTCGAGAATTTTTTGCCATTTCTTCATTTTTATTTCCTTTCTAAATTAAGTATTCACTATTATTAATTTATTATTAAACTATATAATAAATTTCATTAATAACTTATAAATTGTCAAAGATGACATTTTTTTATTATTTATTTAAAAAATATAAAGGGCAAGAATCACTATTCCTTGCCCTTTAACTAATTGAAATATTTTCATTTTGGTAACCATGGTCCCATCTTTTTCGTCTCCTAGCTTTAATTTATTATTAATAATAAATCGGCCGATTGTAAAATGAAGTTGGACACTATGTCCTAAATTAAAAAAGGTCATTTG
>NZ_AZFM01000066.1 GCF_001434335.1 Lactobacillus kalixensis DSM 16043
TAGATAACATCTATCAAGCTGCATAAAGTGTCCAACTTATTATTGCAATTTGCGTTAATAATAAATCATTTATCTGGAATAATAAAATTTTTCACCAAATGAGACATTCCATTTTCACTCAAAAACTTGATTATCTCATCAGCTTTTTCATAATCCTTTTCAAGATAATATCTATAATAATTAACTATTGTCTTAGCGAAAAAATTTCTTGGAATTTCTGGCAATTCATCTACAAACTTGTATACTTTTCCTGCTTGCTCTTTTCTATTTTGTAAACATAAATTGGCTAAATAATTAATCGTTATTGAGGATAACAAATCCTGCATATGATTAGAAAGATGTGCAACATCACGATATTTTTTGAGAATTGAATCAATTAATAAATCCATATCGTTGTGATCATAGATCATCATCGTCATTGAAAATACTTTTAAGTTATAATCATCCCAATCATTTGCAGAAAATACTATATTTTTCACTTTATTCTTAATATAGTTTGGGATTTCATCAACTTTTCCTTGCAATAACGCAATTGCGAAAACGGAAATGAAATATAAACTCTCAGCCTGCGGACTATGATTCATGTAGCGCTGAAATTTATTTTTTAGATCAATAATTTTACCCACATCTTGATGATAATATGCATCCTTAAATTCATCTCGCCAAAGTTCAACGTTATAAATTTCATCGGAGTTCTTCGTATCATTTTCAACCTTAGCGATAAATTTAGAAGCTCTAATTCTATGCTGTCCCAATATATCAACTAAATCTTGCAATTGGATATCATTTAACCCGCGCTCTATCTTTGAATAGTAAGACGTTGACAAGACTGTCCCAGCCATTTCACTCTGAGTTAAATTTAGATTTTTCGTAAAGCTTTTAATTCTCTGCCAATTTCCATTTGTCTACTCCACTAGTGTTTTATATCTATTAAAAGTAAATTTTAAAACAAAAAATTCTATTAAACCACAGCTTCTTTGCCATGATCTAATAGAATTTTTTACAATACTTTTTTATCTATCCGTCAAACTCAACTTCTTGCAGCTTCTTCATATCATCATAAACGCGCCCACGCTCACTTGAATCCACCGCTAAGACTAGCTGATCTCCTTCTCTAATCGTCGATCGACCTGTTGGAATAATATCCTGGCCATCTCGATGAATTACCTTAACCAGCGTATTTTCAGGCCACTTGATCTCAGAAATCTTCTTATCTACCAATTGGCTGCTTTCATAAACCGGCAAGGTCAACTGATCTTCAGTCCCATCGATTGCGCCTTCATCTGGTTTAATCTGCATTGCCTGAGCTAATTGACCATAAATTGGACGTCCACCCATCATTTGATCAACTAATAATGCTACAAAGGCAACTACGGCAAGTGGCATTAAGTGAAAAATAGATCCAACCATTTCAGTAATTAACAAGATTGCTGTAAATGGTGCTCTAATAATAGCCGCAAAATATCCTGCCATTGCAAAGATAATTAAATTAACGACTAATTGTGCTGGTAACAAATGAAGGTAAACCATCACTGCACCATAAGATGATCCAATTAATGCCCCCATTGTTAGAATTGGTAAAAAAATACCACTTGGTAGACCTGAATCATAAGACACAATTGAAAAGGCAAGGCGAATTACATAGTAGGCAATTAACGTTCCGCAAAGTGCTGCTGTATTAGGCGTCAGCATCCCTTTTAATGACAAGATAAGACGATTCCCCGGACCGGTAATTAATGGAAGGTAGTACGCAATTGGCAATAAAATCGCCAATGGAATTAACCCGTGTAACCAGCGCGGAATTTTCGTAATTTTTGCATAAACCTTCTTAAACGCAAATAATCCTTTCTTATAGGCATGCCCCAACAGACCTAAGATGATCCCTAAGATTAACAAATGCCAATACAGATAGATCGGAAATGGACGATTATACGTAATTCCCAACGGTACTTCTAATCCAAAAAAGTTTGAAACTAAAAAATCCGACGCAATCGCACCTGCTAAGGCATTCAGCCACACTCTTGGTGAAAAATTATGAAACACTTCTTCTAAAACAAACATTGCTCCAGAAAGTGGTGCCCCAAACGCTGCAGACAACCCACTAGCTGCACCTGTAGCAATCAACACTCTTTGGTTTGTTTTAGTTTGCTTAGTTTTTTCACCAACACCTTGTCCTACTGACGAGCCTAATTGAAGCGATGGCCCCTCTGGTCCTAAGAATAAGCCGGTCCCAATTACCAAGATACCGCTCAACAATTTCCGCCATAAGATTGGCCACCACATTAACTTCAGTTTTCCAGATAATTGCAATTTAACTTCTGGAATACCTGATCCACCAACATGTGGATATTGTTTAACAAAGTATCCTGCAATCACCCCAATTGCCGCAAACCCTGCAATAATCGGAATAAACCACAATGGATTTTGATGAGCTAAACTAAACAAATGCAGCCAAAATGTGGAAGTTTGTAGGATCCCAAATCTGAAGATTCCTACAACCGCACCAGTTATAAGCCCTACTACTATCGCAAGCAATAGCAGCTTCAACTCTGCTTTATCATCCTTTTTCATTTTTTTACTCCCTCAAACGTAAAGTTACCCTCCTATTTTACCGCAAAAAATAGCCGCCCGGAGGCGACTATATCTGCTGAAATGTTGAATATTACTTCAACAGCTTGTTAAGAAGCTTAATCAGTTTTTTCAGCCCCCTTTTTGAAAGTGGCAAAACTAAGATGAATAGCACCAAAGTATGCAATATAGGCAAGTTAGTTACTTGCCGACGACGTGGAGGGTCTCATGGTCGTTTTTTTGTTTTCATTATGCTTATTTTTGAGTTCTAACATACACCACGCGTATATAGATCACTTTTTTCTTCAAAAACTTTATAGGTTTCTTTTGTCATTC
>NZ_AZFM01000067.1 GCF_001434335.1 Lactobacillus kalixensis DSM 16043
AGAAGTAATTAACGGTTCAGACAACCTTAGCGATAGCGAAAAGCAAGACTTGATCAAACAAGCAACTGATGCAGCAAATGAAGCCAAGGACAAGATTAACGCAGCAACAACCAATGATGATGCAGTTCAAGCAGGTCAAGACGGTAAGACAGCAATCGAAAAGGTAGTACCAACAAGTTTGGAAGATGCTAAGAAAGCTGCAAGCCAAGTAGTAGACGATGCTTTGAATAAGAAGTTAGATGAAATCAAAGCTAACACTAACTTAACTGACGAAGAAAAAGCTAAGTTAGAAAGCGATGCAAATTCTGCCGCAGCTACTGCTAAGGAAAATATTGCTAAGGCAACAACTAACGATGCAGCAACCCAAGCAGGTCAAGATGGTAAGACAGCGATTGAAGCTGTGACAGTTCCAACTGATTCAGGTGCTAAGAAAGCAGCAAAAGAAGCAATTGATGAAGCAGCCAAGACTAAGAACGATACAATTGACGCTTCAGATTTAACAACTGAAGAAAAGACTGCTTTGAAGGAACAAGTTGCCGATGCAGCAAAAGCAGCTAAGGATAATATCGACGCTGCTACTAAGAGCGATGATGTTTCTAAAGCACAAAAAGATGGTGAAAATGCCATCAATGATATTGCCGTTCCTGATTCTGCCGTTAAAACTGATGCAATCGATGCAATTAATACTGCTTTAGCTGACAAGAAGACTGCCATCAACGGTACTAACTTAACTGATGAAGAAAAAGCTGCTTTAGTTGAAAAAGCTCAAAAACTTGCTGATGATGCTATTGCTCAAATTAAGGAAGCAACAACCAATGATGCTGTAACTACTGCTAAAGAAAATGGCGTCCAAGCTATTAAGGACATGAACGTTCCAACAAATTCAGATGCTAAGCAAAAGGCTACAGCAAGTATTGATGAAGCAGCAGAAGCAGCTAAGAATGCTATTGAAAACACTAATGGTTTAACTGATAGTGAAAAGCAAGCTGCCAAGAACCAAGTTGATGCTGATGCTACAGCAGCTAAGAACGCAATCAACGATGCCAAGACTAACGACGCTGTTACTGAAGCTATCAATAACGGTACTGTAGCAATCAATAAAGATGCCGCAAATGCCGCAATTGATGGTGCTTTAGCTGAAAAGAACAACGCTATCGATGCAGTTTCTGAATTAACAACTGAAGAAAAGCAAGCTGTTAAAGATGAAGCTAAAACTGCTGCAGACAATGCTAAGACAGCAATTAATAATGCAACTACTGTTTCCGATGTTGAAACTGCAAAGAACACTGGTATTGAAAACATCAAGAATGTAGCAGTTCCAACTGAATCTCAAGCTAAGAACGATGCAATTACTGCAATCGATGAAGCTTTGAAACAAAAGACTGCTGCAATTGAGAAGGCTGATTACTTAACTGATGAAGAAAAGACAAGTTTAACTAATCAAGCTAAAACTGCAGCTGATAACGCTAAGACAGCAATCAATAGTGCTGCCGATAACGATGCAGTTAAGGCGGCTAAAGAAGCTGGAGTTTCTGCGATTAATGCGGTAGATGTTCCTTCAACTTCTGCAGTTAAGGATGCCGCAATTAAGGTTGTTGAAGAAGCGGCTGAAGCTAAGCGCAATGCAGTTAATAATGCACCAAACTTAACTCAAGATGAAAAACAAGAAATCATTGATGAAGTTAATGCTGCTGAAAAGACGGCTAAAGATGCAATCAATTCTGCAACTACTACTGAAGCTGTAACAAATGCCCAAACTACTGGCGTTGATGCAATTAGTAAGATCACTATTCCAACTAACTCTAAGGTTAAGGACGCTGCAGTTGCAGAAATTGACGCAGCTTTGAAGACAAAACTTGCAGAAATTGATCAAGCTACTAAGTTAACATCTGATGAAAGAAATGTTTTGATCACAGACGCTAACAATGCTGGTCTTGACGCTCTTGATAAGATTGAAGTTTCAACTGAATCTAAAGTTAAGCAAGCTGCCAAAGATGCAGTCAAACAAGCTGCTGATACTAAGATTGACAGTATCAACAACGCTTCAGATTTAACTTCTGAAGAAAAGGCTGATTTAATTAAACAAGTCAACGATATTGTTTCTCAAACAAACAACAACATCGACGAAGCTCCAACTAATGCAGATGTTGAAACTGCAAAGAACACCGGTATTTCATCTATCAACGGCATTACAATTCCGTCAACTTCACCAGCTAAGGATCAAGCAAACAGCGATATTGACAAGGCTGCCGAAGATGCTAAGAAGGCCATTGATGAAATTCCAGGATTAACTGAAGATCAAAAGCAAGCTGCTAAGAACCAAGTTGATGAAGATGCTAAGACAGCTAAAGATAATATCAACAATGCAACTTCTGATGAAGACGTCAAGAAGGTAATTGATGATGGACTTGTAGCAATCGATAAGAACACTGCTAAGGCTGCAGTTGATGGTGCAGCAGCTGTTAAGAATAATCAAATTAACAACAGCAACTTGACCAGTGAAGAAAAGCAAAACTTGATTGATCAAGTAAACAACGCAGCTAATGATGCCAAGGGCAAGATCGATTCAGCAACTACTCAACAAGGTGTTACTGATGAAAAGAACACTGGTATCGAAAACATCAATAAGGTAACAGTTCCAGAAAACTCTCAAGCTAAGCAAGATGCAATCAAGGCAATTGACGATGCTGCAGATGCTAAGAAG
>NZ_AZFM01000068.1 GCF_001434335.1 Lactobacillus kalixensis DSM 16043
GACAGTTAAATATATTACACACTCTTTCTCTTTTCGTCAAATCCTTCTTTTCGTTCGCTATACTTCCGGTACACTAGGTGGCGTTGTAACTAAAATCAATTGTCTTACTTTTATAAATCTTTCTATTTACTTGTTTATACTTTAATAACCCCTAGTTATTGTTCGAGATTTGCTCATTTTCCGCCCGAAAAAAAGTAAAAATTTTTTCAAAAAAGTTCAAAAAAATAGAAAAACACCCCAAAATGGGTGTTTTCGTTAACTATTGTAGAGCGATCTTACGCGATTAATATCATTTGGACGAATTCCATAGTAAGAACCTGCTGGATACATCACTGATGCTCCTCTATTGTGACCAAGTCCTATCGCATGACCGAGTTCGTGTTCAACAGTATTCACAACACGATCAAATGAGTAATTATATGACGGATTCTGTAAATAGTAACTATTAAGACGCACGTTAGCTCTGAGCAAGTGAGTTGTGATTGGGTTGTAGATAGTAGAGGTTACTCCTGCAGCAGTTGTTTCATTAGTATTCATTGCTGTTACAACAATTTGGGCATTTCTTCTACTATTAACACGTTTGAATGTGAAGGCTCCTGTCTTATTCCAAGCATTGATCGCCGCCTCGGTTGCTGCTTCAAATTCGGCATTGCTTTGAAGATCAACATAAACTGTGGCCTCTGACCTACTCCAAGTTGCTTGATTATTATTTGAACTAGAACGAGTTGCAGTTACATTATCTGAATTGGAATGCGTGAAGTAATCTCTTAATGAAGAAATTGAATCGTTAGCTGCTGCGCGAACTTCGTAATTGTTTTGGTAGACCCAACTACCTACAAAAAATAATAGTATTAGGATAAGGAATTTACGGATTTTTTTCATGATGGTCATCACCTTTGCTTATGAGATATTTGATGAGTTAAGTATATGGGCTAATAAGGAAAGAAAAAATTACTGATTGTGTAGTGAGCTATTCATTAGCTGTATAGTTTCCTCAGTCCATAATTAGTTAACAATCTTATTAGGTGAAAAGGTGTGGCGCAATCAATAGCACAACGTTTTAAGCAAATCGAAAGTAAGTTAAGTTAACCTTTAGAGTTTTGAAAAAAATTTGACATAAAGAAAACGCTTAGGTGCATCCCTAAGCGCTAAAAGATAGAAACAAATCTAGCATAGTTAATTACTATGTTAGTTTTAATATATTTACGTTGATTTTTGAAAAAGTGTGCTCTTTATATTTTGAAATGTACTATCTAGTATTGAAAATGTACTCTTGGCAGCTTAAAGTGTATTGATTACTTTCAAAAGTGCATTCTTTATATTTTAAGTTTTATTTTTCTATACTACCTTTCTATTGGCTAAAGTCACCAAGAATAAGACAAAATAGTTGTTAAATAAAAAGCATTACCTTAGCAGTGGTAATGCTTCTTTGTGTTCGCATGAACGAATTTCTTTATCACTATACTACTCACTTTAAAAAATAGCGTTTTATTCAAAAATTAAATACTACAAAATTCAAACTTAATTATCTGTTTTGTGATCCTTAGGATTACTTAAATCATCGTTCTGTGTTAATTCATCGATATTTCCTACTACTCCACCCAATAACGTAAATACACCGACTGTTCCAAAAACACTCCCTGCTATTGAATGATTATGAAGAATTAAATATGCAGAAAGACAAATGAAAAGAATTGTGACCATAGAAATTACAATCAATGAAGTCCACGCTAGACGCCCTCGTCTTTTTTGTCTATCTGATTCTAATTTTCTTCTATGCTTGCTTTCTGCAATTCCATTATTAATTATCTCTTTAGATGCACCATGATACAATTTTTCGTATCCTTCTAATATACTCGGATGTGGTATTGGACCACTATACATTTCTAGATACGAAATAATTTCTTGTTTTGTTTCATTTGACATCTTAGAGTTATTAATTTGATCCACAATTTCTGCATCTAACGGCGACAATTTAGTATCTTGAGTTTTATCTAGATCTTTAGAATTACTACTTGGACTTACCATATTTAATAATTCCTCGTCTTAGATCATCACCAACATTTTGCCAATCATTTCTAATCGATTTATTAATTTCTTTGTTTCTTCTATTTTCAGATGAAGAAATAACATTTCTAAATAAAGTCAAATAAGATGAAGTAAGATTTTTAGATACGTTAGTAAAAGCAATCTTAATATTCGTAAACATTTTTTCTCACCTAGTTAATCCATATAGTCTTTAGACAGTAATTATAGCATATTATGATACACGTCAAATTCAACTAAATATAAGCTTATCTATTATTGAAAAAGTAATATTTAATTCTTCAACTTTTAACATTCGGCTTCTGTTTTTATTGCCTATGTTCAAACATATTTTAACATCGTTGCTTAAACGCAGTCACTCCATTTCATCCCATCTAAGTACACTTTTCCAAATCTGTGCAAAACTTTCTGACAAAATCGGCGGTTTTGAATTTCTAAAAGAAATTCAAAACGTCTGCTCCCCTGCAGCGTTTATGGACAGTGGTTTAGTATGTTCTCAAAGCAAGTAATAGAACAAATGCTTCAGGCGTGATGCCTGTACGCATGCTGATCCTTCAGCAAGACTACTAC
>NZ_AZFM01000069.1 GCF_001434335.1 Lactobacillus kalixensis DSM 16043
CAAATGACCTTTTTTAATTTAGGACATAGTGTCCAACTTCATTTTACAATCGGCCTTTATTTATTCCTCGCTCAACTTTTGAATAAAATGAAGTGGTAACTACGCCATGGATAAATTTTTTTTGTGTTAAGCCCAAGGATTTTCGCGTTTGTTTTAACACTCTACTAATCGTAAGATCATCAATCATGCTTACCCCTCCTATATAAATCAACTTTTTAATTAATATTTTATCAGATAATATTAATTTTTCTTTAAAATAGTTAAGGGGAAGATTGAAAAGTACATTAGATGCCATTTGTAGCCAAAATTAATAATCTCTGCCAACTACATTGAAATAAGAAAAACGATGCTATATTATTTGCTAGACAATCAATTATCTAAATAGCTCAATGTGGATTAACATGGAATCAAAGAAAATTATCGCTAAGTTTACTGCAGAATTTTTAATACCATACATATTATTCTTTATTTGCTTTTGGGTTCGTAGAAATGAGTTAGATCTTATTTCTTTCATTCAGCCTTTACTCGCCTTAATTTCATGCTATCTGATAGGATGGTATATTCGTAAAGGCTCAAACAATAAAGAAAAATAGTTTTATTCAAAAAATGTTGGATTTTGTTTTAGCAAAGTTCAGCATTTTTTTGTCTCAAAGCGCACATTATTTTTCAAAAATAA
The DNA here is from genome assembly GCF_001434335.1 of Lactobacillus kalixensis DSM 16043. Lineage (GTDB taxonomy): Bacteria > Bacillota > Bacilli > Lactobacillales > Lactobacillaceae > Lactobacillus > Lactobacillus kalixensis. Next base: position 677 of record NZ_AZFM01000069.1, read on the forward strand.
CATCCAAAACTCTTGACTTTTCAACGTGAAACATAATTAAAAAATCGCTTGTGACACACAATATCTCGTATTAAAATATCTTATTGTCTATATCTAGTATTTAAGAATCAGAAAGAATGTGATTAAAGTTATTGTTTTAAGTGGGCCAATTGGAGCCGGTAAATCCAGTTTAACCAGTATCTTAGCTGAGCACTTAGGAACTCAAGCTTTCTACGAAGGTGTCGACAACAACCCTGTCTTGCCACTCTACTACAAGGACATGAAGCGCTACACCTTCTTGCTCAATACCTACTTGCTCAACCACCGTTTGGCACAGATTAATCAAGCCGTTCGTGAAAAAAATAGTGTATCTGACCGTTCTATTTACGAAGATGCCCTCTTTTTCAAGATGAATGCTGATAGCAAGGTCGCTGATCCAACTGAATTCAAGATCTACGATGATTTGCTTGAGAACATGATGGAAGATACACCAGGCAGTCCAAGTAAGAAGCCGGATCTTTTGATCTACATCCATGTCTCTCTTGACACAATGCTTGAACGTATCGAGAAGCGTGGGCGTTCTTACGAGCAACTCTCTACTGATCCTGGTCTTAAGGACTACTACGCAAGACTTCTTCGCTACTACGAACCTTGGTACAAGCACTACGATGCATCCCCTAAGATGGAGATCAACGGTGACGATCTCGACTTTGTAATCGATGAAGATGCCAAAAAAGAAGTTTTAAGTGAAATAGACAATAAATTGCGCGAAATCGGCAACTTATAGTCTTGTTGAATGAAATAAAAAAGAAGGAACGTGATGACAGTTATTGTTTTAAGCGGGCCAATTGGAGCCGGTAAATCCAGTTTAACAGGTATTTTAGCAAACTATTTGGGAACCAAGCCATTCTACGAAAGTGTTGATGACAACCCTGTCTTGCCACTCTTCTACGCTGATCCTGAAAAGTACGCATTCTTATTGCAAGTATATTTCTTAAATACGCGCTTCCACAGTATTAAAGAAGCATTGACTCAAGATAACAATGTTCTTGACCGTTCAATCTACGAAGATGCCCTTTTCTTCCAAATGAACGCCGACATCGGTCGTGCTACTACAGAAGAAGTTGATACTTACTATGAATTACTCCACAACATGATGGGTGAACTCGATCGCATGCCGAAGAAGAACCCTGACTTGCTTGTTCATATCAACGTTTCATATGACACGATGATCAAGCGAATTCAGAAGCGTGGGCGTCCGTATGAACAGCTTAGTTATGATTCAACTTTGGAAGACTACTACAAGCGCTTGCTCCGCTACTACAAGCCTTGGTATGAAAAGTACGATTACTCACCTAAGATGGAAATTGACGGTGACAAGTTAGACTTCATGTCTTCTGAAAAAGACCGTGAAATCGTTCTTGATCAAATCGTTGATAAGTTAAAAGAAGTTGGTAAACTTCCTGAAGATTGGGACAAGTCAACTGATATTCGAATTGAAGCATAAAGAAAAATTACCAACAGAGAAGAACAAAATCTTTAGAATAACTTGGTAAAAATAAAACTGATAATTTTACTTCTATGGGTAAAATTATCAGTTTTTTCATGTATAGTCTAATTGTTCGTGGTAAGTGTCAATATTTTTGCGGTAGGTTATAAACCATTAGTCTAACCTTAATTC
>NZ_AZFM01000007.1 GCF_001434335.1 Lactobacillus kalixensis DSM 16043
AAAAAGCCAGAACCTATAAAGCTTCCAGCTTATTTAGTGCTTTCAAGTTTCAGTTAATAATTTAGTTTTGTTCATTAAATGTAATTTGATCAAGCATTGGATAACAAATTAATTTTTCCGAATCTAAATCTTCATGGTTCATATCGACCTTATTAATGCGCTTATTAGTGTAAGTTGTGTAGTAGAAAACACCAGTTTCGAGATTGGTACCGTCTGAATAGATAGTGTATTCAAATTTATCTGGCCCTACTTGGTCTACACCCCTTTGCTGTTCAACTGAGTGTAAAATATGAAAGTAAGTATCAACGTTTTCTTGTTCATTATCAGTTTTTGGCGCATTAAACTTGTTAAAAGTCGCTCTAACAAAGCGGGATTCTGAATCAGCACCACCAGGCAAGTTTCTTGAACCTAAACCGCGACTATATCCATCAAAGGAAACTTCGCTAGAAAATAAATTTTCAGGCATTTTTGCTGAAACATCTGAGTAGTTATTCAAATTGAATAACTGCTTTGGAAATTGTGGATTGTTGGTTAAGACACCAACTGGATTATCGTAAATATGTAAACCGTCTTTATCTGACTCGACGACAATTGAACTACCAGTTTTATCAGCAAGTAACCAGTGAAGGGTCGAAAGAGTCATTTGTTCACTGAAATTAATATCAACTAAATTGATATTAGCAAGCAAATCTTTAGCTTCGGCAACCGTTGCACATTGACACAGAACCCATGGAATAAACTCAAATGGAGAAACGTTGTTTTTTTCAGGGTTGAAGTCTTTATAATCCGCATTTCCAGGATAGTTGAGTCCTGCCATACCAAGGCCCTTTTCATTAGCGGCATCGAAATATAATGGATAGTTTTCTGCAACCAAAGAAACACCTACCATTGCATAGTGACTTTTGATTTCAGGCATCTTTCTGAACTTAAAATCATAATTACGCGGAGTAATTACAACTTGCTGACCAAAGGAAAGCTCAAGATCAAGATTTCGACCAAAATAGTGGTCTTTAGGGCTAAAAATTATTGAAGTACACATTATAATCTCTTCTTCCTAATAAAATCACACCTATAAATTTTCTTTATCTCCATACTAGCATTAGAAGCGATTGATTGCTATAATAATAACGTTACGGAGAGTTGGCAGAGTGGTAATGCACCGGACTCGAAATCCGGCGAACCAAGTTTTCCTTGGCGCGCAGGTTCAAATCCTGTACTCTCCTTAGAGATAATTAATAACTCCCAGTATTCATCAACGATTACTGGGAGTTATTTTTATTCATGAAAACCAACCATCAAGCCGCCCTTTTCTGCATAGAAACTGCAAAGGCCATGCATTGGACGTAATTCAATTTGACTGTCAGGAAATTCTGCCAAAATTTTCTCTTTCAAGGTTTCAGCTTCATCTTTGTTTTCGCAATAATCAATAATCATATTGCCACCTTGGTATTTTCTTTCTTTTATCTGCTTGATGATCTCACGCATTGCTCGCTTCATACCACGAGCTTTGCCAAGTGGTTCTAGCTTTCCTTCTTTACTTGCAGTGCCAACAATATCAATATGCAGCATCCCAGCCAATTTGGCAACAGCTGGTGAGACACGTCCGTTTAAAGAAAGATTATGAAGTGATTGAAGGATAAATAATAGATGTGTTTGTGTCTTTGCTTCAGCAATTTTTTCTTCCAAATCAACCCATCTAATATCTGAATTCAATAATTTTTCGATTTCCTGAAGTAAAATAGCCATCTCAGGACCAGCTGATCGCGTATCTACCACAATCACTTTACTATCCGGATTGTTTTCTAAATAAATATCTCTTGCTTGAAGAGCTGAAGCATAAGTTCCACTCAAACCGCTTGTCATTGTTACAATGATTGCATTCTTTGAATTTTCAAGAGCATCGAGCCATTCTTGAATACTTGGACAAGTTGTTTTTCCAGATTCTTGATTTGCTTCCATTTTCTCTAAAAAATCAGGAATATTCAAATTCTCATCATCTCTAAAATCTTGTCCACCAAATGAAATTGTTAATGGAACAATATATAAATTATGAGCTGGATTAGAGTTTTGATTTACACTCGAATCAACGATTAATCTAACTTCATCCATGATCTTCCTCTTTTCTTAAAATTAGCAGTATTTTTACTATATATAAAATTATATCGTAAAGCTTTTAGCTTTTATATCGCACTTTAGTAAAATTTAAAATGTAAACCGCTTTCATATGTTTACACAATCACAAAGTTAAGCTAAAATTTGAAGTGTAGATGAGAGCAAATAGCTCTCTTGGTGCGATACATTAAACCGGTATCACATCATATATTTTTAGGAGGTTTTTTGATGTTAAAATCAGTCATTGAAAATGTTCATGCACTTGAAATTTTTGACTCACGTGGTAACCCAACTGTTGAAGTTTTCGTTACCCTTTCAAACGGTGTTGTAGGTAAGGCTGAAGTTCCTTCAGGTGCTTCAACTGGTGAAAACGAAGCCGTTGAATTACGTGACGGTGGTTCACGTCTTGGTGGTAAGGGTGTTTCTAAGGCAGTTAACAACGTTAACACTGAAATTAACGATGCTTTAAAGGGCTTAGATCCACATGACCAAGCTAACATTGATGCTACTATGATCAAGTTAGATGGTACTCCAAACAAGGGTCGTATTGGTGCTAACGCTATTTTAGGTGTATCTATGGCTACTGCTGCTGCAGCTGCTGAAGATACTCACCAACCTTTGTACCGTTACCTTGGTGGTACTGACCTTGAAATGCCACAAACTTTCCACAACGTTATCAACGGTGGTGAACACGCTGACAACGGTATCGACATTCAAGAATTCATGATTACTCCAGTTGCTAAGACTTCATTCCGTGATGGTTTCGAAAAGATCGTTAACGTATACCACACTTTGAAGAAGGTTCTTGAAGACATGGGTTACGAAACTGGTTTAGGTGACGAAGGTGGTTTCGCTCCTAACATGAAGAACTCAGAAGAAGCTTTGAAGGCTCTTCACGAATCAATCATCAAGGCTGGTTACAAGCCAGGTGAAGACATCGCTATTGCATGTGACTGTGCTGCTTCATACTTCTACAACAAGGAAGATGGTAAGTACCACCTTGAAGGTAAGGTATTGACTGACGAAGAATTGGCAGATTACTACGACAAGTTGCTTGACGAATTCCCAGAATTGATTTCTATGGAAGACCCTTACGACGAAAACGACGTTGAAGGTATGGTTAAGTTTACTGAAAGCCACAAGGACCGTATCCAAATCGTTCTTGACGACTTCATTTGTACTAACCCTGCTTTACTTCGTAAGGCTATCAAGGAAGGTGCCGGTAACGCTTCATTAATCAAGTTGAACCAAATTGGTACTGTTACTGAAACTCTTGAAACTATCCGTATGTCACGTAAGAACGGCTACAACACTATGATTTCTCACCGTTCAGGTGAAACTGGTGACACCTTCATCGCTGACTTAGCTGTTGCTGTAAACGGTGGTCAATTGAAGACTGGTGCTCCAGCTCGTTCAGAACGTGTTGAAAAGTACAACCGTTTGCTTGAAATCGAAGAACAACTTGGTGAAGGCGAACGTTTGGCATTTTTCCCAGACAGCGTTGACAAAGACTAATTTCAAGTAATTGAAATTTTCAATAAAAAGAAGCTCAAATTTGAGCTTCTTTTTTTCTACCTAAAAATATATCAATCATTGTTTATCTAAACAATGATCATATTCAAAAAATGGTATAATACAATAATAAATTATTCGAGATATAGATTTTTAAAGTAATATGGAACTGGTATAAATGAAAGATTTTATCAAAAAAGTATTTATCACATCCCTACTCATCTTTGGATGCTTATTTTGTATGCCATTTAGTAATCATCAAGTGGATGCAAAAGCAATGACACCGGCTGAAGAATGGAAAGCGAATAGTTTTCCATCGGAAGATTGGACTACTGACAATTATACATATCATAAAGTTGGGTTCATTAATGATTCTAATCATAAGCAATTACTTCTTTATATAGATATGTATCCTATTAGTAAGAAAAACAAAAACGACAACTCAACAGACCAAAATCAAAATGATAGTCAGTACAAGAAAATGATGCCCTCTGGATATGAAATAAAAATTGGAAATAACGTATATGATCTATCTTTAGATGTATACAGTCACCTTTATTCAATTCAAAAAGATCAGACAGAGTATAGTAATATTGGAATTTGGGATAGAACTAGAGGTATATATACTACTTCAAAAGATGCCTGTCGTCTAAATTCAGACAATAGATATAACCACTCTGTTTTCGTCACTATTCATTATTCCATGTTTAATGACAAAGATATCAATGGATCAACCACTATCACCCTGAAAAATGCAAATTTAGGTAATAATCAAGAAATCACTGTCACTGGTGCCAGCACTTTCCCATACATTCCGGTCATTATCGCTATAATTCTAGCATCAATCACTGTAGTCATCTATTATCATAAAAAAGAGTCAGGACATCATGAACAAAACTAAAGTTTCAAAAAAGATTTTCCACCTTGGAAATGTTGTAATCCGACTTTTTTTCTTTTCCCTAATGACTATTAGCTTTTTTGCTGTACTCTCGTCTGCCAATTGGCTACCAGATGCTCACACAACCACCTGGTTAACCTATCTCATGTTTGTCGTTTTGTTAACTTTATTATTAAGTTGGCTCGCATTTCCTAAGTTTCAATCTTTTTTAAAAAATATTTTTATTAAACATAAATGGGGCACTTCTACTTTTTGTTTGATTATTGCTTTAATCTGGCAAATTCAATTTGTTTACTTTGTCCATCCTTCAATTGGTTTCGATGTTAGCGCAGTACATAATGCACTCATTAATCCAAATTCACCTAATTTACGTGGTTATTTCAGTGTTAATTACAATAACTTACCTATCTTGCTTACTTTACATGAGGTAGCCAATATCGTTCATTCAACAAGTTGGTTTACAATGGCTATTTTTTCAACAATTGTCACCGACTTAAGTGCAATAATCATCATTTTGACTATCGCTATTATTAATTTTCAAAAATTACCAAATATTATGTATATTCTTGCTTGTTTACTTAGTCTCTTTCCGATCTGCATGATACCGTACACGGATGTTTGGTGCTTACTTCCAATTTCATTTTCAATTTTAGGTTGGAGCATTGCCTATAAAAAATCATTCCCACTAATTATTCGTTTTCTTGGAATCATTTTAACTGGGGTTAGTTTGGCTTGTGGTACCTGGATTAAACCCTCAGTTGCAGTCTGGGGAATTGCAGTACTTCTATCAAGTTTACTTTATCTTCTCAAAAACAAAAAAATTATTCTAACCAGTCTTTTTTCCATAACTATTATCATAAGTTTTGCTTTAACTTATCAGCCACTCAAAAAGATAGTTAACACCCAACATTACATCATCGTGAATCAAAAAAGACAAATTCCAATGATCCATTTTATTAACGTTGGCTTGACCCACGATGGTGCTTATGATCCAAAAGCAGCTTTAGCAATGGACATGTTACCAACTAAGAAACAAAAAGTTACCTATTCCAAAAAGATGATAAAAAAGCGACTGCAACAACGTGGAATACTTGGATATTTGGCCTTCTTAGTAAGAAAACAAGGTTTAAATACAGCTGATGGTACTTTTGGTTGGTTACACGAAGGGCACTTCATTATTTCTCGGCAATCAAAAGTTGGGTGGAAAGGATTCCTATCGGAATTTATTTATCCAAATGGAAAATATGTCATTGAATTCAAGTTTATCACTCAAATTCTTTGGACAATCATTATTTCCCTACTCTTATTTGGTTTTCAAAAAGGCGGATACACTATTCAAACTTTAAGATTAGCATTGGTAGGTGGATTTATGTTTTTACTACTTTTTGAAGGTGGACGAAGCAGATATCTAGTACAATTTATACCAATTATCTTAATCTTAGCTACTCTTTCAACAGATGTTGCACTTGTTAATTATAAAAGAATCCTTGCTGCTATAATCCCAAGAAAGGAAGAAAAACATGCTTAATGGCTATTTAATTACAGGAGGAATTTTATGGCTCTACACCCTTTCAGTGATTAATCGTGCACACCTACCAGCATTTTATTACTGGGTTGGTTCTATAGGTGCTTTTCTTTTAGGGACCTTCGCCTGTCATAAATATTTTGTTTGGTTTCTATCTAGTTTAGTCAGTCGAGGAGCTGGTATAATTGGTCAACTCACTTCAAGTTTCATTGCTTACCCGTTTCCAGCAGCTCTTGATATTAAAACTGTTTCTGGTTCAATTACCTTGTTAATTGACTATGAATGCTCAGGCATCATAGAAACAATGGCATATTTGAGCTTATTACTATTTTTCCCAATATATACTCGTCGCCAAAAAATTGCACTTAGTATCTTAGGGACGCTATGGATCTATCTAATTAATGTTCTTCGATTATGTTTGAGTGGAATCGCAGTCCATTATTTCAATTTACAATCTTTATTTTTATTCCACGATATAATAGGTCGGATATTTTTCTATATTTTTACAATTTTTCTATATTACCAAGTCTTTACTCATTCTCAATTGATGTCTCAAATTCTAGGTAATAGCAAATTAAATTAGTCTTGAGGTAAGCAATGTTTGATCAAACAATATTACAAATGGGTTTCTGGATAACCTGGCTCTTAATCCCTGTAATCTTTGAGGGAATTCCAATGATAATCAACTTCTTTCAGTTGCTTTATTATTACAAAAAAAGAAAGAATTCCCCTCTCCCCACCTTTTTACCGATCTTATCGATTATTATTCCAACCTACAATTCTTCCAAAACTCTCTACAAATGCATTAAATCGCTAGCAGATTCAACTTATCCAACTAACTTACTTGGGATTTATGTTGTCGATAATGGCAGTCATGATGATACTTTCAAGGTATTTGCTAAAGCACAAACAGCCTTCCCTCAATTACAAATGCAATGGTTAACTACCCCACAGGGAAAATCTTCAGCCTTAAATGCAGCGATCTATCAAGCAAAATCGCAGTATATCATCAATATTGATAGTGATGGTTGGCTAGAAAAATCCGCTTTAACCAATATTGTGCGCAAATTTAATGCTAATCCAAATATAGATGCCCTAACCGGTGTGATTTTAACTGATCGTCATGCAATTAAAACACCACATAAGTTGTTAAAATTAACTGAGTATATCGAATATTGCCAAACTTTTTTAGCTGGTAGAAATATTGAAAACAGCAATAATCAGCTCTTTACTTTATCAGGTGCCTTTTCAGCATTTAAACGTGAGACCCTTATCAAAACATATCTTTATAGTAACGATACGATCAGTGAAGACACCGACATGACCTTTCAAATTCGTTACAATCTAAAGGGAACTGTTTCATTCTGTGATGATGCAATCTTTTATTCTGAACCAATTAACAATCTAGGTGAATTATACACTCAGCGGCAGCGATGGCAACGGGGAGAACTCGAAGTTATCAGTAAATATCTCTCCCAGTCTTTATCTTTAAAAATGTTCTTTCATAATTTTCAAATTCGACGTTTAATTATTGATCATACAGTCACATTTTTAAAGACAATTTGGATGTTCGCACTTTTTATTTTATTAGGATTCGGATATTCTTGGCGATCGCTACTTATTTCTTACACCTTAGTCTATTTACTATATCTATTTCTAGAACTACTAAGTTCCATCACAGTTTATATTTATCTAAAAGAATTCCCGCAAGAGCGCAAATTTTATCTAAAGCATAGTTGGATACTGTTTTTACAACCATTCTATAATCTTCTTAATTCATTTATTCGTTGTATTGGCATCATCAACACTTCAACAACTACCACAACTTGGCAAGGAACCAATTTAACTCAAGAAAAAAGAAGAGTTATACAAATCATCAAAAAAGATTTCAAGGAAATTATAAAAAGGAAGGACTATGATGACTAAGTATCATACCTATATTTTTACTACTTATTTAAATGCATCACATGCTATTCGCTGGATTAAAGGTACCGGACAAGCTCATCCCCATACTTATGAAATTAGATACAGTTTTCATTTAAATAAAGATAAATTGATTCAATTTAATGAGATCGAAGAAGCAATTGAGAAAATTTTAAAGCCATTTAACAACCAATTCTTAAATGAAGTTAAACCCTTTGACAAAACAAATCCAACTTTGGAAAATTTGACAAACTTTCTTTGTGATAGCTTTAGTGAAGAACTAGAGAAAGCAAATTGCAGTTTAGACGAAATTTCCGTTAGTGAATCACCAATGAGGACTTATAAAATCACATTGAACTGAAAGACATCCACTTGTTTTGGTGGATGTCTTTTAATTGCTTTAAGTAACTATTTGTAGATCATCAAAAATGACTAAAATAGTTCTATTATTCTTTTAACTAAGGGTGAAATCACGCCTTTTCGCCAAACTAATTGCAAGTGCGTTTCCCAATTTACATGTTCGACCGGAATAAAATTATCTTTAGCATACAAAGTAGCAATCTTTTCAGGAACTAAAGCCAAACCTAATCCACGCTTTGCCCACAAAATAGCTGTTCTAGAATCATCACATTTCACAGCATAAAAAGGTTTTAACCCGCGATGAGAAAAACTCTGGTTAAAAATATCCTCAAATCTTCTGTAAATAATTAATGGCTGCTTTGCTAAAGTTGGCAAATCAATTGCTCCCTGCTTAAGAATTATTTCATTAGTCGTTACTGCCATCATTTTCTCATTAGTAATTGTTTTACTATCAATTCCATAACGCTTAAAAGGAGTTCTGACTATGCCTAAGTCAATCGTGCCATTACTTAATTTTTCCAGAACGCCGAAGGTATTATCTTCATAAACATCAAAAGAAATATCGGGATAATATTTTGTGAGCTCTTTAAACTTCAGTGATGGTAATTCACCTACTGAGGATGATGCTGATCCAATTTTAATTGTTCCCAACTCTCCTTGAGCCATTTTTTGAACTTGATCTTTTGCGGCATCAACTAAATTTAAAATCTTCTCTGCATAAACGCGTAATTCTTGCCCAGCATCTGTTAACTCGATTCCGTGTGAGGTTCTGATAAAAAGTCTAACATCTAATTCTTTTTCTAGCTGTTTTAATTGATAACTCAACGGCGGCTGTGCAATAAATAACCGTTTGGCTGCCGCCGTAATTTGCTTTTCTTCCGCAACTGCTAAAAAATATCTCAATTGTTTCAAATTCATATTTTTGTTTTTCACCTTATAAGATATCTAATTTTTTTATATCATTTATTATAAGCAAGTATTTTATCAAGTCCTAACTTTATGTTAATTTATATATGATGTTTTTTTGGAGGGAGAATTTTAAATGAAGAATATTCATGGGTTAACTCAAGCTGAAGCCGAAAAAAAACTACAAAAAGACGGCCTCAACGAAGTTCCCGAACCCAAATACAGTTTTTGGAAAGAATTTGCTGGTAAACTTTGGAACTTATCAGCTTGGATTCTTGAAGGAGCCCTACTTCTTGAATTTGCTTTAGGTAAATGGATTCAATCATTATTTGTTTTAGGAATGCTTTTATTTGCCGCTTGGAACGGCGCTTCCAAAAAGAAGCAATCAAGACGAGTACTTGATACCATTTCACACCAATTGACACCTATGGTTGCAGTTGAACGTGACGGTAAATGGATTAAGATCAACTCAAAACAATTAGTCGTTGGCGATTTAATCGATCTTCAACGTGGTGATGTACTAGCAGCTGACGCTAAGATTGTTCAAGGTGAACTATCATTTGACGAAAGTTCGATTACTGGTGAAAGTAATGCGGTTAAAAAAGATGTAGATCAAGAAGCATACGCCGGTACGACTGTTGTGTCTGGCCATGGTTTAGCTATTATAACTGCAACCGGTAAGAATTCTCGTTCAGGAAAGACAATTAACCTGATCAACAATTCTGCTGCCCCAGGTCACTTGCAACAATTATTGACTAAGATCATTTACTATCTTTGCTTGTTAGACGGTGTTCTGACTTTAGTAATCATTATTGCTTCATTTATTAAGGGTGGCAATTTCAACACCTTCATTAATATGTTGCCATTTCTTGCTATGATGTTTATCGCTTCAATTCCTGTCGCAATGCCATCGACCTTTGCTTTGTCTAATTCTTATGAAGCAACTAGACTAAGTAAGGAAGGTGTCTTGACTGCTGACTTAACGGGTATTCAAGACGCAGCTAACTTAAACTTACTATTGCTTGATAAAACTGGAACTATTACTGAAAACAAGACTGCTGTTGCCAGCTGGAACAATCTATCAGATCTTAATGACAGTGAATTGCTTTCATTAATCACTGCTGCAACCGACAAGCACAATCCAGGTATTATTGATACCGCAATTGACGAATTTGCTGAAGCTAACAAAGTAAAAATTTTATCAACTGAAAACTTTACCCCATTCACTTCTGATTTGGGTTACTCAATGGCTGAAACAAACAATCACAACATTAAGCTAGGATCATTTAAGCAACTCTCAATGATTGATGAATCTGCAGAAGATAAGATTAAAAACATCAACTTTAAGGCTGGACGTTCAGTTGCTTGCTTAATTGATGATCAACTTGCTGGAATTTTTATTTTACAAGATAAGATTCGTTCAGATTCTAGACAAGCCTTAAATGACTTGAAAAAACGCGGCATTCGCCCAATTATGTTAACTGGTGATAACCGTAGAACTGCTGAGGCTGTTGCTGAAGAAGTTGGCTTAAATGGAAAAGTTATTTCAATTCACGACTTTGATGATACTATCGATGTCAATAATATTGCTGGTATTGCTGATGTTTTACCAGAAGACAAATTACGAATGGTTAAGTTCTTCCAAGAAAAAGGTTTTATCGTAGGGATGACTGGAGACGGTGTTAATGACTCCCCTGCTTTGAAACAAGCCGAAGTTGGAATTGCTGTTTCAAATGCTGCCGATGTTGCTAAGCGTTCAAGTAAGATGGTATTACTTGATGACGGTTTAACTTCAATTATCAAGATTCTCGATGCCGGTCACCGTGTTTACCAAAGAATGACAACCTGGTCATTGACTAAGCTGGCTAGAACTGCTGAGTTGACCATGCTTTTAACCTTTGGTTACCTCTTCTTCGACTATATTCCAATGGCTTTAAACGCGATGGTTATCTACACCGTCATGAATAACATGGTTACCATGATGATTGGTACTGACCGAACTCATATCTCTTACAAGCCAGAAAATTGGAATATGGCAAAACTAGCAAAAATCGCCTTTTCACTAGCTGCTGGTTGGACAGTAATTGGAATGATCTTCCTATTCTTCCTCAACACCCACGGCTACTCACACGGCGTAATTTCAACAATGATTTATGTCTATCTTGTTTTAAGCGCAATGCTAATTGTTCTAATCACCAGAACGCGTAAGTACTTCTGGCAGGATTATCCATCTAAGCTGGTAGGAATTGTTCAAATCGTTGACATCTTATTAACTTTCATCTTGGCACTTTTTGGGTTAGCCATGACCAAGATTGGTTTCTCAGCTTTAGGTTTAACTATTATTGTTGCCTTAGCTGCTGCAGTAATTATTGATTTGTTCTACCAACCTATTATGAAAAATAGATAGTTATTATTTTAAGTCATGGAATCAAATAGCCTGATTCCATGGCTTTTTTTAATATCTTTGCTAAAATTAAAAATAATAAAAAAATAATAAAAAAATAAAAAAATAATAAAATAAAAATTGGAGTGAATGAATGATGATTGCGGATTGGGATACAATTCGAAGAATTATTGAATTTTTATGGATAATTAACATTGCATTTGCAATTTGGACAGTCTTCCGTAGCAAACGTGAAATCGCCTCAACTTGGGCTTGGTTGTTAGTTTTATCTGTTCTACCTTACATTGGTTTCATCCTTTATATGTTCTTAGGAAGAAAATTAACACACGAAGAAATTTTTGCCATTCAAGACGAACAAAAGAAACTGCGTGATAATTATTTGAGAGAACAAACACGTCTGCTTAAGGAACATGATCTTCTACCAGCAAAAGATCAAAAACCTAGAGCACGGAGATTAACTGAACTAAATCTAAATAATGATGATGCCATCTTAACTTACAATAATGAGGTTCAAGTTTTCACTGATGGTCAAGAACTTTTTAAGAATATGATTGATAACATCAATCAAGCAAAAGAATTAGTCAATGTTGAATTTTATACTTTTTATGACGATCAATTAGGTAATAGCGTTTTAAAGGCACTAGAAGCTGCTCAGAAGCGTGGAGTACAAGTACGGGTAATTTATGACGCTAGCGGTTCTCGTGGTACTCATCCCTCTTTTTTTGATAAATTAAGAGAGTTAGGTGGACAAGCGCAGCCATTCATTTCAACTTCTAGCAAAAAATACTGGTTTAGAACACCAAGAGCTAATTACCATCTTCACCGAAAACTAGTAATTATTGATCATAAAATCGGCTATATTGGTGGTTTTAACATTGGTGACCAATATGTTGACCGCTCTAAAAAGTTCGGTCATTGGCGCGATACTCATTTAAGAGTTGTTGGACAAAGTCCGATATTAATGGAAGTTCGTTTTGCTATGGATTGGAATACTTCATGTCGTAAAACTCACTTACCAAAATATAACCTTTCACAGATGCGTGAATTTAAAATTGTTACTTCAAACTCTCCTGATAAGGTGCCAATGCAAATAGTTTCTTCTGGACCTGATTCTGATAATTTTGCAATTCGCCGTTCTTATCAAGAAATTATTGCTTCCTCAAGAGACTATGTTTATATCCAAACTCCATACTTGATTCCTGAAGCACCAATGATTGAAGCTTTGATCGTCGCAGCAAAAAGTGGTACTGATGTTAGAATTATGATCCCATGTATGCCTGATCATGCATTTGTTTATCGAGCTACTGAATACTATGCCAAGTATCTAACTGCCAACGGTGTTAAGGTCTATAAGTATGACAATGGCTTTATCCATGCAAAGACTATGGTTTCTGGATCAAATATTTCTTCAGTAGGTTCTGCTAATCAAGACTTCAGAAGTTACAGTTTAAACTTCGAAGTTAATGCTTTTAATTACAGTCCAAAATTAGCTCAAGAATTAAAGAAAATCTTTGAAGAGGATTTAAAAGAATCAACGTTACTCACTAATGAGTACTTTTCAAATCAATCTAGATGGTTGAAATTCAAACAATACTTTTCTAGATTATTATCACCAATCTTATAAAAATAACCTCTGCTTTGAGCAGGGGTTATTAATTTACTTTATTTCACTGTTTTTTCTTTGTGTTCATGATAAGTGTAATAGAAATATGCAATTAAACCAAAGGCAACTGGACCAATTGCTGTCCAAAATGATGTTTGATAATCACCTGTAAACAAAGGTTGAACACATGTAAAAATAATTCCGATCGCTACAACAAGCCAAACGACAATAGTTGTAAGCCAAACCTTTTTCTTTCCTTCAATGAAAACAAAAGGACGATCTAAATCTTTTTTCTTCTTAAAGAACGGATAGGCTGCAATCAAAAACAAGTATGGTGCTGATGAGGAAACATTCATCATATCCATCAAAATGGTATAGAACTGACTTGCCGCATTACCACCAAAGGAAATAAACAAAATTATAATTGAAACAATCGCAGCTTGAAGCCACATTGAACGCTCAGGCATATTGTGCTTGTTCAATTTAACTAGATTTTTAGGTAAAAGTCGCTTGTCACATCCCTCAATAAATGATTTAACTGGTGAATAAACCATTAAGAATGCAGCAGAAATACCTGACAATACATCAGCCCATCCTGCACAACGGGCGAAGATTAAACCTAAATTCTTAGAAGCTTCTGTTGATAATCCTAAACCATGCCCTGTTTCAATTCCCAAATTATTGATTAAAATATATTCAACATTAGCCAAATCAACATTCTTTCCTGCTAATTGACCTTTCCAATTAGTTGCTACACCACACATCAAAATATTAAAAACATACAAGAAAGTCATGATGATCATTGCAATAATCAATGCACGTGGATACGTCTTCTCAGGTTTGTCAACTGAATCAATTACACCAGAAGTTGTTTCCAAACCACCATAAGCAAACAAAGCATAGACAATAAAGGAAACAACCGCAATTGGCGATTGAAAGGCAGGATTTGGTGAATGAACTAAGCTTTGAGCAGTCACTGGTTCTGCTAGTTGACCTTTATTCAAAATAAAGACTAATAATGAAACGACAGTGAATCCAATTGCAATTGCTAAAGTGAAAAATCCACCAATATTTGAAACCACTTTGATCTTATCAATTCCGCGAGCAGCGCAATACGTTACTATTACCAAAAAGACAACTTCAAGTACCCCTAAGAGCTGCGTAGAACTCAAATTTAGAAAGTGCCAGCTCTGAGTAGTATCATGTCCCCAGATCGCAGTTGCTACAGATACCAGGAAAAATTGAGTTGAAGAAACAAGCCAAATTACCCAAGCAGCCAGCCAAATAAAAGTACCTATAAAGGCCACTTTTTCATTCGTTGAACCCTCTAGCCAGGAATAAATACCACCTTTGATCCCTTTAAAACTTGCACCATATTCCGCAAAAATTAAAGCTGATGGTAAGAAAAACAGCAATGCAGTAATAATGTACCACATGATACTACTATACCCCATCTGGTAAAAGGCACTAATTGAATTACTAAAGCCAAAAATGGCTGAAAAAATCATCAAAACTAAACTACCTAGTTTAATCTTGGTCGAATTACCATCTTCCATACAAAAATAACTCCCTCTTTCTTAACAAACATGATCTATTATGAACTTTTTATTTGAATAATACAAAATTATCTTGAAGATCTTTCGCTTTACTTATTTTTTATAAGCTTGTATAATTAACCTAATTTTAGATACGTTAGGAGGTAAAATCTTGGCTACCAAAGTTAAAATAGGCGTACTTAACTTGATGCATGACAAACTTGATACTCAAAAGAGGTTCACTAAAGTTTTGCCTGAGGCGAACTTGACTTTTTTCTACCCAAGAATGCATTACTTAAATCGCACTGTTCCAACTGAAGTTGCAATGATATCGGAACCATTAGATATTAGCCGTGTTAGTGAATTTGATGGTTTTATCATTACTGGCGCACCGATAGATATGATCGATTTTGAAAATGTAACATATATTGAAGAAATTCGATGTTTACTTCAAGCCCTAGACAAGTATAAAATTCAGCAACTATATTTTTGCTGGGGAGCAATGGCTGCGATGAACTATTTTTACGGAATAGAAAAAAGAATTCTACCAGAGAAATTTTTTGGCGTCTTCCCTCATTTAATTACCAACCAAAATTTATTGTTAAATGGGTTAAGCCAAGGTTTTATCGCTCCACATGCACGTTATGCAGAAATGGATAAAGAACAGATTATGCAAGATAGTCGCTTAAGCATTAACGCTATAGATGACGGTGGTCACCTTTTTATGGTTTCTGCAAATGATCATCCTGAAAGAAACTTCATTTTCTCTCATATTGAATATGGAAAAAATAGTCTACGAGATGAATATAATCGCGAAATTAAAGCTCATCCTGATAGAAAATATAAGAAGCCTGAACATTATTCACTGACTTCCCCACTCTTTCAGTGGCAAAATACACAAAATACTTTTTTCAATAATTGGTTTGAAGAAGTTAAAAAAAGCAAATTAATTTTAGATTATTAGAGGTAAAAAAATGAGTACTATTTTAAATTCAGTTACAGAATTAGTTGGTAATACACCATTATTAAAGCTAAACCGTGTTGTACCGGAAGATGCGGCAGATGTATATGTTAAGCTAGAATTTGAAAATCCTGCTGGCTCAGTTAAAGACAGAATCGCTTTAGCGATGATTGAAAAAGCTGAACGCGATGGCAAACTTAAAAAAGGTGGCACAATTGTTGAACCAACTTCCGGTAATACTGGCATTGGGTTAGCAATGATCGCTGCTGCTAAAGGTTACCACATTATTATTGTTATGCCTGAAACAATGAGTATTGAGCGGCGTAAATTGATGAAGGGTTATGGAGCTGAACTGATTCTGACCCCTGGCGCCGAGGGAATGAAAGGGTCAATTGCTAAGGCAGAAGAATTAGTTAAAGAAAAAGGCTACTTCATGCCAATGCAATTTGATAATCCAGAAAATCCTAATATTCACGAATTGACTACCGGTCCTGAAATCATTGCTGCGATGAATGGTATTGGCAAGTCAATCGACGCCTTTGTTGCAGGTGTTGGTACTGGCGGTACTTTGTCTGGTATTGGTCATGCTTTGAAGAAGGAAAATCCAAGTACTAAGATTTATGCGCTTGAGCCGAGTGAATCACCTCTCTTAAAAGATGGTAAAGCTGGCAAACATGGTATTCAAGGTATTTCAGCAGGCTTTATTCCAAATAACTTAGATCAAAAGATTTACGATGACGTAATTGAAGTTTCGACTGAAGAAGCTATGGCAACTGCTCGTGAAACCGCTAAAAATGAAGGCTTTCTTCCTGGTATTTCTGCTGGAGCTAATATCCACGGAGCAATTGCGTTAGCTAAGAAACTTGGCAAAGGACATACTGTTGTGACCGTTGTTCCAGATGGTGGCGATCGTTACCTTTCAACTGCACTTTTCAATGACTAATAATTAAGCTGAGCGAACTGCTCAGCTTTTTTTGTACGAAAAAAGCCCTAACAATCTAGGGCCTTAAACTTATTCTACTTTTAAGCACCGTGGTATTGAACCAAGCTGTAGATATCAACATCTGGTAACTTTTCACGGCCTTTAAGATCAGGTAATTCAATGTAGAACGCTGCACCAACAAGTTTGCCGCCAAGTCCTTCGATCAATTCTTTGGCTGCGTGTAAGGTACCAGCCGTTGCCATTAAATCATCACAAACAACAACTCTTTGACCTGGCTTAATAGCATCTTTATGCATTTCCAAACTATTAGAACCATATTCCAAATCATAAGAAGCGCGTTCAACTTCACGGGGCAATTTGTGAGGCTTTCTTGCAGGAACAAATCCTAATCCTAATTCAGTTGCTACAGGACAACCTACGATAAAACCACGTGCTTCAGGTCCTACAATCACATCAGCATTCTTACTCTTAGCATATTCAGCTAATTCGTGAGTAGCTGCGCGATATAATTCACCATCTTGCAAGATTGGGGTAATATCACGGAAAACTATTCCCTTATTAGGAAAATCTTGAACACTTGCAATGTACTTACTAAAATCAACTGCCATAAGAAGCAAAACCTCCATAAATTCTATGTACTTTGTAAAGTACTTTGACTAGTACATTCTACCAGAAAAAAGGATAAGATTCCTCTATTTCATAAAATTATTAACATATGAAATCAATTTTTGACTAGACATGCTGCGTAATTGATTTACAAAATTAATTTGTGATTGTGTAGCTTGGAAATATTTAGAAGATGTTAAAGGCTTTTTAACAGGATTCTTCTCACCTACTAAAATACCATTGTCTAATTTAATAAAGCCAAGTTCAAAAAATACTCTTAAAATAAATAAGACACTATCGTAATCTAATCCTAAATATGGCGCTACAGAACGATAATCTTCAGGCTTCAAGGTAGGATGAGCATAAATATATTTTAATACTTTAGCAAAATAACTCTTATCAGGTACACTTTCAACTGGCAATTGGTCAATTAAAAAACGTAAATATAATTGTTGATAATTATTCTCCAGTGCCTTATCGAGTTCTACTTGATTATGAGGTGTATCTAATAATACTGCTACTTCTCCATTATTTTGATAATCATCAATAAGAGTTATCTTATCTGGATCAATGCCTAAGCTATTTTGAACATAATTTCTGTTTTTGGCATCAAATAGCAAGTATCTGTCAGCAAAGCCCATCACGTAGTCTTCACTTCGCAAGTCAATTACCGGTGTGGGAACAGCAAGTTTAGGTGAAGCAAAATCGATTCCCTCCATAATTCCTTGAAGGGATGTTTTATTCCGGAAACTATTGACTGACAATTGTACATAAATTTTAGAAATAAAAGGTAGCAAATTATTATTTAAGAATGCTTTGTTAAAACCTAGAATATCTAATTGACCACCTTTTTTGACCGCAGTGAACTTGACATGGTTTTTATTCTTACCGATTTTGAAGAAATGATTAATTTGAGGATCAGAGATTGAAAAAATTGGTTTTGGATCACCTGTACCGAAAGGTCCGACCGCATTAATATCATCAATGCTATTCACAGAAAGATCAGAAAGTGGCAATTCAAAATCATAGTCTTTTATTTCCAAACTACCATTCACACTAAAACTTTCTTCAAAAGCTTTTCGTAAATCTTCAATTTTATCCTCAGTTAAAGATAAACCGCAAGCGAAATCATGTCCGCCAAATTTAGTTAACAAATCATCTTTAATTGGATTAAGTGCATCGAATAAATTAAAACCAACAGAAGATCGTCCAGAACCTTTAATTTCACCAGCATCATTTTTAGTTAAGATGATTGTTGGTTTGTGTGTGTTTTCAACTATTCGATTTGCAACCAGACCTAAGACTCCTTCGTGAAAATCAGGATTATATATCACAAGAGTATTACGTCTTTGCCAACTGTTTTCTTTAACTTGTTGCAAACAATTCTCATAGACTTCTTCGGTTAACTCGCGCCTCTTATTATTTAGTTCTTCAATTTTATCGGCGATCTTCTGAGCTTCAACGTCATCGTCACTAAGTAAGAGTTCAACTGCTAAATTTGCATTAGCCAAACGCCCAACTGCATTAAGTCGTGGTGCAATATTAAAACCAATATCCATTTCAGTGATATTACCTAGAGTTAAGCCAGAGTTTTTGATCAGTGCTCTTAAACCAGGACGGTCAGTTTGATTAAGGATTTCTAACCCACGTTTTACAATAATATGGCCTTCTCCTGTAATTTTTACCATATCACCGATTGTACCGATCATTACTAAGTCAAGAAGTTCTGGCATTGAATCCTGCATTAAATTTCGACAAATTGTATAAGCAACACCTGCGCCACAATAATCATCAAACGGATACTTTTGACCTGGAAAATTGCAGTGAACTAAAGCATAGGGTTTTGGAATAGCTTCTTGGAAAGTGTGGTGGTCAGTCAAAATCACATCAACACCGTGATTTTGTGCATATTCGACCTCTTCAATGCCTGTTACACCATTATCAACAGTAATTATCAGCTTCGTTCCATCTGAAACGATTTTTTTATAGCAATCAAGATTTGGACCATAACCGTCTTTAAATCGATCTGGGATAAAATAATGTACATCAGCTCCTAAAATACTAAGTGTTTCAGTCATTATTGTGGTAGCTGTAATCCCATCCGCATCATAATCTCCGTAGATTGTAATTTTCTCGCCATTATCGATCGCTTGATTAATACGCTCAGTTGCTTTATTCATATCATGCATCAAAGCTGGGTCAGCCAAGTTTTCTTCAGTTGCATTAAGCCAAAAATCAAGTTTTTCGTCTGTATCTATTCCCCGCAAAGAAAACAACTTAGCCGCAATCGGACTAAGTTGATATTTCTCAATTAAGTTAGGATCTAATTCTTTTCCTGTTCTTTGATTCCACTTCATTATTTAAAATCAAACACCTTTGTATTCTTATTTGTTGCTTTTTCTGTTTTAACTAAACTACCGCGAACAGCCCAACGATTAACACCACCATCAGCACAAGTAATTAAAGTTACAATTTTCTTTTTGGTGTTGTTAACTAAATAAACTGCATATGGACTAACGACTTTCTTCATATATATTTTGTAAACATATACTTTTTTCAAATCTGTCAAATAAATTTTTTGACCTTTTTTAGTATCTTCAAGTGGTGAAAAAAGAATTCCTTTAGCAGTCATGTAGTGACCTGCAAGTGGATAATTACCTTGCCCCATTTTTTGATCAGCTCTCATGGTTCCACCACCGGTAGTCATTGCGGCATCAGACATCCCCAAACAAATTGGTAAATGCATATTAACATCAGGGATCGCAATTGCGCCAATAACGTGAGCACCATTTTGTGTTCTTGTCTTTGCAACTTGGGATAAATCGACCTCTTTAACTTTTTTGAAGTCAAACATCCCTTTTTTCTTTTCATTTTGTTCAATTTTTGAACGGGTTAATGATGTCATTGCCCTTGTCTGGTTCTGGCTAACCATTACATTTCGAATTTGTTTATTGAAGACTAATGCCAAGCCAACAATTAAAAGAATTACTGCCAGAACTCGGATAACAATGCGTTTTACATCGTGTTTTTTCTTTTCTGCCAATTTGCAATCAACTTTCTTTCTTAATTAGCTTCTTTTTTATTAATTATATCAGAGGTCAGCATTTTTCTAAAATTATATAAAAAAGCACCAACAAACGTTGGTGCTAAAGTATTATTCAATTTGTTATTTACCTTTGATGTCATCGTCATTCATCTTCAAAACTGCCATAAAGGCATCTTGAGGAACTTCAACTCTACCAACGGCTTTCATTCTCTTCTTACCACGCTTCTGCTTTTCAAGAAGCTTAGCACGACGGTCAGGGTCCCCAGTGTGGATCTTCCAAGTAACATCCTTACGATATGGTTTAATTGTAGCACGTGAAATGATCTTAGCACCGATTGCACCTTGAATATCAACTTCGAAGTTTTGACGTGGAATCAGCTTCTTAAGCATTGAAGTCATTTGACGAGCACGATCTTGAGCCTCACTTCTATGAGCAATAAAACTCAATGCATCAATTGGTTCCTTATTCAATAGAATATCAATCTTCACAAGATCAGTTGCACGGTAACCAGTAATTTCATAATCAAGTGATGCATAACCCTTAGTTGAAGACTTTAAATCATCAAAAAAGTCAAAAATAATCTCAGCTAAAGGCATATTGTAGATAACATTCACGCGGTATTTATCTAAATAATCCATTGTGACAAATTCACCACGTTTGCGTTGACACAATTCCATCACTGGCCCAACATAGTCTTCTGTTACCATAATTTCAGCTTTAACATATGGTTCCTCAACCTCTTTATATTCACCAGAATCTGGTAAATCAGAAGGATTATCAATAACTTTAGTTGTTCCATCATTCATAAGTGCGTGATAGTCAACTGATGGTGCTGTCATAATCAGATCAAGACCAAACTCTTGCTCTAATCTCTCTTGCACAACATCCATGTGAAGTAAACCTAAGAACCCACAACGGAAACCAAATCCTAAAGCAGTTGAAGTTTCAGGTTCAAATTCTAAGGCAGCGTCATTCAATTGCAATTTTTGTAAAGCTTCCTTCAAGTCATCATAATCACGGTTATCAACTGGGTACATACCAGAGTAAACCATTGGTGGAATTTGACGATATCCTGGTAGTGGCTCTGCAGTTGGATTTTCAGCACTTGTAATCGTATCACCAACTCGAGTTTCACGAACTGACTTAATGTTGGCTGTCATATAACCTACGTCCCCAGCGATTAGAATATCTTTCTTAACTGGATGTGGACTTGAAACACCAACTTCAGTTACTTCATATTCTTTACCAGTATTCATAATCTTAATGGTGTCACCAGGCTTAACGGTACCATCTTCAATTCGTACTGAAAGAACAACCCCACGATAATCATCATATTTTGAATCAAAAATCAAAGCCTTCAGTGGTGCTTGTAAATCGCCTGATGGTGCTGGAATATCCTTAACAATTTTTTCCAGCATGTCTTTAATACCTTGACCAGTTTTTCCTGATACTTCAGCAGCTTCAGAAGCATCAAGGCCAAGCATTTCTTCAATTTCTTCCTTAGCGTTGTCAACATCAGCTGATGGTAAGTCGATCTTATTGATTACTGGCAAAATCTCCAAATCGTCATCAATTGCTAAATAAGTATTAGCTAAAGTCTGCGCTTGAACCCCTTGTGTGGCATCAACAACAAGAAGTGCCCCTTCACAAGCAGCTAAAGATCTTGAAACCTCATAAGAGAAATCGACGTGCCCTGGTGTATCAATTAAGTGAAAAATGTAGTCTTCTCCATTATCAGCATGGTACTTAACTTCTACGGAGTTCATCTTAATAGTAATCCCGCGTTGACGTTCCAGCGGCATATCATCAAGCATTTGATTTTTTAATTGACGCTCACTAACTGTATCGGTTAATTCCAAAATTCGATCAGCAATTGTAGATTTTCCGTGATCGATGTGAGCAACAATTGAAAAATTACGAATATGTTTTTGATAATCTTTTAATTTTTCTAAATCCATAAAATTGTTCACCCTTTACTATCATATAATTATATCAATGCATCTAAACAATTGGAAATGAAAAAACGCTCGCCATATAAAAATAGCGCTGAAAATTAACATTTCAGTGCTATTTTAATTTGCAATCTAATTTTTTAATGCACGATTGCCAATATCATGACGATAGAAACAATTTGGTAAATCTAGTTTACTCAAATATGAATAGACATTATCTTGAGCTTTTACTAGACTGTCACTTTCAGAAATCACCATGAATAAGCGACCACCATCTCCAATTAAATTGTCTAAAGTTCCCTTAACATTAGCATAATCAATTACGACCTTATCACTATCAGGTAATTTACCAACTAAAGCATCATGCAACGGATGAGTTGGATAACCATTCGCGCAAACTACTACTCCTAAAGTTTTTTTAGAACTTTCTACAATCTCAGGTAATTTTTCATGATTAAGCGCTTTAGTAACTAGTTCAGCAAAATCCGTTTCTAATCTTGGTAAAACAACTTGAGTTTCGGGATCTCCGAGGCGAACATTATATTCGATTACTTTCGGACCATCTTCAGTCATCATCAAACCGATGTATAATACTCCGCAGTAATGGTACTCTCCTTTAATTAGTCCATTCATTGTTGGTTCTACAACTTGATCAATCATTTCCTGACGCTGGCTAGATTTTAGTTGAGGTAGAGGTGAATAAGATCCCATTCCTCCAGTGTTCGGTCCTTGATCGCCATCACCAACACGTTTATGATCTTGGGCCATTGGTAAAATCGCATACTGATCTTCAGACACCACTAAAAACATTGAATATTCAGGTCCCACTAAGCACTCTTCAAGAACTACTTGAGTTTGACCTCCCGCAAACATTTCTTTAATCGTTTCTTGAGCAACTTCTTGGTTTTTAGCGATAGTCACCCCTTTGCCACCTGCTAATCCGTCTTCCTTGATAACCACCGGATAGTCAAAATGATTTAGCCCGTCGATACATTTTTCAGGACTGGTAAATGTTTCATGGTGCGCAGTTGGAACACCATATTTGTTCATAAACCGTAGAGCATAATCTTTTGAACCTTCCAATTGAGCAGCACGCTTATTCGGTCCAAAAATCTTCTCTCCAGCTTTTTCAAATTTATCAACAATACCTGCACAAAGAACATTTTCTGGTCCGACAAAAGTCCAATCCACTTCATGATCTTGAGCAAACTTGAGTAGTCCATCTAGGTCCATCTCTTCAATCGGAACTGTCTTAATACCAACTGTTTGCATCCCAATATTACCAGGAGCACAATATACCGTTTCAACCTTAGGACTTTCCAAGAGCTTTTTTGCAATCGCAAACTCGCGACCGCCTGAACCAACTATCAATAAAACCAGCTTATCTTCCATGAGTTTTTCCTTTAATGTCTAAAATGACGGTATCCAGTAAAGACCATCGTAATCCCGTACTTATCAGCCATCTCAATTGAATCTTGATCACGAATTGAACCACCAGGTTGAACAATCGCCTTAATTCCGTGTTCACCAGCATATTCAACGCAGTCATTAAATGGGAAGAAAGCATCTGATGACAAAACTGCGGTATCATCAATGGCATCCCCTGCATGTTTGATCGCAATCTTAGCTGAGTCAATCCGGTTAGGTTGCCCTGCGCCGACACCTAAAGTTCTTTCTGAGTTTGCGACCACAATTGCATTTGACTTAGTATGCTTAACAGCCTTCAAGGCAAAAAGCATTGTCTTCAATTGTTCTTCAGTTGGCTTGACCTTAGTTACAACTTGCCATTCTTTCGGATCTTCAACAAGAGTATCTTGTTCTTGCTTCAAGATTCCTCCCATCACAGAAACAATTTCGTCACGAGCTGGTTCATTTTCATAGTCAAAATCAACCTGAAGTAGACGCAAGTTCTTTTTCTTCTTCAAAATTGCTAAAGCATCTTCATCAAATCCAGGTGCAATGATAATTTCGAGGAAAATTTTGTGCATCTTTTCAGCTGTTGCCAAATCGACCTTCCTGTTTAAGGCAATTACTCCACCAAAGATTGAAACAGGATCCGCATCAAAAGCTCGTTGCCATGCTTCTTCAAGAGTATCACCGCGGCCAATCCCGCATGGATTCATGTGCTTCATCGCCACAACTGTTGGCTCATCTTGGAATTCTGAAATAGCACGTAAAGCTTCGTCAGCATCCTTAATATTGTTGTAAGAAAGCTTCTTACCATTTAATTGTTCAGCTTGCAAAATTGAAAACTTCTTAGGAAGTGCATCTTCATATAACCAAGCCTTTTGGTGAGAATTTTCACCATAACGCATCTTTTCTTTGAGATCGTAAGTCAAAGTCAATTTTTCTGGATCTTCTAAACCAACTTGCTTATTCAAATATTCCGAGATCAAAGCATCATAAGCAGCAGTTGCTCTAAAGACTTTAGCAGCAAGACGCATTCTTGTTTCTAAGCTAGTTTCACCGTTTTCTTCAATTTCCTTTAAAACTTGACTATAGTCAGCCTTATCATAAACAACTGTCACATCTTGATAGTTCTTAGAAGCTGCACGGAGCATACTTGGACCACCAATATCAATGTTTTCAATAGCATCTTCTAATGTTACATCAGGTTTCTCGATTGTTTCCTTAAAAGGATAAAGGTTTACACAAACCAAGTCTATTGGAGTGATCTTTTCCTCTTTCAAGGTTTTCATATGTTCAGGATTATCTCTTTTAGCCAAAAGTCCACCATGAATATAAGGATTCAAGGTTTTAACACGACCATCTAAGATTTCAGGAAAACCGGTAACGTCTTCAACACCGATAGTCTTGATTCCAGCTTCTTCAAGTTTCTTCTTCGTACCACCAGTTGAAACAATTTCATAACCATTTTCAACTAGACCTTTTACAAATGGTACTAAATCTGTTTTGTCACTTACACTAACGATTGCGCGTTTCACTTGTGTTTTCCCTTCATTTATTCTTTTAGTTAGTATTTCTTTTAAAGTTTTTGGAAAAAGTTCGTGTTCAGTTTCATGAACGCGGGCTTCCAATGTCTCTTCAGTGTCATTAGCTTTAATCGGAACTACTTGTTGAGCGATAATTGGACCGTGATCAAGATCGGCATCAATGTAGTGCACAGTCACACCAGTTTCTTTGATCAAGCCTTTTTGATAATCGCGAAAAGCTCGCCCAATTGAGTCTAGACCTGGATATTTAGGTAATAATGCCGGATGAAGATTGACAATTGAATTAGGATATTCATCTAGAATTGTTGCTCCAACAACACGGAGATAGCCTGCCAGAACGATAAAATCAATCTGATATTCCTTTAACACTTCTAAAAGACGTTTTTCATATACTTCTTTTCCACCGCATTCTTTCACAGAAAAGGCTTCGTATGGCACCTTTAATCTTTTGGCTCTTTCAATTACAGGAGCATCGCGATGATTACAAAATAATAGGACTTCGTCTCCAGGAATTTCTCCACTTTGAAACTTTTTAGTTAATTCTTCAAAATTGGTACCGTTACCTGAAGCAAAAATTGCAACTCTCATACAGATCTCCTACTTAATAATAACTTTTTCTTGATCTTCAGGACGTTCTTGAAGATGACCAATTTCATAAAAGTCTTCTTTTTCGTCAGTTAAAATTTGTTTTACTTCTGTTAGTTTTTCTTTTGGTACAGCTAAGACCAAGCCAGCTCCCATGTTGAAAGTCTCCCAACAATCTTTATCACTTAAATTGCCTAATTTTTTTAAATATGAAAAGATTGGCAAAATTGGCCAGCTGCCATTATTAATTACCGCTTGTAAATCATCTGTGAAGATTCTTGGTAAATTTTCAATAAAACCACCACCGGTAATATGAGCGATGCCATGAACCAAGCGCTTTTTAACTAAAGGTAAAACTGGCTTCACATAAATTCTGGTTGGAGTAATTAAACTTTCACCTACACTTTTACCAGCCAATTCGTCGGGCTTGTCGCTTAACTTCACGTTATGATCCTTGAACAAGATCTTACGAATTAAACTAAAGCCATTTGAGTGGACACCACTTGATGGTAAAGCCAAAAGGACATCGCCACTTTTTGCCAAAGAATTGGAAAGCAAATTTTCTTTTTCAGCGATTCCTACAGAAAAACCCGCCAAATCATATTCATCTGCTTCATACATATCAGGCATTTCAGCAGTTTCTCCACCAATTAATGCAGAACCACTTTGCTTGCAACCTTCAGCAACACCTTTAACTACTTCAGCTAATTTTTGCGGATCATTATGTCCGCAAGCAATATAATCAAGGAAAAACAATGGTTCAGCACCTTGAGCCAAAACATCATTGACGCACATTGCTACGCAATCAATACCAACTGTGTCATTGACATTCATTTTTTGTGCAATCATTAGCTTTGTTCCAACACCATCAGTGCCTGAAACTAGAACTGGATGTTGATAGTTCAATTTTTCTAAATCAAACATGCCACCAAAACTACCAATTCCGCCCATCACACCTAAGCGTTCAGTTGCTTTGACCAATGGCTTAATGCGGTGAACCAAGTCATAGCCTGCGTTAACATCGACTCCCGCTTCCTTATAGCGATTCATTTTGTCTTTCCTTTCTTTGCCGTTTTTCTTGCTCATTAAGTGAGGATAAATATCCTTCTTCGTAGTCATCTAACTTAGTTGGATATTGACCATTGAAGTAAGCAACAGTTAACCCGCCAAAAGGTGCGCCTTTTGCATCTGGAATTGAAACTGCCTTGATCAAATTATCAACACTTAAGAAGTCTAAGCTGTCCGCGCCAATGATTTTGCGCATTTCTTCAGTTGAATAATGGGCTGCCATCAATTCTGAGCGAGTTGAAATATCAATCCCATAAAAACATGGAAATCTGAATTGTGGACTGGCAATACGTAAATGTACTTCTTTTGCCCCTGCATCTTTGAGCATCTGAACGATTTGTTTAGAAGTCGTCCCGCGAACAATTGAATCATCGATAACCGCAATCTTCTTTCCTGCAACTACTCCGCGCACTGCTGAAAGCTTCAAACGCACACTTTTTTCACGTAAGGCTTGCGTTGGCTGAATGAAGGTTCTAGCAACGTATTGATTCTTAACCAAGCCCATCTCATATGGCAAACCTAATTCTTCCGCATACCCGCTTGCTGCAGACAGAGATGAATTTGGAACTCCAATCACCATGTCAGCCTCCACCGGATTTTGTCTTGCAAGAAGGCGCCCCATATTTTTACGAGCGTTATGGACATTGACACCATGAATAATTGAATCTGGACGAGCGAAGTAGATGTATTCCATTGAACAAACCGCTAATTGTGTGTGTTCAGTGAAATGATCAATATGTAAACCATCCTTATCAATAATAATTAACTCGCCTGGTTGCACATCCCTAACAAATTCAGCTCCTACAATATCTAAAGCACAAGTTTCGCTAGCAACAACGTATGCACCGTTATCATATTTTCCAATACATAGTGGACGAATGCCGTTTGGATCAAGTGCTGCAATCATACGATCTTTTTGAAGAAGAAGGAAAGCAAATCCGCCGTGAATTTCGTTTAGACTCTTTTTTAAAGCAGGAATAAAGCCATCACTAATATGGTTTCGAATCAAATGGATTAAAATCTCAGTATCAGAATCTGATTGAAAAATGGCTCCTTGTTTTTCAAGCTTGTTTCTCAAACTGACTGCATTAACTAGATTACCGTTGTGTGCTAAAGCAACGTCACCATCAAGAAAGTGATACAAAAACGGTTGAACATTTTGAATCGAGTTGCGACCAGTAGTTGAATATCGAACATGTCCAATTGCGCAGTCACCGATTAGGCGATCTAAATCTGCCGGATCTTTAAACGCATCTGACAACAGACCACGATCACGGTGTTGGTACAATTTTTCACCATCGCTTGAAACAATGCCTGCCCCTTCTTGTCCGCGGTGTTGGAGGTTATGTAAACCTAAATAGGTTAATTTACTAGCGTCTTGCATCCCGAAAATGCCAAAAACGCCACATTCCTCATTTAAGCTTTTGATTTCATTAAACAAGGGATACACTCCTCCCAAATCTGTTGTAAATCTTTAACTGGTTCATTAACTTCAGCATCTTTTAATGTGATTTGTAAGTTTTGATCATCAGTTACTTGGCCTAATTTAACTGCTTCTGGCATTTTCTCTTCAAATTTTTGAGCCTTGTCAGATGCAATGGAGACGATCAATCGACCTGGAGTTTCACTAAATAACCAGCTAGCTGATATATCTGCCTTAATTTTAAGACCCAAATCTGTTTTAAAAACTGATTCTGCTAAAGCAACCCCTAATCCACCTTCACTTAAATCATGTGCACTTCTTACAAGACCTTCTGCCATTAGTTTTTGCAATCTGTACAAATAATCTTTAATTTCTAATAAATTAGGAGCATGAGGCAAGCCACTGATTTTACCTGTCATCATCTTTTGTAATTCTGAGCCAGCAAAATCATCATCGGTTTTACCAAGCAAGTAAACCTGATCACCTGTTTCTTGCATTCTCATTGGAATTACGTGGTCATAATCCTTAATTAAACCAACCATTCCAATCATTGGAGAAGGATAAATTGCTTCGCCATCATTCTCGTTGTATAAGGACACATTCCCTGATACAACTGGAGTTTCAAGGATTTCACACGCATCCGCAATTCCTTGGCAGGACTCATGAAGTGACCAATATATTTCAGGATCGTTAGGATCACCATAGTTCAAACAGTCAGTGATTGCTAAAGGAAGAGCACCGCTAGCAACAATATTAGTTGCACTTTCAAGAACTGTTCTTTGACCACCAACTCTTGGATCAAGGTAGACGAATCGACCGTTAGTGTCAGTACACATTGCAATTGCCTTTTTGGTGCCGCGAACTCTCAAAACACCTGCATCTGAACCTGGAGCAACAATAGTATTTGTTCTAACTTGTGAATCATATTGTTGAGTGACAAAAGTATCCGAAGCAATCGTTGGCTGATTTAGAAGATCCTTCAAAGTTTGACCTGCATCCTCAATTTTAGGCTCCCAAGCTGCTTCCTTTTCAGCTTCAATGATATGCTTAGGCTTTCTTTTCTCGCTTTTTTCCTCTAGCACATCTTCAGTCAAAGCTGTTACAGGGATGTCACATACAATCTCATCATCATGAAGCAAGATATATTGACCATCATCAGTAATACGACCAATTGTCACTGCCTCAAGATTGTACCCTTCAAAAATCCGCTTAACATCTTCTTCATAACCCTTTTTAACGCAAAGAAGCATTCGTTCCTGCGATTCACTAAGCATTATTTCGTAAGCAGACATATTAGGTTCACGTTGAGGAACGTCATTCAAGTTAAGTACCATGCCAGATTTACCTTCAGTAGCCATTTCAGCACTTGAAGAAACGATTCCTGCTGCACCCATATCTTGAATTCCGACTAACCATTCACGGTGTTTAATAATTAAATCAAGACAAGCCTCCATAAGTAATTTTTCCATGAACGGATCACCCACTTGAACGGCAGAGCGTTGAGTTTCGTGTTCTTTCGAAAAATCAGCTGAAGCAAAAGTTGCCCCGTGGATTCCGTCTCGACCGGTTTTAGCACCTACATACATAACTAAATTACCGCTACCTGAGGCATTACCATGTTCCATATCCTTGATATTCATCAAACCAACATTCATTGCATTTAAAAGAATATTACCGTTGTAGCAAGGATCAAAAGTGGTTTCACCACCTAAATTAGGAATACCCATGCAATTACCATAATCGCCAACACCCTTAATAGTTTCTTCCATCTTGTAACGCATTGTGGGGTTGTTTTTCAGTTCACCAAAGTGAAGTGAGTCAAGCACTGCAACTGGACGAGCGCCCATACTGAACACATCACGAAGGATTCCACCAACTCCTGTTGCCGCACCTTGATATGGTTCAACAGTTGTGGGGTGATTGTGACTTTCAGCTTTGAAAACAACTGCTTGGCCATCATCAATATCAACTACCCCAGCTCCTTCACCAGGACCTTGAATAACTCTTGGACCTTTAGTTGGAAAAAGACGCAAAACTGGCTTAGATTTTTTGTAAGAGCAGTGTTCACTCCACATTGCAGAAAAAAGACCAATTTCTGTATAATTTGGCAAGCGGTGCAATAAATGGTCACAAATGTAATCATATTCACGCTCAGATAAACTCCAGTCGAGATATGGCTTTTCTTCTTTGATTTCTTCTGGTGTCATCGCTTGTTTCATGCTTTAACTCCTGCTTTTAAAACTGACTTAAATAATGGCAATCCATCTACTCCACCCAAAATTGCTTCAACTGCTCTTTCTGGGTGAGGCATCATCCCCAAAACGTTTCCGCGTTTATTACAAATTCCTGCAATATCATGCAAACTACCGTTAGGGTTATTCTTAATGTAGCGGAAGACAACTTGATTATTCTTTTCTAACTCGTCCAAGACGTCTTCATCAGCGTAATAGCTGCCTTCACCGTGAGCAATCGGAATTTTGATTTCTTGATACTCCTGATATTCAGTAGTAAATGGTGTCTTCGCGTTTTCAACTCTTAAATCTGCGTCCTTGCAGACGAATTGCAAACTATCGTTTCTCTTCAAAGCCCCAGGAAGTAATCCCATTTCTGTTAAAATTTGAAACCCATTGCAGACACCCAGTACTAATTTTCCTTCGTCAGCCATCTTTTGAACTGCGAGAATAATATTTGAAAAACGAGCAATTGCCCCAGCTCTTAAATAGTCACCGTATGAAAAGCCACCTGGAAGAGCCACCATATCAAAGCCATCAAGACTTTTTTCTTTGTAAGAAACGTACTTAACATCAGCTTTTAAAACAGAGTGAAAAGCTTCGTACATATCAACATCACAATTGGATCCAGGAAAAACAACTACTGCAATTTTCATGCCTTTTCCTCCAAAATTTCAGTTTTGTAGGTTTCCATATTGAAGTTAACTAGCAATGATTCAGCGATGTCTTTTACATCTTCTTCAACCTTATCAAGGTCATTTTCGTCTAAAGTAACGTCGAAGAATTTACCAACCACGATTTGTTTAACTTCAGTGTGACCTAATGAATTAACTGAATCAGTAATTGCGGCGCCTTGTGGATCAAATACAGAAGGCTTGTAGGTTACGTAAATGCGGACAGTAGTCATTTAATTCTCCTTAAGTGTCTTTTCAATTCTTGCTAAAACTTGTTCATACACACTAGTTAAATCGCCAATATCGCGGCGGTAAACATCTTTATCCATATGTGCTTTAGTTTTTTTATCCCAAAGACGGCAATTATCAGGTGAAAATTCGTCAGCTAAGACAATTTCACCATTAGCCAGCTTGCCGAATTCGAGTTTGAAGTCAACTAAATCCATGCCAGCTCCGTCAAACAATTCAATTAACAGTCTGTTAACTTGACGAGAAAGTCGCCAAATTTCTTTTTGCTCCTCTGCTGTAGCAATTTTAAGAGCGATTGCATCTGATTCATTCATGATTGGATCATCAAGATCATCACTCTTGTAGAAAAGTTCTTCAACAGGCGTGTCGAACTTCCTCCCTTCTCCTAAACCATAACGACTTGAAAAATGGCCAGCCGCAATATTTCTAGTAACAACTTCAAGTGGGAACATGTCACACTTTTTAACTAATTCTTCGGTATCTGAAAGTTTTTTGATGAAGTGAGTTTTAACTCCATTTTTCTCAAGATATTGGAAGATCAATGATGAAATTTCATTATTCAAGTATGCTTTGTCCTTGAAATTGTCTTTTTTTTCACCATTACCGGCAGTTGCCTGGTCGGTGTAGACCACGCGTAATACTTCTGGGTCATCAGTAGACCACATTTGCTTAACTTTACCGGTATATAACAACTCAGCCATTTTTCTTTTTTCTCCTTATAGATAAACACGAACATTTGTAATATAGTAGCTAATATTCGTTCGTTACTTTTGTTAGTGTAATAATAGCAATATCTTTGATAGGTGTCAACATTGAGTGCAAATGTTTTTTACTACCATTCCAATTATTGTTCGTGTTTTATCAAAAACCAACAAAAAAAAGAGAAGCATAAAGATTCTCTTTCATTAGTTATTCAACCTTCGTTTTCCAAATATGAGTTTCGTTGATTTCCTTAAGTGTTTTTTCGATATCATTGGTCAAAATTGTGACATGCCCCATTTTGCGATTATGGCGATTTTCGCCTTTACCATAATCGTGGAAATGCCAATCCGGCTTTTGTGGAATAACACTTCTTACGCCTTGTACATGCTGACCCAATACGTTAACCATCACAACCTTAGATAGCAATTTAATCTTAGGTAGTGGCCAGTTGCAGACTGCTCGATCGTGAATATCAAACTGACTGAAATTGCAAGCTTCAATTGAATAGTGACCGGAATTATGCGGACGAGGAGCTAATTCATTGATATAAATATCACCATTCTTTAAAATGAACATTTCGACACCCAAAATACCACGCAGGTCAATTGCCTCAGCAATCTGTTTTGCAATTTTCTGAGCCTTTTCGTATATAGCTTTTGAAATGCGCGCAGGAACAATGCTGATGTGCAAAATTTCATCAGCATTATAGTTCTCGCTAACTGGGAAGACGGTTACATCACCATTAGCGTTTCGAGCCACCATAACAGATGCCTCGACTTGGTAGTTCACCCAACCTTCTAGGATACAATCTTTTGTTGACAGAATTTCAGCTACTTCTGGCTTATTTAGGTCTTCATTACCTTTCAACACCACTTGCCCATGTCCATCATAACCACCTTCACAGGTTTTAAGTACGCACTTATAACCAATCTTTTTGATTGCTTTTCTCAGATCAGTCATATCCTTAACAGATACATATGGCGCAGTTTTACAGCCGGCTTCGTTTAAAAAATTCTTCTCACGCAAACGATGCTTAGTAATGTAAAGAAGATTCGTTCCTTGTGGGACAGCTACTTTATCAGCAACATCACTCAAAGCATTCAAATCCACATTTTCAAATTCATAAGTTAGAACATCACTCTTGTCAGCAAGCTTTTCGATCGCTTTCACATCCGAATATTCTGCCACGATCTGTTCATCAGCTACTTGACAGCAAGGACAGTTTGGAGTTGGATCCAAAGTAATTACCTTCATACCACCATATTTAGCTGAGAGCGCCATCATTTGGCCCAACTGCCCTCCACCAATAATCCCGATTGTCTTTCCCTGCTGGATAAATTCTGGTCTATTCAAGTTCGGCACTGCTTTCTTTTGCTTCATCATGCATTTTTTTACGATAATCTTTTAATTTTTGGCGTAGTTCAGGATTACTTATTCCTAACATTTCTATCGCCAGAAGCGCAGCATTACTTGCTCCTGCATTACCAATAGCGGTAGTTGCAACTGGGATTCCAGTTGGCATTTGCACAATCGATAAAAGTGAATCCATTCCACCTAACGCCTTTGTCTGACCAGGGACGCCAATTACCGGTAATATTGTGTTAGCAGCAGTCATTCCTGGCAAATGTGCAGCCATACCCGCTCCAGCAATAATCACTTTTGTGCCCTTTGCTTCTGCAGACTTGGCAAAGTCAACCATTTCATCCGACATTCTATGTGCTGAAATAACATGTTTGTCATATGACACACCGAATTCATCAAGAATTTGACAAGTAGTCTTCATTGTTGGCCAATCAGACTTGCTTCCCATAATTACACTAATTTCAACCATTTCGTTCTTTCCGTACCTTTAATATAAATATTAATTGAACATTCTTATTTAAACTCACAAGACCAGGATAATAAATTATATATAAAAAGTAAAGTGATAAAACACGAACTATAAAAATAATAAAATAAAAAAGAGCCAAGTTGGCTCTTTTTTACTAATCTAAATTCAACTTATCTTTTAATCTTTCGAAGAATCCTTTACCTTGTGGCGTAATTGATTCACCACTTGCCTTAACAAAGTCAAGTAAAGCTTCTTTTTGGTCTTCATTAACCTTCTTAGGAATAACAACCTCAACAGTCGTTATTTGATCACCATTTCCGCCACCACGAAGATACGGAACACCTTCACCACGCATCGTGAATTTACTATTTGGTTGAGTCCCTGCTGGAATTTTTAATTCCTTCTCACCATGAACAGTCTTAACCTTAATATCGTCACCTAAAGCTGCTTGAGCAAAAGAAATTGGAACAGTTGTATAAATAGTAGTCCCTCTTCTTTCGAACTCTTTAGAAGGCTTAATTCGATAGCTAATGTACAAATCTCCGTAAGGTCCGCCATTCTTACCAGCTTCACCTTGTGCTTCATAGCGTAGGGTTTGACCATTATCAATTCCTGCTGGAATATCTACTTCAATGGTGTTCTTAGCTTCAATAGTACCTTTGCCGTGGCATTCATTACATGGATGTTCAATAATTACACCTTGACCATGACACTTATCACAAACAGTTTGTCTTTGAATCACCCCAAATGCAGATTGTTGAGTAATAGTCATATAACCTGAACCATGGCATTTATCACATGTAATTGGATGAGTGCCCCTTTCAGCACCAGTACCATTACAAGTTGGACAAGTTTCATCACGATTGTAACTAACTTGCGTCTTCTTTCCGTTAATTGCATCCATGAAGTCAATTGTCAAAGTATAATCAAGATCCTGACCTTTTTGTGGTGCAGTCGGATCAACTCTTTGTCGTTGACCGCCGCCAGCACCGAAGATATCGTTGAAAATGTCACCAAAATCGCTAAAGCCACCAAAGCCTTGGCCAGCACCGCCAAAACCGCCTTGACCATTAACACCAGCAGCACCAAACTGATCATATTGTGCACGCTTTTGCTTATCATGCAACACTTCATAAGCATCGTTAACTTGCTTATATTTTTCTTCAGCACCTGGTTCATGGTTTAAGTCAGGGTGATATTTTTTAGCTAAACGACGATATGCTTTACTAATATCTTCATCACTGGCGTTTCGATCAACACCGAGAACTTTATAATAATCTTCTTGTGCCAAAATTTAAACTCCTCACATTTAAAAGAAAAGAACTACCCTTAAGCAGTTCTTTTCTTAATAGGTTATTTAAATTATAAACCCTTTTACTTATCTGGGTCTACTTTGTGGAAATTGCCGTCTTGTGCTCCACCGTTGTTGTTACCATCATTTGGTGTGCCTTGAGGACCTGCTTGTGGGCCAGCTTGACCTTGAGCGCCGCCATTTTGTTGGTAAAGCTTAACAGCTAAATCTTGAGCAGCTTTAGCTAAAGCATCCTTCTTTTCTTTCATTTCATCCAAGTTGTTGTCTTTTTGAGCCTTCTTAAGGTCATTAAGCGCATCTTCAACTGGCTTTCTGTCAGCATCTGACAACTTGTCTTTAGTGTCGTTTAAAGTCTTATCAGTACTGAAGATCAATTGGTCTACTTCGTTTCTAAGGTCTGCTTCTTCCTTACGCTTCTTATCTTCATCAGCGTGTTCTTCAGCATCCTTTTGCATTCTCTTAATTTCTTCATCTGACAAACCGGATGAACTCTTGATAGTAATCTTTTGTTCTTTACCAGTACCCATATCCTTAGCTGATACGTTTACGATACCGTTCTTGTCAATATCGAAAGTAACTTGAATTTGAGGAACACCACGAGGAGCTGCTGGAATGTCAGTCAATTCAAAACGGCCCAAAGTCTTGTCATCTGCAGCCATTGGACGTTCACCTTGCAATACGTGAACATCTACGGCTGGTTGGTTATCTGCAGCAGTTGAGAAGATTTGACTCTTTGAAGTTGGAATAGTAGTGTTTCTGTCGATCAACTTAGTGAAGACACCACCCATGGTTTCAATACCAAGTGATAATGGAGTAACATCGAGCAAAACAATGTCCTTAACATCACCAGAAATAACACCACCTTGAATAGCTGCACCCAAGGCAACAGCTTCATCAGGGTTAATTGAGTGGTCAGGTTCCTTACCAGCCCAATCCTTAACAGCCTTTTGAACTGCAGGAATACGAGTTGAACCACCGTTCAAGATAACCTTGTCGATGTCGTTTACAGTTAAACCAGCATCCTTCAAAGCATTGTCAAATGGAATCTTAGTCTTATCAACTAAGTCAGCAGTTAATTCGTCAAACTTAGCACGAGTAAGGTCTGCTTCAAGGTGTAATGGACCTGCTTCACCTGCAGAAATGAATGGAAGTGAAATGTGGGTTGAAGATACACCTGACAAGTCCTTCTTAGCCTTTTCAGCTGCATCCTTCAAACGTTGCATTGCCATCTTATCCTTTGACAAGTCAACACCGTTTTCATCCTTGAAGTTCTTGATCATCCAATCCATGATACGGTTATCGAAGTCGTCACCACCAAGGTTAGTATCACCGTTAGTTGACAATACTTGGAAGACACCGTCACCTAATTGCAATACAGAAACATCGAAAGTACCACCACCAAGGTCATATACCAATACCTTTTCGTCTTGGTCCTTGTTAAGACCAAATGCTAAAGCTGAAGCAGTTGGTTCGTTGATAATTCTTTGAACGTTTAAGCCAGCGATCTTACCTGCATCCTTAGTAGCTTGACGTTGAGCATCATTGAAGTAAGCAGGAACAGTAATAACTGCATCAGTAACTTCTTCACCTAAGTAGTCTTCTGAGAACTTCTTAATGTATTGTAAGATAAATGCCGAAATTTCTTGTGGAGTGTATTCCTTGTCTCCAACTTTTACCTTGTAATCAGCTTCACCCATGTGACGCTTAATTGAAACGATAGTGTTTGGGTTAGTAATAGCTTGGCGCTTTGCAACGTCCCCAACTTGAATATCACCATCTTTGAAAGCAACTACTGAAGGGGTAGTACGATTACCTTCTGGGTTAGTAATAATCTTTGGTTCTTTACCTTCAAGAACTGCAACTGCTGAGTTAGTAGTACCTAAGTCAATACCGATAACTTTTGACATATCTCAAATTCCTCTCTTCTATTGTGCAACTACAACCATTGCCGGTCTAAGTGTACGATCTTTGTATTGATATCCTTTTTGTAAAACCTGAACAACGTGATCTTTTTGATCATCATTTTCTGCAGCGACTGTTTGAACAGCCTGATGCAATGTCGGATCAAATTCAACGTTTTCAGCTTCAATCTCAACGATGCCATGATCTTTCATCGCTTTGACAAGTGAATCAAGCGTCATTTGAACACCTTTTTTTAGTTGTTTTGAAGCATCATCGTCAGCTTCAACTCCTAATGCTCTTTCAAGGTTATCCATTGCTGGCAAAACGTCCTTTGCTAAGCTTTGAGATTCATACTTGATAAGTTGAGATCTTTCTTTTGAGTAGCGATTTTGCATATTTTGAATTTCTGCTTCGCTACGAAGATATTTATCTTCTAATTCTTTATTCTTTTGTTTTAATAAAGCAATTTCTTCAGCTAACTTCTTGCTGTCATCCTTTTTTTCAGCATCAGAAGTCGGCTTTTCTTTTTTCTTTTCAGCTTTCTTAGGAACTTCTTTGTTTTTATCTAAATTTTCTTCACTTGGAAATTCTTCTTTACTCACAGCTAACCTCCTCTATTCTTATTGAAATCTTCCATAATAATCGAGCAATTTCTTGGCTAGCTCGTTTCTAAAGTATTCAAGAAGACCAATCATCTGTGAATATGGCATGTTGGTTGGACCAAGTAGTGCGATAGTCCCTTTACCATGTTCACCTACGCTATATTCAGCAGTTAATAAGCTATAATTTCTTAATAGTTCATTGGGCATTTCTGAACCTAATTTAATTTGAACTGGAAGCTTTCCATCATCACCAGAAGTGGATGTATCCAAAAAGCTCGAAATCAAATCATTATCATCAACCAATTTATAAAGTGATGTTAAGTCTTTAACATTACTTTCTGAACTATTATTCAGCAAATTAATTTGACCATCAACATACATTTGCTCGCTAGCAGCATCTTTGATTACATCTTCAAGCAGGCTCATTAATTCGCCGGCATGCTGCCCACCAATCTTTTGTTCAGCCAAAGTCTTCATCAAACTTGGTGTGATCTCTTTCAGGGTCTTGCCAACAAGTTCGTCGTTGATCATTTTAACTGCCTTCTCAATTTCATCACCATGAATGTGATGAGGTAAAGCATAAACTTGGTTTTGTACATTACCATCACTTGTGACCAAAATCGCCATAATTTGCCTGTTTGATAGAGGTACAATTCTAAATCCAGTAACAGTAACACCGCGACTTTCTGGTCCTTCAGCAAAAGCAGTGTAATTAGTTAAATCAGATAAAATTTTAGCTGCTTCTTGCACAATTTCATTCACTTGATGAAACGGTCGGTCTAATTGATAAACTATTTGATTGTAAATTGATTCAGGCAATTGTAAAGGCTGAACCAGATTATCTAGATAGTAACGATAACCTTCACTTGAAGGAATACGCCCACTTGATGAGTGAGTTTTCTCAATTAAGCCTTTATCTTCAAGTACTGCCATTTCGTTACGGATTGTGGCGCTTGAAACCTTAATTGGTAATTGATTCATCACCGTCTTAGATCCAACTGGCTCATGTGTCTTTGTAAAGTCCTGAATTATTGTATTTAATATTAATTCTTGACGCTCGGTCAACATAAACATCGCCCTCACTTTTAGCACTCGTAAACTTCAGGTGCTAACAGATATTATTATACTAAAATCTAGCAGATAATCAAGGGGAGTGCTAATTTTGTTTCAAAAAGATCGTCAACTTAAATAAATCATTACCAATATTATTCTGTCAGCCTAATTCTTTGCCCTGCTACCTGCTCAATAAAGTATTCGTCATGTTCTATTAAGAGCATTGCTGGTTCTATTTTCTTTAACAATTCAATTAACTGATCTTGATTAAAGACATCTAAATAATTTGCTGGTTCATCCCAGAGATATAGGTCTGCCGGCTCTACTAATGATTTTGCTAAAGCTACCCGTTTTTGTTGCCCCATACTCATTTCTTCTATTTTTGTAGTAAAACTTTCTCTTGGAAATCCCATCTTTTTGAGATTATTGAGCAATTCTTTATACGAGATTCTTTGCTTTTCTGCAAATTCCATTAAGTTACCTGTATATTCCCCAAACTCCTGTGGTAAGTACGAAATTGATAAGCCATTTGCTAATTCGAATTTCCCATGACATTGGCATTGACTTGTTTTACCAAGTAAAAATTTTAAGAAAGTTGACTTCCCAGATCCATTTTCTCCTTCTAACGAAACAACCCCCTGATTCTTAACTATTAGATTTAGATCATGAAATAGCTTTTTATCTTCAATCTTCATTGAAAAATGTTGTGCTTCCAGCAATGTATGATGATAATTAGGTTGAAAATTCATTGTCAATTCTGGCACATCCTCAATATTGACCATTAAACCTTTTTTATTGTCAATATTCTTCTGTAAACGATGCTGGACATTTTTCGCTCTGCGCATGTCATTTGCTGCAATCTTGGTAACATCAAAACTTAGCGGATGAAAAGCACGATGATTTGCCTTACCTTTATATTTTCGCCCACTATTTTTCTGACTTTCTGATCTTTTTGCAAAAGCCAAATTTTTTGAAAAGAAGCATTTAATCTTTGTACTTCTTTTGCTAATTTTTCATTTTTTGCCTGATTAAATTCATCCCTATTTCGTTTAGTATTTTCATAGATAGCATAATTACCCTGATATAAATGAATTTCAGTATTTTCAATTGCTAAGATATGATCAGTCACTTGATTCAAAAATTGCCGATCGTGACTAACAACAATATATCCTTTATCATGTTTACTCAAATACTCAGCAATTTGTTTTCTGCTACTTTCATCTAGATGATTAGTTGGTTCATCGATTAATGGGAAACTATTTTGATCCGTAAATGATAAAGCAAGTAAAACTTTAGTCTTTTCACCGCCACTTAACGTATTAAATGGCTGCCATAAAATATTAGGGTCAACCTTCATCAAATTAAGTTCACGTTCTAGTTCCCATTGCTCAAAATCAATTTGATCTTGTAATTCAAATAAAGTGATATTAGCAGGATTGTTAATTTGAAGAGGGAAATATGAAAAATTTAGTTTATTTTTGATTTCTCCTAAGCCTACTAATTTTCC
The DNA here is from genome assembly GCF_001434335.1 of Lactobacillus kalixensis DSM 16043. Lineage (GTDB taxonomy): Bacteria > Bacillota > Bacilli > Lactobacillales > Lactobacillaceae > Lactobacillus > Lactobacillus kalixensis. The sequence goes on from NZ_AZFM01000007.1 coordinate 40,381, forward strand.
TAGTAAAAGGTTAAGAAAAGTAGTTTTACCACGGCCATTTCTTCCAACTAGCCCTAATCTCCAGCTACTATCCAAGTTTAAATTCAAATTGTTAAAAACGTTTTGACTACTGTTTTCATAATGGAATGAAAGATTGCTAATTCTTATATTACTCATAAAATCACCACACAAAAGAGAGCCTACACGTTGACAAGCATAGACTCTCTTCTTTTTAGTATTTGAGTAATAAAAAAGAAGGCAACTCCGTCTATCCTTAATCTTGTCAAACTGCATAGTATCTCCGTCTAATTCAAACGATTAATTATTCAACTATGCTTAGTTTTACGAGATTAAAGACGCAACGGCGATCCTTCTTTCTAAATTTGAATTTCAATTGATAGTTTTAATTTATCATTAATACTTTTATTTTTCAATACCAAATTGAAATCTTTACTTTGCTAATTCTTTAGTCTTATATGCATAAGAAGCAAAGTAATTGTTGGCGCCTGTTCCAATTCTCAAAGCAGTAACCTTCTTACCATCACGGGTTCTAGTTACAGGTACGTAATAAACACCGTCGCCTGCAGTTGGTAACCAGTTATTTACATTAAAGCCAGTCTTGCCTTTATATTTGTAAATTTCTGCTTGAGAAAGTTTTTGATCATAAATACCGTTATAAAAGGCTCTCTTTTGCTTATTAGACATTTTGTTGATCTTCTTGATCATCGCATCAGTCTGTTTTGCATTCAATGCCTTAAATAATTTTGCCCCTTCGGCAGTATTCTTAGTAATTACAATCTTTTGAAACTTATTAGATTGCATATCGTAACTATACCAAGTACCTCGAGTTGCTTTTGGAGTAACAAATTCTTTTTGAATACCATAATATTGCTTAGTTTTAGTTGAAATAGCGTCAGCTGTGTTAGCATTGACAGCTAAAGTTATTCCTAACAATGCAACAAATGCGGATAAAAAAGCAAAAAGTTTATGTTTCATTTTCTCTTACCTCATCTATTAATATTGCCTACTTATATTATAAGATTTATTTATCACTTTTGGCAAAATAAGCTTTAATTTCATCTTGATCTTTCTTAAGTTGCTCTTTTAACTCATCAAGACTGGCAAACTTCTTTTCGCCACGAGTATACTTATACCATTTAATCTCCATCGGTTGGCCATAAACATCTTCATCAAAATCAAATAAATTTGATTCAATATAAATTCTCTTAGGCTGACCAATTGTAATATTGTAACCAACACTTGTCATTGAATTATACCATTTGCCGTTGACTTTAGTCTTAGTTGCGTATACACCGATCTTGGGGATAGCCTTCTTTTCATTCCAAACTAAATTTGCTGTTGGAAATCCAAGCTTATGTCCATTTCTTTGTCCATGGCCAATCGTTCCACTCATCACGTAGTGATGACCTAAAAGTTCATTGACCAGTTCCATCTCACCATTTTCAATTGCTCGACGAATTTCAGTAGAACCTATTTTTTTGCCATCCATCGTTTGTTTAGGCACTTTAATTACCTCAAATCTCCCTTTAGCAAAGTTTGGTAAATGATCAATATTTGCTGTTTCTCTTGCCCCGTAAGTGTAGTCAAAACCCGCTACTACTGTATCTGTTCCTAATTTCACAATGACATTATCAACAAACTCTTGACCTGAGATTTTACTAAAATCTTTCGTAAACTTCAAAAGCAACAAATAGTCTACCCCTAGCTCTTCCATTTTATTAGCTTTTTCTTCAAGAGTGTCGATATAAACAAAGTCAGTATTTCCTGCATAAACTTCACTTGGATGACGATCAAATGTCATTACAGCTAAAGGTAAATTTTTTTCGTCAGCAATTTCTTTTGCTACAGAAATAAGATGCTGGTGACCTAAATGAACTCCGTCAAAGAAGCCAAGAGCTAAAACTATTTTTTTATTACTGATTTGATTTTTTACTGGATATGATAAATGGACAAGTTTCAAGATGAATACCTTCGTTTCAACTATTCATTTGCAAGAAGCATTAGGTCTGGTCGATAACCATGATCTGTCTGCTTGTATATTGCTTTAACTTTTTTATTGTACCTTAAAGCAACCTTTTTTGCATTCGTTTTCAAAGTAATTCCTGCACCATTTTGAACTCTAAGCCATTCAGCTTCTGTTAAATCAAGCGTTTCATAATTCTTAAAGAAGGCATCAATTGGTTGAATTAATTTTTCCGCTTCTTCAGGATGTGCTTGAATTGTTTCTAAGCTAACTGCCTGTTCAATAGAAAAACCAGAACTTGCAGTTCTTCTCAAATAAGTCATTACAGCAGGTTGATCTAGTTTTTCGCCTAAATCATTGACTAGACTTCTAACATAGGTACCTTTACTACACTTAATATCAAAGTCAAAACTCTCTTGACCACTTTCAGAATCAAAAATTGGTTCTTTCGTTATTTTATAGCGGGCAATTTCAACTTTTCGGACTGGTCGCTCAACTTCAATTCCTTCACGTGCATAATCATAAAGGTGTTTACCATTTACCTTAACTGCTGAATAAATTGGAGGCACCTGTTCAATTTCACCTAAAAATAAATTCATTGCACTTTGAATTTGGTCTTTAGTAAAGGCCTTATCCAGTTTCTTTTCTTGCAAGACTTTACCGTCTGTATCATAAGAATCCGTTGCATAACCAAATAAACCAGAGCCTTGATATTCTTTAGGTCTAGTATGCATTAATTCAATCAATTTAGTAGCTTGACCAATAGCAATCGGTAAAACTCCCGTAACTTCAGGATCTAGAGTACCAGCATGGCCAATTTTTCTAATATGCAAAGCTTTGCGCAAATGATAAACAACATCCGCACTCGTCATTCCCTTTGCCTTATCGATCACTAAAATTCCGTTTAACATATTGCCTCTTTCTAATAAAAAAAGCGCCTTACGGCGCCTTGATTATTTACTATTCCGTTCAGCATCTTGCTTTCGTACTTCAGCAATCAAACGGTCAATCTTTGAGCCGTATTTAACTGAATTATCACGTTTAAAAATAAGTTCTGGGACTTTATAGACAGTCAATACTTGACCAAGTAAATGACGCATCATTCCCTTTGCTTTTTCTAAACCTTCTGCTACTTCTTCTTCCTTCTTTGGATCTTCTGTCAAAAGACTGTAGTAGATAGTAGCATATGACAAGTCATTCGTGCATTCAACTGCAGTAATAGTTACTTCAGATAAACGTGGATCACGAATGTCTTTACGCAAGATCTTTGTTAATTCGCGGAGGATCTCTCCTTCAACACGACCAATTCTGTGTTTCATTTTTCCTCCTTAAAAGTCTTACTTAGGCTTAACTTCTTGCATTTCGTAAACTTCAAACTCGTCTCCAACCTTAATGTCGTTGTAGCCATCGATCGTTAAACCACAATCGTTACCAGCCTTAACTTCCTTAACGTCATCCTTGAAACGCTTCAATGAAGCAATTTGACCATCATAAACAACAATACCGTCACGAATAACTCTAATCTTAGAATCATTCTTAACAACACCCTTGTCTACAAATGAACCAGCAATAGTACCAACCTTTGATACCTTCCAAGTTTCACGAACTGTCAAGTTACCAATAACTTTTTCTTCGTAAGTTGGTTCAAGCATACCCTTCATAGCTGAAGTTACATCATCAATGGCCTTGTAGATAACGCTGTAAAGACGAATATCTACACCTTCAGTTTCTGATTGAGACTTTGCAGTTGCAGTTGGACGAACGTTGAAACCAATAATAAATGCGTTTGAAGCACCAGCCAAAGTTACATCTGATTCGTTAATAGCACCAACACCAGAGTGAATTACGTTTACTCGTACACCTTCAACATCAATCTTTTCAAATGATTGTTGTAAAGCTTCCACAGAACCCTGGACATCAGCCTTAAGAACGATATCTACTTCCTTCATGTTTTCCTTCTTCATAGTATCGAAGAGGTTATCAAGTGTTACGTGAGTAACATTTTCACGTTGACGTTGAAGGGCTTGTTGAGCTCTTTCTTCACCAACTGAGCGAGCAGTCTTTTCATCATCAAAGACAACAAGTTTATCAGCTGATTCTGGAACATCGTTCAAACCAGTAATTTCGACAGGCATTGATGGTGTTGCCTTCTTAACTTGACGACCGCGGTCATTAGTCATTGTACGAACACGTCCGAAGGTATTACCAACAACAATTGGATCACCTACATGTAAAGTACCTTCTTGTACCAAAATATCAGCAACTGAACCACGACCACGTGACAAACGTGCTTCAATAACAGTACCAATAGCTTTTTGCTTTGGATCTGCCTTAAGTTCCATCACATCAGATTGAAGCAAGATCATTTGAAGTAAGTCATCAACGTTTTCACCAGTTTTAGCTGAAATGTTAACGTAGATAGTGTCACCACCGTAATCTTCTGGAATCAAGTTGTACTTCATCAATTGTTCAGTAACGTGTTGTGGGTTAGCACCTGGAACATCCATCTTGTTGATAGCAACAATAATTGGAACATTAGCACTCTTAGCATGATCAATGGCTTCAATAGTCTGAGGCATTACACCATCATCAGCAGCAACAACTAAAACAACGATATCAGTAACTTCAGCTCCACGTGCACGCATGTTTGAGAAGGCAGCGTGTCCAGGAGTATCCAAGAAAGTAATTAGACGATCATCGAGACGTACCTGGTATGCACCAATCTTCTGCGTAATACCACCAGCTTCGTGAGCTGAGATATGTGTATGACGAAGACGATCAAGCAAAGTAGTCTTACCGTGGTCAACGTGACCCATGATAGTAACTACTGGTGGACGATCAACTAAATTCTTTGAATTCTTTGAAGCTTCAATTTGCTTTTCATAGATAGTATCAATATCTGAGATATCTTCATGAACCTTTTGTTCTGCGTTAATACCATATTCAGCAGCCAAAAGTTCAATGGTATCCTTATCCAAAGATTGGTTTTGATTAGTCATTACCCCTAGCATGAACAACTTTTTAACAATTTCAGCTGGTTCACGGTGAAGTAATTTTCCTAAATCTTGAGCGTTCATACCTTCTTCATATACTAAAGTTTCTGGTAATGGACGTTCCTTACGTTTAGTTGGTTGTTTTTTCGGTTGCTCATGTTGGCGCTTCTTATTCTTGCGACGTTTTCTTTCTTGTCTATCAGAGTGGTCACTATGATTGTTAAAGAATTGGTTTTTACCCTTACGTCCAGGCTTTCCTGTATCGCGCCCACGGCTACTATTGGTATCTTTAGGACTTTCTGGAATCTCAACCTTAGCTACTGGCTTACGTGGAGTAGGCTTTCTAAAGTTTGGTTTATTATTACCATTATTATTGTTGTTATCACTTGCATTATTTTTCTTAAAACGTGCAGGTGATGGTTTTAAAATCTTTGGTCCAATAGTTTTTTCGGTTTTCTTAGCCTTTGGCACTTCTTTTTCTTCTGTTTTATTAGGTTTTACTTGCTTTGGATTCTTCAATTGTTCGTGATATTCCTGTTTTGCTTTTTGAGTTTGCTTATTTAAATTACTTTCTTCGGCACGTTGCTTTTGTTTAAATTGCTTAAGCAAATCACGTGCAGCTGGCTTTGTCTTGGCCGCATTTTGTTGATTATTTTCTTTGTTATTTTGATTGCGGCGTCGATTATTCTTGTTCTTATCGTTTGAATGTTTACGCACAGTTTTGTTCTCTGTCTTCTTTTCATTCTTACGAATTGAGGAAACAGAGATCTTGATTTTACTGTTTTTCTTACTTGATTTGTCTGCTTCTTTAGCAGGAGCGATACTTTGGAAACTACCTTTCAGTTGCTTCACCTGTGAATCTTCTAGTGATGACATATGATTCTTCACATCAAAGCCAAGATCCCTTGCTTTTTGGACTACGACTTTGTTATCGATGTTTAATTCTTTTGCGACTTCATAAATTCTTTCCTTAGCCATCCAATCACACTCCTTCATTTATTTGCTTTACTATCGATTTACTAAAACCAGCGTCAGTTACCCCTAAAACTTTGCGATTCTTACCAATAGCATGATTTAGTTCCTCTGAAGTAAATGTATCAAAGACCTTTACACCAGCATTTTTGGCTGCGCGTCTAACTTTTTCGTCTGAATTTTCATGTAAATCACTAGCAACAATGACAATTTTTACTTGTTTTTTCTTAAGACCTGCAATCACAGTATCAGTTCCAGAAATCAACTTTCTAGCACGCGTTGCTAAGCCTAAAAGATTTAATGCTTTTTGTTTTTGCAAAATTATTTATCACCAAATAATTCTTTTCTAGCTTTTTGGTGGTCAACATATGAATAAAGTTCATCATAAAAAGTATCAGGTACTTTAGTTCCTAAACTTCTATCTAAAACTTTCTTTTCTTTTGCGTCTGAGATTTTCTCTGGATCAAGTGATACATATGCACCGCGACCTGGCTTCTTACCTGTAGGATCAACAGAAATATTCTTTTCTTTATCAATAACTACTCTAACCAATTCTTTCTTTGGTTGCATAGTATTTGTGAGTAAATCTTTTCGCATTGGAATTCTTCTTTTTTTCAAAAAGATCACCAATCCTTTTTTTATTCGTTTATGTCAGTGCTATCTTCTTTTACTTCTGAACTTTCAGCTTCACTATTATCAGCATTAGTATTGTCTTCTGCTTCAACTGTAATTTGGTTTTCAGTTGTTTCATCACTTTCAGTATCAGTATGAGAATTGTCTTCATCAACAAATTCAACCTCTGATTCTGGACGAATATCAATCTTGTAACCAGTTAAACGAGCTGCCAAGCGAACGTTTTGGCCCTTTTTACCAATTGCTAATGATAATTGATAATCTGGAACAATCACTAATGCACTCTTTTCTTCTTCGTCTTCGCCAAATTGGACAGCGATAACTTCTGCCGGGTTCAAAGCATTGGCAATGTAATCTGATGGATCATCTTCATACTTAACGATGTCAATGTTTTCTCCGCCTAATTCATTTACAACGTTTTGAACACGTGCACCACGTTGACCAACACAAGTACCAACTGGGTCAATGTTAGGATCACTACTCTTCACAGCAATCTTAGTTCTATCACCAGCTTCACGAGCAATTGAAACAATTTCAACAGTTCCATCATAAATTTCTGGAACTTCTTGTTCAAATAAACGCTTAACCATATCTGGTGCAGTTCTAGAAACAACGATTTGTGCACCTTTGTTATCAGTACCAACATGAGTTACCAAAACACGAATTTGATCTTGTGGGTTATAAGTTTCATTTGGCATTTGATCACGTTTTGGCATAACTGCTTCAACGTTACCAATTTTAACATAAACAAAGCGATTATCGCGTCTTTCAACAGTACCAGTAATTAATTCATCTTGGTATTGAGAATATTCGTCAATAATATGGCTTCTTTCAGCCTCACGAAGTCTCTGCATAATAACTTGCTTAGCAGTTTGAGCAGCAATTCTACCAAAGTTTTTTGGCGTTACTTCAAAACGAATTTCATCTCCAACTTCATAAGCACGGTTAATCAATAATGCATCAGCTAAGCTTACTTCAAGGCGATCATCTTGCACTTCATCAACTACAGTCTTAACAGCCATAATCTTAAAAGTACCGGTTTTTTCATCAAATTCAACCTCAACATTTTGTGCTTGGTTATAGTTCTTCTTGTATGCTGCAACAAGTGCTGCTTTAATAGCATCAATAATGACATCTTGCTTAATGCCCTTCTTTTCTTCAAGAACAGCAAAAGCTTCCATCAATTCTTTAGAATCTTTAGACATAAGTTTTAATCAGCCTTTCTAAAATTCAATTGCAAAACGAATATTTGCAATCAAGTTACGAGGAATAGTCAAAGTTTTTCTTCTTGTCTTAATCTTAATTTCTAGCTCAATTTGCTCATCATTATAAGATTTAAGCGTTCCTTCATAAATCTTCTTGCCGTCGATCTTTTGATAAAGTCCAACGTGAATATAATCATCTTGAGCTTTTTCCCAATCTTTGTCAGTTTTAATTGGTCGTTCCGCACCTGGGGATGAAACTTCTAACACATAAGGATCTGGTAATGGATCTGGATCCATAGTATCAAGTTTTTCAGAAATCAATTCACTTAAATCAGCGATTTCATTAATGTCTATACCGCCAGGTTGATCCTTATCAACATATATTCTCAGATAATTCTGTCCCTTTTCTTTAACATATTCGATATCAACGAATTCATCATCGCGACTATCAATAATTGGAAGAATTTCTGGTAAAACAAGATCTGTAACTTTAGACAAAATTTCCCTCCGTAATAAAAAGAGTGAGCATTGCTGCTCACTCGAATGTACTTATTCGAACTTCGTCTTTTAGTATACCATGATTATTAAAAAACTCAAATCTAAAAGAGTGATAATTGATTATGATCTGGCATCCCTTCCAAAACGCCGTTATCTTCAAAGTAATTCATAATTGTTTGTGATACCTTACCACGCTTAGCTAAATCTTCTTTTGATAAGAATTTTTGCTCAGCTCTTGCAGCAACAATTTGCTTAGCGGCATTATCACCTAACCCAGGAACAGCATTAAATGGTGCCAAGATTGTGTGTTTATCAATAATCTTAAAGTTCATTGCTTCTGATTGATCAACATCGACCATTTTAATCTTAATACCACGCTCTAAGCACTCATTGGCAATTTCTAAAACGGTCAATAAACTTTTATCTTTTGCTGAAACATCATTACCTTTGTCCTGAATTGCTTTCATTGCTGCTTTTACAGTATTTTTACCATGACTCATTGCTACTAAATCAAATAAGTCTGCTCTAACTGAGAAATAAGCAGTGTAGTAAATTTCTGGATAATATACTTTAAACCAAGCAATTCTTAAAGCCATCAAAATATAGGCTGTAGCATGGGCTTTAGGGAACATATACTTAATCTTCAAACATGATGGAATATACCAATCTGGAATATTCTTATTTGCTTGCAAGATTTTCATATTTTCATCGCTAATACCTTTACCCTTACGAACTGTTTCCATTGTAAAGAATGCAACCTCTGGCTTAATTCCCCAGTGAATCAAGTCCGTCATAATGTTGTCACGACAACCAATTACATCTTTCAACTCGCAAGTTCCATCATTAATTAAGTCTTCTGCATTACCTAACCATACATCAGTACCATGAGACAATCCAGAAATCTGCAATAATTCTGAAAAAGTGCTTGGCTTAGTTTCTTCAAGCATCCCACGAACAAATCTAGTACCAAATTCTGGAACACCTAAAGTTCCTGTTTCTGATTGGATTTGTTCTGGAGTTACTCCTAAAATTTCTGGGCTTGAAAACAGTGACATTACGCCTGGATCATCAGGTGGGATAGTCAAAGGATCAACTCCTGAAAGGTCTTGCAACATTCTGATCATCGTTGGGTCATCGTGTCCCAAAATATCGAATTTCAAGATATTATCGTGAATTGAATGGAAATCAAAGTGAGTAGTTAGCCAAGCTGCATTCACATCGTCTGCTGGATATTGAACTGGAGTAAAGTCATAAATATCCATGTCATTTGGTACTACCACGATCCCTGCAGGGTGCTGACCAGTAGTTCTTTTTACACCAGATACACCTTGAGCTAAACGATCAAGTTCTGCATTTCTGAGTTTTAACTCATGCTCTTCATCATAATGTTTAGCATATCCATATGCAGTCTTATCAGCGACAGTCGCAATCGTTCCTGCTCGATATGAGTTATCTGGACCGAACATAACTCGAATAAAATTATGAGCAACAGGTTGATAGTCACCAGAGAAGTTCAAATCGATATCAGGTACTTTATCCCCATGGAAACCTAAGAAAGTGGCAAACGGAATATCTTGACCATCTTTTACTAAAGGTGTACCACATTTTGGACAATCTTTGTCTGGTAAATCATAGCCAGAACCATATTCACCATTATTAAAGAATTCAGAATACTTACAATTTGGACAGCGATAGTGCGGTGCTAGCGGGTTAACCTCAGTAATTCCTGACATTGTTGCAACCAAACTCGAACCAACAGATCCACGTGACCCTACCAGATAGCCATCTTTATTTGATTTAGCTACTAGACGCTGAGAAATTAAGTAAATTACGGCATACCCATTGGAAATAATTGAATTAAGTTCCATATCGATTCTATCCTTCACAATATCAGGCAAAGGATTACCGTATAATTCATAGGCTTTATTATAGGTCAAGTCTTTCATTTCTTGATCTGCGTTATCGATATGTGGAGGATACAAGCCATCTTTAATTGGAGCAATTTCACCTAAAGAGTCAGCAATTTTATTTGGATTATCAATAACAATTTCCTTAGCTGCATCTTCACCTAAAAAGCTAAAAGCATCTAGCATTTCTTGGGTAGTATAGAAATACAATTCTGGTTGTGGCTTATTCCGATTAGGATTACTTCTTTGGGCAGAAATCAAAATTGTTCTGTAGATTGCTTCATGCGGTTCAACATAGTGTGCATCACTAGTTGCGACAACCGGTTTATTTAATTCCTTACCTAGTTTATAGATGTTTGTTAAAATTTCTTCCAGTTTATCTTTGTCAGCAATCAATTGATCGTTAATTAATTGCTGATAAGTTGCAGGTGGTTGAATTTCTAAATAATCGTAGAACTTAGCCTTTTCTCTCGCCTCATCATACCCCTTCTGCATCATAGCAATGAATACTTCACCCTGCCAGCAGCCTGAGCCATAAAGAAGACCTTCGTGAAGCCGCCGCAAATCTGATTTCGGTGTTCTTGCAATTCGGTAAAAATCCTTTGTGCTAGCAATGGATACAAGCTTATACATATTTTTAAGTCCAGCTTGATCTTTGGCTAAAACTGTCATATGCATTGGACGAGCCCGTTTATAAACTTGTCCGTATTTTGCATAATCATTCATTTTACCTAAATTATCTTGATTAAAGCGAGCGTTGAAAGCATCTAGCAACTTAAACATCAGGTATCCAGTTGCTTCCGCATCTTGATTGGCGCGGTGATGATGTTCTAAGACAACGTCATATTTCTTTGCTAAAGAATCCAATGTATGACGAGTTTGTTCAGGATGAAGTAATCTAGAAACTTCTAGAGTATCAACAACTGGTTGTTGGATTTCTTCCAAATTTGCTCGTCTTAATGCAGCATTAACAAAACCCACGTCGAATTGAACATTATGCCCGCATAATGGATCATCACCGTAGAATTCCTTGAACTGCTGAATTACTACTGCTTCATCATCTGCAGCTGAAACCATTTCATCAGTAATTGAAGTTAAATTAATAGTCTGTTCACTCAAAGGGTGGTGCGGATTGATGAACTTATCAAAGCGATCGATCACTTCACCATTCTTCATTTTAACGGCACCAATTTCGATAATCGTATCATAAACTGATGACAGTCCCGTGGTTTCAACGTCGAAAATAACGAATTCGCGGTCTTCATACGTCATATCTGCTGGGTTTAAAACAAGCAAAGCATGATCATCAATCATATTCGCTTCAAGGCCATAAAGTATTTTTACGCCTTCTTTTTTACCAGCGCTGTATGCTTCTGGGAAAGATTGAACATCTCCATGGTCAGTAATAGCGATTGCTTTTTGCCCGAATTTTTTGGCTGCTTTAATAAAATCAGTTGGAGTGTCAACAGCATCAACCTGACTCATATTAGTATGAACATGTAAATCAATGTGCTTCTTTTCCCCTTCATATTTTTCTTCACGACCAACATGTTCAACCGTTTCAAAGTTATAAATATTGAAAACTAAATCGTGTTCCCAGCTATCTTCATCTGCGGAACCTTGCATTTTTGCCCAAGTCCCCGGTTTAATTGCTGAAAGAGCATCAATTTCATCTTGTTGCTTAGCAAATTTTTTGAACATAATTGAATCAGTATAGTCTGTAATTTCACCAGTGAAAACAACTGTACCATTCTTCAGTTCTCGCTTATCAACGCTGAAGATATTACCTTCAATAACTACATTATGTCCGCCTTCTGCTAAAGCTCTTATTTGAGTAATTTCAGCCTTATCGCTTATTTTTTGATTACCGTAACTCTTACGCTTAGTAGCAAATTGGCGTGGTTGCTGAACAGGCTTTGGTTTTTCTGGAGCAGTATCATAAGCTTCTTGCATGTTTTTTTCATGTTCTTCATGCAATTCTTCTAAACTCTGTAAATTACTCTCGATATTTGCTTCATCAACTTGAGTCACAAACTTAAGATTAAAGAAACCGTAATTTCTCATTTCATTTGCTAAATCGTCAAGCTGCCTTTGTTCAGTTATATCATCAGCAAATTTATCAACGGGAATTTCCCATCTACCGTCTTTTTTAACTGGCGTTTGTCCCGCTAAATACTCTCTAGACATATTGTTCAAGACAGAAGAATTTTGAACAGCAAAACGCCAATAATCTGTTAAATATTGATCTGAGCCATCTTGAGTTCTAATGATAAGTTGAACATTAACAAAATCATTGAATCCTTCACTAATTGCTCTATTTAATGCATTATAGGTCTCAAACTTTAACGGCGTATCAAAAAGAACGTGGATATCCCACTTGTGTTCTTTAGCATACACATCCACGTTCTCAATTTCTCCCTTTTGTAGAAGATTATTATCTTCAAACAGATCTGGGAATTTGACTTGCTTTAAAAGTTTTAAGAATAAATCGTTCTTATTAGCCACGAAAAATTATCCTAACTCTTTATTTACTAAATCAGTTAATTCATCTACTGAAATTTCACTTGCTTTTTCTTCATTGCTCAACTTAACTTCAACAATGCCTTCACCGGCTTTACGTCCAATTGTAATTCTAATTGGAGCACCAACTAAATCAGCATCATTGAACTTAACGCCTGGTCGTTCTTTACGATCATCGTACAAAACATCATACTTTGATGAAAGTTCTTTTTCAAGACGTTCAGCTAAAGCAGTTTGTTCATCATCATTCATTTTCATTTGAATCAAATGAATTGAAAATGGTGCAATTTCCTTAGGCCAAGCAATCCCTTGTCCATTAAGGTGTTGTTCAACAGCTGCTGAAAGCATTCTAGTCACACCAATTCCGTATGAACCCATGATAACTGGCTGTGTTTTACCATTGTTGTCCAAGAAGTCAGCACCCATAGTATCAGTGTAGTAAGTACCTAATTTGAAGATATGACCAACTTCGATAGAAGTGGTGAATTTAAGTGGTTCGTGATCAACTGGATCTGGTTCGCCTTCGTTAGCAGTTCTGATATCTGCAAATTCATCAACTTTAAAGTCGCGATCTAAGTTTGCATTTTCAAATTGGAAATCAGTTTCGTTAGCACCAACAACTACGTTGTATAAGCCCTTAACTGTTTCATCAGCAATAATCTTGTCTGCCCAGTCAGCGTTAACAGGTCCTACACCGCCCTTTTCGCTTCCAGTGATTTCCTTAAGTTCTGCTGCATTTGCTTCACGAACCTCATCAGCATCAAGGATATGCCCTAATTTAACTTCGTTGATCTGCTTGTCACCACGAATTAAAACTAACACTTTTTGATCATCAGCAATGAAAAGAACACTCTTAACAATTCTTGTACTTGGGACACCCAAGAAATCAGCCAATTTATCAATTGTGTCACAATCTGGAGTTGCAACCTTCTTAAGTTCTTTAGTTTCTTCAGGATCTTGCTTAAATGTGTCAATACTTTTAGCCATTTCCAAATTAGCTGCATAAGTGCCACTTTCATTAGTTGCAATGGTATCTTCACCAATAGCAGCTGGTGCTTGGAATTCAGTTGAATTCTTACCACCCATTGTGCCTGAATCGGCAATAACAGGGTGAACTTTTACACCACAACGTTCAAAGATAGCTTCAAATGCCTTTTTTTCGTCATCAAATTGTTCATCAAGTTGTTCACGAGTTGCAGCAAAACTGTATGCATCAAGCATGATAAATTCACGACCACGCAATAAACCAAAACGAGGACGGTTTTCATCACGGAACTTAGTTTGAATTTGGTAAAGAGCAATTGGCATTTGTTTATAACTCTTCAAATTCTTTGCAATAATTTCAGTAAATGTTTCTTCATGAGTCGGGCCAAGAAGGCTTTCACGACCATGACGGTCATTTAATCTAAACATTTCTTGACCGTATTTTACATAACGGCCTGATTCCTGCCACATTGTAGCTGGTAATAAGTGCGGCATGATCATTTCTGGAACATTGATTTTTTCCATTTCTTGTTCCATGATATTTTCTGCCTTACGCAGTACACGATAGCCTAATGGAAGGTAAGCATAAACACCTGCTGTAACTTGGCGAATATACCCACCTCTAAGCATAAGCTTGTGACTTTCAGCTACAGCATCTGCTGGAGCTTCTTTTAATGTTGGCATAAAGAATTTTGATTGACGCATTCTTTTCTCCTAAATAAACAATTTTATTTTATAAAGTACCGATAAATATCATTACCAGTAACTGCAATAATTAATATTAATAATAACCCAAAACCGATAAGTTCAACAATAGCTTCATGGTCTTCTGAAATTGGTTTACCTCTCACAAGCTCAATTAAGTTCAGTAATACCTTTCCACCGTCTAAACCTGGTATTGGAATTAGGTTTACAATTCCTAAATTGATTGAAATCATACCCAAAAAAGCAAGTAAGTATGTAAAGCCCATTTGAGACACTTGGGAAGTTTCTGAATAAATTCCAACAGGTCCAGATAACTTATTTAAGCTAAAGTTAGTGAATAACCCTCCAACAGCATTAAAAATTAATCCGGTTGTTGAAACTGCAGTATCCCATCCACGCTTCAATTTTGCTATCGCATTTTCATCTGTCTGAGCTTGGATTCCAATTTGATATACCTTTGTTTTTTGAATAACCTTAGCTTTTGGCTTAACTTTTACCGTCTTAGTTTGACCATTTTTTTCGACCCTCACAGCCATTGTCTTGCCTTTACTTTGATTAATCGCGGTCGATACATCTTCAAAGTTGGCAGTTTTTTTGCCATCAATTGCTAAGATCTTATCACCTGCCTTAATATTAGCAATTTGAGCAGGTGATCCATTTTGAACATGAGCAATCGTTGTAGTCGCTGGTCCAGCAACAGTAAAAGTCCAAATTAGGAAAACAACGAAGCCAAGTAAAATATTCATAAAAGGTCCAGCAAAGTTAGTGGCAAGTTTTTGCCATACTTTTGCTTGCCCAAATTGAGTATCACGTGGTGCAATAATTAATTCAGTTTTATTCTTATCAATAATTGTTGCATCATGATTGACATGATAAGTAACTGGCTTTTCTTCGTCACCATTTTCATATCCGCTGATCTCTAACGCATCTACGAGATCCGCTTTAGTTACTTGAACCGGAATACCTTCAATTGGCATATCTGATTCAGAAGCATCAATTCGAATTACTTCATTATTATCATTTAATTGAACAATTACAGTCATACCCGGATCTAATTCTGTTTCATCATCAGAGCCGGCTAAACGAACATAACCGCCTAAAGGCAGCCAACGAATAGTATAAGTAGTTGGATTGCGGCGAAGCTGAAATAATTTTGGCCCCATTCCGATTGAAAATTCTCGAACCAAAATTCCAGATTTTTTCGCAACGATAAAATGCCCGAATTCGTGAACGAATACGAGCAATCCAAATACTACTAAAAAGATTAGTATACCTCTCAATAGCTATCTCCTAGTGTACAATTCCTAGAACAGCAGCCATAACTGGCAGTACAAATAACATACTGTCGAATCTATCTAAAATGCCGCCATGTCCAGGTAAAATTTTTCCTGAATCTTTAACACCGTAAAAACGCTTGTATGCAGATTCAACAAGATCACCCATTTGGCCAACAATAGAAAGGAAGAAGGCCAAAATAATCATGGTAACTTGTGGTTGATTCATTGGTACTAATGCGACATAAATCGCTGAGCAAATTAAAGCACAAATTACTGCTCCAATTGAACCTTCCCAAGTTTTATTTGGACTAATAACAGGCCATAACTTATGCTTACCAATCTTTCGACCAATCATATACGCACCAATGTCAGTACTCCAAACTACAACAAAAACGTAGCAAAGAAGTGCTAAACCATTGCCATCATTTCTGATAGCCGCCATATAGTGAAAACCTGTTCCAATATATAAAGATGCAATTGTGTAAACACCTATATCATCAAATGTTGTTTTATTCTTTGATAAAACTGTCCAAGTTAACATTAACATGATTAATGCAAAGTAAATACCATACTTGGTCCAATGGAAAGGTGCATTATAAAAGAATGCATCTGGTACAGTCCAAGTTAAAGTCGCAAGTAATGCTAACAAGAAATCTACAGATACCAAAAGTTGTTTCTTCATTAAGAAAATTTCACTGATACCCACAGCTGCAAAGGCTACAGTTAGCCAATCCATCCATAAGCCACCAAGTATTACAACTGGTATAAAAAGACACAAGGCAATAACTGCCGTAATTGTACGTTGTTTCATATTAATTCGATCTATCTAACTATCTGATTCATCTACTTTACCAAAGCGTCGATTACGTCCTTGGTAATTTTTTACAAATCCTTCTAAATCATCGGCTGTAAAATCGGGCCAAGCCTTAGAACTGAAAGCTAGTTCAGTATAAGCAATTTGCCATAACAAAAAATTAGAAATTCTTTGTTCTCCAGATGTTCTAATCAACAAATCTGGGTCAGCATATTCTTTAAATTTTGCAGTCATCAGGTGTTTTGAAATAGTTTCTTCAGTAATATCTTCGCTTGAAAGCTCACCAGCTTCAATCAAGCTACATAGTTCTCGAACTGCTGAAGTAATTTCTTTTCTTGAACCATAATTAAAAGCAAAATTTAAAATCAAGCCTGTATTATTTGCCGTTTCGCTCATCGCTCTTTGAACAACATCATAAGTTTTTTGAGGAAGATCATCTAAATATCCCATAATATTAACCTTAACGTTGTTTTTCATCAAAGTTGGCATGAATTTATCAAAAAAGCGAACTGGTAGATTCATCAAATAAGCCACTTCTTCTTTAGGACGCGCCCAATTTTCAGTAGAAAAAGCATACAAAGTTAAAACTTTAATTCCTAATTTATCAGCTGCTAAAGTTATTCTTTCAACATTCTCCATGCCTTCGCGGTGACCAAAAACGCGTGGTTTATGACGCTTTTTAGCCCAACGTCCATTACCATCCATAATAATTGCCAGATGATTTAAGACATTCTTTTCTTCACCCATAGACTAACCTTGAGTAATTTCCTTACGCTTGGCATCAGCAAGCTTGTCAATTTCCTTAGTTGAATTATCAGTGATTTTTTGAACTTCTTTTTCTAAATTATGTTGTTCATCTTCAGTAATTTCATCGTCTTTTTGTTGACGCTTTAAGGCGTTCATTGCATCACGACGAACATTTCTAACTGCAATTTTAGCTTCTTCTGCTTCCTTACCTACTTCTTTGGCAATTTCTTGTCTTCTTTCACCAGTAAGTTGAGGAATTACTAAACGAATTACCTTACCATCATTTGCAGGAGTTAATCCCAAGTTAGATGCAAGAAGTGCATGTTCAATATCATCCAAACTATTAACGTCGTATGGAGTAATCAAAAGCACACGTGCTTCCGGAATAGTAACACTAGACATTTGAGTCAAGGGAGTTGGTGCACCGTAGTAATCAACCTTAATTCCATCAAGAATACTTGCGTTGGCAACACCAGCTCTAATTGAAGCTAAGTTCTTTTCGAAAACTTTAATAGATTTATCCATGTTTTCTTTAGCTTTTGTAATTGTTTCATTATTCATTATTTTTACCACCCTCAATAACTGTACCAATATTTTCACCCATGACAACTTTTTTAATGTTACCTGGAGTATTTACATTGAAGACAACCAATGGAATATCTGTATCCATTGATAAGGAACTTGCTGTTCTATCCATTACCTTAAGGTTCTTGGCAATCACATCAAGTTGTGTTAACTCGGAGTATTTAGTTGCTGATGGATCTAACTTTGGATCTGCTGAGTAAACACCATCAACACCATTTTTAGCCATTAAAATCACATCTGCATCGATTTCAGCTGCACGTAAGGCAGCTGTAGTATCAGTTGAGAAGTAAGGATTACCTGTACCACCACCGAAAATAACTACACGACCCTTTTCAAGGTGACGAATTGCTTTTCTTCTGATGTAAGGTTCAGCAATTTGTCTCATTTCAATTGAAGTTTGCAGTCTAGTTGGTACATCCACATGTTCCAAACCATCTTGTAATGCAAGACCATTCATAATAGTAGCCAGCATTCCCATGTAGTCAGCTTGTGCACGTTCCATACCAAGTTTGGCACCAGTTTCGCCGCGCCACATGTTACCACCACCACAAACAATACCAATTTGTACACCTAAATCATGTACAGTCTTGATTTCTTTTGCTAAATGAGCAATAACAGTAGGGTTAATTCCAGTACCCTCATCTCCGGCTAAGGCTTCGCCAGAGATCTTTAAAATGATGCGTTTATATTTTACTTGACTCATAATAACCTCCTATAATAGCTTTAATTATTCTACCATATAAAAGCGCGTAATGCAGAGTAAGTAAAAGATGTTAAAACTATTTTTTACAAAAAAAAGAGGACTTACGTCCTCTCTTTCAAATTTTAAACTTTTAGTTCTTCATTTGTTCTGCAACTTCAGCAGCAAAGTCTTCTTGCTTCTTTTCGATACCTTCACCGACTTCGAAGCGCTTGAAGGCAACTAATTTAGCACCGTTATCCTTCAAGAATTGTTCAACAGTCTTGCTGTCGTCCATAATGTAGTTTTGTGATAAAACAGCAAATTGCTTATCAACTTGAGTGTTATCATCAATGAAGCGTTGCATCTTACCTGGGATAATCTTGTCCCAAATCTTTTCTGGCTTACCTTCTTCTTTAAGTTCAGCCTTGATGTCTTCTTCAGCCTTAGCTAAAACATCATCAGTTAGTTGTTTTGCTGAACCATAAACAAGGTGTGATAAAGGCTTCTTGTTTACCAATGCACGACTTTCGTTGTCTTGGTCAATCTTGTGGTTCATCAAAGCCAATTGTTCAGTAATGAATTCATCGTCTAATTCATCTGGTGAAATAACTTTAGGCTTCATTGCAGCGATGTGCATTGCTAAGTGCTTAGCAGTTGCAGCATCTGCACCTTCTAAGACAGTAATAACACCAATTTGACCACCATTATGTTGGTAAGCACCAAATTCTTGGTCGTCAGTCTTTTCTTCCAAGCCAAAACGACGTAAAACAATCTTTTCACCGATAGTAGCAGTTGCATCTACGAATGATTGTGCTAAGGACTTACCATCAGCCATCTTCAATTCGTCTGCAGCTTCACGATCAGCAGGCTTGCCTTCAGCAATGGTCTTAGTAACATCATTTACTAACTTAACAAATTTATCATTTTGTGAAACGAAGTCAGTTTCTGAGTTAACTTCAGTAATAGCTGCTACGTTACCATCAACGTAAACACCAGTTAAACCTTCAGCAGCAATACGGTCAGCCTTCTTAGCTGCCTTTGCCATACCTTTTTCGCGAAGGTATTCAACTGCCTTGTCCATGTCTCCATCAACTTCTACCAATGCCTTCTTAGCGTCCATAACACCAGCACCGGTACGTTCACGTAAATCTTTAACTTGCTTTGCAGTAATTGCCATTTAATTAAGCCCTCCGGTAGAACTAATACTAAAAACTAGTCTTCTTCAACAACAATGGTCTTATCATCTTCGCTATCGCCGTTTTCGAAGTCTACTTCAGTAGATTCGTCATCTTGACCTTGCTTACCTTCGATGATAGCGTCAGCCATAGCACCAGCGATCAAACGGATTGCACGAATGGCATCATCGTTTGAAGGGATGATAACGTCAATAGGATCTGGATCAGTGTTAGTGTCAACCATTGCAACAACTGGAATGCCTAAAATGTTTGCTTCGTGGACAGCGATCTTTTCTTTCTTAGGATCTACTACGAATAAAACATCTGGAATTCTTGGCATGTCTTCGATACCGCCTAAGAATCTTTCAAGCTTATCCATTTCCTTAGTTAAAAGTGCAACTTCCTTCTTTGGAAGGACGTCAAAAGTACCATCTTGTGACATTTCCTTCAATTGCTTTAATCTCTTAACACGGCTTTGGATAGTAGTCCAGTTAGTCAAAGTACCACCTAACCAACGTTGGTTAACGAAGTATTGACCTGCACGAGTTGCTTCTTCAGCAATAGTATCTTGAGCTTGCTTCTTAGTACCTACAAATAAGAAAACGCCACCGTCTTGAGCAACAGCCTTCATAAAGTTGTAAGCATCGTCTAACATCTTGATAGTCTTTTGCAAATCAATGATGTAAATACCATTTCTTTGAGTAAAGATGTATGGAGCCATCTTTGGGTTCCAACGACGAGTTTGGTGACCGAAGTGGACACCAGCTTCAAGTAATTGCTTCATAGAAACTACGTTTGACATAAAAAATTTCCTCCTAATGGTTTTTAATCCTCTCAAGCGTTCATTTCGATATCTGACCACTACCCTGGGCACCACGATATCGATCGCTCTTGATGTGTTTTTTAGCTATGCTTTTACAGCATACTTTTCAATGATACTAGAAATCATACTATTTTTCAAGATTAAAATTTAACATTGTGCTCTTTCAAAAATTTTTCTTTCCATTGCCGATTATGATGTTTAAACCAATATTCGCGCTTTAGTGCTAGACGCTTATCATCAAACTGTTCATGATAGATCATTCTGACTGGTCTGCGAGTTTTAGTATATTTAGCACCTTTTCCTTCATTATGCATTTTAAGTCGACGTGACAAATCATTAGTAAAACCGCCGTAAAAACTCCCGTCGTTGCAAAGCAACACATAGAAAAAATAAATTCCTTGATTTTCATGCTTTTCACGATCTTCATCGGTTTCTCGCAAGATTCTTTGGATATTTGGTAAAAACTTTCCATCTTTATCATGCACTTCAATCGCATCATGAATCACTGTACCGTCAAAGGCAGTATGTTTAACTGCTTCAACAATAATTAAATTGACATCTTCACCGCGATGAGACACAAACGGCTGTACTTCTTTTACACTTAAGTCATGCTTCATACAATAGTAACAAATTTCACCAAGACGCTCTGGTCGATGAACCATGAACATTTTTCCCTTCATCTTTAACAATTGACTTGACACTTCAATAATTTGTTCCAAGTTAATCAAAATTTCGTGTCTTGCAATCGCTTTTTTACGATCTGGGTTAACCTCATGTCCTTTCGGAACTTTAAAATAAGGCGGATTAACAGTCACCACATCATACGAATCTTTTCTTAAAAAATTAGTTGCATTTAATACATTATCTTTATGAACTGTAATTCTGTTTTCCATATGATTTAATTCGATTGAACGTTTAGCTTGAGAATAAGCTTCATCTTGTATTTCGATAGCATCATATTTTGCCCGATTAAAATAAGCCATATACATCGTTGCTGCACAGTTTCCGGCACATAAATCAGCAACTTTATAACGGTCGTAAATCATTTCTTTAGCAAAATATGCCAACAATAATGTATCTGAAGAAAAACTAAACGCTGTCTTATCTTGCACAATTCTCAAATTATTGCTATACATGAAATCGATACGTTCATTTTTACCAAGTTCTACCATAAAATTTTATCCTCTCGCTTTACTTTGCTATAATATCTTACAATAAAACTTGGAGGGAAAATATGTTTTATCGTTTTATTCGACCAATTGCCCGTTTTATCGTGTGGGTATTAAATGGTCACTTACATGTTCATCACAAAGACCGCATCCCTGACGGAAACTATATTTTAGTAGCACCACACCGTACTTGGTGGGAGCCGATTTTGTTTGCTTTGGCTGCAAGCCCAATGGAATTTATGTTTATGGCAAAAATTGAATTATTCAAAAATCCAGTTTTACGCTTTATTTTAAATCATTCGCATGCTTTTCCTGTCGACCGTCAGAATCCAGGTCCATCAGTCCTAAAAATTCCAATTAAAGGATTAAAAGAAGGAAAACTTTCATTAATAGTTTTCCCTTCTGGAACCCGTCATTCTTCCGATTTAAAGGCAGGAGCAGTTGTTATCGCTAAGCTTTCACAAAAGCCACTGGTACCAGTTATCTACCAAGGTCCCGTCACTTTCAAAGGACTACTTAAACGTAAACCAATGGAAATTTGCTTTGGTGAGCCAATCTATGTAGATCGAAAAACTAAAATGACCAAGGAAAATCAAGCACTTTATGATAAAGAAATGCAAGAAGCTTGGGACAAGTTAGACAAAGAACAAAATCCTAATTTTCATTATGAAGCAAAATAAGAGGCTGAGGATCAATCCTCGCCTCTTTTTAAATTAACTTTTTTAATTCTAACCAATCTTGTTCAATCTCATCTTGCAATTTCCGATTATAAAAAATAGCAGCTGGATGATACTCGGGAACTACTGTATATAATTCTTTCGACTCAACCAGATCAGTTTTTTCCTCATTAAGCATAAGAATTGGAACATGATGATATACTTGTCCATGAATTTGTGAAATACTCTGCCCTTTTCCAAGTAATCGCTCTAAAGCAGTATTACCCATCGCAACAATGATTTTGGGCTTAACCTGAGCAATTTCAAAGTCTAAGAATGGGGCCTGAGCTATAATTTCTTTCTTAGTTGGTTTTCGATTAGGATATTTTATTATTTCTTTATTTTCTTTTTTGCTAAAAACTTTCTTAATGCTATATGGTCTGCTTCTTACTGCACTAGTAATATAAACATTGGTACGCTTTAAACCAATTGATTGCAGTGACTTATCCAATTCTTTACCTGCAGCGCCACTAAAGGGTACATGATTTTCAATTTCATTGCGACCTGGTGCTTCTCCAACAAGCATTACCGTTGCATTATCGTCTCCTGCACCTTCATTTATTCCTTCAAGATGCATTCCTTGGCATCTCTTCTCGACTTGTTTTATTAATTCTTCTGGATATTTCATTTATTTTTCTACAACATTATCACCTGAAATAGTTTTTAAGCTAATCAAGCTGCCTTCTTTTCCATTCGTAACCACATTATCCAGCAATTCACCGAACAATAAGTTATCACCATTCATTGTGTTTAAATTATATCGATCAGCTTTTGTATTCTTAACATAGTTATCACCAGAGGTTGTAGAAACAAATAACTGATCTTCAATTCTACTATTTTCGATCTTAAAATCACCACTAGTTAATGACAAATTACTTTGGTCTACTCTCATTTTAGCAAAAGTTATATCACCAGACGTAACTTCTGCATCAAAAGAATTAGTCCTGATATTTTGAGCTTTCAAGTCGCCACTAAAGGCTGTAATACTAATTTCTTTGATTGCTACATCACTAATATTACAATCGCCACTAGCTAAAACTGCTTGTAAATTTTCTAATTCAACTGTTTTTGGGATAGTTATATATACTAGCGCACTTTCAGTAATATTAACTTCAATTTTAATATGCTTATGTCCCCAGTTTTTCATTCTTTCAATCGAATTATTTGTTTCCTTCAGAATGACTATACCATTTTCATTTCTAAGCTCCGGTTTATTTACCTCTGGACCTTGATATCTAATTTCAAATTTATTACCACCTTCAATTTTTAAATCCAGTGATTTAAAATCAATTCTTAAGGAATTAAATGCATCAGTGTTCAAGATTTCATCAATTGTTGATGATTCACCATTTTTTCTATTCATTTTGTCGTGGAAAAACATAATAATTTATCCTTTCTTCTATACTATTTTCAATTTGTTTAGTGTTCATAATTAAATCGTACAAGATACTCAAATAGATGCAATCCATTCCCACTCAACGGTAAAAAAAGATAACTATGTGGTATTAATACTAAGGCTGAAGCAAAAAACCGTAGACAAAAAAGCATTCTTGCTATCTACAGATTTCAAATTATTTTATCCCAATTATTTATTAGTGCTAAAATAGCCATTATAGGTTTAATAATTTGGAGGGCAGAAAATTGTTAGAAAAAACGTTTTACAAAATGATGCTCAGTAAATCCTTCCCCTTCCCGGTTAAAGTAACTTACTGGGACGGTAAGAGCGAAGTTTACGGTAATGGTAATCCCGACATTGAAATTGTCTTCAATGAAAAGATTCCAATGTCCGACATCACCCGTAACGCATCATTAGCACTCGGTGAAGGCTATATGGACAAAAAAATTGAAATCCACGGTAGTATTCAAAAATTACTAATGGGAGCATATGAAAGTGCAAATAGCTTCATGCGTTCTTCAAAATTCCGTAAGTTCATACCAAAACAAAAACATACAGAAAAACAAAGCCAGGAAGACGTTCAAAGTCACTACGACATCGGTAATGACTTTTATAAGATGTGGCTTGATCCTACGCTAACTTATTCATGTGCTTATTTTGTTGATGACAATCAGGATGATCTTGAAAAAGCACAAATTGATAAGGTTCACCACATTTTGAACAAACTCCACCCGCAAAAAGGTAAGACCTTGCTTGATATCGGTTGTGGTTGGGGTACCTTAATGCTCACTGCTGCTAAGGAATATGGGTTAAAAGTTACTGGTGTAACTTTGAGTGAAGAACAATACAAATTAGTTCAAAAACGTATTTATGATGAAGGCTTAGAGGACGTTGCTGAAGTTAAGCTCGAAGATTATCGCGAACTCGGCAATCAACAATGGGATTACATCACTTCAGTCGGTATGTTCGAACACGTTGGTAAGGAAAACCTTAATCAATACTTCGCCGATGTTTCTAAATACTTAAAGCAAGATGGTGTTGCTTTAATTCACGGTATCACCCGTCAGCAAGGTGGTGCTACTAATGCTTGGCTTGATAAATACATCTTCCCAGGTGGTTATTTACCAGGTTTAGCTGAAATTACTGGTCATATCGTAGACAACGACTTACAAATTGCTGATATGGAAATGCTTCGTCGTCATTACCAAAGAACTTTGGAAATTTGGGACAAGAACTTCAACAGCGTTCGTGAAGAAGTTGAAAACAAGTTTAGCGAAAGATTTGCCAGAATGTGGGATCTTTATTTACAAGCATGTGCTGCATCATTTGAATCTGGTAACATCGATGTCGTTCAGTACTTAATGACTAAAGGCCCTTCCGCAAAGAACTTGCCAATGACAAGAAAATATATGTTAGCCAAATAGAATAAAAAAAGCTTTACTTCCGCTTTAATGCTGAAGTAAAGCTTTTTTCTTTTTTACCAAATAGTCACACGTTGATCTGGATCAAGCCACATTCCGTCACTCGATTTTACATCAAATGCTTCATAGAATTCATCTTGGCATTGTGATGGGATATTAACTCTAGTAGGTTGTGGTGCATGAACATCAACAGCCACTTCTGTCTTAATAGCTTCTGGTCTCTGAAGCTGTGCCCATTGGCGAGCATAGTTCTTAAATAATTCCTTCATATCACCATTTTCAGCCCTATTAGCTTGAATAGCACAGGTTAAGCCACCTAAATCAGCAATATTTTCAGAAACAACTTGTTTACCATTAACTTTACCAGGACCATATTGCAAACCGTCAAAAATATCAATTACAGCCTTAGTCCGCTTATTAAATTCTGCAAAGTCTTGATCAGTCCACCAATTCTTCATATTGCCGAATTCATCAAACTTGGCACCATTATTATCAAAAGCGTGAGAAATTTCATGAGCAATAGTGGCACCAATACCACCATAATTAGCTGCACGATCTTGATGCAAGTCATAAAATGGAGCTTGTAAAATACCAGCTGGGAAAGTGATATCGTTTCTTTGCGGATCATAGCAAGCATTGTTCATATTTCCAGGCATGTCCCATTCAGAACGATCAACTGGTTTAGTTAATCTGCCAAGATTATATTTAACTACTACCTTTCCTAATTCTTTTTCATTCTCATATAAACTCTTATCAGGATCAACTTGTAAGAGATCGTAGATCTTTTCTTCTTTTTCAGGATAACCAATCTTAAGAACTAAAGCGTTCAGCTTAACAATTGCTTTCTTCTTAGTATCTTCAGAAAGCCAATCGTTATCTCTGATTCGGTTCTCGTAGACCTTGATCATATTCTTTATCATGCTGGTGATGTCTTTTTTGGCATCTTCACCCAAATATTTTTGACCATAATAAATGCCAAATACTTCGTCAAACGAACCATTAGCAGTGTAGTAAGCATGACGAGCTTGCGGAGTTAATTCACTCTGACCGCTTAAAGCCTGACTAAATGGAAAGGCAGTTTCACGGAATTCTTGTGAAAGAACACCAGCTGCACTATTAATAAAACTGATTAACATCCAGCCTTTAATTTCATCAAAATTATCAGAATTAATTAATTCGTCAGCATGATCTAAGAATCTTGGTTCTTCAACAATTATTCGCTCAGGCTTTTCAGGTAAAACTTCAGCCAACAATTCAGCCATCTTAAAGGACTTAAATTTAGCTTCAAAATCACTGATTGAATATGGATTATAAGCAGCTGGATAATCTGATCATTCTTCAGTGGACTTAACAACTTTAGATAATTTTTTATCAAAAGCCAAACCTGCTTCAACTAGATCCTTAACCTCATCTTCTGAGACATCTGCCAATTTAAGTAAAGCAAAAGTCTGTTTCTTCAAAATATTGAGTAATTTTTCAGCATCTTCTTGCTCATATGAAGTCGTATCTGGTAAAAAAGTACCTGGTCCAGCAAATTGCAAAACATTAACCTTAGTATTTTTCATATCGGCTTCAACATGAAAACCAAATGGAAGTGGGTAAACTTCACCTAATTTTGCAGCTTGCTTATTAAATTCATTAAAATCTTTAAGTGCTAATAATTTCTTTAAATCAGCTTGAATTGGCTTGGCACCATCGGCATCCCTCTTAGCAAAATCCTTTGCCAATTTATACAAAGCAACACCTTTATCAAAATTAGCCAATTTCGGCATTTCTTGCTTACCATCAGCAATTTCATCCAAATCTTCCATCATGCGCTTTTCAATTCGCATATCAAGAATAGTATTAATCCCTATCTCACTTCGATCTGCTGGGATCTTAGCGTCTTTTTGCCATTCAGAATTAACTGCTAAATATAAATTATCTTGAATTCTTGTATTAACATCAGCTTTAGTAATATCACCAATGCCACCGCGAACTTTAACAATATTTTTGCGACAATATTTTTTCTCATAAATTTTTCTCCCTATTATCAGAATTATTTTGCAAAGTATACAAATCGTAGTAATAGCCTTTTTTAGCTAACAATTCTTCATGTGTACCCTTTTCAATAATTCTTCCTTTATCCAAAACGATAATTTGATCAGCATCAGCAATCGTCGAAAGTCTATGGGCAATTGCTAAGGTAGTTCTACCTTTTCTCAAGCGTTTAAGCCCCTGTTGGATCATCGTCTCTGTTTCAGTATCAACATTGGCAGTAGCTTCATCAAGCACCAGAACTCTTGGATCAGTTACCAAAGTTCGAGCAAATGAAATTAATTGACGCTCTCCTTGACTTAATTCACTACCACCTTCCAGTATTTTAGCATGATACTTTCCTGGCATTTTTTCGATAAATCGATCTGCTTGAACTGCTTCAGCAGCCTTCTTAACTTGTTCATCCGTAATGCTCTTATTATACAATCTGATGTTTGAAGCAATATCACCATAAAACATAAATGGTTCTTGTAAAACCAATCCAAGCTTTTTACGTAACTCTTCTTTTGGATATTTTTTAATATCTATACCGTCGATCAAGATCTGACCCTTATAAAATTCATAAAAACGCATCATAACGTTAATAATTGAACTCTTACCAGAACCAGTGTGACCAACAATTCCTAATGTTTCACCTGGATTAACGGTGAAAGTAATGTCATGCAAGATTTCGTTTTTTCCATCATAAGAAAAATTAACGTGCTTAAACTCGATCTTACCTTTGGAGATTGTTAAGCCTTCTTGAGCGTCCTGCTTAGGTTCATATTCTGTATTGTCTAGAATACGGAAAATTCTTTTACCGGACACAATTCCGTCTTGAAACAATGTCATTTGATCCATCATATTTGAGATTGGATTAAAAAACTGCGAAATATATTGCGAGAAGGCGTAAACCACACCTGCCGGTACAAAAGTTTCATGAAGCGGAAAGCCAAAGTACATTAATGAAATCGCTAATGCAAGTGAATAGAGCATACTCGTTAACGGTGATAAAAGTAGGGAATTCATTCTAATCATATTAAAACGAGTCTCCATCAAGCCACCATTTTCTTTCTCAAATTCACCGGTCATTCTTTTTTCTTGCTTAAATTGTTGAATAAGGGATACCCCTTCAATTGACTCATTCAAGTTAGTATTAATCCGACTTAAGCGTTCACGATAATTACGATAAAGCTTAGAGCTTTGCACTGAATACAGCCACATGATCAAAAGTAAAACTGGTAAAAACAACAAGACCAAAAATCCAGCGGTTTTATTAGTCATAAACATGGCTACTAAAGCCGATACAATTGAAAAGAATGAAATAACCACACTTGATAAAACAGATAAAAAGTTACTCAATGTCATTGTATCGTTAGTTACTCGAGAAACGATTGAACCAGCAGGAGTTTGATCAAAATAACGCATTCCTAAAGTGTGCAATTTCTTGTAAAGTTTCTTTCTTACAAGCTCAAGTGATTTTTCTGATCCTAAAGCAAAACTAAATTCATAAGTAAATTGCAAAATAGCTTTTAATAGCGCTCCAAATGCATATAAAAAACCAGCAAATAGAATTATTTGAACCATGGCAGTTTGCTTTACCAAAAAATGATCAAGGAAATATTGAAGTCCAAACGGCAAAGCCATGTTGATAACACTAACGAGAAAAGCACCAACGATCGCTATCAACATTTCACGTTTAAAATTCATAACGAACTTCATCAAACGCTTAAAAATTTGAACTTGTTCTTTAAACGGAATTGCCTTGGACCAAACTGATTCAAAATTATCTTCATTATTCATCTCGTTTGTCACCAACTTTCTCTTCTAATTCCTGTCGTCTCCACATCTCAGCATACCAACCATCATTTGCCAGTAACTGTTCATGAGTGCCGCGTTCAACAATTTCTCCGTCTTTTAAAACCAAAATTAAATCGGCATTCACAACGGACGTTAAACGATGCGTCGCAATCATGGTTGTCTTTCCGCGACGTTCTTTTCTTAGTGATTTCAAAATTTCAGTTTCAGTCTTAGCATCAACAGCTGATAAAGCATCATCTAAAATTAAGATTTGACTTTGCTTAAGAAGCGCACGAGCAATCGACATTCTCTGTCTTTGACCACCTGATAATGAAATACCATTCTCACCGACTAAAGTGTTGTAAGAGCGAGGCATTTGTAAAATGTCATTATGCAAGTCACTCTTTTTTGCAGCTTCAATGATTTGATTATTATCAGCATCTTGCTCAGAAAAAGCAATATTGTTTTGAATGCTGGTTGAGAATAAGAAATTATTTTGTGGAACATACGATATTTGCCGCAATAAAACATTTAATGGAATTTCGCGGATATCATGACCGTTTAAAGTGATCTTGCCGTCATAATCATCAAATTCACGAAGAAGCAGCTGAATAATAGTAGTCTTGCCAGCACCAACACGTCCAACTAAGCCGAGTGTTTGACCTTCTTTTAAAGTGAAGTTAATCTTTTGCAAGACCGGGATGTCTTTTTCATCAGGATAAGCAAAAGATTTAATGTCATATACCAAATCTCCTTCAATATCTTGAGAGGTTAAACTGTCATCTGCTCTTGAATCGGTAATTAAAGGTTTTTCTTCCAATAATTTTTCAACACGATCGTAACTAGCACTCCCTCTTTCAAGAATGTTAAACAAATACCCGATCGCAAACATTGGCCACACCATGTTACCGATATAAGCAATAAAAGAAACAAGCTGACCAACAGATAAAACTTTGTTAGTAACCAAAAGTCCACCATAAATAATAGTAATGGTGTAAGTTAATCCGATAACAATTGTACCCAGTGGATCAAAAAGTGAATCCCAAATAAAAACTTTACGGTTAATTTGAATGGTTTCGTCTACCATCTTGTCGAAAGCTGCGGTATCTTCTTTTGCTTGACCAAATGTCTTTAAGACCTTAATTCCAGAGACAGATTCTTGCGTTTTATTATTTAATCTAGAAAAAGCTGCTTGCGACTTGTTAAACTCGTCGTGCAAGTGATTACCTAGCCTTTGCGCACCAAATGCTAAAAATGGTAAAGGAAGCAAGGCAACAATAGTTAGACGAAAGTCCACGAAAATAATCATTGCAATGATTGTTGATAATCCCATCATTAATGAGTCGACTAAAGTTAAAACGCCATCACCTGCTACATTTTGAATAGCAGACACGTCGTTAGTCGCATGCGCCATTAAGTCTCCTGTTCGGTGACGTTGAAAGAAAGTCCGATCCATTACCATAAAATGCTGGAATAACTTTGAGCGCATTTGTCTTTCAAGTTCGGCAGCTCCACCCCAAATTTGTTTTCTCCAAAAATAGCGTAGAACATACAAAACAATTGCCGCTGCCACAACCGCCAGGACCAAGGCACCATATTCTCCCCAACTGATATATCCCTTATCAAGTTGATCTGCCATTAGTCCTAAAACACGAGGCGGAACCAAATTAGCCAAAGAGGTTAGTGCAAGAAATGTTATTCCAATAATGTATCGCTTTTTTTCTTTTTTAAAGAACCAACCTAATTTTTTAAAAATCCCCATTAAATCACCACTTTCTTTTTCAAAATAAAAAAGAGGCCGATTGTAAAATGAAGTTGGACACTATGTCCTAAATTAAAAAAGGTCATTTGA
>NZ_AZFM01000070.1 GCF_001434335.1 Lactobacillus kalixensis DSM 16043
CAAATGACCTTTTTTAATTTAGGACATAGTGTCCAACTTCATTTTACAATCGGCCTTCGCAAATTTATTGATTTAAAGATATCTGTCATTTTTTTTGTGTGTATCTTAAAATCATTTAGCTTCATTTTTAAAATATAGTTATAATCCGCAAACCCTTCTTGTCTCTCTACAATAATGCCCTGATATATTTTTAAAATAGTTGGAGTGTATTCAATATTTAATTTTTTAAAATTTTTATATTGCGGAGAATTTGTAGATTTTCCCAAATCTAACAAATATATCTTTGAATATACTTTTGCCTTTTTCAGTACTTTTATTTCTTTTTTACACGGTGGACAAGTATTATCATAAATCAATACAGAAAAAGTATCCTTATTTTTCAATTTATTATTTAATTCCTTAATGGACAAATGATAATTATTTTTTGAATAATTAAGTGTATCACTGTGTTTATTTAAATACATTTTCTGCATTAAAAGCATCATTAATACAGCTATGATAATAAAAGTAAATATTATAATTATTTTTTTATTTTTCATTTTTATACTCTGGCTGGACAAACATTATAGTTTTTCCAATTTCCTTTTATGCACACTTTATATCTAGGTACATAACAACCTATAGCAGAACCTGCGGTACAAATAAAACTTGCCCACTTATTCACCAAACCTACTGCAGAACAGCCAACCCCAGTAAATGTCTGGCATCCTGAGTCCCATTTACCACCCCCTGATTTATATTTTGTACATGTAAATATTGAACAAGTAACAGTTTTTGCATTAGTATTATATTTATTATGCGTTGTGCTAGAGTCAGATTTTTTTGGAAGGACAACATTTTCAGTTGTATCTTCAACTGCCTGCTTTTGACCATTCTTAATGTTATTTGCATAAATAGAAAAATTGTTTCCCAACTTATCAGGAGAAAGGAAAATACTGTCATCACTCAACAAATTTATCACCTTAATTTTATTAGAACTAGATATAGCTGTTGAATAATCAAAAACAATTGCTGATGATAGTTTTTTATTTACAACATCGTAATTAATTACTAATGGTGACTCTACAGTTGTAGATACAGTACCTGTAGCATTTTTATTGGTGAAATCTTGACTATTGTTTGTATTAACTTTATAAATCAAAATTTCATTTTCAATTTTCCCATCCTTATTAGTAATTTCCTTTGTACTTATAGGTTGTGAAAATATTAGATTATTTTTGACTTTTTGGTATGCATCGCTATTTGAAAATGCATTTTCTGCTTGTTCAGTCAAAGTTAATGTCTCAGAAGCAAATGCTGTTGAATTAGTGAAACATTCAACAACTAGTAAAAGTGCTAAAACAATAATTGTTAATTATTTTGTTTTCATGTTTATACCTCCTCGTATTTGAAAATAAATGTTAAATTTTAATTGGTGGTATGCTACCGAGTGGATCTAGGACCATATTAATTCCTCCCAAAAAGTAAAAACAAGAACAGTACAGACTTTTTTCATCTCCTTATTTTATTTTTATTAATTACTAATTATTATTATTATTATCAATGAAATTTATTTATTCACAACATATTTTCCTATAGGAAAATATAGGAAAAGCTTTTATCCATTGAACATCAATTATATTTTTAATTCACTACCTATTGCGTCTTTATCAATTAAAACTTGCTAAACATGCTTCTGCATGCAGAATATCACACACGCAGTAGAAGAGACTTTCTACAAGAAGTAAGATTTTAGAGAAAAACAAAAGCCAGAAACTATGCTAATTTTGCATGATTTCTGACTTTTTTTGATTACAGATTATTTTTTTATAATAAAATTATAATTAGTTTTAATATTTTTTGAAAGTGGTGATATTTATGACTATTGGCGAAGCATTACGTAAAGAACGCCTAAAATTAGGATTAACACAGTCTCAAATGTGCGAAGGAATTGTCAGCAGACCATTCTATGCAAAAGTGGAAAGTGGTAAACATTCAATTAATGCAGACCTCTTATTTAAAATACTAACTATTCATCAAATAGACGTTGTCGAATTCTATTCTCTAATAAAAGATATTTACATATCACCACAAGAAAAATTGCTACAACAACTTCAAGATAATATGGAATTTGCTGTTAATACAGTTGACTTTCAAAAATTGGAAAAATACAAAAAGAAAATTCTTTCGCAAATTGCAATAATAAGTTGGACACTTTATGCAGCTTGATAGATGTTATCTA
>NZ_AZFM01000071.1 GCF_001434335.1 Lactobacillus kalixensis DSM 16043
CGAAAAAACCAGAACCAATCAGGGTTCTGGTCAATTTTGATGCTTTCAAGTTTCAGTATTTTATTATTTGTTGATGTAATCCAAGATTACAAACATGACATCTTTGTTTTCTGCTGGCACACCATGAGCAATGATTTCACTAGCATTTTGCTTTAATGCATTATTATCATCAGGATAAGAGCTATCATTAATCGCAATCTCACGTAAGTTATCTTCCATTGGCTCAAAGTGAAATTGCAGGCCAACGATGTTGTCTCCTAATAAGAAGCCTTGGTTTTCAAGCAAGTCACTTGAGAACAACAATTTTCCACCTTCAGGAATTGAAAACATTTGTTGGTGCCAATGTAGTGCCTCTAGCTTATTTGGAATACCTGGAATGTCATGATTCTTCAAAT
Source organism: Lactobacillus kalixensis DSM 16043 (assembly GCF_001434335.1). Classification (GTDB taxonomy): domain Bacteria; phylum Bacillota; class Bacilli; order Lactobacillales; family Lactobacillaceae; genus Lactobacillus; species Lactobacillus kalixensis. Next base: position 396 of record NZ_AZFM01000071.1, read on the forward strand.
ATACCGGAGCCCAACCTACTTCTTTATATTGTGCATCTGAAATAGTACCACCAAATGCCATAGAAATTTGTTGTGCACCAAAGCATGCACCAAACATTGGCTTGTGTTTTGCAGCTAATTCCTTAATTAATTCTCTTTCTTGATGAATCCATGGAAAGTCGTCATTAGGACTCATTGGTCCGCCTAGAATTACTAACATATCAGTTTCTTCAGCAGTTGGTAATTTACCAAAAGTTGCTGGATGATAAACATAAAATTCCGCATTATGTTCATTAGCCCATTTTTCAATTGAACCAGGTCCTTCATTAGGCGTATGTTGTAAAACGTTGATTCTCAACTTATATTCGTCCCTTTCGTATATAATATTTATAGCTATTATACACACGGAGGAAATTATGTGGCTATTAATTTTACTAATTTTACTATTACGCCCATTTCTTAAAGGTACTTTTGAATATGAAAAAATCACACGCAAAGAAATGGTGATTTTGCCGGTTTATTCTTTAATTATGATGCTAGTATCTATTGAGAAAGATATGAGTTGGCAGAATATTTTATTAACGTTTTTATTACTATTTCTTGGTATTTTTATCGGTTGGCTTCAAGCTCGCGGTGTAAGTATTAAAGACAATGGTGAAACTGATCAATATGGTAGGCCAGTAATAAAAATTAAACGTAATTGGCCATATTTAATTGGTTGGATTGTCATTTTTGCTATAAATATTAGTTTGCGTAAATATTAGTTTACAAATCTATTTTGGTAAGCAAATGAATACGGAATCAATCTCATCTGATCTTGTAATCGACTTACTTAAAGATGTTTCAACTGGTTTCTTTATGTTCTGGCATTCTGAATGGTTCGTGTGGGTTTTAACCGTAGCCTCAACTTTGGGATATAGAATGAGTATCTTGAGAAAGAATCCTCGAATTAGGCAAGCTGTGGGTGTTAAAGAAAAGCACAAGCAAATTTCAACCAGAAAGCAGCTTAAAAGAATGGGTAAAGCTACTACAGAAAAAGATAAGTAAATTAACTTCATAAAGTCATATGCAGATTGGAAGTAATACTATTATGAAAAAATTAACCTTTATTTCTATCATTTTGATAACCGGCTTGTTAACGGGATGTTCACCAGCTAGCCATCACATATCTACTGAAAATAGCTATAAAAAATAGCGAAACATTCTAGTAAAAAACAATATAAAAACACTTCATCTAAAATTAATTTGCATAAAAAATATAAATGATTTAAATTAACAACCGTACCAACTGAATATCGCGGTACATGGTATCGTGCTGATCCTTATAGTAAAAAAGCTACTAAGTTAGTTATAACTTCTCATGCTTTTAACGGTTACGTAACTTATCAAAAAACTGATCCTAATTTAAAATTAGATCATAATTCTGAAAAGCAAAATAAAGAATATGCTGGTAATGCAATCATGATCTCAACCGAAAATGGAATTTTGAGAGAACGTGGCTTTCTGGATACTGTTGATATGGTTTATAAATTAGGGCAATTTAAAGGAAAAAATTGTTTATTCATGAGTTATGGCACTAATTCTAATGCTATTAATGGAGCAGCTTTTAAAGATAAAAATACGGCACTTAAATATCGAAGATACGACTTTTCAAAAGTAAAGCAAAAAAAATAAGTAGTTAGCTATAGTTTCAAAGTTAACTACTTATTTTTATATCGTAAGCGTCTAAAAACAAGGTACCTATCTTAGCTCCGTTTTCTGTCATATACTAGC
>NZ_AZFM01000072.1 GCF_001434335.1 Lactobacillus kalixensis DSM 16043
TGATGTTGGAAACGTCAAAAACGGACTGATAATATCTGAACCGTTTGCCTAGTTTAATAGGAACAGTCTGTTGCATCTCGATATCGTATAGTCGCCCTTTGTCATCTTTAGCCAAAACATCAGCGATGATTGACTTAGATTTTTCGTATTCCTGCAGTTTATCTTGGGCATGGAACTCAATACTCTTAATATTCAATTCAGGCAGAATTGCTTGAATAAGCTTCAAGCAGTTATCTTTTTGTTCCATAACCCACTTAAAAACGGCATCGTTAGTAATTTTAACTCGCTTTAGTATATCTTTTTCGTGGTTGGATAATTTATGTGACATAACTTTCTTTCTAAAAATAGCCCTCTATTACTAAATACGCAAAAAAGGGCGGAAAATTTCTAGAAAATGGAAATTTAGGCAAAAGAAAACCAAGCATCTTCATAGATACTTGGCTAAATCTACTATTATTACTTATTCAAATATGCTTCAACATCTTGTTTGGTTAATTGGTCAGGATCGCTGTGGCCGCGGCTGGTAGCGAAGCGGTAGAGGTCAATAATGTCTTGAGGACTCCAGGCTTGTTCGTTAAAACCAAGAGACTTGAGCTTATCTCTCATGTTAATAATTGTATCTTGGTCAACGGTCTTGCCGTTAACAGTATGATCTCCAGGTTTGCCAACGCCTTGCTTGCCAGCGTTACCAGTATCTACCGAACTAGAAGATTGAGCTGAAGAACTGGATGAGGAAGAGTTCGCTTCACTACTATTGTTATTGGATGCAGATGATTCTTCAGAAGATTGAGAGCTGGAACTGGAAATAGAAGAAGATGAAGACTTCTTTTCCTTATTAGATGTCTTGCTAGAAGACTGGGTAGGTGCTGGCTGGCTCGCTTGATTATTGCGAGTGATTACATAGCCACCGCCACCTATAACAAGAGCGGCGAAGACGATGATCCAGAGAATTGATTTTTTCAAGATTTTTTCCTCCTATGTGTTTACTCAAATTATAGCGATTTTTAAGGGAAAAAGGAAAAAGTTTGAAATGGTTGATACAAAATTGCATCTCAAATGGTTATTAATAGTGTAAGACATCTGGCGCGCGGGTTGATTACAAAGAAATCTAATGAAAGTAGAATTTAAGTTTTCCTATATCATTTTCATCCAAAGTGAAAACGAGAATCTAGATTAATGAAGAAAGGTTTTGAAAAACATGGCTTTTGAAAAATTATCACAATCAGTGCAATTCAACTACGTAAATGAAGGTAAGTACGGCAAGAATGGTAAGACACGTGAGTACAAGAATGTGAAGTTCGATGCTGGTGCTGATCAGTTACTTACTGTAGGTGGAGCCCTTAGCAACTTGATGGGGGATGAATTGGGCAAGGCTACATTAATTACCAAGCACGCAATTAAGAAGGATTAAGATCGCGAACCTGAGACGAAATTATTAAATAAAGGAGAAAAGAGAACATGACTGAAACTACTAAGACTTTGAGATTGAATTTTACTAACGGTGAAAACAAGACTAGCACATTATCTTTGGCAGGTGCTAGAGATAACGTATCTGAAGAAGAAGTACGTGAAAATATGAGGGTGATTGCCGATAGCGGCGTCTTTGAAAAGGATGGAGTTGTGATGTATGCTAAGCCAAAATCTGCTGCATATGTTGAACGAGGCGTTACTACTATCTTCGATGATTCTGCAACTACTGCAGATAAACAAGCATAATTTAGAGGAAGTATGGCGCTTATATAGGATAGTCAGAAGGTTAAAAATAGTAGCTGGAGATAGAAAAAAATCCAGATAAATTGTAGGCGTATACAAAAACGAATGTTACAAAATTGCTTTATTTTGTAACAAAGCTTGTAAAATTTAAAGATCTGTATAAAAAATACAAAGAAAAGGTAAAGATGGGTAATATATCCATCTTTATTGCTATATAAAGGTTTTTGACTATACCAAATGCTGAAAAATGCATTGGACCGCGAAAAATGAGAATATTACAAACAAAAAAATATACCCGTTTGGCTTGCCTTTTGGCTCTTAGGTTAGTACAATATGAATCGTGGTAAGTAATAGGACAAATGCTTCAGGCGTGATGCCTGTACGCATGCTGATCCTTCAGCAAGACTACTAC
>NZ_AZFM01000073.1 GCF_001434335.1 Lactobacillus kalixensis DSM 16043
GAAAAAGCCAGGAAACATGCGAAAAGAGCATGAATCTTAGCTTTCAAGTTTCAGTAAATAATGTTAATGTCTCTATTTGGTATATAGATAAAGACACAACAAAAGAGAATTTTAATTCCAATTCTTTTGAAAAAATTTTTGAAACTAATATTTTGGTTAGTGAGGTAGATTAATGAGTGTTAACGAGACCACCAGACTTCACATAGTTAAAGGTAATAATGTAGACCATCCCTCTAAAATCGGAGATAATAGTAATGGAGGTGAACCACCTATGGACAAAGATAAATACGTAACTCATACCGAACTAGAATTAAGTAATGAAAAGCTTTTACGTCATATTGACAATCGTTTCGCTGAAATGGATAAACGTTTTGCTGAATTGAACAACAACATCAATGATGTTAAAAATATCGCTAATTTTGCCAACAAAAAAGTTGATTGGGTTCTTGGAATATTAGCTTCAATTGTCGCCGGGATTGTGGTTGCAGCAATTACTAAACTTTTCAGTTAACTTAAAAGGGTCCAATAACTGATGACTTTAAAAGCAAAACAAAAAACTCACCTGCTACTGGCATAGCAAGTGAGTTATATGCAACCAAATATGAATAGACTTACAAGAAGTCTGCGTTTCTATTGTAGCAGACTATTGGTTACAATGGGAGGTTTATTATGGCAAATGTTTATAAACGTGGTAAAACGTGGACCGTTCGTATAACCAAGCGCGAAAAGAAAATGGTTAAGCAGAAAGATGGTTCGTATAAATTAGAAAGTGTTCTTGTACAACCGTCAAAGGGTGGGTTTAAAACTAAAGCTGAAGCAACCAAGTATGGTATTGAATGGGAAGCTAAACAAATAGCCGGCGCTAATTTATCGATTAATCCAACTTTTGCCGCTTATTTTAAAGAGTATTACGAAACATATAAACAGCCCAAAGTTAAAAGTTCTACTTTAAAGAGATATGAAACACACGAAAAATATATCAAAGATTATTTTCAAGAAACTAAAATTAAAGATATAACTAAATCTGATTATCAAAAATTTATTAACTGGTTTAGTAAAGATCATGCAATAGGTACTGTTAAAAAGCTTCATACTCAAATTAAAGATTGCATTTCTTTTGCGGTTGATGATGGTGTAGTATATAAGGATTTTACCAACCACGCCTCATTATCAGGTAACAATAAGAAAGTAAAGCCTATCGAGTGGTTAAACCTAAATGAAATGGAAAAGCTTAGTAAACACATTTCTTATGTTCGCCAACCACGTTATACCAGTGCTTATCTTATCCTAACTGCGCTATATACCGGGGCAAGGCTTGGGGAATTGTCCGCCCTTACCTGGTCTGATGTGGATTTTAAAAATAAGACAATTTCTATCTCAAAATCATGGAATCAAGATAGACGGGAATTATCTACACCAAAAACAAAAAGCTCTATTAGAACGATCGCGGTAAATGATTTTGTACTTGATCTAATTAAAGAACTAAAAGTAAATGATAGTGAAAAAATATTCGCGACTAAAAGAACCGGGTTTCCACCTACCTCACAAGCCATAAATCAAGCTCTCAGGCGCTATTTAATTGACATAGGTATAGATAGACCTAGTTTTCATTTCCATTCTCTTAGACACACACATGCCTCTTATTTATTAGCGTCTGGGATTGACGTGCAAACTGTAAGCAGACGTCTAGGCCATGCTAATGCTACAATTACTTTAAAAGTTTATGCACACATGATCGATGAATTTAAGCATCAAGAGCAAGAGCAGGTTCTACAGACATTGAGCAAAATAGCAGAGTAAATTTGTACATCATTTGTACATCATTTGTACATCACTTCTAAAACCTTTATAGTTCTTTAAAGTACTAAATGCTATTTTATCAGTGTTTTCAATCTTTCAAGATCTTTAAAATTCCTTAAAATAGACCAACTAAGACTTTGAAGTCTGGTAAAGTAGCTCGTGCCTAATA
>NZ_AZFM01000074.1 GCF_001434335.1 Lactobacillus kalixensis DSM 16043
TAGTACCTTGAAAACTGAACAAAGTTTCGCTAAAGTGTGCGGGTGTAAGAACCCAAACAAAGAAAAGCGAAGTCAATTTCGCAAGCAATAAATTTTGAGACAAAGATCTTAAAAAACGATTATTTTAAAAATGAGAGTTTGATCCTGGCTCAGGACGAACGCTGGCGGCGTGCCTAATACATGCAAGTCGAGCGAACAGAAGCAGCAGAATTACTTCGGTAAGGACGCTGTGGAAGTTAGCGGCGGATGGGTGAGTAACACGTGGGTAACCTACCCTTAAGACTGGGATACCACTTGGAAACAGGTGCTAATACCGGATAGGAGTATGAGCTGCATGGCTTATACTTTAAAGGCGGCGAAAGCTGTCACTAAAGGATGGACCCGCGGTGCATTAGCTAGTTGGTAAGGTAACGGCTTACCAAGGCGACGATGCATAGCCGAGTTGAGAGACTGATCGGCCACATTGGGACTGAGACACGGCCCAAACTCCTACGGGAGGCAGCAGTAGGGAATCTTCCACAATGGACGCAAGTCTGATGGAGCAACGCCGCGTGAGTGAAGAAGGTTTTCGGATCGTAAAGCTCTGTTGTTGGTGAAGAAGGATATAGGTAGTAACTGGCCTATATTTGACGGTAATCAACCAGAAAGTCACGGCTAACTACGTGCCAGCAGCCGCGGTAATACGTAGGTGGCAAGCGTTGTCCGGATTTATTGGGCGTAAAGCGAGCGCAGGCGGAGAAATAAGTCTGATGTGAAAGCCCACGGCTCAACCGTGGAACTGCATCGGAAACTGTTTTTCTTGAGTGCAGAAGAGGAGAGTGGAACTCCATGTGTAGCGGTGGAATGCGTAGATATATGGAAGAACACCAGTGGCGAAGGCGGCTCTCTGGTCTGCAACTGACGCTGAGGCTCGAAAGCATGGGTAGCGAACAGGATTAGATACCCTGGTAGTCCATGCCGTAAACGATGAGTGCTAAGTGTTGGGAGGTTTCCGCCTCTCAGTGCTGCAGCTAACGCATTAAGCACTCCGCCTGGGGAGTACGACCGCAAGGTTGAAACTCAAAGGAATTGACGGGGGCCCGCACAAGCGGTGGAGCATGTGGTTTAATTCGAAGCAACGCGAAGAACCTTACCAGGTCTTGACATCTAGTGCCATTCTAAGAGATTAGAAGTTCCCTTCGGGGACGCTAAGACAGGTGGTGCATGGCTGTCGTCAGCTCGTGTCGTGAGATGTTGGGTTAAGTCCCGCAACGAGCGCAACCCTTGTCATTAGTTGCCAGCATTAAGTTGGGCACTCTAATGAGACTGCCGGTGACAAACCGGAGGAAGGTGGGGATGACGTCAAGTCATCATGCCCCTTATGACCTGGGCTACACACGTGCTACAATGGGCAGTACAACGAGAAGCAAGCCGGTGACGGCAAGCGAATCTCTTAAAGCTGTTCTCAGTTCGGACTGCAGTCTGCAACTCGACTGCACGAAGCTGGAATCGCTAGTAATCGCGGATCAGCACGCCGCGGTGAATACGTTCCCGGGCCTTGTACACACCGCCCGTCACACCATGGGAGTCTGCAATGCCCAAAGCCGGTGGCCTAACCGTAAGGAAGGAGCCGTCTAAGGCAGGGCAGATGACTGGGGTGAAGTCGTAACAAGGTAGCCGTAGGAGAACCTGCGGCTGGATCACCTCCTTTCTAAGGAAGCAAAGCTGATGGAGAGTAGAAATACTAAGAAGAAGTCAGCGGAGTACGGAAGCACACTGAAGAAACTTTGTTTAGTTTTGAGGGCGCTAGCTCTCAAAAAAGTTAGTACATTGAAAACTGAATATAATCCAAGAAAAAACCGAGACAATCATTGAAC
>NZ_AZFM01000075.1 GCF_001434335.1 Lactobacillus kalixensis DSM 16043
GTAGAGCAAAGGATTGAAGCTCCTTGTGTCGGCGGTCCGATTCCGTCCCGCGCCATTAACTTTGTACATTTATAAAAGTGCGGGTATAGTTTAGTGGTAAAACGAAAGCCTTCCAAGCTTTAGTCGCGAGTCCGATTCTCGTTACCCGCTTTATGGGCCTATAGCTCAGCTGGTTTAGAGCGCACGCCTGATAAGCGTGAGGTCGATGGTTCAAGTCCATTTAGGCCCATTGGAGTAGTACTCAAGTGGCTGAAGAGGCGCCCCTGCTAAGGGTGTAGGTCGGGTTTTCCGGCGCGAGGGTTCGAATCTCTCCTACTCCGCTACTTGGTTAAAAAGGAACTGCAATTGGTGTAGTTCCTTTTTTGTTTTTTCTAACTGAAATATTATCTTTGACTTAGAGAGCTAAAATCAGCCTAAAGTGGCTTTTAATGGGTGTTAAGATGGATATGGAAATATAGTGTAAAAGCAAATAAAATCGCTCAAACACGCTTAATGGCATTTATTTTGACTTTTTGTGGTGGATTTATTGATGCATATACTTATATGCTTAGAGGGCATACTTTATCTGCAGGACAAACTGGAAATATAATTTTTTTTGCTACTTCTTTAGCTAATGGTAATTTAACCGGTATGATTAACCGGGGACTTACAATCATTGGCTTCATTTTAGGTCTAATACTAGTTACACTATTGAAAAGATATGCAAAAAATGCTTATTGGAGAATATTTGAAATGATACCACTCATTGTTGTTTCAATAGTATTAGGTTTTTTGCCTACTTCAATACCTAATTATTTTATTGTTCCAATTACAGCTTTTGGAATGGCAATGCAAAGTGGTGCATTTAGAAAAATTGAGGGATTAGGGTATAGTAATGTTTTTACTTCCGGAAATTTGAGAAAAACGGTACTTTCTTGGAGTTCTTTTTATATAAATGGAGACGAAAGTGAAAAACAGCCAGCGCAAAATTACACGTTATTAGTAGTTGCATTTACAACAGGAGCAGTAATCTCAGCACTTTTACAAAAAATGTTTCAAGTTCGAGCAATCTGGATAGCAAGTTGCATATTAGTAATAGTTAATTTGGTATATGGATTAATGATCTTTAGAAGTGTCAATGATAATGGGCAAAATTAGCATTATAGGGGAGAGAAAGCAAATTAATTTCAAAAAAGTCTAAATTTATACTTGCAAAGTTTTAAATTATCATGTAATATCTAATACGCACTTGTGATTAGCACCAGTGACAAGCTAGCTTTGAAAAAATTCAAAAAAAGCTTGCATTAGGAATGGAATTCATGTAATATGTATTCTGCATTTGTTTTAAAGCTATCAATCAAAGAGAAAGCATTAAAAAATAAATTTAAAAAATGTTTGACAAATGATTGAGAGTTGGTTATTATAATTAAGTGCTTTGCGGTAGGCAAACAAAATGATCTGACCCGTTGGTCAAGTGGTTAAGACACGGCCCTTTCACGGCCGTAACATGGGTTCAAATCCCGTACGGGTCATTGCCAAAAATGGCATTAATAAGCTATGGAGGATTACCCAAGTGGCTTAAGGGAACGGTTTTGAAAACCGTCAGGCGGGTTATGCTCGCGCGTGGGTTCAAATCCCACATCCTCCTTAATATCGCGGGATGGAGCAGTCTGGTAGCTCGTCGGGCTCATAACCCGAAGGTCGTTG
>NZ_AZFM01000076.1 GCF_001434335.1 Lactobacillus kalixensis DSM 16043
CTAAGTGTATAATTTTTTGCGGTAAGTTAAAAAGTAAATGAAAAAGAGTCAAATCCTATTAGAACTTGACTCCAAAACAAAAAGACCAGTAGTCTAATGTTAACAAACCTAAACAAACAACATTAGAGGCTGGTCTTTTATGGATATTATTATAACTGATATTGTTAAAATTATTAAGTCTGAAAGCAATGTTATTGCTCGTGAAAAAGCATTGATGTGCTATTTCTTGAACTTATTTAGAGAGGTGATGGCTGCTGCTTTAGAAGAAGTTGATGTTAGCTTAATTGAAGAAACTAAGAAGCAAGGATATCAGATCGAAAAGAAAAATAAACGCTCAATCGTTACTGCTTTTGGTGAAATCAGTTATGTCCGTAGAAGATATACTAGTTCAACTAAAAAGGCTATCTATCCTTTGGATTCACTGATGGGTTATGACAAATATAAGCGTTATAGTGTCTTAGCTGTGAAGAATATTTTACAGGTTAGCACTGTGGCCACTTACCGAAATACTGCTTTAGCAGTCAATGCTTTATCTTGTTTCAATATCAGTCACGGACAAGTTGGAAACTTGATTAAACAGGCTGGTAAAAGAATTAAATCACAGCAAGAAAGTGAAGATAGATATGATGGAGTTACAGAAAAGAGAAAGGTTCCAGTTCTGTATCTTGAAGGCGATGGTGTAATTATTAAAGGCACCAATAAACGGAGAATTGAGTTTCATCGTTATCAGGTCTGCGAAGATATTATTAACTTAAGCAAAACTCGTAGACAAAGAGTTAATGCCAAAGAATTTGTTTCTTTAAATCGTTTAGATGCCTTGCAGGAGATCAAAGAATATTTAACCAATACCTATGACCTAACAAATACAATAGTTATTAGTAATGCCGATGGCGGCGCTGGTTACGCTAAGAAAGACTTTGATGAAATAATCGGTCAATGTAAGAGACATGAGCATTTCCTTGATGTTTTTCATTTGAATCAGAAGATCAAAGATCGCTTAAAATTTATGCCAGAGATTCAAGGTAAACTGATCAGTGCACTTGAATTTAAATATGATCGTGAGCTTACCGATGTTATCTTAGATACCGCCGAAAGTAAGCTGATTGATGAGTTAGATACACCAGAAAATCATGAAAATCTAGATAGACTTCGCAATTATATCTACCGTCGATGGAATGATATCAAGCCTTTTAGAATGCGCTCTCTACCAGTAATCAAAGCTATTGGTTGTTGTGAAAGCAATCACCGAAAGTATACTTACCGAGTTAAAGGACAAGGTAAATACTGGTCAGAGGATGGTGCAGAAGGAATCTTACGTGTTCTAACTTGTATTAAGAACAATGATTTAGAATACTGGTTAAGTAGTGAATTTGAAGCAAGCAAATTTACTGAACTTAAAGAAGAACAATATAAAGGTGCAGTAAGAGCAAGCTTAAAGAAGATACATGAAGTACACGAAGGAATTCAACACGGCAGTATGGAGAATTACGTAGCCGGGAATGGATATTTGAGCAACTTTTCTCGGGCATTAAATCATATAAATCTTTAAGGAATTAAGGTTAGACTAATGGTTTATAACCTACCGCAAAAATATTGACACTTAC
>NZ_AZFM01000077.1 GCF_001434335.1 Lactobacillus kalixensis DSM 16043
ACTGAAACTTGAAAGCATCAAAATTGACCAGAACCCTGATTGGTTCTGGTTTTTTCGTTTCTAAATTAGTTTTAACCCAGCCTTTTTAGTTCGCTCTGAATAAATTTAGGTAAATTATCAATAAATTCTTCAATTGCTTGATCAATTGTATTCTTATTTATATTTAGTAAATTTTTTAAGGTAGAAATTAAGTAGACCAATGCATCTATGAATCTAATATCTGGTAAAAAATCATTCATCAAATAAAAGAGAGCACCTATTGTTTTATTATCTATATTCTGTCTCTCTTGCCATGCAAGTAGATCATAGGTAATCGCTACTGCGGCGATATAGCCACATTGTCCGTCATAGCTTTGAATTTGTGATTTATTTAACCTTAGATACTGTTTAGCAGTTTTGAAGTATGTCTCAATCTGCCATCTGCGGCCATAAAGCTGGATAATCTGTTCAGGTTGTAATTTGATCTGAGTAGTCGCAAGAACAAGTAATCGCCTTTACTACCACGTTTAGAAACGAAAACTAATTTCATTGGAAACTCATGTCCTTGATATTGGGCTGTTACAACGCTACTGTAGAAATAATTATTCTTTTTACACATCTTAGAGGCTGCCAAGTGTTCATAAAGTCCTTTAACATCATAAAGACGTTTACGATACCGATAATATATCTTTGAACTCTTTTTAATCATTCCTAACCCATCAAGTCCTAATTGCTTAAGAAACCAAAACATCCTAGGGGAAGTAAACCAAGAATCAAATAAAACGTACTTGGCAGGAACACCTAATTTCAGAGCTTGCTTGATCAGTTCAACTGTTACATCATTCATTTGTCTTTTAGCTTGCAGTCTTCTTCTGCCAGCGATAGTGCGCCCATCACTAGTAGATGCTTGTTTACCAATTAAATTCTCTTTTTTCTTAGTCGACATTAAGGCAAAATTGACAGGTAAAAATGTATTACCATCACTCCAGCCTAAAGTCAGCCCACGATAACCAGTTAAGAACTCATGCTTGTCATGATCATAAACCTTAGCCAATAACTCTGTTTTCTTAGAAAAAGAACGTGACATTAAAGTATCATCAACGATAAATGCCAAACGTCTACGTTTATCGATTACTGGCTTTAAAGTAGCTATCAATTTAGCAGCGATTAAACACATGAGCTTTTGCCAGTCTATGCGGCCATCATTTAACACATTACGAGCAGTGCGAATACTGAAATTATTATCTTTGTTAGCACGGTAAAGTGAACGACGAGCAAAATGAACTGAGATAAGCCAAGATAGTACCATATTCAAAGAAACAGTAGATTTACGTTTAAAATTAACCTTCTTAGTTAATTTAGCTAGACCAATTAAATTAAGAAATGAAGAAATTATAGATTTAGTATCGTTTTGTTGGTTAATTTGTTCTATACTTTTCATAGTTACAGGTTCTCCTTTAAATTGAGTTTGGTCACTTAAATTATAAAACAGGGAGACCTGTATTTTTTATTTTTCGCAAGAAAAAGCCAAGAGCCACGCAGAAAGAGCGTGATTCTTGGCTTTCAAGTTTCAGTTAAT
>NZ_AZFM01000078.1 GCF_001434335.1 Lactobacillus kalixensis DSM 16043
CTGAAACTTGAAAGCACTAAATAAGCTGGAAGCTTTATAGGTTCTGGCTTTTTCCTTGTTCTTTTATCTTTTTACACTATTGGTTTTATTAGTTTTTGAATTAGTGTTGGTAAATTAACCATGAAATTAGTTAGTACTTCATTAATTTCGTCTTTGGTGTCTGATTCAATTTGTTTTAACTCTGTAATTAGGTATACCAATGCATCAATGAACTTCATTTCTGGTAAAGACTCATTCATTATGAAGAACAAATCTCCCATCGTTTTGTCATCGGTATTTTGTCTTTCTTGCCAAGCCAGCAGATCATATGTTATGGCTGTGCAGGCAATATAACCACATTGTCCATCATAGCTTTGAATTTGTGATTTATTTAATCCTAGATACTGCTTGGCTGTCTTAAAGTATGTTTCGATTTCCCATCTGCGGCCATACATTTGGATAATCTGCTGGGGAGTTAAAGCAATCTTGGTAGTAGCTAAAACCAAGTAATTACTTTTACTACCACGTTTGGAAACAAAGACTACTTTTAAAGGAAACTCATGGCCCTGATATTGTGCTATTACTACACTGCTGTATAAGTAATGGTTCTTTTTACAAATTTTTGAAGCTGCTAAATGATCATAAAGTCCCTTGATGTCATATAGACGATGACGATAAGAGTAGTAAACCTTAGAACTCTTTTTGATCATACCTAAACCATCAAGACCTAATTGTTTAAGCAGCCAAAACATTCTAGGAGAAGTAAACCATGAATCAAACAGGACATATTTAGCTGGAACTCCTGATTTGAGAGCTTGGTTAATCAGTTCAACTGTCACATCATTCATCTGTCTTTTAGCTTGCAGTCTTCTTCTGCCAGCAATACTACGTTCATCAGTAGTAATTGGTTTACTGCCTATTAGATTACTTTTCTTTTTGGTCGACATTAAGGCAAAGTTGACTGGCAAAAAGGTATTACCGTCACTCCAGCCCAAGGTTAGTCCGCGGTAGCCTGTTAAAAATTCATGCTTATCATGATCGTAGACTTTAGCCAGTAATTCTGTTTTCTTTGAAAAGGCACGAGACATTAAAGTATCATCAACAATAAAAGCCAAGCGCCTACGCTTATCAATTACAGGTTTAAGAATACTGATAAGCTTGGCTGCTACTAAACAGAGAAGCTTCTGCCAATTGATTCGACCATCATTTAGAACATTGCGAGCAGTACGAATACTAAAATTATCGTCTTTATTAGCGCGATAAAGAGAATGCCGAGCGAAGTGGACTGACATTAACCAAGAAATAATCATACTTAGGGAAATAGAAGATTTTCGTTTAAAGTTAACTTTCTTAGCTAATTTTGCTAGACCAATTAAGTTGGTAAAAGAAGAAATTAAAGATTTAGTCTCGTTTTGTTGGTCAATTTGTTCTATACTTTTCATAGTTACAGGCACTCCTTTGAATTAGGTTTGGACACTTAAATTATAAAGCAGGGTGACCTGTATTTTTTACTTTTCGAAAGAAAAAGCCAGGAAACATGCGAAAAGAGCATGAATCTTAGCTTTCAAGTTTCAG
>NZ_AZFM01000079.1 GCF_001434335.1 Lactobacillus kalixensis DSM 16043
ATTGACGATGCTGCAGATGCTAAGAAGGAAGCAATTAAGAATGCTCCTAACTTAACTGATGAGGAAAAACAAAGCTTGGTTGATCAAGTAAATAACAAAGCTCAAGAGGCTAAAGACAAGATCGATTCAGCAACAACGGACACTGAAGTTACGGACGCTAAGACTAATGGTGTTAACGACATCAATAAGGTAACAGTTCCAGAAAGTTCTCAAGCTAAGCAAGATGCAATCAAGGCAATTGACGATGCTGCAGATGCTAAGAAGGAAGCAATTAAGAATGCTCCTAACTTAACTAGTGAAGAAAAGAAGAGCTTAACTGATCAAGTAGACCAAGCTGCAACTGATGCTAAGAAGAACATCAATGATGCAACAAATGATCTTGATGTTGATACTGCTAAGAATGAAGGCCTTAAGAAGATTAATGACCTTGACATTCCAACAGATTCTAAGGTTAAGGATGCAGCAATTGCAGAAATCGATGCCGCATTGAACAAGAAGCTTGATGAAATTAACAATGCAACTGCTTTAACTGCTGATGAAAAGAATGATTTGATTAAGCAAGCTAATAATGCTGCTGATCAAGCAAAAGATGCTATAAGAAATGCAATCTCAGATACTGCAGTTGAAGAAGCTAAGAACACTGGAATTAACAATATTAATAATGTTGAAGTTTCAGCAGAATCAGCTGTTAAGAATGCTGCAAAGGATGCAGTTCAAAATAAAGCTGACAGCAAGATTAATGACATCAACAACGCCGCAAACTTAACTAAGGAAGAAAAGGCTGAATTAGTTAAGAAGGTTAACGATATTGCTTCAAACGCAAAAGAAAATATCGACAACTCATCAACTAACCAAGAGGTTGCAACTGCTCGAGACAATGGCATTTCAGTTATTGAAGACATCAACATTCCATCAACTTCATCAGTCAAGGATCAAGCAAACAATGATATTGATAAGGCGGCTGAAGATGCTAAGAAGGCTATTGATCAAACTCCTGGTTTAACTGATGATCAAAAGCAAACAGCTAAGGATCAAATCGATCAAGATGCTAAGGAAGCTAAGGACAATATCAATAATGCTACTGATGATCAAGGCGTTAAGGATGCAACTGATGCAGGTAAGCTTGCCATCGATAAGGTAACTGCTAAGGCTGCAATCGATTCTGCAGCTGCGGCTAAGAAGAGCGAAATTGCTAAGGCTCCATTAACTACTGATGAAGCCAATACTTTGAACAATGAAGTCGACCAAGAAGCAACTGCTGCTAAGGCTGCAATCGATTCCGCAACTACTAACAACGGTGTTGAATCTGCTAAGAATACTGGTATAGAAACTATTAACAACATCAAGATTCCAACAACTTCTGAAACTAAGGACCAAGCCAAAACTGACATTACTAACAGTGCTGATGAAGCTAAGAAAGCCATTGATCAAGACAACAACTTGACTGATGATCAAAAGCAAGCCGCTAAGGATCAAATTGATAGTGACGCTAA
>NZ_AZFM01000008.1 GCF_001434335.1 Lactobacillus kalixensis DSM 16043
AATCGGCAATGGTACGCAGGCGGATTTACCAGCATATGATTTGAATTCAGTTAGAAAGGGTGAATCAATCGGCGATGGTACGCAGGTAGACTTACCAGCATATGATTTAGATTCAGTTAAAAAAGGTGAATCAATCAGCGATGGTACGCAAGTAGACTTACCAGCATATGATTTAGATTCAGTTAAAAAAGGTGAATCAATCAGCGATGGTACGCAAGTAGACTTACCAGCATATGATTTGAATTCAGTTAAAAAGGGTGAATCAATCGGTGATGCCACTATCTATGAACTACCAAAATATGATTATAATTTAAACGTTTCAAAGGCAAAGGAAGTTGATTATCAGGGAATTAACTATTCCATTCCAGAAGAACATGTAGATTCTGGAGAAAAAAGATACAATACGCCGAATGATGATAAATTCGAATATACTAATCCAATTTTGCCAGAAGACAAAACAATTATTAAAACTGAGAAGAAAACAAGTTTAAAAAAGAATATAAACACAAAAAGTGATAATTATAGCACAGTGAAATACGCTACTTTAAGTGAAAAAAATCAAGAAGAACATACTGCTTCAGAAAGAAATAGTGTAGAAGGTCATGAAAAATTACCTCAAACTGGAAATAGCAAAGAAACTTCTTCTTATTTGTTATCTATAATTAGTATTATTTCAGCTATGATAGGCTTAGTAGGTTTTAAAAAGAAAAAGTCATCAGCAAAAAAATAGAGAAAAATAATAGGAGCAGCCATTAAGCTACTCCTATTATTTATTTGCTTTATTTAATAAATGCTGTGCGCATTATTAACCATACAGCGATCATCGCAACAACAAAGCCACTGAGACCTAATAATACATTCATTCTTTTCATCTTCTCCCATAGTTTTTATATGTGGTCACTAATAATTATATCACTATCAAGAGAAGATGAAAGCGTTTTACCTATTCTTTCAAATCCGTAATTGTTGCATGACAGAATTCAGCCAAATCCTTTGGACTTAAGAAAACGCTACGACCAACTTCACCACTTGAAACAGCGATTTCTTCTTGTTCATTCATGCTATTATCTAAATAAATAGGGAAGTGGTGGTTAAACCAAATACCAATTGGTGTATTAGCACCATGAACATATCCTGTGGTCTTTTGCAATTTCTTAAGTGGCAACATTTCACATTTTTTATTCCCAGAAATTTTTGCCAATTTTTTCATGCTTAAATGCTCAGTGACCGGGACAACACCAACAAGTGGGCCGGTTTTATTTCCTTCACAGACGAGAGTCTTGTAGACTAAATGTTCTTTGTCTTTTAGAATAGAAGTGTCCATCTGTGCAACTCCGCCACTATCTGGATGAGTTGCAAATGAGGCTTGACGATATTTGATCTTATTTTGGTCGAGAATTTTTTCAACCAAAGTTTTTTCAAGTTTATCTTTCTTTTTTTTCTTAGACATGTTTATCACCCTGAATTATGATAGCATTGACGAGACAATTTCTAAAGGAGTCAATTAAATAATGAAATTATTAGCAATTAAAATTGAAACTAGTCATGAAGTAGAAGATGCACTAAGTATCTATAGCCAAGACAACTTGAATGCACTTGGAACAGAAGCTAGAAAGCGCAGCGACTTTGAGCAAGCTGGCTGGCTTCATGATTCAACTGTTGTTGAAATGGATGAAATTAAAGATTTACCTAAGGATATGCAATTCATCGCTTATTTTGATGAAGAAGCAGACCGCGATGATTTGGTAAATAAATTCAAAAATAAGTTAAATGAATTAAAAAGCTACGGCTTAAATACTGGTGAAGAAAAAATCACTACCTCTTATATTGCCGATCAAGATTGGAATACTGCTTGGCAAAAGTATTATCATGTAATTGATTTTTCACGACATTTAGCAATTGTTCCTGAATGGGAAGATTACAAACCAGCTTTTAGTGATCAGAAATTAATTAAGCTTGATCCAGGTTTGGCTTTCGGTACAGGGAATCACCAAACCACACAACTTGCGATGATGGGACTTGAAAGAGCAATTGTTAAACCTGTGTCAGTTGTTGATGTGGGAACTGGGTCTGGTATTTTAGCAATTGCAGCCTCAGAATTAGGTGCAACCAATGTTTTAGCAACTGATATCTCAGATGAATCAATGACTGCTGCTCAGCAAAATGCGGCTTTGAACGGTTTGACAAATATTAAAACACAAAAAACATCCCTTTTAGCCGATGTTGATGGTAAATTTGATATTATTGTTGCTAATATTTTAGCTGAAATCTTATTAGATTTAATTCCACAAATGAATGATCACTTAAATGATAATGGTCAAATCATTTTCTCAGGAATTGACTACTTACAATTACCTAAGATTGAAAAAGCATTGGATGAAAATGACTTTAAAATTGATTTGACAATGCGACAAGGTCGTTGGATTGGGTTATCAATTACTAGAAAAGAAAAATAATTGTGGTAGAATAAAGGATAAATTAAACTTAAATGAAAGAATTACAAAATATTTGGCAAAAGTTTTTAGCCATCCCTTTATTGAAAAAGTTAAATCAACATTCTTTCATGCCCATTATTTGGTGGGGTGTTTTCATTGCAGCGTTTCCATACTTTTTAAGTTTGATTCAACTGCCGATTGTAGTACGTGTTGGTTTAGTTTTTTTGATTCTCAATAGTATCATTAGTTTTCATGTTGGGGTATTAATCAAGAAACGTTCTTTGTCAAAATGGTGGATGCTATTTTTGCCTGTGATTTTCTGTCTAGCAATTTTGCCTAGATTTGCAAATTACAATTTAGTTTTTGGACTAATTTATCTTATTTTTGAGGTGTTTGGTCTAATTAACAATCATATTTATCGGTAAATTAGAAGGGATGATTGTCAATGTCTAAATATGTCGAGATGTCTCATGATCAAGTAATTGATGAATGTAAAAAATACATGAATGATGAGCAACTGGCTTTTGTAGAAAAAGCTTATGAGTTTGCTAATGAAGCACATAAAGATCAAAAAAGAGCTTCAGGGCAGCCTTACATTATTCACCCCACTCAAGTAGCTGGAACACTTGCTAAATTAAATTTGGATCCAGATACTATTGCAGCAGGTTTTTTACATGATACCGTTGAAGATACACCCGTAACTAATGACGATATTAAAAAGAATTTCGGTGAAGACGTTGCTTTCATTGTTGATGGCGTAACAAAATTAAATAAATATCAATATAAGTCACACCAAGAATTTTTGGCTGAAAATCACCGTAAAATGTTAATTGCGATGGCAAAAGACTTACGGGTAATCATGGTTAAATTGGCTGATCGCTTGCACAATATGCATACTCTTCAACACTTGCGCCCGGATAAGCAACGTAGAATTGCTTCTGAAACAATGGATATTTATGCGCCACTTGCTGATAGATTAGGTATTGGGACTATCAAGTGGGAGTTAGAAGACATATCTTTCCATTATCTTAATCCTGAAGCATATTATCGCATCGTTAACTTAATGGACGTTAAAAGAAGTGAGCGTGAAAAATTCATTTCTGACGCTATTACTGTTTTGAAGAAAACTTTAGATGGCTTAGGAAGCAAGTACGAAATTTATGGTCGGCCAAAGCATATTTATTCGATTTACAAAAAGATGGTTAACAAGCATAAAGATTTTGATGAAATTTATGACTTGTTGGCTGTTCGTGTAATTGTTAAAAACGTCCGAGATTGTTATGCTGTTTTAGGTGCAGTTCATACTGAATGGAAGCCAATGCCAGGAAGGTTTAAGGATTATATTGCTGTTCCAAAAGTTAATGGTTATCAATCATTGCATACTACTATTATTGGACCAGGTGGTAAGCCACTTGAGATTCAGATTAGAACTGAACAAATGCACGAAGTTGCTGAATACGGTGTGGCCGCTCACTGGGCATATAAACGTGGTAATTTCAATGGTGTTCAAGAAACTTCTTCTGGTGAAAAACTTGATATGGTGCGTGAGATCCTTGAATTAAAGGATGAAACCAAAGATGCTGACGAATTCATGAAGAGCGTTAAGAGCGATATTTTTTCAGATCGCGTCTATGTTTTTACACCAAAAGGCGAAGTTTATGAACTACCAAAAGGTTCAGTAACCTTAGACTTTGCATACGCGATTCATACACAAGTCGGAAGTCACGCTGTTGGCGCAAAAGTCAATAATAAATTAGTACCACTTGATTACAAGTTGAAAAATGGTGATGTGATTTCAATCATGACCCAGACTAATGCGACACCAAGTCGTGATTGGGTCGATATGGTTAAAACATCTAGAGCCAGAAATAAGATTCGGCGCTACTTTAAAACACTTGATCGTGCTGATAGTATCGAAAAAGGTAAGCAAGAATTAGCGGAAACGTTAAGAGAACATGATCTTTCTACTAAAGAATATATGGATAAAGATCATATTGATAAGCTGGTTGAACATTTTAACTACCATAATGCGGATGAATTATTTGCAGCTATAGGTTTTGGAGATCAGTCAGTAATTGGTGTTTATAATCGATTAACAATTGAAAAGCGTCGTAAAGATGAGCTTGAAAAGCAAAAACGGCGTGAAGAAGAAATTCTAAATGCTGGTCAGCAAGCAGTTACTTCCGGAAACTCCAATAATGATAGTTCTTCAGTAATGAAGCTAAAGCATAAAAATGGCGTTATGATTCAAGGTGTGAGTGATTTAATGCTGCACCTTGCTAAATGCTGTAACCCGGTTCCTGGTGACGAGATTATTGGTTATGTTACAAAGGGGCGCGGCGTAACGATTCATAGAGCTGATTGTCGTAATATCACTAAAGAAGCTGAAGAGCAAGGACGTTTGATTGACGTCCAATGGGAGAGCGTTGAAGAAAACAATGCACAAGCTTTCAATGCCAACATTGAAATTTTTGGTTACAATCGTGGCAATTTGTTGAGTGATGTAATCAATAAATTGAATTCATTAACTAAAAACATTAATAACATTTCCGGCAAGGTTAATGATGAAAATATTGCACACATCTATGTTACTGTTTCTGTTAAGAATGCTACTCAGCTAGATGATATTTTGAGTAAATTGCGCGATATTCCTGATGTATACGAAACAAAGAGGTCAGATAATTAATGAGAGTTGTTATTCAGAGAGTAAATCATGCCCAAGTTGATATAGCCGGTAAAACTGTTGGTAAGATCGGTAAGGGATTTTTACTCTTAGTTGGATTAAAAGATGGCGATGAATTACCAATTGTTAAAAAAGCTGCAGATAAAATTAGTAAAATGCGAATCTTTGAAGATGAAGAAGGGAAGACTAATTTATCTTTGAAGGATGTTAATGGTGAAATTCTGAGTGTTAGCCAATTTACCTTATTAGCTAATACCAAGAAGGGAAACCGTCCAAGCTTTGTTGAAGCAATGCGTCCACCAAAATCAAAAGAATTATGGGAAGATTTCAATAGAGAACTTGAAGCAGATGGCTTTCATGTTGAAACTGGTGAGTTTGGTGCTGACATGCAAGTTAGCCTCGAAAATGATGGTCCATTCACTATCGTGCTAGATTTGTAAAATAAATCTAGCAGAAATCGCTTTCAACAGTTGACTTTATCGACTTAAAAATATATTCTAAATAGGAATTATCGATGACAAAGAATGAAGATTAGTATGGTCTTTTTCAGAGACTACCTGGTTCGGTGAGAAGGTAGAGAGATCGTAATCTGTGACACCTTTAACAGATAATGGATCGTTTCGCGAGCGTTAATCGCAGCAAGCAAAAGGTGGTACCGTGCTAATCTTAAGCGCCCTTGATTTAGTTCAAGGGCGCTTTTTATTAAAAAAGGATGATTAAATGAGAGTTCAAAGACCAAAAGGAACAGTTGACATTTTACCTGATGTCTCAGGCTCATGGGAAAAAGTAGAACAAACTGCAAGTAACTTTTTCAAACGAGCAAACTACCGTGAAATTAGAACGCCAATGTTTGAAAATTATGAAGTTTTCTCACGTTCAAGTGGTGAAACTTCAGATATCGTTGAAAAAGAAATGTACGACTTCAACGACAAGGGTGGTCGTCATATTGCACTTCGTCCAGAAGGAACTGCTGGTGTTGTTCGTGCATATGTTGAAAATAAGTTATATGGACCTGATGTAGTTAAACCATTTAATGTATTTTACATTGATCCAACCTTTAGATACGAACGTCCACAAGCTGGTCGTCAACGTGAATTCCACCAAATTGGTGTTGAAAGTTTTGGCTCAAACAGCCCATTAGCTGATGTTGAAACTATTATGATGGGTCACGATCTTTTAGCTGAACTTGGTGTTAAGAATTACGAATTACATATTAACACTTTAGGTAATGCTCAAGTTCGTAAGGATTATCATGATGCACTTGTAAATTACTTCACTCCTTTGAAGGATCAACTCTCAGAAGATTCACAAAGAAGATTGGAAATGAATCCACTTCGTATTTTGGATTCAAAGGCTGAAGAAGATCAACAATTCTTACCAGATGCGCCTAAGATTCGTGAATTCTTGGATGAAGATGCTAAGAAGAATTTTGAAACTATTCTTAATACATTAGATCAATTAGGTATTGACTACGTAATTGATGACGATTTGGTTCGTGGACTTGATTACTATACTGGCGTCATTTTTGAATTCATGGTTGAAGATAAGAACTTGTGGGAATCAGCAACTACTATTCTTGGCGGTGGTCGTTACGATCACTTGGTAGAAGAATTTGATGGTCCAGAAACTCCAGCTGTTGGTTTTGGTATTGGTGAAGAAAGATTGATGCTTGTTTTGAAACAACAAAACCCTGACTTGTTCAAGGATGAAGGCGTTGATTTCTTCATCACTAATATCGGAGCTGGCACTGAGATGAAGGCTGTTGAGATTGCTCGCTCACTTCGCGTTCAAGGATTTAAGGCTCAATATGATGTTGATCAAAAGAAACTTAAAGCGCAATTCAGAAAAGCTGACCGAGTTCATGCTAAATACGTAATTACTTTGGGTGCTAAAGAACTTGAAAATGGCACTTTAAACATTAAGCGTTTGGCTGATGGTAAGACTATCGATTTAAGCTTAGAAGACTTAAACGATATGGAATCTGTAATGAATAAATTGAGGGACTAAAACTATGGAACATATGGACAAAAGAACAGACTACTGTGGCAACATTACCACTAAGTACGAAGGTCAAGAAGTAACTTTATATGGTTGGGTACAACGTGTACGTAACTTGGGTAATTTGGTATTCATCGACTTGCGCGATCGTGAAGGTATTGTTCAAGTTGTTGTTAACAAAGATTCCGGTAAGGAATTAATGGATATTGCTGACAGCTTAGGTAACGAATACGTTCTTGAAGTAAAGGGGAAGGTTGTTAAGCGTTCAGACGTTAACCCAGACATGAAGACTGGTGAAGTTGAAGTTGACGCAACTGAAATTGACATCTTAAATAAGTCAAAGGTTCCACCATTTGAAATTAAGGATGACATTACTGCTGCTGAACAAACTCGTTTGAAGTATCGTTATCTTGACTTACGTCGCCCAACTTTACAAAAGGCAATTATCTTGCGTTCAAAGATTTTAAGATCAGTTCACGAATTCTTTGACGAAAATGGCTTTATTGATATTGAAACTCCAATTTTGGGTAAATCATCTCCTGAAGGTGCTCGTGACTACTTAGTTCCTTCAAGAATTTACCCAGGTTCTTTCTATGCTTTACCACAATCACCACAATTGTTTAAGCAATTGTTGATGGGTGCTGGCTTTGACAAGTACTACCAATTAGCACGTTGTTTCCGTGATGAAGACCTTCGTGGCGATCGTCAACCAGAATTTACTCAAATCGATATGGAAACTTCATTCCTTGATGAAAAGGGTGTTCAAGATTACACTGAGGGTCTTTTGAAGAAAGTTATGAAGGATGTTATGAACATCGACCTTAAGACTCCTATCAAGAGAATTTCTTGGACTGAATCAATGAATAAGTACGGTTGTGATAAACCAGATACTCGCTACGAAATGTTTATTCATGATTTGAGCCCAATTCTCAAAGATTCAGACTTCAAAGTTTTCTCAGGTGCAATTGCTGATGGCGGCTATGTAAAGGGTTTGGCCGTTAAGAATGGTGCTAAGGAATACTCACGTAAGAAGATTGATGAAAAAGCTGACTACATCAAGCGTTACCACGCAAAGGGTCTTGCTTGGGTTAAGTATGAAGACGGTGAATTCTCAGGCCCAGTTTCACGCTTCTTAACTGATGAAAACAAGGAAGACTTGAAGAAGGAATTTGACCTTGAAGGTGGAGAATTAGTAGTCTTTGTTGCTGATAAGTGGAAAGTATGTTGTGATTCTTTGGACCACTTACGTCGTGAATTTGCTCATGAAACTGGTATTGTTCCTAAAGACGTTTATGACTTTGTCTGGGTTGTTGACTGGCCATTATTCGAGTACGATGAAGGTTTAGGTCGTTGGATCGCAGCTCACCACCCATTCACTATGCCAGATGACGAAGGTATTAAGCTTCTTGACACTGATCCTCATAAGGCTCACGCTCGTTCATATGATATTGTTATGAACGGTGATGAATTAGGTGGTGGATCAATCCGTATCCATAAGCGTTCAATTCAAGAAAAGATGTTCAAGGCATTGGGCTTTACTAAGAAGCGTGCTTATGAACAATTTGGCTACTTGTTGGATGCTTTGGACATGGGATTCCCACCACACGCAGGTCTTGCTATTGGTTTGGATCGCTTTGCTATGATGCTTGCTCAAAAGGAAAACATTCGTGACGTTACCGCGTTCCCTAAGAATGCTAACGCTTCAGAACCAATGATGCATGCTCCGGCACCAGTTGCAGATCAACAATTAGCTGATCTTGGTATTGAAGTTGAAAAACAATATGAAGCTAGTGTCAAGGAAATTGAAGCACGTCTTGAAAAAGAAGCTCAAGAAGATGCTGACAAGAATGCTACTTGGGACGACTAGTTTTCGGTGATAAATAATAAAAGAGGTTGAACTTTTAATGAGTTTAGCCTCTTTTATTGTTCGTAATATACTTTGTTAAAAGATTGTAATTTAGAAAGTAAAATTATCTGCTATTATTATGTAAGGATGAAATGATATAGAGAAATAAAAAAAACTAAAATCGAATGAGGGAATTTAATTGCAAAAAAAGACAAATAAATTATTAAGTGTTTTAGCATGTGCCGGTATTCTTGCAACAGCAGGAGTTACAACTAGTGAAGTATATTTTTCAGTAAATCAAGCAGATAGCGTAAAGGCTGCTACTGTAAAAGCTCGTTCATATGGTATTGATGTTTCATCATACCAATCATCAAGTCTTGCAAGTAGTGCTAAAGCTGGTTCAAAATTCGCTATTGTCAAGGTTAGTGAAGGGACTAGTTATAAGAATCCTAAAGCATCAGCACAAATCGCATCTGCTAAAGCTAGTGGAATGATGCCGATGGCATACCACTTTGCTTTGTTCGGTGCTAACTCATCAAGCGCAGTTGCTGAAGCAAATTATGCAGTAGCGACTGCTAAGGCATACGGTTTACCAAAAGGTTCATACATTGCCTGTGACTGGGAAACTGGTGATGGTAATAATGTCAATGGTGGTAGAGATGCAAGTGCAAATGCGATTATTGCATTTATGAAGCAAGTGAAAGCTAGCGGCCACAAGCCACTTTTGTATTCAGGTGCGTCACTTTTGAATAATAATATTAACACTACTAAGGTAACTAATGCTTTTCCTAATTCTTTATGGGTAGCTTCATATGCACACATGGGCCGAATTGATACTCCTAACTTTAATTACTTTCCTTCAATGAATGGCGTGGCAATTTGGCAATTTACTGATAATTGGCGTGGTTTGAACGTTGACGGTAACATTTCACTCTTACCATTATCAACTTCAGGTTCAGCATCAAGTCAAGCACCTTCAACTAAGTCTGTTTCAACTAAGAAGACTGTTATGACTAAGTCATATGGCTACGACAAGAATGGTAACCGCAACGGTAAGGTTTACAAGGCTTACAAGAAGGTTAAAGTTTACGGCGGTGCAGTCTTAATTAATAATGTAAGTTACTACCGTGTTGGTTCTAATTCATATATCAAGTTAGCTAACGTTGATGGCGTAAAGCGTACTCTTAAGAATACTGCATACGTTCACGACAGCACTGGTAAGTTAACTTCTTCACCAGCTATCTCAGCAGGTTCAACGGTTCCAACTTACGGAAAAGTTAAGACTATTAATAACCAAAGTTACTACCGTATTAACAAGAATCGTTATGTACTAGTTTCAGATTTTAATTAAAGTTAAAAAAGCAAAAAAGAAATCCAAGTTAAATCAGCTTGGATTTCTTTTTTTGACTAAATATTTTCAACAAATTTTTCGATCCGTTTCAAAGCTTCTTCGAGTTGTTTAGTCGATGAAGCGTAAGAAAGTCGAACATAACCTTGACCACCTTTGCCAAAGTATCGACCTGGAGTGACACCAACTTTTGCTTTAGCAGCCAATTCATTAGCAAAAGCTTCATCATCAGTACCAAAGGCTTCTGGAATTTTAGCAAAGATATAAAAAGCGCCTTGTGGAGTAGACATTTCAAAGCCTAACTTTTCCATACCGGTTTTCATGAACTTTAAACGTTTTTCATAAATTTTACGGGCTTCAAGAGGATCTTCTTGACCATTATTCAAAGCTTCAATTGCTGCGGCTTGAACATTGTCAGTTACTGAAGTAACCAAGAAGGCATTTGTTTTACGAATGCTGCTCATAATCTGTGCTGGAGCAGCAATATATCCCAAACGCCAACCGGTCATTGCATATGCTTTTGAAAGACCAGAAATGAGAATATTTCTTTCAGGAATGTATTGTGAAAGAGAGTGGTGAACATTGCCGTTGTAAACTAAGTCTCCGTATATTTCATCAGTAATTGAAAAGAGGTGGAATTCTTTAATTACACTAGCCAATTCTTTCAAAATTTCAGCGGGATATACGCAACCGGTTGGATTAGAAGGATCGGTTAAAATAATTGCTTTAGCGCCTTTTCCTTCTTCTCGTAAAACTTGTCGTAAATGCTCTGGTGTTAAGATAAAACCATCTTTAGAAGTATCAACTTGAACAGGGATTGCACCACACATTTTAATTAATTGAAAATACAAAGCCCAAACTGGGGTAGGGACTAAAATCTTGTCGCCAGGATTTAAGATAGTCATAAAGACATCATTTAAAGCTCCTGTAGCTCCAACAGTAACACAAATTTCTGTTTCGGGATTGTAGTCTACATCCAATTCTCGTTTAAGATATGAGCTGATGGCTTGTAAAAGTTCAGGTTTACCAGCTTGAGGAGCATAGTGAGAATCGTTAGCATTAATGTCAGCGATCGCGGCTTCTTTTACATGATCTGGCGTATTTAAATCAGGCTCACCAATTGTTAATTTGATCATACCTGGAATTTTTGACGCTTTTTCATCAAAGGCTCTAATTTTTGAAGGGCCCATTGCATTAATTCTCGTATTGATAGTCATTGATAAATCATCAGCTAATTTTGGCATAATATTTTCCTTTCTACATCTAGAAAATATTGTAAATGAACAACTGATGATCGACAACTTCTTTAATAAAAATTAAAGAATGCTAATTATATAGATTTGATGAATTGTTCAATTCGTTTTAAAGCTTCTTTAAGTTGTTCGGTTGAAGAAGCATAAGACATACGAACATAGCCTTGTCCGCCTTTACCGAAATAGCTACCTGGAGTAGCGCCAACTTTTCCTTTTTCAGACAATTCATTAGCAAATTTTTCATCGTCTTGCCCAAACTTGTCTGGAATCTTTGCAAAAATATAAAAGGCACCTTGTGGAGCGGCCATCTGGAATCCTAGTTTTTCAAGACCAGTTTTCATTAAGTTTAAACGTTCTTGATAAATTTTACGGGCTTCAATTGGATCATTTTGCCCATTGTTTAACGCTTCAATAGCAGCTGCTTGAACATTGCCAGTTACAGCGGTGATCAAGAAGTTGTTTACCTTACGGATAATTTCCATAACTTCACTTGGAGCAGCAACATAGCCCAATCTCCAACCAGTCATTGCGTAGGCTTTTGATACACCAGAAACTAAAATTGTATTTCCAGGAATATATTGAGAAAGGGAATGGTGAACGGTATCACCATAAATTAATTCGCCATAAATTTCATCTGAAATAGCAAACATGTCGTTTTCTTCGATAACCTTAGCTAACCCCTTTAAAATTTCTGCGGGATAAGCACGACCAGTTGGGTTTGAAGGGTCAGTTAATAAGATAGCCTTGGCACCTTTTCCTTCATTATTAAGTACTTCTTGCAAATGTTCAGGTGTTAAAACAAAACCATCTTCTGCGGTATTAATTTGAACAGGAATTGCACCGTTCATTTTAATTAATTGGAAGTACATTGACCAAGTTGGAGTAGGAACTAAAACTTTATCTCCAGGGTTTAAAATACCTTTTAAAACAGCATTTAAAGCGCCAGTTGCACCAACAGTAACAATAATTTCATTGTCAGGATTGTAATCAACGTTCAGACTTCTCTTTAAGTAATCAGCAATTGCTTTTCTAAGTTCTGGTGTACCAGGCTGTGGGGCATAGTGAGAATCATCGGCTTGGATATCTGCTATTGCTGCAGCTTTAATATGCTCGGGTGTATTTAAATCGGGTTCACCTAAAGTTAATTTAATAATGCCAGGAATTTGGCTGCAACGATTATTAAATACGCGAATTAAGGATGGAGTAAGTGAGTTAACGATTTGGTTTCTGTAATCTTTTAAAGCTGGTGATAATTCTGGCATGTTAGTAACCTTTCTAAAATAAAATTATTTTGCATGAACGATGTTTTGATTGCTTCCGGTTGTTAAACTTTGGTGGAAATTTTCATAACTAATTGAGATCATATCTTTCAAGGCTGGTTCAGTATAAGAACCAATATGAGGTGTTAAGATCACTTTAGGATATAGACTGGTTAATTCGGCTGTTTCTTTATTTGGTAAATCTTGAAGTGAAGCAAAATTGTGTCCCATGATATCTTCTTCATCAGGGAAAACATCCGCCGCATAACCAGCAAGTTCACCAGTCTTAATTGCAGAGATAATTGCTTGAGTATCTGCAATTTCACTACGTGATGTGTTAACTAAGACGGCATTTTTCTTCATCTTTTTAAGAAAATCAGCATTGATGAAGTTATCATTTTGACCAGGAAAATATGGAATATGCATTGAAATAATGTCGCTAGTAGCTAAAACCTCGTCTAGTTCCTTAAATTCTACGAATTCTTCGGCTTGTTTATTAGGGAAGGGATCATAAGCAAGTACTTTAGTCCCCATACCACGGTACAATTTAGCTTCTGTTACTCCGATTTTCCCGGCACCAATAATGCCCACAGTTGATGAATGAATTTCACGACTGAAGTAATCCGGTAAAACGCGGAAATCTGCTTTAGAAGTATTAGCTAAAACAAGATTTATATGTCTAAATAATTGCATCCCTAAAGTCATTGCAAGTTCGGCAACGGCATAAGGAGAATAATTAGGTACTCGCGCAACTTGAAGACCTAACTTATCTGCAGCTTCTAAATCAATGTGGTTAATTCCCACAGTTCTTGTGAAGACGTATTTAATTCCATAACTAGCAAAAAGTTCCAGATTCTCTTTATTAGCTAAGCAATTGCCACGTAACAAGACCGCATCAGTATTTTTAGCCTCTGTCGCATTTTCAGCTGTTAAAAAATCTGGAACTAATTTCAATTCAAAATCGTATTTGTTTAATTGTTCAAAATAGGGTATTTCGTTTGGTCGGACACCATAACAAATAATTCTCATTTTTCTTCTCCCGCCTTTCTCTTGCAGCTCTCTTTATTTTATTAAATTAAAATAAGAAAGGCAATATGAATAGGCATAAAATTTTATGCAGATTTTAATTTGTGCTAAGCTGTGGATCAATGTGAAAGGAGTTCATCATGACATTTGATAAAGAAAAGCAATTAAAGAAATTAACAAAAGAGCAATATGACGTAACACAAAAGGCTGCAACTGAATATCCTTTTTCTGGTAAATATGATGATTTCTATGAAAAAGGAATCTATGTTGATGTAGTTTCAGGAGAGGCTCTTTTTTCAAGTTTAGATAAGTACGATGCAGGGTGTGGTTGGCCAAGTTTTACTAAGCCAATTGAGAAATTAGTCTATCACCGAGATCAATCACATAATATGGAAAGAACGGAGGTTAAGAGTCCTGTAGCTGATTCACATTTAGGGCACGTCTTTACTGATGGACCTGTTAGTGAAGGTGGCTTGCGCTACTGCATTAATTCAGCATCTTTACGTTTTATTCCATATGAAGAACTTGATGATGAAGGATATAGCGAATACAAGAAATTATTTCAATAGAGTATACAGGAAAAGAATACTAGCATACAAAAAGTAAGCTTGATTTCAAAACTATAATCAGATACTATATAAAAGTAAGTGAAATGAAAGGAGCAAATTTTATGTCACAAATTTTCGCAATTGTAGTTTTAATCGCAGGTTTACTCGTTTTGTCACACCCACGTCAAACAGCAAAACAAGAAGTGAAATCATTTAGAAGAAAGTAATTCATTTTGTCACAAAAAATATAATTTGTTTTAATATTTGTAGAATGCAAACCGTGATATCATATTACTAGATAAGTTAAAGAAATTTAAATAATCCGAAGATTTAACAAAAATGATATTAAACGGGGGATTTTGATGCGTAAGAGTAATAAGAAGTTGCTACAAATTTTAGCATGTACAAGTGCCTTAGCTGGTGGTGCAGCGGTGGTTGCTACTACTAAGTTGCCGGCTATGACTGTAAAGGCGGATACTAATTCTGTAGCTGCAAGAAGCTATGGAGTTGATGTAGCGAGCTATCAAAGTAATAGTATGAATCAAGTAGCGCAAAATGGTGGTCAATTTGCTATTGTAAAAGTTAGTGAAGGTACTACTTATCGCAATCCAAAAGCATCAGCTCAAATTCAAAGCGCAATTGCAAACAATATGATGCCGATGGCGTACCATTTTGCAACTTTTGGTGCAAATAGTACCGCTGCAGCAAGTGAAGCACAATATGCTATTTCTTCTGCTAAAGCAACAGGTTTACCAGCTGGTAGTTATATTGCTTGTGACTGGGAAACTGGTGATGGTAACAATGTCAACGGTGGCCGTGATGCAAGTGCTAATGCGATTTTAGCCTTTATGGATCAAATAAAAGCTGCTGGTTATCAACCACTTCTTTATTCAGGTGCATCTTTGTTAAACAATAATATTAATACAAGCACTATTTTAAATAAGTATCCTAATTCATTGTGGGTTGCTTCATATGCTGTCTCAGGTAGAGTTGATACAGCAAACTTCAATTACTTCCCATCAATGGATGGCGTAGCAATTTGGCAATTTACTGATAATTGGCGAGGCTTGAGCGTTGATGGTAATATTACACTTTTACCTTTATCAATGAATTCAACATCAACTCAAGCACCATCTAGTTCAAGTAACAATAACACTACTAATAATAATGCTACTACTAACATTAACAATGCAGCTTCATCAAGCAGCAATAATACTTCTTCAAATGATGAAGTAAAAACGTCGAAGACGATTATGCATAAGGCATATGTCTACGATAAAAATGGTAATAGAAATGGTACTACTTCATACAGTGCTTACCAACAAGTTACAGTACTTGGCGGTATGGTAAGAATTAATGGTACAAATTACTACAAGATTGGTGATAATCAGTATATCAACGTTTCTAACATTGATGGTCGAATACGCGTAACTACTCATAATGCATATGTTTATAACAGTCGTGGTAATCGCGTTTATGTATCAACCATTAAAAGAGGAATGAGCGTAACAACTTACGGTTCTAGCTTTAAGATTAATGGTAAGTCTTACTACAGAATTGGTCGTAACAGATACGTTAAGGTTGCCAACTTTAATTAAAATTGAATAAATTCAAAAAGACATTACTGTGTAGTTATAACTACAAGTAATGCCTTTTTTTTAGTTTAAAAATTTCTTATAAATAGTCTTAATTACTTCTTCCGCTTCTTCACGCCTTGTTCCAATCATGATTGAAATTTGAGAAGCACCTTGATTGATCATCTGAATTGAAATATTCTTTTCACCCAGTGGTGCTAAAATGCTAGCACATAAGCTCATTTTATCTTTCATACCTTCGCCAACAACCATTGTGATGGCGTAATCGTCAATCCATTGTAATTGATCGGGATTAATTGCAGTTTGAATTTCATCACAGATTTCATCGATTAGTTTGGCATTTAGATTATCTTTTTTAAAGATAATTGTGATGTCATCAATTCCAGAAGGCATATGTTCATAAGAAACATTATGCTCGTTTAGAATTTGGAAGATGCGTAAAGTATATCCTGAAGTTGAATTGAAGAGATATTTATGCAAATAAAGTGCACAGAAATTCTTACCGCCTGCAATTCCAGTAATAACAGATTGAGGCTCAAAATTATATTCAGGAACAATTAAAGTTCCTTCTTTTTCGGGCGTATTAGTATTTTTTACATTAACTGGGATCTGACTTTGGATAGCAGGAATTAGTGCTTCATCATGAAAAACAGAAAAACCAGCATAGGACAATTCTCTCATTTCACGATAAGTCATTTTTTTAATAGGGCGGGGATGCTTGACGATCTTAGGATCTGCAGAAAAAATTGCGTCAACATCAGTGAAGTTTTCATATAAGTCTGCATGAAAACCTCGTGCAAGAATGGCACCAGTGATGTCTGAACCACCACGAGAAAATGTAGCAATTTGTCCTGAAGGAGTAATTCCGAAGAAGCCCGGGAAAACAATACGCTCATCTTTGGCGACTTTGATCCTACGCAAGTTCAGATAAGTCTCTGGATTAACGATCGCATTATTTGGCTCACCGGTAACCATTAAGCCCACGTCTTTCGGACTTAAAAAACGAGTTTTAATGCCTTGATGATTCATAATTAACGTGATCAATTTAGCATTAAGATATTCACCGTGTGCTTTAAAAGCAGCCAACAAATATTCTTTATTAGGATAGTGAGTTGTAGCAAGCGACTGAATGATTGTATAAATATCACGAATATCTTCGTTTTTTAAGTCAAAGTATTGTGCAATTTCTTTATAACGCTTGAAAATTTGATTGATAATGTCTTGATAATCTTGATGGTGTAAAACAGTCTGAGCATAGTGAATTAGTAAATCAGTTACCTTAACATCATCTTTTTTTCTTTTTCCTGGTGCAGAGACCGTAATAACTTGTCTCTGCGGGTCAGATTTGATGATTTTGATTGCTTGCGCAATGTGAGGACCATCTGCTAAAGAAGATCCACCAAATTTAATTACTTTCATAGTTTATTCCTAGTCTAAAGCCAAATTTTTTAAAATTATATTTTGCATTTCATTGATCGAGATGACCGTTTCTTT
Source organism: Lactobacillus kalixensis DSM 16043 (assembly GCF_001434335.1). GTDB lineage: Bacteria > Bacillota > Bacilli > Lactobacillales > Lactobacillaceae > Lactobacillus > Lactobacillus kalixensis. The sequence goes on from NZ_AZFM01000008.1 coordinate 17,486, forward strand.
AGTGTTTTTTTCGTCAAAGAGTTTCTTGATTGCAGGTACTAGATCTTCATTTAGAAGACTATCTAATTGATTTAAAGCTGGTGAAGCAGGGCTTACTTCTTTTTTAGTTAAAGCAGAGAAGACTGTTTCAGGGAACTTATATGGACTAGCAGTTGAAACGATTATAGTTGGTGTTTTATCACCAGTTTGTTCATGATATTTTTTTGTGACAAAAGAGCCCACAGCGGTATGCGGATCAATTACATAAACATCATCTTCATAGACACGACGAATTTCATCTTTTACTTCGCTTTGGGTTGCAAATCCTGCAGCGAAAAGGTTGTTCATCTTTTCAAAAACTTGATCATTAACTTGGTAGAAACCTTGATCATTTAATTGATCCATCCATTGCTTGATTTCTTGAGCGTTATTGTCATCCAAATCAAACAGAAGTCGCTCCAAGTTGCTTGAAACCAAAATATCCATTGCTGGTGCGTTAGTTAAATGGAATTGGCGCTGACGATCATATTTACCTGTTTTGAAAAAATCAGTTAAAACATTGTTCTCGTTTGAAGCACAGATTAATTTGTTAATTGGCAAACCGAGCTTTTTGGCGTAATAGGCTGCCAAAATATCACCAAAATTACCAGTAGGAACGGTAAAGTTTACTTTATTGCCTAATCTGATCTTTTTGTTTTTAACTAAAGTACCATAAGAATACAAATAATAGACAATTTGCGGAATAAGACGACCAATATTCATTGAATTAGCAGAAGAAAATTGGTAGTTTTCATCAAGTAACTTTTGATTAAAGGATTGATCATTAAAAATACGTTTAACTTCAGTTTGAGCATCATCAAAATTTCCTTTAATTGCAAAAGCTCGCAAGTTAGTTCCAGGCTGATTAAGCATTTGCTTGAGTTGAACCGGACTGACACCACCTTCAGGGTAGAATACTAAAACTTCAGTACCATTTTTGTTAGAAAAACCTGCCATTGATGCGGAACCAGTGTCACCAGAAGTAGCAGTTAAAATAATAATTTTATGGTTAATTTGCTCAATTTGGACTGCTTTAGTCATTAATAAAGGTAAAGCCTGTAAAGCGATATCTTTAAATGCGAGAGTAGGTCCATGAAATAATTCTAAATAGAAATTTCCATCGCGTTCCTTAAGAGGGGCGATATCTTGTGTATCCCATTGCTTGCCATAGGCAGAATTGACAATTTGATTAATTTCCTCTTCAGAAAAATCATCAAAGAATAAATTAAAAACTAATTTAGCAATTTCTTGGTAATTCAATTGTGCCAAATCAGCTAATTCCCAAGTGGCTTTTGGAAATTTCAACGGTACATATAAACCAGAATCAGGAGCAAGACCTTGAATAATTGCATTGGTTGAATTTAATGTATTGTTAATATTCCCTCGAGTACTGCGATATTTCATTCTACAAAACACCTCTCTAATTATTATTGTTATGCGTATTAGTTAACATTGTATAATGTTTGAAATCTAGATACTAGTGTAAAATTATTTCTTAAGCTTTTATTAGAACATTGTAAAATGTATTTTATTTATCTACAATAAATAAAACAAATATTTTGAGGTGACACGATGAAGACGATTAAAGTAGCGCTACTTGGTTTAGGAACGGTAGGTAGCGGCGTTGTTAAAATTTTAAAAGAAAACTCTAGTAAAATCGTTCAAAACGCTGGTAGTAAATTCATAATTACAAAGGCCTTGATAAGAAATCCCCAAAAATATGAAAATAAGTTTGATAACCTACAATTAACAACGGAATTTAATGACATTGTTAATGATGACGACCTTGATATTGTCGTTGAAGTAATGGGTGAAATTCATCCTGCAGAGGAATATATTGAAGCCCTTCTCAAAAAAGGCAAGAGTGTTGTAAGTGCCAATAAGGATTTGATTGCTACTAAAGGTGAAAAATTAATTAAGCTAGCACAAGAAAATAACGCTAATTTCTTATACGAAGCAAGCGTTGCTGGCGGAATACCAATTTTAAGAAATTTAAGTGTGAATTATAGTGGAGACCAAATTGAAGAAATTTCTGGGATAGTTAATGGTACTACTAACTATATTTTGACTCAGATGAAAGAAGAAGAGCTTGATTTTGAAGACGCATTGAAAAAGGCACAAGAATTAGGTTTTGCGGAAGCTGATCCTACTAATGATGTGACAGGAAAAGACGCTGCTTTTAAAATGGTGATTTTGACGGATTTTGCCTTTGGGACGAAAGTAACACTTGATCAGGTTTCCTATAAAGGAATTGAAAAGGTTGATAGTGAAGAAGTTGACTTTGCTGCTCAAACGGGTTACACCATCAAATTAATCGGTACAAGTAGAAGAGTAGGGAATAAATTATTAGTAGAAGTTTCTCCAAAACTTGTAAAGAAATCCTCTCAACTTGCATCTGTATCTAACGAATTCAATGCTATTGAAGTAAAGAGTAAATATATTGGACAAAGCTTTTTCTATGGTCCAGGTGCCGGAAGTTTGCCAACTGCAAATAGTGTAGTGAGCGATTTGATTCAAGAAGCTAAGCATTTAGATAAAGCAGAAGCGTTTAATTCATTTGATAATCGACTCGAAGTAGTTAAGAATATTGATGAAAATCGTGTATATTTTGTTTCTATACAAGACGGTACTGACAAATACCTGTACATAATGAACCATTATTTAGGTGAATCATTGAGGAACACATTGAATAGACTTATGTTCTTTACTCCAAAAATTAATTTGCAAGAACTAGCTAAGTTAGAAAAGTTGTTGCATGAAAATAAGGTTGATTATTCTATTTATCAAGTTATGGAATAGGTGAAGATAATGATTATTAAAGCTCCAGCTTCTACAGCTAATTTGGGTCCAGGATTTGATTCAGTTGGAATGGCCGTTTCTTTATATTTAAAAGTTGAGATTATCGGAAAAAGTGAAAAGTGGATCGTTGATCATCCTTTTAAAGGAATTCCATCTGATGAACGAAATATGATTGTTCAAGTTGCTTTAAAAACTTGTTCTGATTTAAAGCCTCAACGTTTAAAGGTAACTAGCAATATTCCTTTATCTCATGGTTTAGGCAGCTCTTCAAGTGCAATTGCAGCTGGAATTGAATTAGCAAATCAACTGGCAAATCTAAATATGTCTAATGAAGAAAAAGTTGAATTGGCTAGTCAAATCGAAGGACATCCAGACAATGTTGCACCTACTATCTTGGGTGGTTTAGTTGTTGGCAGCATGATCAATGGTCATTTTGATACTGTGAAATTACCACTTCCACCATTTGATTTCGTAGCCTATATTCCTGACTATAATTTAGCTACTAAGAATGCAAGAGCAGTTTTACCAAAAGAGATGGCATTTAGCAAGGCAACTTATGCAAGTTCAATTGCTAATACTTTTGTTGCTAGTTTAGCAATGAAAAAATACGATCAGGTTGGCGAATTGATGGAAGCAGATCATTTTCATGAACCGTTTAGAAGTGAATTAGTACCAGAATTGCGTCAGATTCGCGAAATTGGTAAAAAATCTGGAGCATTAGCAACCTATTTGAGCGGCGCAGGTTCAACGGTAATGACAGTAACCGATCCGGAATTTACACAAGATTTTATCGATGATTTAAGAAAAAATGGCTTAAAAGCACGTGTTGAAAAATTAAATCCTGATCAAGACGGTATTCAAGTAATCAAATAAGAAACGGAGGAATACAACAATGACAAATAATAAAGGTTATGACACCGCTATCTTTGCTGGCGGTTGTTTTTGGTGCATGGTTCAACCATTCGATACACTTCCAGGTATTAAAAAGGTAGTTAGTGGTTATACCGGCGGACATGTTGTAAACCCTACCTATGAAGAAGTTTGCAGTGGTACAACTGGCCATACAGAAGCCGTCGAGATAACATTTGATCCAGAAGTGTTCCCATACAAGAAACTAGTAGAGCTTTACTGGCAAGTTGCGGATCCAACTGATGCTACTGGACAATTTCAAGATCGCGGCGATCAATATCGTCCAGTAATTTATTACAATTCTGAAGAACAAAAAGAAACGGCTGAAAAGTCTAGAGAAGATCTAGCTAACAGTGGAATTTTTGATAAGCCAATTGTGACTCAAATTGAACCAGCTGCTCCATTTTATCCAGCAGAAGATTATCATCAAGATTTCTACAAGAAGAATCCTGAACGTTACGCACTAGAAAAGTCTGGTGGTAGAGCAGATTATCAAGCTCGTTTTAAAAAGTAAAATTATTGTATTTGGTTCTATCGAAATTTTTGTTAAACTAATTAGCAGATATGGATAACAAAAGAGTAAGGATTTAAAATCATGGACCAATTAGACAAGTTCAATCGAAGATATAATTTCTTTTCAAAAATTTCAGCTGCATTTTTCTATTCGATTTGTGTGGCTGTAGCCTTGAATTTCTTCTGGACGCCGGGGCATATGTATTCATCAGGAATCACCGGTTTTGCTCAGTTAATTAACTCAATCAGTGAACGTTTTCTGCCGTTTACATTGTCAACTTCAGTGATGTATTTTGTTTTGAATGTCCCATTATTCATTTTGGGATGGACAAAGATTGGTCATAAGTTTACTTTCTTTACCGTTATTGCAGTTGTTTTAGGCTCAATCATGATGAAAGTGATTCAACCACTTGATGTTCACTGGGATCCACTTTTATGTGCGATTTTTGGTGGGACCATTAATGGTATCGGTACTGGTTTTGCACTGAAAAACGGAATTTCGACTGGTGGTTTAGATATTGTCGGGATCGTATTTAGAATGAAAACCGGTACAAGTTATGGTAAGTTCAACATTTTTGTTAACTTAATTATTATTGCAGCAGCTGGATTTATCTTTGGCTGGACTAGAGCACTTTATTCAGCTTTAACCATTTTTATTAATGGGCGAGTAATTGATGCTGTCTACACTCAGCACCGCAAGATGCAAGTGATGATTGTAACCGACCACCCACAGCACATTATTGATGGTATTCAAAATAAAATGCACCGCGGGATCACGATTTTACATGATGCCGAAGGCGCATATGGTCATACCGAAAAAACTGTTCTAATTACGATCATTGACCGTTATGATATGTACGATATTAGACAAATTGTCGCAAACGCAGATCCATATGCTTTCATGAGTGTAAGTGAAGTTGAAAAGGTATACGGACGCTTTAAAGAACAAGAAATTGTGTAACAAAAAAGAAAGTGGATTTTATTTCCACTTTCTTTTTTTACGCTAAAACAAGCTAGTCATGTAATTATTAACTGCAGCTTGTTGCATTTCACCCCAAGTTTTGAAATGCGTTTCTTTTTGGATGAAACTGTCTAAAGTTGCAGGGTTCATCTTTTCAAGCTCAGTAAAGTTCTTTAACTTTAAGTTCTGAATGAAAAAGTCAATATTGGCAAAGTTGGTATACTTTTGCATAAATGCAGGGGAGAAAATCTCTTGATAAGAAATTTGTGGATTAGGATTTTCTTCAGCCATTTTTTCAAGTCTGCTTTTTAATTCGTCTTTATTTAAATTGTCTTGCATCATTTTTCTCATTTCTTTTTTTAGAAATTATAGCATTAACTCTTTTATTGATAAAAGGTTATTCATAATTTTAAATTATAAACAATCGGCCAATTATAAACAATAGATTAAAATTTAATTTGTATGTAGAATAGGGATGAATAATACGAGTGGAGGATAAATATGAGAGAAATGTTTATTAATTGGCAAGTAAGGTTTAGGGGTTGGACCTTTATTCAAATTCTACAAAGATCAATGACAGCGTTATTCCCGATTGCTCTAATTGGATCATTTTGCTGGGCTTTTAGCCAAAGTTTTTTGACTTCAGATAGTTTTTTCGGGAGTTTAACTAATATTAAAGCATGGTTACCCAATTACCAGTTTATAGCTGCAATAATTGCTGATATTAGTCAAGCAACTAGTGGACTGCTTGCTATTTATGCTGCTTATATTAGTGCTGAGTTAACTATTGAACATTATAAAAAACGTTCAATTATTGTCGGTATTTCAAGTATGGCTTCATATATCTTGATTTTCCTGCATACAGTTAGAGATAGCAGAAGAATTGAAATGTCTTATTACTCAGCGTTCTGGTTTATCTTCGGGATCGTAGTTGGTTATGTAGTCGGAGTGATTTTTGGAAAATTTGGTAAAGATCAATCAACTAATAAAGCCAATCGAAACACGATTTTAGAAGATGTCTTTGCTAATATGACACCATTATTAATTTCGCTGGGAATTGCACTGGGCTTGCACATCCTGTTTGCAATTTATCGCAGTTATCAAGCAGATGTAATTATTACTAGAAGCGTCACTGCAGTTGCAAATCGCCACAGTTCATATGGTTTATCAATCTTTATTTCATTCCTAACAACTTTAGGGCTTTGGTTTGGCTACGGTGGGACGCTCAACTTTAATAACACAATCTTCGATAATGAATCTGTAGCTAACTTAAGCTACGCACTTAGTCATAAATCCAGTTGGAATATTCCGTATCCATATACTTTAAATGCTTTATTTGGTGGATTTGCACAACTAGGAGGAACTGGTGCTATTCTTTCTTTGACAATTGCTGTTGCGTTATTTAGTAAAAATAAACAGCATAGAAAGGTAGCAGTATATAGTTCATTTCCAGTGTTTTTCAATATTAGTATGCCAGTAGCTGTCGGTCTTCCTACTATTTTGAACCCTATTTATTTAATTCCATTTGTAATATCACCAATTCTTAATATGCTCTTAGGAAGTGTAGCAATTTGGTTCAAATTGTTTCCACCATTAGTTTACCCAATTCCAAATGGAACACCAGGAGTTTTAGGTCCTTTAATGGGAACAGGAGGCAACATTTCTGCTTTAATCTTTACAATTTTTTTGGTTATTGTTGATGCAGTAATTTATTTACCTTTCGTTAAGTTAGGAAATGAAGTTGAAAGAAGATACCAGGAGATTAAGAATGAAGAAATTTAGCAAGTTTTTTGTCCCAATATTTATCCTTGTCTTAACGATTGCGTTTGCAATTCCAGCTGCCAATTACTCAAGAAGTAGCGCCTCAAAAATGCAAAGGCAAAGAGATTCAAGAATGTCACCAATCATTATGATTCCGGGTAGTTCTGCAAGTGTAAATCGATTTGATACTTTGGTTAGAGAAATTAATCGCATGGATCAAAAGAATCATAGTCTGTTAAAAGTTTATGTAAAAACAGATGGTTCAATGGTCTTTACTGGACAAATTAGGGCACGTGATAATGAACCCTTTATAGTTGTTGGTTTCCAGAATAATCATGATGGTTACAGTAACATTAAAAAGCAAGCGCGCTGGTTTAATTTAGCCTTTAATGAATTACGTCAAAGATATAATTTTAATAATTTCAAGGCTATAGGGCACTCTAACGGAGGTTTGATTTATACTGCATTTTTAGAGAATTACTTCAATACGACTCAAAATAGATTGATTAGATTAAAGGTGCTCATGACAATCGGTTCACCATATAACTTTGCCGAAACTTCAAATCGACCTACGCAAATGTTGAAGGATTTTATTAAAAATAGAAAAAATCTACCTAGCTATTTAACTGTTTACTCAGTTGCAGGAACTAAAAATTATGTTGCTGATGGAATTGTGCCAGTAAGTAGTGTAGAAGCAGGTAAGTACATTTATCAAGGCGCTGTCAAGCATTATACACAAATTACGGTAACTGGTAGGTTAGCTCAGCACTCAGCACTACCACAGAACCGCCAAGTACTTTCTTTAATTCAGCAATATGTCCTGCACGCTAGATAAAAAACAGTTGACTTTTTAAAATCACCATAGTATATTGTTAACAAATAATTAAAAGATTTTGAAAAGCAGAGTAACTATTTTTATTTAGCACAGAGAGTTATCGCTTGGTGAAAGATAACCTAAAGAAATTTAGTGAAGATGGGCTTGGATATCAGTGCTAGTGATATTTAGCTAGCAACGGCGTTGTAAACCGTTATTCTTTACAAACTATTTTTAGTAGTTAATGAGGTCTAGTATGTAAATATTAGATGAATTAAAGGTGGTAACACGAAGCATTCGTCCTTTTCGGGATGGATGCTTTTTTTATAAAAAAATTAGAAAGAAGTGTTGAAAATGGGATTATTGGAAAAAGTGAAAAATGGAATTGTATTAGATGGAGCAATGTCAGATGAATTAGAAAAACAAGGCGTTAAGACCAATAATCCTTTGTGGACTGGGATCGCACTAGTAAATCAATTAGATGCTGTGTACCAAGCACATACAGATTATTTCAATGCGGGAGCAGAATTAGTTATTACCAACACTTATCAAGCAAATGTTCAAGCTTTTGAAAAACTTGGATATTCAAGAAAAGAAGCAGAAGAATTTATCAAAAATGCGGTTAAAATTGCTAAAAAGGCTCGTGATGATTATGAAACAAAAACAGGTAAGCATAATTATGTTGCCGCAACAATTGGATCATACGGAGCATATTTAGCAGATGGGAGCGAGTATTCAGGTGATTTTGAATTAACTAAAAAAGCGTATTTGGATTTTCATTTACCTAGATTGCAATTGGTTTTAGAAGAAGAACCTGATTTAATTGCACTAGAAACTCAACCTAAGATTAGTGAGCCGGTAGCTGTTTTAGACTGGCTTCAAGAAAATCATCCTGATATTCCGGTTTACGTCAGTTTTACTTTGAAGGATGCTACACATCTTAGCGACGGGACCACTATTAAAGAAGCGGTTCAGGAATTAAAAAAATACGATCAAGTTATCAGCGTTGGAATTAACTGTATTAAGCCAGATTTAGTGAACGATAGCTTAAGTGAGTTCCATCGATTTACTAATTTGCCGTTAGTTGTTTATCCAAATCTTGGCGCCACTTATGATCCTAAAATTAAGCAATGGGTAGAATTTAAAGAAAAATTTGATTTCGAAGAATTAACAAATGAATGGTTTAATCATGGTGCTCGTTTGATTGGAGGATGTTGTACAACTGGTCCTAAAGAAATTAGTGAAATTCATGAAGCTATTGAAAAATTAAGATAGGAGGGTGAAAGAATGGCGCACAAAACTCATTTAAAAAGAGAAATGGGCACTAGGCATATTCGTATGATTTCACTTGGTGGGGTAATTGGAACAGGTCTTTTCTTAAGCTCTGGCTATACAATTCATGAAGCTGGGCCACTAGGTACGGTGATTGCATATTTGGTTGGTGCATTAATTGTTTTTGCAGTAATGCTTTGTCTCGGTGAATTATCAGTTGCAATGCCTTATACAGGTGCTTTTCACTTTTATGCTAAAAAATATATCGGTCCTTCAACTGGCTTTGTTGTTGCAATCTTATATTGGTTAACGTGGACGATTGCACTTGGATCAGAATTTACAGCTGCTGGATTGATTATGCAGAAATGGTTCCCACATGTTCCAGTTTGGATCTGGAGTCTTGCTTGTATGATTTTAATCTTTTTGAGCAATTTTTTCTCAGTGAAAATTTTTGCTGAAAGTGAATTTTTGTTTTCGGCAATTAAAGTTTTTGCAATTATTGCCTTTATTATTTTAGGATTACTTGCGATAGTTGGGATCCTTCCTGTCGAAGGTTTTAGTCATGCACCAGGATTTGCTAACTTTTACCAAAATGGTTGGTTCCCCAATGGCTTTGGTGGAGTGTTCACCACAATGCTAACAGTAAATTTTGCTTTTTCTGGAACAGAATTGATTGGAATTACTGCAGGAGAGGCGGAAAATCCGCAAGAAGCCATTCCAAGCGCAATTAAAACTACTTTATGGCGGTTAGTTATTTTCTTCATCGGTAGCATTGTTGTAATGGCTGCCTTGATTCCTTACAAAGTAGCTGGAGTTACTCAAAGTCCATTTGTTTATGTCTTGAATTTAATTCATGTACCATTTGCAGCAGATATTATGAACTTCGTTGTATTAACAGCAATTATTTCCGCGGCTAACTCTGGTCTGTACGCATCAACTAGAATGCTCTGGTCGCTAAGTAATGAGGGAACGATTCCTAAGGCATTTCAAAAGACGGGGAAAAATGGCGTGCCAACTTTAGCATTAATCGTCAGCATGCTCGGAGGAATTTTTGCATTAATTTCAAGCAAAGTTGCAGCAAGCACTGTATATTTAGTACTAGTTTCAATCTCAGGTTTAGCAGTTGTAATTGTATGGATGGCAATTGCTTTAGCGGAACTCAATTTTAGAAAACAATTTTTAAAAGAAGGTCATCAATTGAGTGAGTTAAAATATCGCACACCGTGGTATCCAGTGGTTCCTTATTTTGCTTTCATTGCTAGTTTATTGTCCTGTATCTTAATTTGGTTTGATCCAACTCAAAGAGTTGCACTGTACTACACAATCCCATTTGTAGCAATCTGCTACTTAATTCATTATTTATGGAGAAATTTTGGCAAAAAAGTTGAAGAAGTCGAAGAATAAGAAAAAGCCTGCAAATGCAGGCTTTTTTACATAATCTCTAATATGTGTTAGTCCTCTATCCCAAGGTGGTGCATAATCAATGCAGCAGTTTCTTCAATTGATCTGTGAGCTACATTAATTACATAACAACCCAGTTCCTTGTATAATTTTTGAGCTGATGCAAGTTCTTGATTAATTGAATCCATATTAGAGTAGGTGGTATCTGGATTTAATCCATAAGAAATCATTCTTTGACGACGAATTTCGTTCAAAACTGAAGGATCGTTAGTTAAACCGATGATCTTCTTTGGATCAACTTGGTAAATTTCCTTTGGAATATGAGTTTCTGGAACCAATGGTAAGTTAGCGACCTTCAAGTTCTTGTTAGCTAAGAAGAGTGAAAGTGGAGTCTTAGAAGTTCTAGATACGCCAAGTAAGACAACGTCAGCTTCTAAGAAACCTTTAGGATCTTTACCGTCATCATACATAACAGCAAATTCCATTGCTGAAATACGGTCAAAGTAGTTTTCATTAAGTTTGTGTTGTGCACCACTTTGTTCAACTGGACGCATCCCTGTAGTTTGAGCTAGTGCTTCTACAGAAGGTGAGAGGATGTCAACACTTTGAATGTTGTGTTCGCGAGCAAAGCGAATAACTGGTAATTGCATCTCATCTTTAACCAAACTGTAGATTAAAACTAAGTTTGGGAAATTTTCAACTTCCTTGAAGACTTCATCTAACTTTTCTTTGTTAGTGATGAATGGGTAACGGCGATAATTAATTTTTGCCTCAGGGAATTGTGCCGCAGCGGCAGTAGCGTTGTTAAAAGCAGTATCGCCAGCTGCATCAGAGATAATAATAATGTTTACTTCAATTTTTTCTTTGTTTTCAGGCATTAATTCGCACCTCTTTCTATAGTTAAAATTATACCGAAAAATACGGTAAATTGAAATCGCTTAACTAACTTTAAATTGTGTTTTTATAAACATGCAAAAATAATTTTCAAAAATTTCAAACTTTCTATTGACCGACCGATTTCGTTTGCTATAATTTAATTAAACGTATGGCGTAACGCCAAGAAATGGAAGGAGGGATCACACATGGCTAAGACTATCGTTCACGAAAACGAGTCTATTGATGATGCTCTTCGTCGTTTCAAGCGTTCCGTTTCTAGAAGTGGTACCTTACAAGAATACCGTAAGCGCGAATTCTACGAAAAACCTAGTGTTCGCAGAAAGCTTAAGTCAGAAGCTGCACGCAAGCGTAGACATTATTAATAAATAAAAAACTCTCACACAAAAGTGAGGGTTTTTTGTTTGAATATTTTATCATCTTATTAAGTCTGTTATAATTCTATTGTAGGTTTTTTATCTACAGAAAGAAGGAACTACGTTGAGTTTATCTGATGAGATCATGGCTGATATGAAACAAGCCATGAAGGATAGAGATAAAATTAAGTTAAATACTGTTAGAATGATTAAATCAGCTTTAATGAATGAAAAGATCAAATTAGGTCATGATTTAAATGCTGATGAAGAATTAACAGTTTTAAATCGTGAGAAAAAGCAAAGAGAAGAATCAATTGAAGAATTTGCCAAAGGCAAAAGAGATGACTTAGTTGATGCTACCAAAAAGGAATTAACTGTTGTAGAAAGTTATATGCCTAAACCATTATCTAAGGATGAATTAAATAAGATTGTTGCTGAAACTATTCAAGAAGTTGATGCAAAAGGTAAATCTGATTTTGGTAAGGTAATGAAGGCTCTTATGCCCAAAATTAAGGGCCGCGCCGATGGCAAAGAAGCTTCAGCTTTGGTTCGAAACCAATTGAATTAATCAAAATTGAAGAAGGAGCGACTCACTTGGTTCAAACAAGTTTTATTCCTGACAACCCTGAAAACATTCAGAAACTCGTTGGTGTAAATGACGGAAACTTAAAACTATTATCAGAAGGCTATGATGTTTCAGTATCTGACACAGGTAACGAAATTGTCGTTGCAGGCGAAAATGATCAAAACATCAAAAAAGTCATGGCTGTTTTAAAAGCACTAGACAATGTTGTGAATACTGGTGTTAACATCAGTGCGCCCGATGTTGTAAGTGCGATGAAAATGGCAGATAAAGGCACAACTGAATACTTTTCTGATCTGTATAAACAAGTTTTGATTCGGGACACTAAAGGTAGACCGATCAGAGTTAAAAATATGGGACAAAAGCGTTATGTTGAAGCTATTCAAAAAAATGATGTGGTTTTTGGAATCGGTCCAGCGGGTACTGGTAAAACATTCTTAGCTGTAGTGTGTGCTATTGCTGCTTTTAAGAAAGGTGAAGTTTCTAGAATTGTTTTAACTAGACCTGCTGTTGAAGCTGGCGAATCTCTTGGATTTTTACCAGGGGATTTAAAGGAAAAAGTTGATCCATATTTGAGACCAATTTACGACTCGTTATACGCTATTTTAGGCAATAATACTACTGACCGCCTAATGGAACGCGGAACTATTGAAGTAGCTCCTTTAGCTTATATGCGTGGACGAACACTTGATGACGCCTTTGTCATCTTAGATGAAGCTCAAAATACTACCGACGCGCAAATGAAAATGTTCTTAACGCGTTTGGGCTTTAATTCCAAGATGATTGTTAATGGTGACATGACGCAAGTCGATTTACCAGGGCGCCAGCACAGTGGTTTAGTTGATGCTCAGCATATATTAAAGGGTATTGATCAGATTAAATTCATCAACTTTTCATCTAATGATGTTGTTAGACATCCTGTTGTCGCAAAGATTATTAATGCATACGAAAAAGAGGAAACAAGATAAAAATGGATCCAATTGAAATTACATATAATGATGAAGTGGGTTTTTTAGACGATACAAAAAGAGATTGGCAAGATTGGATCATGAAGTTGTTGCTACTTGCTAAAAAAGAAATCGGAAAAGATACCAATCTTGCTATGAGCATTAATTTTGTTGACGAAGATCGTAGTCATGAAATTAATTTAAAGTATCGCGATAAAGACCGTCCAACGGATGTGATTTCTTTTGCAATTGAAGATGGGGAAGATGGACTGGATATGTCTGTATTTGCTACCGATCCTGATTTTCAAGAAGATATTGGTGATCTTTTTATGTGTCCTGGCGTTATCAAACGACACAGTGTTGAATATGGTACTGGCTTTGATCGTGAATTCGGCTATACTATTGTTCACGGCTTTTTGCATTTAAATGGCTACGACCACATTAAGCCTGAAGAAGCAAAAGAGATGTTTGGTATTCAAGGTAAAGTCTTAGAGGACTACGGCTTACCTTTATACCCAGATCAATTAGATGTTGGAAGAGGTAAATAATGGACCAAAAGAAAGCTTTTAAATCTGGATTCGTTGCAATTGTTGGTCGACCAAATGTTGGAAAATCAACTTTAATGAATCGTCTTGTCGGAGAAAAAATTGCAATTACTTCTAATAAGCCTCAAACTACGAGAAACCGTATTTCTGGTATTTATACAGGCGATGATATGCAGGCAATTTTTGTCGATACTCCCGGTATCTTTAAGCCTCATTCAGATTTAGATAACTACATGGATAAGGCAAGTTTTGGAAGTTTAAAAGATGTTGATTTAGTCATGTTTATGGTTGAAGCAGCACCTGCTGGCAAAGGCGATGAATATATTGCCGATTTAGTTAAAAAGGCTAAAGTTCCAGCTCTTTTAGTAATTAATAAAGTTGACGAAGTTCATCCAGATAAACTTTTACCAATTATTGATTCTTACCGTAAATTAGGTGATTTTAAGGAATTTTTACCAGTTTCAGCTACCGAAGGGATTGGTATTCCAGATTTGTTAGATTCGCTATACAAGTATCTACCAGAAGGCCCACAATATTATAGTTCAGATGAAATTACCGATCGTCCTGAATACTTTATTGTGGCCGAATTGATTCGTGAACAGATCTTGCATTTAACCGGTCAAGAAGTTCCACATGCTACTGCTGTTGCAGTAGAGAGAATGAATCAACGCGTTAATGGTAAGCTTCAGATCGAAGCTACTATTTATGTTGAACGCGATGGTCAAAAGGGCATTATCATTGGTAAAGGTGGATCAATGCTTAAGAAGATTGGAATCAATTCGCGCAAAGCGATCGAAAGCCTTTTAGGTGAAAAGGTCAATTTACGTTTATGGGTAAAGGTTCAACATAACTGGCGCTCAGATCCAAGTTTCTTAAAGATGATTGGTTACGACAAAAAGGAATTATAATTAATGGTACGTGAACTTAAGGAAGTTCAAGGCATCATTATTAAACGTCAAAAATATAAAGAAGCAGACTTGCTTGCTAAAGTTTTCACTAAAAATGATGGCATAATTACAATGATTGTTCGTGGTGCATTAAGACCTAAATCAAGGCTCGGTGCAGCAACAATGATTTTTTCGTATGGGACTTATGTAATCAATACAAGTGGACATGGATTAAGCATGCTGCGTACCTATAAAGAAGTAAAGCAATTCGATAATCTGTATCAGGACATGACTAAGAATGCTTATGCTTCTTTTATTTTTGATTTAATAGATCATGCCTTTATAGAATATCAATCGCTTGGAAAGTATTTCGATTTAGGAGAATTTGCAGTTAGAAAGATCAATGAAGGAGTTGATCCTGAAATGATCACGCAAATTGTCCAGATGCAGCTACTTGAAGCATACGGTGTAAAACCAGAACTTGAAAAATGTGTCATTTGCGGGAAAACTAAAGGAATTTTTGACTATTCAATCAAACTAGGCGGAATTATTTGCAGCGATCATTTTTATCAAGAAAATAATCGCTTGCATTTAAAACCAAAAGAAACCGCAATTTTAAGAACAATTGGCTTATTACCAATTGAACGATTGGGTAATATTTCTATTAGTGAAGACTCTAAAAAAGCAACAAGAGACGCAATTGATCGTATTTACCGTCAAACAGTTGATCTTAATTTAAAAACTAAAAAGTTTTTAGACGAATTAAAACTCTTTTAGTTCCCTAGGGTAGTTTTACTTGCAATCATGTGGTAAAATCATCAATGTATTTGACAACGATGAGGATTATAAAAAGTATTAGTTTTAGCGAATGCCGTATGGTGAAAGGGCATCTAAGAAAAGGCACCTCTAGTCAATCTAATTAAGAGCAGGAAGAACACTTCCTGAATTAGGGTGGAACCGCGATAACAATTCGTCCCTATGCAAATTTTGCATAGGCTTTTTTTATAGCCTAGCGCAGGAAGGAAATGGAAAAATGGCAGACAAAAAAATTAATATCCAAAATATGATCTTTAAATTGGAACAATTCTGGTCCTCTAAAGGTTGTATGATTATGCCTTCATATGATGTTGAAAAGGGTGCAGGTACTATGAGTCCCTACACTTTTCTTCGTGCTGTTGGTCCAGAACCTTGGGCAGCATGCTACGTTGAACCATCAAGAAGACCAGCAGATGGGCGTTATGGCGAAAATCCTAACAGATTATTCCAACACCACCAATTCCAAGTAGTTATCAAACCAGCTCCTAAGGATATTCAACAATATTACTTAGACAGTTTGAAAGTTTTAGGTATTGATCCACTTGAACATGATATTCGTTTCGTAGAAGACAACTGGGCTAACCCATCAATGGGTTGTGCTGGTGTTGGTTGGGAAGTTTGGCTTGATGGTATGGAAGTTTCTCAATTTACTTACTTCCAAGTCGTAGGTGAACTTGACGTTAAGCCAACTATGAGTGAAATCACTTACGGTGTTGAAAGATTGGCTTCATACATTCAAGATGTTAACTCAGTATTTGACCTTGAATGGGGTAATGGCGTTCTTTACCGTGACATTTTCAAACAACCTGAATATGAACACTCTAAGTATGCATTTGAAGAGTCAAATCAAGAACAATTACTAAAGTCATTTGACACTTATGAAACTACTGCTAAACGCTTATTAGACCAAAACTTAGTTCACCCAGCTTACGACTACATCCTTAAGTGTTCACATACTTTCAACTTATTGGACGCACGTGGTGCAGTTTCAGTTACTGAACGTGCTGGTTACTTATCAAGAATTAGAAGTTTAGCACATGAAGTAGCAGTTAAATTCGTTGAAGAACGTGAAAAGCGTGGATTCCCATTACTCAAGAGTGCAGAAGACAAGAAAGCAGGGGTTGAAAATGCCTAAAGATTATTTATTTGAAATCGGTACTGAAGAAATGCCCGCTCACGTTGTTTTTCGCAGTGTTAAACAACTTGCTGATCGGACCCAAAAGTTTTTAAATGAAAATGGTTTGGACTTTAAGGATATTAAGACTTACTCAACTCCACGCCGTTTGACTATTCTTGTTGAAGACTTAGCTGAAAAACAAGAAGATATTGATGAAGTTAAAAAAGGTCCAGCAAAGAAAATTGCTCAAGATGCTGATGGTAATTGGACCAAGGCTGCTCAAGGATTTGCTCGCGGTCAAGGAATGACTGCTGATGATATCTACTTCGAAGAACTTAAGGGTACTGAATATGCTTATGTTCACGTTCAAAAAGAAGGTAAGAAAGCAAGCGACATCTTGCTTGGAATGTCTGATATTATCAAAGACATGACTTTCCCTACTAAAATGCGTTGGGATTCAAATGATTTTGAATTTGTTCGTCCAATTCACTGGCTTGTTTCATTATTTGGTAATGACGTTGTTCCAGTTAAGATTTTGGATATTACCGCTGGTCGTAAAACTCAAGGTCACCGTTTCTTAGGTGATTCAGTTGTTTTAGCAAGTGCTGACGATTATGTTGATGCATTGAAGGATCAATTTGTAATCGTTGATGCAAAAGAACGCCAAGACATGATCGTTAACCAAATGAATGAATTGGCAAAGAAGAATAATTGGATAATTAAAGAAGACAAGAATTTACTTGAAGAAGTTACTAACCTTGTTGAATACCCAACTGTTTTTGCTGGTTCATTTGATGAAAAATACTTGCAAATTCCAAATGAAGTCTTAATTACTTCAATGAAAGACAATCAACGTTACTTTGAAGTTTACGATGAAAATGGTAAGCTGATTAATCACTTTATCGCGGTTAGAAATGGTAACAAGGATTACCTTGATAATGTTATCTCTGGTAATGAAAAGGTTTTAGTTGCTCGACTTGATGATGCACAATTCTTCTACGATGAAGACCGTAAATACCCATTAAGTCACTTCGCTGACAAGATGCAAAGCGTTTCATTCCACGATAAGATTGGTTCAATGGCCGAAAAGATGGCTAGAGTTAGAATCATCGGTAATTACTTAGCTAAGCGCTGGAATCTTCCAGAAAACGTTGTAACTGACTTTGATCGTGCAGCTGAACTTTACAAGTTTGACTTAGTAACTCAAATGGTTGGTGAATTCGCTGAATTGCAAGGTGTAATGGGCATGCACTATGCTCGTCTTGCTGGTGAAAATGAAGAAGTTAGTGTTGCAATTAAGGAACACTACATGCCTGCAACTGCTGAAGGTCCACTTCCAGAAACTACTGTAGGTTCATTATTATCAATTGCTGATAAGCTTGATACTATCATTACTTTCTTTGGCGCTGGCATGATTCCAAGCTCTTCAAATGATCCATATGCACTTCGTCGTTACGCATACGGTATTGTAAGAATTTTGCTTAATGAAAAATGGTCATTACCATTCAATGAAGTTTTACCAGAAATTGTTGATGCTGTTAATGGTAAGACTCCAGCTAAGCTTCCTAAGGAAGGCGAAGAAGATGAACAAATTGCTTTGTTCATTCGTGACAGAATTAAACAATATCTTCAAAAGAACAACTTTAAGTACGATATTATTGATGCTGTTTTGGCTTCAAGTCAACAAGATCCAAGTCGTATTTTAGCTGCAGCTGACGTTTTACAATTACACCATGATGATGATGAATTTAAGCCAGTAGTTGAAAGCTTGACTAGAATTGATAATATTTTGAAAAAGGCTAAGTACACTGGTAAAGCTGATGTCGATGAAAACTTGTTCGATGACAATAGCGAAAATGAATTGTATGCTGGTGTTCAAAACTTACAAGAAGTTGAAGATTTAGCTGACTTGTATGCTGGATTCGTACAATTACAACCAGTTATTGATCAATACTTTGAAACTAATATGATTATGGCCAAGGATGAAGCTGTTAAGAATAATCGCTTAGCTCAATTGAAGCAAGTAAGTGTCTTGGCTGATCGTTTAGGTGATTTAAGCAAGTTAGTTATCAAATAATTTTATAAAGAATAGGTGATGCTAAATGGCTGGACGAATTCCAGAAGAATTTATTAATGAAGTTCGAAATAGCGTTAATATCGTTGACGTTATCAGCCAATACGTGTCACTTGAAAAGAAAGGCAAAGACTATATTGGTCTTTGCCCTTTTCATCAAGAAAAGACACCTTCGTTTACAGTAAATGAAGAAAAACAATTTTTTAAGTGTTTTGGCTGTGGTAAAGGTGGAAATGTCTTTAAATTTTTAATGTTTAAGGACAATTTAACTTTCCCTGAAAGTGTAGAACAAATTGCAGAATTTGCTCATATTCCAATGCCAAGTGGCTATGGAAGTGGGCCAGTTCAAGCACTTAGTCCGCTTCTTAAACTTCATCAAGAAGCCGCAGATTTTTATCACCGGGTTTTAATAACAACTAAAGCTGGTGAACGGGGGATGCAATATGCCAGGCAGAGAGATTTATCTGATGAAATTTTGGATCATTTCAAGATTGGTTATGCACCTAAACAAGATAATCTTTTGTTAACGTATTTACGCGGAAAGGATTATTCAGATGATGATTTAGCAAAAAGTGGGCTCTTTGTTCAAAGTCAAGATGGACGTTTATTTGATCGCTTCAGAGATCGCTTAATGTTTCCACTAGGAGATGAAAGTGGAAGGGTTATTGGTTTTTCTGGTAGACGGATATCTGAAGATAAAACTGAAGCTAAATATATGAACAGTCCAGAAACTGAGATTTTTACCAAATCAAAAGCGTTGTTTCACTTTGCAGAAGCTAAAAAAGCGGCTAGAACTGAAGGACACTTAGTCTTATACGAGGGCTACATGGATGTGATTTCAGCTTACAAGGCAGGTGTTCATTCAGGGATTGCTTCAATGGGGACTAGTTTAACAGATCAGCAAGTGTATATGCTTAAGCGTATCAGCCGTAATATTATTATTAACTATGACGGTGATGATCCTGGTGTACATGCAGAAGAGCGAGCAACTAATTTGTTTGAAAAGGCCGGCGGTTTTAATTTAGGAATTGTTGTTTTACCAGAAAAACTAGATCCAGATGAATATATCAAAAAATATGGCGCGGAAAAATATCTTGATGAAATTCGTGGTGCACTTTCGCCAACTGATTTTTTACTGCAAAGATTAGCGCAAAAGTATAACTTAAAAAATGATCGTGATCGAATTACCTATTTAAATGAAGCGGTTAAAGAAATTGCTCGTTTAATAAATCCAGTTGAGCAAGATTTATACCTAGATAAGCTTGCTAAGCAACAAGGTGTCTCGAAGGATTCATTAAAAGTAAACTTAATGCGTGAGCGCAGACGTCAAAATCGAGCCGCACGTAATAAAGGTCAAGATGGCTATAATAATCTGCCGTCTGATCCTGGTGCACCTATACCTGAAATTGCAGATAATCAAAATGATAATTTTGATTGGACACAAACCAGGCTGCTATATTTATTTATTAAATCGGAGAAAGCAAGAGATTATATTTTAGAACAAAAGTATCTTTTCCCTGATCCGAGCTATGCTCAATTAGCAGAATTGTGGTTAAATTATATAGAAACTCATGAAGATCATTCAACAAAAAGTTTTTTAGATTTTATTCCTGAACAACTTCAAGGTATAATAGTAAATGCTGAAATGATAGATATGCCCGATTCTTTTTCTGAACGAGAAATTGATGAGTTAATTGGATCCTTGCATAAGCGCAAAATCGATTTACAACTGAATGAGTTACAAAACAAAATACAGGATGCAGCGCGCAGAAACGATACTCAGGAAATTTTAGAAATTACTCAACAAATAATCCAGTTAAAAAGAACAAAGGGTTAAGAGGAGGCTTTTTAGTGGTAGATAAAACAGAAAAGCTGTCTTTAGATAAGATGGTTAAAAAAGTTGTTAGAGCAGTTAAAGCGGACAAGTCCATTACTGAAGATAGCTTTACTAACCTATTGATCAAGCCATACAACTTGCAAGGGAAAGCTGTTGATCAACTTGTTCAAGAGTTTGAGGATAATGGGATCAGTATTGTTGATAAGAATGGTGATCCTTCTAAACTTGCTTTAAAGAAGCAAAAAGATGTCGAAAAAGCTGAATTGAAAGACATGTCAGCACCTTCAAGTGTAAGAATGAACGATCCTGTACGTATGTACTTGAAGGAAATTGGTCGTGTTCCACTTCTTAATGCTGACCAAGAAATTGCCTTAGCAAAAAGAATCGAAGACGGCGATGAAGAAGCTAAGCAAGAATTAGCCGAAGCTAACCTTAGATTGGTTGTTTCTATTGCTAAGCGTTATGTTGGTCGTGGTATGTCCTTCTTGGACTTAATTCAAGAAGGTAACATGGGGCTTATGAAGGCCGTTGATAAGTTTGATTACCGTTTAGGTTTTAAGTTTTCAACTTATGCAACTTGGTGGATTAGACAAGCTATTACCCGTGCAATTGCAGACCAAGCTCGTACTATCAGAATTCCAGTTCACATGGTTGAAACTATCAATAAGTTAATTAGAATTCAACGTCAACTTCTCCAAGACTTAGGTCGTGAACCGACTCCTGAAGAAATTGGTGCCGAAATGGATATGCCAACTAACAAGGTTCGTGATATTTTAAAGATTGCTCAAGAACCTGTTTCTTTGGAAACACCAATTGGTGAAGAAGATGACTCACACTTAGGTGACTTCATTGAAGATAAGGATGCAACTAGTCCTGAACAACATGCTTCATACGAGATGCTTAAGGAACAATTGGAACAAACTCTGGATACTTTAACTGATCGTGAAGAAAATGTTCTACGTCTTCGTTTTGGTTTAGACGATGGCCGTACTCGTACTTTGGAAGAAGTAGGTAGAGTATTTGGTGTTACTCGTGAACGTATTCGTCAGATTGAAGCTAAAGCTTTGAGAAAGCTTCGTCATCCAAGTCGTTCTAACCAATTACGTGACTTCTTAGATTAATAGATAGCAAAAAAGCAGAAGTGTATCAATATGATATATACTTCTGCTTTTTTTGATTTTTAATCGTATTTTTTATTCATGTCATCTTGGATAATCTTCATTGGATTGAGCCAAGTTCCATTATCACGCCACCAATTTGCACATGGATCGCCGTATTTGTCAATATAATGTTTATCGGTCTTAGTTACACCTAAGTGAATGTGCGAACCAGTTAAACGACCAATTTTTTGCCCTAATTTAACATGTTGACCTTTCTTAACATAAATATCAGTAATGCTCAAAAAGCCTTCTTGGTACACTTGAACATAGCCGTCTTTACTAATTATCCAGACGTATAGGCCAAGGCCTTCACGAAACTTTACTTTATGAACAGTTCCTGCATGAATTGCTAGAACAGGTGAGTGGCCAACTTCAGAAAAGCCAAAGTCATAACCGTCATGGAAGTAACTCTTGGGCTTTGTTCGACGTAAAACATCAGTTATACCGAATTTTTGACCACTTTTAAATTTTATCTTTTTTTTATATAAACGCTCAAATGGATATCCCCAAGTAACAACGTGTTTCTTCTTTTCCTTTTTTTTGGAATGAGGTGATGTACTCTTTTTAATTATACTAGTTTGGAAAATATGTCCTGGATTCTTCAATTGTTCAAATAACGGTGTTGATGCGAAGAGAACAATTATAATAATCCCAATTGAAAGTAATAATCCATAACCTTTCTTCATTAAAAAAGCTCATCTCTCTTTCCATCCAAAATATGCTCTGTTAGATTTTCATCGAAAAATAATGGAAGATCATGATCGAAGTTATAAGCTAACTGATGTTGTTTAAGTTCACTTTCTGTCATCCAAGTTAATTCTCCTTCATCAGAAGAATGAAGCTGACCGGTGAACTTATTAGCAGTATAAAAAAGAACCAGATAGCGTTCATTATTATGATCATAAAACTGCTTAATACCGACTAATTTAGGATTTTTGATAGTTAGTCCAGTTTCTTCTTTAATTTCACGAACAACAGAATCATGAAAAGATTCGTGAGCTTCAACGTGACCTCCTGGAAAAGTTAATCCAGGCCAAACCGGATCAGTTCGGTTAAGTACTAGTATTTTATCTCCATTTTTAACCATACACATATTAGTTAAAGTTACCTGTTCTGTTCTTTTCATAATTACCAACTTTCTGATTTTTATTGTAACAAAGTTCAGACAAATAATTATCATAAATTTTCTTTCTTTTATAATTAAATCTCTCGATGTGAAAATGATATAATCTGTATTAAGAATTTGTAATTATATAATGAAAATAATTGAGGTAATATGAATTTACGTTTAAATACTTTAGCTAAAATGGTAGATCCTGGAAGTCGAGTAGCTGATATTGGTACCGATCATGCATATCTACCAATTGAATTGGTAAAAGATAGTGTAATTGAATATGCGATTGCTAGTGATATTGCAAAAGGACCACTTCAAAATGCCCAAGATGATATTAAAGAAGCAAGGCTTGAAGATAAGATTGATACTCGATTAGGTAGTGGTCTTGAGACAGTTAAGCATGAAGATAAGATTGACACAGTTGTCATTGCTGGGATGGGTGGTAAATTGATGAGCCAAATTCTAGAAACAGCATGGCAAAAGGGATTCAATTTTCCAACTTTGATTTTGGAACCTAATATTGGCGAACCTGGTGTAAGACGTTGGCTAATTGATCATAATTATCAAATTGTAGGTGAAGATTTAATCGCTGAAGCTGGGCACACTTATGAGCTTATCAAGGCTGTTTTAACAGATGAAAAGCACGAATTAACCAATAAAGAAGTTTTTTTTGGCCCATTAATTTTAAAGTCCAAAAATGCTAATCCGGTATTTAAAGAAAAATGGACTGGTCAATTGATCTATCATGAAAAATTGCTGACTAATTTGAATAAGGCAAGAGAAAAAGACACTGAGCGAATTAAACAAGTGGAAGATGAAATTCAATTAATTAAGGAGGTTTTAATTGACTAAAGTTAAAGATATTGTCGCAAGATTACGGCAAGACTTTCCAGAAGAAATTGCTAGTCAAGGTGATCCAGTAGGAATGCAAATTGGTTCAATGGATCAAGAGGTTAAAAAGGTGATGACGACTTTAGATGTTCGACCTCAAGTAGTTGATGAAGCAATTGAAAAGGGCGTGAACTTCATTGTTAGTCACCACCCAGTAATGTTTAGACCTGCACGTAATCTGGATTTTGCTGATCCCCAAAATGCAATGTATGGCAAGCTTGTGGCTAATGGCATTACCGTTTATTCAATTCATACTAATTCTGACAAAGCACAAAATGGTTCTGCCGACTGGCAAGCTGAAGAGTTAGGATTAGAAAACGTTGAACCATTTGCTCCAGATGATGATGGCATCGCAATTGGTAGAAAAGGAACTTTGCCTCATCCAATGACTGCAAAAGAATTTGCCTACTATGTTAAAGATAAAATGAAGATCAAGATGGCGCGTTTAATTACTGCTGATGATAACCAAACAGTTTCTAGCGTAGCATTTATCTGCGGAGATGGTGGTAAATTTTGGCATCGAGCAGTTGATGAAGGACTGGATGCCTTTATCACAGGAGACGTTTACTATCATGTTGGTCATGATATGATTTCTTCAGGAATCACTGTAGTTGATCCAGGACACTATACCGAGAAGCTCTTTAAGTATAAGGTCTATGATCGCCTTAAGAAGTGGAACGAAGAGAATAAGTGGAATGTTGGTGTTGAATTATCTGAAGTATCAACTAACCCATTTGAAGATTTATTTTAATTAAAAAGGAGTACAACATGGAATACCCAAGTTTATTACCACGATTTTTGAAATATGTACAAGTAAATTCACGTTCTGATGAGCATTCAGACCGTTTTCCTTCTACTGAAAGAGAAGAAAACTTCCAAAAGAATGTAATTATGAAGGATCTCCAAGACTTAGGATTAAGTGATATTCACTACAATCAAAAAGCTGGTTGTGTTATCGCTGAAATTCCATCAAACGTTGATTATGATGTTCCGGTTATGGGATTTTTGGCACACTGTGACACTGCAGACTTTGAATCAGAGCATGTTAAGCCACAAGTTCATGAAAACTATGATGGCGGTAAGATCCAATTAGGTGATTCAGAATTCTATTTAGATCCTGAAGTTTTCCCACATTTGAAGAATTATATTGGTCAAACGATCATTACTGCATCAGGTGATACTCTTCTTGGTGGAGATGATAAGTGCGGTATTTCCGAACTAATGACTTTTGCGGAATACTTGATGAACCATCCTGAAATTAAGCACGGTACTATTCGTTTAGGTTTTACTCCAGATGAAGAAATTGGTACTGGTGCAGGACATTTTGACGTTGAAGATTTTGGTGCCGAATTTGCTTTTACTGTTGATGGTGAAGCACCAGGTAAGCTTGACTGGGGAACTTTCTCAGCAGCACAATTTGAACTTGATATTCAAGGAGTAAATGTTCACCCAGCTGTCGCTAAAGGTCAAATGATCAACGCCCTTCAAGTAGCAATTGATTTCCATAATCAACTTCCAGAACACGATCGTCCAGAAAATACTGAGGGTAGAGAAGGCTTTTTCCACTTGATGAATTTGGATGGAACAGTTGATCATGCGCATATGTCATACATTATTCGTGATTTTGAACGTGACGGTCTTGAAGCAAGAAAGACTCTTGTTAAGTCAATCGTTAAGAAAATGAATGATAATTTTGGCACTGAACGGTTGCAAATTAAGATGTGGGATCAATATTACAACATGGCTGACGAACTTGAAAAACATATGGATATTGTTAATTTAGCAAGAGATGCTTATAAGGCAGAAGGCTTAGAAATTAACGAAGATCCAGTTCGTGGTGGTACTGATGGTTCACAGTTAACTTATATGGGATTACCATGTCCAAATATTTTTGCTGGTGAAGAAAATATGCATGGGCGCTATGAGTACACTGTACTTGAATCAATGTACAAGACTGTGGATGTAATGCTCAAGATGTCAGAATTAAATGCTGAAAGAGCTAAATAGTGAAACAAAATTGACCCAAAATTGCTATTTTAAAGCAAAAATACTTGTCAGCTTAAAATACTAATTAATTAGCGATTTTAACTATTTTTCAAACATCTTAAAAGTTATACACTTGTACTATGTTTGAAAAATAAAAAGCCACTTAAAGCTAATCTAAAAGCTTTGAATGGCTTTTTTATTTTATATACTATAATTTTTCCAATTTGTGGAACAAAAGATAAATTTAAAAGTTTGCAAATTTTCAAAAAGGGGTGTATTATTACTGTAATAGGTAAATAATACAGTGAAAAGAGGCAAGCAAATGGAGTTTAAAGACAATATTCCAATTTATCTCCAGATTGAACAATATCTATACCGCCAAATCGCTTTAGGGCAGCTTAAGGCCGGTGAGAAGATTCCTTCAGTAAGAAATTTGGCGCTTGAATTAACTGTTAATGTTAACACTGTTCAGAGAGCTTTACAGCAAATGAACGATCAAGGAATTCTTTATACCAAACGTGGTGAAGGAAACTTTGTTACAGAAGACACTGAGCTACTTAATCAAACCAAGCAATCATTAATTGATAATGAGTTAGAAGAATTTGTTCAAAATATGGACAAATTGGGCGTAAAAGAAGAAAGTTTAGTTTCAACTTTACAAAATTATCTAAAACAGAGGGATGAGAAAGATGAGTGAATTATTGACGATTAAAAATTTAAGTTACAAGAAAAATCAAAAGAAAATTTTAGAAGACGTCAACTTAGATTGTAAGTAGTGGGAAGATCGTTGCCTTGCTTGGTGAAAACGGTGCAGGTAAGACCACGTTAATGCGAATTATTGCCGGTGTAGCCAAGAATTACAAAGGAACTATTGAATTAGACGGTGAAACTAGAGAAGACCGGAGAAAGGCTAAATTGTCCTTTACAGATGGTTTAACTGGTTTCAGTGATTCCAGCAAGATTCAAGACGTTGTGAATTTCTATATCAATATTTTCAGTGACTTTGATGAAAATGAATTTGAAGAATTGAGAAAGTTCATGAAGCTTGATCCTGAGATGAAATTGAGCCAGTTATCACGGGGGATGCGCGAAAAGTTAATTATTGCGTTAACTTTTGCTAGAAAAGCCGACTTGTACTTACTTGATGAACCATTTGGTGGAATTGATGCAATGGCTCGCAAGAAGATTATCAATTCAATCATTATGTGGAAGGACGAAAAATCAACCATTTTGATCTCTGATCACTTTGTAAATGAAATTTCTGCTCTTCTTGATGAAATTGTAGTTGTTAAAGACAATACAATTTTAGAGCATAAGACTGCTGATGAAATTCGAGAAAATCATAAGAGTATTGATGAATACTACGAAGGATTATACGAAGACGAGGATGAGTAAAATGACATCTTTTTGGACTTTATTTAGAGAATTTTTCAGAGAAAAAAGTAAATCAGCTTATTGGTTACTTTTAATAAATGTTATTGCGGCATTAGCTGCAACAGTAATTATGTTTGTATCATTGCGTAATGAAGGTCAAGCAACAATTGACTTTGGCAATTATAAAACTGACGCTTCGATGCTAACTGCTGTCTCAATGGCATTTGCAGGGATGATGGCTGTTTTTGCTGGTTTAATTGATTTTGCTTACTTAATCATGACTACTGTAACAAATGAAAAAATTAACCGTAGTCAAACTTGGCAATTAATACCAATTAGTAACGGTAAGATGTATGTTGGCAATACTTTAAGTTCCTTAGCAAGCCTTGTATATTTAGGAATTATGCAACTGATAATTAGCTTAATCTTTGGTCTAATAGCATATTTTTCAAATAGCTTATTAAGAAAAGAACTTAGCACTGAATTTGCTCATACTCAATTTAATTTCAGTGATTTTGCTTCTCCAATCTTGTTGATTGCTTTAACGACTATTTTGGTTACATTATTTTGGTATGAAATAGTTTCATTTCTTCACTTTATCACTCGTACAGTGATTGACTTCTTACCATCTGCTAACAAATTTGTGCTTTTGATTATTAGATTAGTAGTTTTGGTTGGAGTTGTATATTTCTTAGGATTTTTAATTGAAATGCTAGGCGATGTATATGGAAATATCAACTACTTTACTGCTGATAGCAGTACGTACAGCTGGTTTTGGGAGCAAGTAACTTTCTTATTGATTTTAGATCTAATAATTGGCGGCTTGAACTATTTAATGATTAACAAATTCGTTGAAGCAAAAGCTAATTAGTCTGGAGGAGGTATGATGACAAATTTAAAAAACGTTGAATGGCAAATGTTTAGGAAAAAAAGTCGCTTTATTAAGTGGGTTTTGCTCTGTCAATTAATTGTAGTTATCTACTATGTATTTCAAATTACTAATATTATGATGCCAATGAAAGGTTCAGATGTTATCGGCTATACTGGTTCAATGTTAATTCCAACTACAATTGTTGCTGATATAGTCTTCATGGGTATCCTATCTTGGAAGAGCGAAAGTATTAACAATAGTCAAACCTGGCGACTGATTCCGATGTCAAATACGAAGTTCTATTTGGCAAATATTCTCAGTAATATCTTGAGCTGTATCGTGATCTTCGCAATTCAACTAGCCGTATATGGGATTCTCATATTTATTCAAGATATGAGAGGCGGATTCTTTGCTACTTTACATTGGAGAATTAAAGATTTCTTTGGACTATTAGCTTCCGGAGATGCTTTTATGAATTTTATATATATGGTACTGTTCTTATTCTTAATTGTATTGTTTATCAGTACTTTTGTGAGCTTCATCAATTTCTCCAGTCGAGCAGTTACTGATTTTATTTCACCTAAAAATAATCAATGGGTAAGATGGTTGATCATTATTATCTTGGTTGGTATTGGTTCATATATGTTTGTTAATGCAAGTGATATCACAATGAGATTAACCAAAAACTTGATTACAGGGCGAAATGCTAATCTTCTAACAGGTTTGATTGATCTAGAGTTACTAGTTGGAACAATTCTATTTGGTGGATTAGACCTTTGGTTAATTAATAATTATGCTGAAAGCAAAATTGTTAACAGATAAAATAAAAAAAGCGTGTTGTAACTTTTGAATTACAACACGCTTTTTTGAGCAATTTAAGCATTTGCTGCCATATAATCATATAATTGATTAATTTCTTCAGCAGTAAAATTGCCATCGCCGGTCTTCATAGCATGAACTTTCTCAACTGAAAGGTGACTAGCAAAGGCTAGATCAGTATCATTCACATGATGTTTAACTTGAAAATCAATAATTGCGTCAGCTAATTGTTCTTGTTCATTCATCTTGATCAGTCTCCTTATATATATTTATTCTAACATATTGCCGGAGTTTTCAGTCTAATAAAAATTAGTTCGCCATTGATTTAGTGGCCAGTAGCGCCATTTAACTTCACCAACAATCGCACTTCGTTTAACAAAGCCAAAGTATCTTGAATCTTTAGATACATCACGGTGGTCACCCATCACAAAATATTGCCCCTTAGGTACTCGGCGCCGCAAAGTAAAGTTGTTAGTGTAAAGTTCCCCAGACTTATTAGCTTGTTTCTTATAGCTATTGTTCAAATATGGTTGCTTAATTTCTTTACCATTGATGTACATCTTGTCGTTTTTACTTGTAACCATATCACCAGGTAGTCCAATTACACGCTTGATGTACAATGCATTCTTTTCATCAGGTGCTTTTAAAATCACAATATCGTTACGCTTCAAGTTGAAGTGACGAACTGCAATAATTCTATCGCCATTTTCAAAAGTAGGTTGCATGGATGGACCAGATACAGTTTCATTTGAAAGTACAAAACTAAACAAAAGGTAGTAGATTCCAACCATAATTGCCATCATAATGATGATATCAAGTATAAATCTACCTAGACTTTCCTCTTGATCTTTCTTCTTATTTTGAGCCATTTAATCTCTCCTTCTTTATGCTCTTATTATTATAACTGATTTAATGAGTTATGAATGGTAAAATCATTATTAAGGAAGATTGAGATGACAAATTTTTTAACAAAATTAGATAAAATAGATAATGAACTAAATAATTCATGAACAAGTAGAAGAGGTTAAAAAAATTGATCAAGCGGCAGCATCGCATACTGTCTTACAGTCTGCACCAGCTCCACTTGGTATTTTACCTGATCAATTTGAAGAACTGCTAGAGGATCTAGGAGAAGCGCAGAGAGCAAATTTGCGAATAATAAAAAATATGCTTGATAGCGTTCGGCAGTACATTTCTTTAAAATACGGCATTTGGAGTCTACCTAATCTAGAAACAGCTAGTGCAATTAAGAATGAACTTCATGTGTCAACAGCCCTTGAGATTATGGCAGGTAACGCATATTGGTCCAAAGCTCTTCAGGAAGTTGGAATTAAAACAGTTGCAACTGATTCATTAGAATGGGCAAAAAGCTCTGAAACGGGCCAACACGGCTTTATTCAGGTAGAGGATCTTTCTGCAATTGATGCAATTAAGAAGTATCCGGATTTTGATTTGATTCTATGCTCTTGGTCACCAAACTTTGGTCATAGTGATACTGCCGCAATTAAAATCTGGCAAGAGGTTAGTTCAAGTAAATTGCTTTTTATTGGCGAAAAAAATGGGGCTACTAATTCTCCTGAATTTTGGGAAAATACTAGCTTTAATAATTCAAAAGTAATGGAAAAGATTAACAAAACTTTTATCAGTTACGATTTTATTGATGAAAGAATATTTGAAATAGATAGAAATAGAATATGAATTTAAAGAAAATAATATTTATCTTGATCGTTTTTGCAACTTTCTTAGGAAGCGGAGCAATGCTATCAAATGTGCAGTCTAGAGAAGCAGATCAACTTCTTGAAGAACATGGGTTAAGCAATAATACACGCTATTTTTATACAAATAAATCTGAGAGCATTAGTGATTTTCTTAAATATCTGAATAAGACTTATCCAAAAACACATCTTCAGCTCCATTTAGATAATCGTGAATTAACCAATCAGGTTTTAGTTTGGGCAAATTATCAAGGAATTACATTACCAACACAATCAGGTCGCTATTTTAGTTTAGATGATTTCAAAGGACAAGTTAGTTTTGCAGTTTTAGGACCAGATGCAGTAGATGACGCGGTTGAATTGCAAAACAATAAATATATTGTCTTTGGCAAGCGTTATTATTCAGTAATTGGTATTTTTAAGAATTTCCATCAAAAGGAACAGGAAAAATACTATTTGACTACTGGAGTAGACCAACCAACAGCTAAGGGAAGTATCCGAGATTATCGTATTGTCATCGATAGCACTAATAAGAGTGTAATTAAGAAGATTGCTAAGCATTATGGTAGTAAATTGCATGTACCACAGTTTGTCACAACGCATCAACACCATCGTTTCTCAGTTTTAAAAGATATTAGTGGCATTATCTTGATGTGGGTAATTTCAATAATTGCTAATGCATTAATTGCTTTTATGCAGTGGCGACAAGTGAGACGGACACATCTTAGTGGGAATTTATTAAGAAATTGGCTATTGAATCGTTCAGTTCGTTTAATTTTGATTGAAGTGGTTTCAGCAATCATTGCATATGTCTTCTTAAGGATGCATGCCTTTATTAATAAACCTGAACACTTAGCTTTTGTCCTAATAATAAGTTGGATTGTTGCAACAGTATCTTATGTTGCTAGTTTTGTTATTCTTCACAATAAGGAGAAAAGAAAAAATGCTTGATTTACCGACAGAATTTATCGAAAAATATCAACAACTTTTGGGAGAAGAAGAGGCTCAAAAACTTGTTGCTAGTTTACAAACTGAAAGCAAAAAAGCATACCGGATTAATTCTTTAAAATTTAAACAAAAAACGCCTAAATCAACTGACCAACCAGTTCCCGACATTCCTCATGCGTATTATGGGGAAGTATCTAGCCAAGATCCAGAATGGGTTAGTGGTAGTGTATATTCACAAGATCCAGCTGCCATGTTTCCGGCTTATATTGCTAAAGTTGAGCCAGGTGAAAATGTCCTTGATCTTTGTGCAGCTCCAGGTGGGAAAACTACTGCACTGAGTGAAGCTTTAAAAAATAAAGGATTGTTAGTTGCAAACGAAATTTCAGCTACGCGTGTTAAAGCGCTTCGCGAAAATTTAGAACGCTTCGGTATTAGCAATGCTTTAATCACCAATAATGACTCAGAAGCTTTAGCCAAAAAATTCCCTAATTTCTTTGATACAATTCTTGTCGATGCACCATGTAGTGGGGAAGGGATGTTTAGAAAAAATCCTGATGCGATAACTTACTGGTCGCAAGATTATGTTTTAACTTGCGCTGAAAGACAAAAAGATATCTTAACTGAAGCTGTAAAGATGTTAAAGCCTAACGGAAAGTTGATCTATTCAACTTGTACTTTCTCGCCAGAAGAAGATGAAGCAATTGTGCTCTGGTTAGTTGAAAAATATGGCATGACCATTGAAAAAGCCAATCATGTAGTTTCAGAAAAAGTGAGTTATGGTAATCCTAGTTTTATAAACTCTGATTTAGAAGACTTGAAGAAGACTTTGCGCTTTTGGCCACAGGATAATTTGGGCGAAGGGCAATTTGCAGCAATTTTGCGAATGCCTGATGAAGAAGTTGAAGTAAAGAGTAAGAAAAAGAAGAAACAAAAAAACCGCAAGGGCTTAACTAATGAAGAAAAAGGCTTTGTTAAGAAAGTACTAGATCATTTTAATTTGCCAGAATCACTTCAAAATTGGGAAGAAAACGCCTGCGTTAGACAGGACCATGTTTTTATTCCGGCAATCAACCCTAGTGAGTTAAAGGGACTTAAGATTGTCAATAATGGCGTAGAATTAGGTCTCTTAAAGAAGAATAGATTTGAACCTGGTCATCAATTAGCTGAAGTTCTAGGTCAAGTTGATCAAGAGAATGTGGTTGAATTAGACAGTTCTGAAGATTATAAAAAATATTTGCATGGAGAAACTTTAAGAGTAAAAACAGAACTGCGCGGATTCATATTAGTTGCAAGAGAAGGATTTATTTTTAGCTTTGGGAAAGTTACGGGGAATGGCGTTTTAAAAAACTTTTATCCTAAAGGTTTACGTATTTTGAAAGATGAATAGAGTACAAAAAGACCGTTAGTTTTGAAAACTAACGGGTTTTTGCTAGAAATTATTTTTGATTGTTCGAGGAGTAACTTTGTCCCAAACTGCATCGACAATCCCAACCCACATTGCACCAAGCGCAACTGAGCCGCAAACGTCGGAAGGATAATGAGCATAAAGATACACTCTTGAAATCATGACCAAAATCAGCCAAACAATTAATAAGACATTTAACCAAATTCTAGCTGTTCTATTTTTAACCAAAGCCGGGATCATGATCATAATTAACCAGAAAACAATGATTGCCATTCCTAATGTGTGTCCACTTGGGAAACTAAAACCATCATCTACAGCCATATGGTTAATTGGACGAGGACGTTGAACAACATGTTTAACCACCCATCCAAATGCATCAGCAGTAATTAAAGAAACTACAATACTGAGTGAAAGAGGATGCTGCTTCTTGATCCATAAAATAATTGCGATCAACAACATCCAGACCAAATCAACTTTAGTATCAGCTAAGAATGTAATCTTGAGCATCAAACTTTTCAGTCCTGGCATCAGATGAACTAATTGTTCAAAAAAATGGTCAAAGCCATTAAGCCAACTGGCATTCATAACAATCGAAAATACCAATATTAGAAAAATTGGTAATCCTATACAAATAGCAGTAATATTTTTCTTTTGCATTTTTCCCTCGATCTTCTATTTTTGTAACATTAAAAGTGTATCACACCAATATGCATTTTTGAGATCTTTTTAGAATAATTGATCAATTTGACTCTTAAGAGGGAGGTCATAATATCGTTTGATTTGATCTAAATTGCTCAAATCACTTTGACCGTAGACTGCTAGTAGAACCGCAAGTTCTTCCTTCCAATCAGCAATCATTTTTTCTAATCCATCTGAACCATCTTGACTTAATTTTTGTAAAAAAGTATTGGCAATGCCAACCATTTTTCCGCCAAGACACAGACCTTTTAAGATATCGAGTGGATTGCGCACACCACCTGAAACAAAGAAGTCTACATTATTTTTCTTTGCAATTAAACTGGTGATAACGGTAGGTAAACCAATATCTTCTAAGTAAGAAATATCTGACTTATTGCGCCCATTTTCAATCTGAGCAAAATTAGTGCCACCTTGACCAGCAACATCGAACAAATCAAACCCATTGTTTTTTAGCTTGATTAAGCTGCTTTCGTCAAAGCCAAAACCAACTTCCTTAACGATTACAGGAATATCAAGCGCTTCACGAATAGAGCGCATATTATCTAACCAACGAAAGTCTCGGTCTCCTTCAGGCATTGCTGCTTCTTGAACGGTATTTACGTGAATTTGTAAAGCATCTGCAGCCAATTCTTTAACGATCATTTTAACGTCCTCTGCAGGCGTTTCTGGATTTACGTTAGCCATTACAATTCCATCTGGATTTTCTTCACGCGCAATTTCAAAACTAGTAAGTTGTTCATGTTCCTTAACTAAAATACTTGCTGAACCAAGAGCCATAGGAATTTGAGCTTTTGCTGCAATTCGACCCAAGTTTTTATTGATCTCATAGGACTTCTTAGAGCCACCAGTCATTGCATTAATATAAAAGGGTGCAGCAATACTTTTTCCAAACAAATTAGTCTTAATTGAATTTAAGTCAACTTTACTTTCAGGTAGAGCTGGTCGCAGCAGGTGCATTTGATCAAAACTATTATTTTTTTCTTTATCAAAAAACATCTGGGCTAATGCCAGATGTTCTTCTTTTCTTTCAGATCTTTTTGACATGTAAAACCTCTATTTTAATGTGAAAAAGTAATTTGGTGGACTCGGAAATTTAAAGGTAAAATACCATTTTCTTTCCATTCATTTTCTAATGCTTCAGTATTGCACTTAGTATTAGCTATTACAATTCCGCAATCACCATTGCCGGCACCAGAGGTCTTAGCAGCGCCACCATATTTTTCTGCAATACTAATTAAATCAGTCAGACGAGGAATTTCGATTGCAATATGATTGATTTTAGCGAAGTGTTGAAGCAGGTGACGGTTTACACGGATCTGCTCTTGAATGGTTTCAATATCTTTATTTTCAAAGCCCTCAACCATTTTTAAAACACATTCACGTGACTTGATTAAAAAGTTTTTGTACTCATTATTTAATGCAACCTTATTTGCATTGGTTTCGTCTACTAATTGAGAAGTAGATGCAGGTTTTTGACTCCAACCAATCATCAACTTCATGTTTTCTGGTGGAGTCAATAATTCAATCTTTAAACCTGGCCAAGCTTCATTAACTACTTGAGATAAGGTCTTAGTTTTGAGTTCACTTTTGAGCCATCTCTTATCAAAAGTCTGGTAGGCTAACCAACCGCCATAAACACTAGCTGCGATATCACCAGCAGACCCGTTCCCTTGAACAGAGTAGTGGGAGATAGCTGATAGTTTATAAACGAGTTCGTTACTAATCTTAACACCATAAAAACGTAGAATTGCTTTTACAGTAGCTACCGTCACTGCTGCACTGGAGCCTAAACCATATTTTTTGCCATCAGCGGAATCCAAATCGGAATTTATGTGTAAATCATAAACAGTTAAGTCAATTCCTTGTTCCAAGCAGTAGCTTTCAGTGAATGAAATTGCCGATAAAATATATTCAAATGGGTTGTCTCGGTTATCGATTACCATTTTTGATCCTTGACGGACCCAATGAATAGAATCTTGTGAATACTGTTTTGAATGGATTAAACCTGTTGTTGTCTTGCTTTCAGTAATAGAAACACGAACAAATTGATTGACTGCAACTAAAATAGCAGGGCAATTTTGTTCCAAAACAGCATATTCACCAGCTATGTACAACTTTCCAGGCGCTTTTTCAGTTATCAAAAAACGTTATCCTCTAATCTAAATTAATAATCACCAATTTACTTTTAGTCCAGAACTGTGACTCCTGGTCCAAAAGTAGCCTTAACTATATTAACATTATTGAATTCCGACAAAAAGATTTTTTTAACTTCCTTAATATTTTTTTGTTGCGTTAGAATCTTGAGATTAGGACCAGCATCAATAGTGTAGTAGCATTCGATACCTTTTGAGCGCAATTCTTCAATTAACTTAATAGCACGAATTGTATCTGGTTCAAAATAAGTAAAACCAGGTTGTGCAGTTAAATTAATCGCATGCATTTCATTAGCATTAAGCTCAGCCAAACTACCGATTTTAGTGAAATCATTTGACTTAATTGCGGCGATCATTTCATTTAGTTCAAGATCGTTACGCTTAATCCAAGGTTCAAAGAACGGGGAAGCTTGTGCATCTTTCATCCCTTTAGTAGAGGGAAGTTTCTTTTGGTTCTGATTTAATTCCACCGCTAATAATGATAAATCTAAACTTGGTGTTTCGTCTAAAGGATAGGCAAATGAAGATTCATCATCTGTTCCTTTTTGCCAAATTGCGAATCCGCCAAAAATTGATCTACTTGCTGAACCTGATCCGATTCTTGCAAGACGAGATAATTCACGTCTATTTACATCTAAATCGTAGAAAGCACAAAAAGCAGTCGCTAAAGCTGCAAAAGCTGAACTTGAAGATGCAAGACCAGCTGCAGTAGGTACATGGTTAGTTGATTCAACCTTTAATTTTCCGGAAACACCGAATCGATCTTGGAGATATTGAAGGTATGAAAAAACCCGTTGAGCAGATTGATCCGTCTGCTTTTCATCATTTAAGAAGAACTCATTTTCTTCACTAGCAGAAATACTAGTTTCTGAATAAAAAGCGTCTAACGTCATTGATAAACTTGACATTAGAGGTAAGCGGAGTTGGGCATCAGCTTTGCCCCAATATTTAATTAAAGCAATGTTGGTATGTGCACGTGCAGTTTTTTTCATTAAATTTCCTCGATCCAACTTTCGTTAATTAAATCTTTGCTCTTTGCCGCGATTTTTTTTGCAGTTTGTTGGCTATCACAAACTGCAATGACGATTCCTCCAAGACCACCGCCTGATAATTTAAAGCCTAATGCATCGTTTGCCAGTGCAATTTTTCTTAAATCATCGATCTTCGGGGTAGATAATTTAAAGCTAGCCAAAATATCCTGTGCTTCGTTAAAAATTTGACCAACTTTTTGACTATCGTGCTTAGTCCAAGAAGACATTGTATCATCAGCTAGCTGGCCTAAACGCTCAATTCGTTTATTAGCATCTACAGAAGAATCAAGCTGCTTACGCACTAATCCAACAGCTTCACGAGTATTTCCCAGCTCACCTGTATCCATGATTAGTAAGTATGCACCTAGTTTACTTTTGATCATTTTAGGACCGTCTTGTTTATTAAAGAAAACAAGATAGTCTGAATTAACAGTTGCAGCATCTAAGCCGGAAGCTTTACCATGATTAATCATTTCTGCATGATTAGTAATAGCCATAATTTCGTCTTCAGATAAATTCAAATTAAAGTAGTCATTCAAAGCTTTGGTAGTGCCTAAAGCAACAGTAGCGCTTGAGCCTAAGCCTCGTTCCATTGGGATTTCGCCAGTGTAGGTGATTTTCAGTTTCTCATCGCTATTAGCTTTTTCTAGCATAGTCTTAACGACATATTTTAAACCGTCATAATCACTGGGAGCATCATAGAATGGACCTTGATAAAGTTTGGTATCCATCCATAATTGATCATAATCTTCAACATCTGTTCTAATATTTAATGCTTGAATTGGCATAGCCAAAGCATTGTAACCATAAACTACTGAATGCTCACCGATCAAAATTACTTTTCCATGAGCCAAATAACTACTTTTCATATTTTTCTCCTAGCCTTCATTTTTAGTAAAAGATTTTGCTCCTATGTTAAAATAAAACACAAGGAGTTACGAACAAATGATCAAATTTTTAACCGGTCGACAAACTGACCCATTACAAGAAAAAATTCTGGAACAAGCGGTCAAGAATTACCAGCAAAATCCAGAAGAAGAAACTTTTATCATTGTCCCTAATCATATTAAGTTTACCACAGAAGTTAGGGCAATAAATAGATTGGCTATCAACGAGGAGAAAGAACAAGTAAGTGTTAAGAACTTACAAGTTTTGTCTTTTTCTCGTTTAGCTTGGTATTTTTTAAAGGATGCCGAAACTGGCTTACCAACTCAGCTGGATGATGCCGCCGCCGCAATGCTAGTGGCACAGATCATTCAAGATAAACACGATGAATTACTTTTATTTCAAAATGTAAATATCAATTCAGGTTTGAGTAAGCAATTATACGATACAATTCTTGAAATTTATGATAGTAATGTTGATTTAGATGATTTAGAACCAGATGACAGTACTAATCAAGAAACACAAAATAAGATTCATGATC
This sequence comes from Lactobacillus kalixensis DSM 16043, assembly GCF_001434335.1. Lineage (GTDB taxonomy): Bacteria > Bacillota > Bacilli > Lactobacillales > Lactobacillaceae > Lactobacillus > Lactobacillus kalixensis. Next base: position 55,582 of record NZ_AZFM01000008.1, read on the forward strand.
TAAAAATCATTTATAAAGAATTTATTCGGCGAATTGAAGGAAAATTCTCTACTAAAAATGAAGTTGAATTACAGCTAAATGAATTGTTAGCTCAAAAAGATGATTTAAAAAATACTAGTTTTTATTTTACTGATTTTTCACACTTTTCTTTACAAGAAATCTTAACGATTAAACTGTTAATGAATAAGGCAAAAAATGTTACTTTTGCTTTTAAAACTCGCTTAGGTGAAATAACTGAAAATGTCGAAGCTGGTGATTATGATTACGTTATTCAAAGAACGATTAATCAATTAATTAGCTTTTGTAATAAGCGTGGTCTTGAGTATACTTGTGATAAGTTCCCGATCGAAGGAAAATTAAGTGGAAAAGAGCTACTTAATAGTGTCTGGATTAACGCCATTGCACCAAAAGATAAATTAGACCAAGTTCAATTAGTAAAGGCTGATTCTCGCTATGCAGAGGCTTATTTTGCAGCAAGAACAATATATCAACAAGTAGCTTTAAGTAATTACCGCTACCGCGACTTTTTAATTTTGGCACCGAACTTGCATGAATATGAAACATATTTGAACCCAATTTTACGTCAAAATAATATTCCATTTTTTAATGATCTACAGCAAGAAATGAAATATCATCCCTTAGTGATTTTGATTGAAAACTTGGCAGCTTTAATCAAAAAAGGACTGCAGACCCAAAATCTTTTGACTATTTTAAAAACGCGGATGCTGATCCCTGAATGGTATAAAGGGAAATTGGCACAATATGTTAAGGACGTAGATATGCTAGAAAATTATGTCTTAGCTCATGGAATTGACTATACAAATTGGGAAAAGAAGTTATCTAGTTTTTCAGATGCAAATGTAATTGCACTAGATCAAAAACCTGATGAAATTGAAAGACTAGAACAATTACGCAGCTATTTAATTGATCAAATTAAGAGACTAACTAATGCTTTAAAGAAAGAAAAAGACACTAACGAAGCACTAAAAACATTCTTTAACTTCTTAGTAAACAATGGTGTTGCTGCTAGACTTGACGAATGGCGTAATGAAGCAGATCAAGCTGGTGATTTACAACAAGCACAACAGCCTGAACAATTATGGAATTTATTAATTCAGCTCTTGAAGGATTACAAAATTATCAACAATGGTAACTTTAAACTTGATAGTTTCTTTGATATGTTAATCAGCGGATTTAGAGAAGCATCTTTTTCTCAAATTCCATCAACTTTAGACGCAGTAAATGTTTCTGAAATAGGAATGGTGCAAAGCAGTCATTACAAACAAGTTTTCATCATTGGCGCAACTGCTACAAACTTACCAAAGATCCAAAAAACGCCTGGATTTTTAAGTTCTGAAAACTTAGAAGAAATTGCTGCCAACTTCTCAGAAGATGCTTACATTGAAGATCGTCAGCAAATTAATAATCTCGATCAGAATTATCAATTTGGTTTGGCGATGTCCTTGGCCGAGGATCATGTATATGTATCATATCCAGTTTTAAATGCTTCAAATGAACAGCTGGAGCCGTCAATTTTTTATTCACAATTAAAAAATTACAATGCTCCTGAGATGACACAACATGATTTACCAGACAAATTGCAAGATTTGCTTTCTTTTATCACTAATCCTGCAGCGAGTTTGGGCTATATTACATATTTAAATTCGGTTGAACAAGGCAATGAAATTAAAAAGCTAATCGAATTATCTAAAAAATACCTTCCTGAAGAAACTGATCAGGTTATTGAGGCCAGTCACTTTGACAATAATCCAGATGATATTGGTCCTGAACTTGCCGAAAAATTATATAGTAAAGACTTAATTACCTCTGTTTCTCAACTTGAAACATATAATCAAAACTCATTTGAGTATTTCTTAAAGTATGGCTTAAGGTTACATAAACGCCTAGAAAATGATCTAGATCTAAGTCAATCAGGTAATTACTTCCACGAAACTTTCGACCGCTTGGTAAAAGAGATGAATAAAGAAGGTTTAGATTTAGCTGAGATTGATGAAGAAAAATTACAAACTTTGCTAGCTGCAGCACGTGTGGCAATGCGTGAAGAAGGTCGTTATGCACAATTAATGAATAATGCCTTTAATCGTTATCTCTTTGATAATCTTGATCAAACCACTACCAAAGTAGCTAAGAGTTGGCATAAAAAAGCAAAAGAGACCCCACTAAAGCCATATTTATCAGAATTAAGTTTTGGCTCACAAGAAAAGTTAAAAGGACTCAAATTCGAAGTTCCTAATTTGGCGGGTGATCATAATATTATTCTGCGTGGTAAAATCGATCGACTTGATTTAGCTAAGCTTGATAATGACCATGTTTTAGCACAAGTTATCGACTACAAATCTTCTGCTAAAAAATTCGATTTAGGGATGTTCTATAACGGAACTGAAATGCAAATGGTCTCTTACTTGGATGTTATCAACCAGAACTTTCCTGCATTAACTAATCAAGAAAAAATCGCGCTATTTGGTGCCTTTTATCAAACAATTACACAACAAACCGAACGATTAAATAGTAAAACTGTCTTTGATTCTAACTTACAGATCAAAGAAAACTTGCTCGACAGTAAGCCGAAATTAATGTACAACGGTTTAATTTCAAGTGATCCAGATTTAATTACTAAGGCTGAACCAGCACTAGAAAAAGGAGGAACTGCGTCACAAATCTATAGCGGAGTTCGATCTAAAAAGACTGGCGGTTTTACTTTACCAAGAGACCATAGCTTTACCCAAGAAGAGATGGATTTATTACTTAAATACGACGAATATCTGATCAAAAAAGCATCAAACGAAATTTTATCAGGTAAAGTTGAGTTAAATCCATATCGCTATAATAGGGGGAGAAATGCAATCACTTATTCGGACTATCGTGATGTCTTCTTCTTCGATGCCATGCTTAATGAAGATGAATATCATGAAATTTCAGGAATGAATAAGAAAGAATTAATGGAAAAGATAAAAGAAATACTAGAAAAGGAGCAATAATAGAATGCCGGAATATACAAAAGAGCAAGCAAAAGCTATTGATTACCATGGTAAAGATATTCTAGTTTCTGCTTCCGCTGGCTCAGGCAAAACAACAGTACTAGTTCAAAGAGTATTAAAAGAAATTCTTTCCGGTATTGGTGTGGATGAATTGCTGATTGTGACTTTTACTAAGGCAGCTGCCGAGGAAATGAAGCAACGAATTAAAAATGAACTTACTAAAGCAATTAGAAAAGAAAATCATAAAGACAGAAGAATATACTTGCAGAGGCAACTAAATAACGTTGACACTGCCAATATTTCGACAATCGATGCTTTTTGTTTGGATGTAATTCACCGCTTTTACTATGCAGCTGATTTAGATCCAAGTTTTAGTATTTTAACTGATGAGACTCAAGCGGCCTTGATGAAAGAAAGAGCTTTAAGAGAAATCGAAGCTGAAACTCTTGAAGGAAAAGATAGTCAAGAATTTGAAGAATTCTATAATAACTTTGTAGGTGATCGGGATAATGAAACTGCAAGAGGATTACTGCTTGACCTTTATAATTACGCAATGGCTAAGCCTAACTATCGTCAATGGCTGCGAGAATTGCCTAATCAATACAAAATCGGTGATAGTTTAGTTAATTCTGATGTTTGGCAAAAACAAATTAAGCCATACTTGTTAGCAACTTTAAAAGATTTGCAAAATAAAATACAACGGTTGCTTGATGAGGAAATTTTTCAAACAGATAAAATGGCTAAGCAATTAGATAACTTCAAACTCTTTTTCGGTAAATTAAATGTGTGCATTTCTGATCTAGATGAGGATCAAGATTATGATAGTTTGCGCTCAGATTTACAGAACTGTCGTTTTACTATTCGAACCGCAAAATCTAAAAAATGGGATGAAGACATTCAGGAGTTCTTTGAGGAAACTACGAAAATTAAGAAAGAAGCCCAAGATACAATCCTTTCTATTTTTTCACAATTTTTTGCTACAGGGGAAAATGAGCAGCTTGCAGCAATGAAAAAAGCTAGGAGAATTACCCAAACAATTGTTAAAAGTGAGCAAAAATTAATCGATCGTTTTAATCAGTTTAAGCGTGAAGAAAACGTCCTTGATTATACCGATATGGAACAAATTGCTTTCCAAATTTTGAGTCAGGATACGTCAAATTCTCAATTAGCTCGTGAATTTTATCAAAATAAATTTAAAGAAATCCTGGTTGATGAATATCAGGACATCAATAATTTGCAGGAACAAATTATCCAACAAATAAAAAATGAGGATTTCAATCATCTATTTATGGTGGGGGATGTCAAGCAGTCAATCTACGGTTTCAGACAAGCTGAACCAAGCTTATTTTTACAAAAATACCATGATTATGGTGATAAAGAAAATATAAATGAAGAAAGAATTCTATTGTCAGATAACTTTCGTTCTACAGAACCTGTTACTAAAATCGTGAATCAAATTTTCACTAAGGTTTTAAGTAAAGACTTTGGAGGAATCGATTATCAAGGTGAAGGGCAGCTGATCTTCGGGGCGAATTATTACCCCAAAAATTTAAGTCAATCTAGTGAAATCCTCTATCACAAAAAAGAGAGAAATAGTAATACGTCTGACGATGATTCAACTGATAATTTTTCTGAAATCCAAATGGTAATTAGTCGAATTAAGCAATTCAAAAAAGAAAAAATGCAAATTTTTGATGCTAAATCTGGGCAACTACGTCCTTTTGAATATAAAGACATTGCTATTTTAACTAGAAGCAGAAGTAATAATTTACAAATTATGCAAGAGTTTGCTAAGAACGATATTCCACTTTTTATTACTGATGCTCAAAACTATTTTCAAACTTTTGAATTAACAGTAATCATGAATTACCTCAAGGTTATCGATAATCCTGATCAAGATATTCCGTTAACAACCGTCTTACGTTCACCAATTTTTAACTTTAGCAATAAGGAATTGGGTGAGATTCGCGCAAATAATAAGACTAGCAGCTTTTATAACGCTGTCTTAGATTATGTTGGAAAGAATAATGCTTTAAGTGAAAAAGTAAAACTATTCTTGAATCAACTAGAATCTTTAAGATCATTCGCTACCACGCATAGGATTTCAGAATTAATCTGGAGTATTTACGAAAGAACAAACTTACTTGAAATAATGACTGCTTTACCTAATGGTGAGCAGCGCAGAGCAAACTTGGAATCCCTCTATGAACGTGCAAGTTCATATGAAAGTGCCGGTTTTAAAGGAATATATCAGTTTATTAACTTTATTAGTCGAATGCGTAAATCTCAAAAGGATCTGGCACAACCACTTTTGTCAAAAGAAGCAGATAATTCCGTTCGATTAATGACAATTCACGGCTCTAAAGGATTAGAATTTCCAATTGTTTTCTATGTAGGACTAGAACATAAATATCAAAAAACGGATTCGCAAGGAGATTACGTTTTAACCAGTGATACTTTAGGTTTAACTATTAAGCGGGAGACAGATCGCTTGAATTCTTTAGTAAGGTCAATGGCTCAAATCCAAAAATCTAAGCAGAACCTAGAAGAAGAAGCAAGAATTCTTTATGTTGCAGTAACCCGAGCAAAGCAAAAATTGATTTTAGTTGCGGACATCCCTAATTTTGATAAAGACTCAGAAACTTGGAGTGACAAAAATAATTTGTCATTAACAGATAAGCTATCAGCAACTAATCCATTAAGCTTTGTTGGTCCAACTCTTAATTTCAAAAAGAATCTCCCTACAACTGTTGACAGTATTACTTCATCAGTTGATCAAAACTCAGAATTTTTGTACATTAATTTTGATGAAATCAATGAAGAGAAAGTTGAAAAAGAAAAACATACTGAAGATAATATTGAGCATAGCCTACTAACTAAAGCTGTAACACAACTATTTGATTTTAAATATCCATTTGCTGATGCTAGTCGCACTAATGCTTATCAAGCTGTTTCAGAACTTAACAAATCGTCTGATCCAGATGAGAAAGATTTGGATAATTCTAAAATGATTCGCTCATCTAATCGCTATTTACAAAAAATAGACACTAGACCTAATTTTTTATTTGATAGCAATTTTACTGGTACAGAAGTCGGAACAGCAACACACTTGATTTTGCAATATTTTGACTATACTGGGGATGGTAGTGAGCAGCAGTTAGATGAAGAGATTAACACGTTGATTTTACAAAAGAAATTAGACCCAAGTATTGTTCCAAGCCTTAAAAAAGATGAAATTCTCTGGTTTGTAAACAGTGATTTCGCTAAAGTATTTGCAGAAAAACCAGAAAATTTAAAACGAGAAGTAGAATTTTCAATGTTAAGGCCTGTAAATAAGAACATCGGGCAAAGAGATTTTAGTGATAAAAATGCTAAAATACTGGTTCACGGGGCTATTGACGGGTATTATATTGAAAATGATGGGATTATCTTGTTCGACTATAAGACTGATCATATTGATCTTTCAAATCTTGATTTTGAAATAGAAAAATTAAAAACAAGATATAAAGAACAATTACAGCTGTATGAAGATGCTTTAAATGATATTAGTAAACAAAAAGTTAAGAGTAAGTATTTAATTTTATTAAGTGCTAAAAAAGTTGTCCAAATAGATTAAAATAGACTTATTAGGTTAGGAAAGGAGGGAGAGTATGTCAGATATTTTTGCTAAAAATACTTTTGCCGTGGTGGATTTGGAAACAACCGGTACTCAAAAAGAGCGTGACAATCATATTATTCAATTTGGCTGTGCCATTGTTAAGCATATGAAAGTTGTTAAAACCTATTCGTTCATGATTAATCCTCACCGTGAAATCCCATTGTCAGTTCAAAACTTAACTGGAATTCATGATGAAGATGTTAAAAATGCCAAGGACTTTTCATATTATGCACCTAAGATCATCGATATTCTTAAAGATACCGTGTTTGTAGCTCATAATGTGAACTTTGATTTGCCATTTTTGAATTATGAATTAGTTCAGCATGGTTATGAAGCATTAACTAATCGTGCAATTGATACAGTTGAATTAGCTAAAATTGCTTTTCCGACTTTACCTTCATATAAGTTAAGTGATCTAACTGATCGATTAGATATTAAACATCTGAATCCACATAAGGCTGATTCAGATGCCTATGGAACAGCTATTTTATTAATTGATACGATTAGACAATTAGAGACGTTGCCTCAAGCTACGTTAAACACACTAAGCTCATTGTCATCTAGTTTAGTTAGAGATACTTCGTGGATTTTTAGCACTATTGCCGATTATTATCGTCAAAGTAAGCGACCACTTTCAAAAGAGTTTATGCAAGTACGTAATATTATTTTGCAAAAACAAGAAGATGAGTCAGAAGTTTTTAGCAAGGGATCTTCACACTTTCCTCAAGAAAACAAAAAGAAAAAAGAGATGTTCAAGGGGCATCTCCATTACCGAAAAGCACAAGTTGACTTGATCAATCATTTACACAATTTCATTTTGGATCCTAATGAAAAAGCAATGCTTGTGGAAGCACCTAATGGAACAGGCAAAACTTTTTCTTATTTGTTCTCTTATGCTTATCAGCTTTATTCAGGAAGAAAGTTAGTTGTTGCAACGCCAACAAATGTTTTACAAGACCAGATCCTTGGACATGAAATACCGCAGCTTTTGGAGGTAACTGGACTTGATTTAAAGGCAGAAGTTGTTAAATCGAGTAGTCATTACATTGACTTAGATGGTTTTGTGCAAAGTTTGTTTAATAACGGCACTCCAAATAAACCAACTCTTGTTTTGCAAATGCAAATTTTAGTTTGGTTGACTCAGACCAAAACTGGAGATATGGACGAATTACAATTAACTAATTACAACAATCAGTTGTTTACTCAGATTTCCCATCCTGGGGATGCGAGAGTAGGAAGCCGTTTTTCTTCAGTTGATTTTTGGAATTTGGCCAGAAAGAGACAAGAAGAAGCAGATATTTTGGTTACTAATCACGCATATCTGGCTAATCACTACATGGACACTATTTGGGGACAAAATCCATACTTAGTAATCGATGAAGCACACCGGTTTACTGATAATGTGATTTCTTCACGCAATGATGCACTTCGCTTTGAATCCTTATGGGGCGTACTGAGCCATTTGCGTAATTTGTTGTATTATTCCAATGATTCTGCACAAAATCAATTTACCGATGACGTAGAGCTGAATTTTTTACTTAAAAAACTAAACACTAAAATTTTAGAATTGATTTATAAAATTAATGAGTTGCAGAAATTACTCTACAGTCATAAAGATAATGCAATCAATGATAATCTTTTACCAAATGGCAATTTACAGTTAAGTTTTCAAAGTAAAGAATTATTTCCAAAAAATGGTCCGTTTTTGGCTGAATTAACAAAATTTGAACAATTATTAGAAGAAGTTCGTCAGGACACTAATCAGATTTTATTCAAGCTTTATCAAGAACAAGACAATCTTTTTTCATCAAGTGATGATATTTTAAGTGAAATAGCTGAACAAATTGATCGCTTAGATTATTATGCAGAAAAGAGCTACCAACTAGCTGATCTAATTAATGGCAAAGAACTCGAACAAGAAGGCTTTATCTTGGTTGTCACTAACCCAGAAGATCCATTAAGTACTAATTTGCACTGGATAATGCTTGATGTAAATGATGAATTAAAACAGATTTATGATCGATTTGATCATATTTGTTTTGTCAGCGCTACTATGACAGTAAATGATAATTTTGAATATGCAATTAACAAATTAAATCTTGAAAAGTTACACCCAATAACTTACATTGGAAAAAGTACTTTTGATTTCAAACGTCACTTGCAAGTACTTGCAGTTAAAGATATGCCTAGTCCTGATAGTGATGAATATGAAAAGGTATTTGAAAAAATTATTGTTTCTGATATTTTGACTAAGGACCACATTTTAATTTTGATGACTAATCTCGATAAAATTCGTGATGTCTTTTCAGCAATTGTTAATGATCCAAAACTAAAAGATTTTGAAATTTTAGCGCAGGGGTTATCTGGTTCTAATCAAAGAATCGCTAAGAGATTTGGCATTGCAAAAAAGGCAATTATTCTTGGCGCGGATAGTTTTTGGGAAGGAATTGACTTTCATAAAAGTGGAGTGGATTTAGTTATTGCAGCTAAGCTACCGTTTGAATCTCCTGATCAACCAGAAGTTAGATTAAGACAAAAGAGAATCGAAGATCTTAATTTAAGTGTTTTCCAAAATGACAGTTTACCTCGTGCTATTATTCGTTTTAGACAGGGAATAGGACGTCTAATTCGCGGTGAGCATGATTATGGTCAATTTGTTATTTTAGATTCAAGATTATGGAGTAAAAATTACGGTAAAGATTTTATTACTGCGATTCCAGTCAAAACAGAAAAAATTACAATAAAAGAATTGAAGGGCAAGTTGGATAATTATGATCAGAGACGACACAAGACAAACCATTAGATTTATTATCGGGGTTATTGTTTTTTTAATTGTCTTTTATATTGGTAGTATTTTTGTGTTTTTTAGAGCAGGCAGCTCCTCAAGGCAAAATGATCGAACAATTGCTCAAGTTGCCAGTCAAAAAACACCAATTACCAATATTCAAACTTACTATCATTTAGATCGTGGCACGAATTCTTATGCCTTAAAAGGTACTGACAAAAAAGGGCAAACTTATTATTTTGTTTATTTAACTCATTCAAAAAAAGCTTTCATTTATCCTGCTAAAAAAGGTAAAAGTCAAAGTGCAATTGAAAAAATTTTTAAAGCTGACCATACTCAACAACAAATTAAGTCGGTTAACTTAGGTTGGTATAAAGGAAAACCCGTTTGGGAAGTGGCTTTTCAAAACACTAAAGGCCAATTGGGTTATATTTTATATGATTTTCGCAATGGAAAAGAGATAAACGAAGTCGCTAATTTGTAAAATCTTTGGTATCATAGACTTTAATGACACGATAATAATAAAAAAGGGTGGAGAAATAATATATGACAGAATTAATTGCTATTAAGGATTGTTCTGAACATGTTGATGAAGAAGTCCAAATGCATGTTTGGTTAACTGATAAACGTTCTAGCGGTAAGATTATTTTCTTACAATTACGTGATGGTACTGCATTTTTCCAAGGTGTTATCCGTAAAAATGATGTATCTGAAGAAGTATTTGAAACTGCTAAGACTTTACGTCAAGAAGCAAGCTTCTACATCACTGGTACTGTTCACAAGGATGAACGTTCACACTTCGGTTATGAAATCCAAATTTCAGATGTGAAAGTTGTATCTAACAACGAAGGATATCCAGTAACTAACAAGGAACATGGGGTTGAGTTCTTATTTGATCACCGTCACCTCTGGTTAAGATCAAAGAAGCCATTTGCTATTATGCAAATTAGAAACACTATGTTTAAGGCTACTGTTGACTTCTTTGAAAAGGAAGGCTTTATCAAGTTTGACGCACCTATCTTCATGCATTCAGCTCCAGAAGGTACTACTCAATTATTCCACGTAGAATATTTTGATCACGATGCTTACTTATCACAATCTGGTCAATTGTATGGTGAAGCAGGTGCGATGGCATTTGGTAAGGTATTTACATTTGGTCCAACTTTCAGAGCCGAAGAATCAAAAGGCCGTCGTCATATGACTGAATTCTGGATGATGGAACCTGAAATGGCTTGGATGCATCAAGATGAATCTTTAGACCTTCAAGAAAGATACTTAGCATACATGACTAAGCAAGTTTTGGAAAATAATCAATACGAACTTAAGATTTTGGGAAGAGATCCAGAAAAACTTCGTCCAACTACTGAAGGTAACTTTACTCGTCTTTCATATGATGATGCAGTTAAGATGCTTCAAGACGCTGGTAGAGACTTCAAATGGGGTGACGACTTTGGCGCACCTGATGAAGCTTATATCTCAGAACAATATGATCGTCCTGTCTTTATTATGAACTACCCAACTTCAATTAAGCCATTCTACATGAAGAAGAATCCTGATAATCCTAAGGAATACTTATGTGCTGATGTAATTGCACCAGAAGGTTACGGTGAAATCTTTGGTGGATCAGAACGTGAAGGTAATTACGAAGTTTTGAAACAACAAATTTTAGATGCTGGCCTTGATCTTAAGGATTACCAATGGTATCTTGACTTACGTAAATTCGGTGGTGTTCCTCACTCAGGTTTCGGTATGGGATTTGAACGTACAATTGCTTGGATTTGTCATCTTGATCACATTCGTGAAGCAATTCCATTCCCAAGATTGATTAATAGAATGCAACCATAAAAATAAATAATAAAAAAGTTGAACTAAACAAATTAGTTCAACTTTTTTTGAAAGAAGAATTTTATGCAATTTAATGATTATCGAACTTTAGGATTTACAACTATCCAAAATGGATTAATAGCTTATTATCCGCAATTACATATTTCAGATGCTGAATTAATTCTAATTATTCAACTAGAAGCTTTTGCTCAAAAAGGTGAGCAATTTCCTTCAAATGAGAAAATTGCTGCTAACACTAATTTATCAGTGAATGACGTAGCTAATTTAATTCAAACTTTAATTGAACGTCAGTTTTTAACGATTGAACAAACTACTGATTCACAAGGGAGGATCGGTAATCAGTATAGTCTTAATGGTTTGTATGATGAATTAGATAAATATCTGACTGAAAATGTTTTAATCAAAGAAACGAGTCACAATAATAAAACAAAAGTGTCAGATAATCTTGATAATAACCCATTAAATTTGTTAAGCAGAAAGTTTGAAATCGAATTTGGACGTTATCTAAGTCCAATTGAACGCGAACAAATTGCCTCTTGGCTTAGCATTGATCATTATGATCCCCAAATTATTGAAATGGCACTTAGAGAAGCAGTTTTATCTCAAGCTTATAGTTTGAAGTATGTTGACCGCGTATTGCTCAATTGGCAAAGACACAATTTAACTACACCTAGCCAAATCGAGCAGTTTTTACAAAGGAATAGATAGTATGCAAAATAAATTACTTAGTGATGATGAAGCTCGGGATGTATTATCTAGAATTAACCAAATGTATCCTGATGCAAAAGGTGAGCTTCATTGGGATAATAAATTTCATCTGCTGTGTGCAGTTTTATTAAGTGCTCAAACAACAGATAGAATGGTTAATCGAGTAATGCCTAAATTCATTGAAGATTTTCCAACACCTGAAGATCTAGCTAATGCTTCAATTGAAACAATTGAGGGTGATATCCGGCAAATTGGGTTATATCACTCTAAAGCAAAGCACTTAAAAGAAACAGCTGAGATGCTGGTAAAAGACTTTGATAGCCAAATCCCTAAGGATAAGAAGAAGTTAATGACTTTACCTGGAGTAGGCGAAAAAACGGCAAATGTAGTCTTAGCTGAAGGATTTGGGGTTCCTGCAATTGCTGTTGATACTCATGTATCTCGTATTTCTAAGAAATTTCACATTGTAAAGCAAGATGCAAAACCTCATGAAGTTGAAAAAAGACTAGAAGAACTTTTACCAAAAGAGGAATGGATTCATACTCACCATGCAATGATACTGTTTGGTCGATATACAATGCCTTCTAGAGCCAAGAATCCAGATCCATATTCATATTTACCACCTAAAAAATAGAAAAGAAAATGCCTAGACATCTTCAAAAACATAGATGCTAGGCATTTTTTTATAGTTAACTGAAACTTGAAAGCATCAAAATTGACCAGAACCCTGATTGGTTCTGGTTTTTTCG
>NZ_AZFM01000080.1 GCF_001434335.1 Lactobacillus kalixensis DSM 16043
TTGATCCTTGGTGATTAGGGCATAGATAGTTCTAATCAGTTTATGAATTGAAGCGATAGCGATTTTCTTGAACCCTTTGGTTTGAGAAGATCGCTTTTTGCTTTCATAATAATCAGCTATATGACAAGGTTTAAATTTAGCTGCGCTGGTTATTTGACCAATAGCACGATACAAAATCTTACGAGCTTCCGCATTTCCATGCTTAGTAATACTTAAGCTTGAATCTTTTTCGCCTGATTGATAATGTCCTGGATCAATTCCAATAAAGGCATTAATCTTGTTAGGATTACTAAATCTACGAACATCGCCTAACTCTGCCAATACCCTAACAGCAGTAGTTTCACCGAAACCAGGGATACTCTTTAATATTTCCAGATCATGATTAGGCAACCCTTTAGCTAGTTTAACCATCTTAGAAATAAGCTGCTTGCGGTGCTCTTCTAAGGCAATTAAGCGGTGAGCATAGTAAGTCACTTGAGAAGATTCGATACTATTAGATGAGACAGAAGGATAGCTCTTTTTAGCTAATTCAAATAGCTTTTTAGTAGTTTTTTCTGCTCGCTTCTGACCAAAGCCTTTAATCTTTAATAGTTCATCAATAACATCTATTTCGCTAGATTGAAATACGTCTTTACAATGTGGATATTGGCTAAGGACCGTCCAATAGTTCTCACCTTTAGAAGCTTCAAATAACTGTTCAACTTCGGGAAAAGTAGACTGTAGTGCCTTGTGAAGACGATTCTTAGATGTAACTACATCATCGGTTAATTGAGCATAGAATCTGCTTAAAGCATTTAGTTGTTGGTATTGTTCAGACTGAGTTTTATTAATTGCATGTTTATACAACTTCTGAATTAAAGCTAGGTGATATGCATCATTTTTATCAGTTTTATTATGACGTAGACCGATATCTATTTCTTTCTTGGCTGTTAATGGATTCATGATTACATAATCATAGCCGTAATCTTGAAGAAATGTTTGCAGTCTGCGTGAATATACACCGGTAGCCTCAAAGATAATTTGAGGTTTAGTAAATGTCTTTAAGTTATTGAGTAGTTCAAAGAAACCAGGGCGATCATTAGAAATGGTAAACTCTGATTTACTATTGTCTACCAAGATACACACATTAGATTTATCACTGCTTACATCAATACCAAAAACAACTTTCATGATTAAAAACCTCCTAAGATAGCAGTAAAACAATAATACTTATTAGCAGAGATCTAATTTTCTAAACCAGACATCAAAGTGTCGACATTCTTCGAAGAGATTACTGAACTAATAAGTAAAACTGCCAGTTTTTATTACGACGTCAAGCGTCTAAATAGATCACGGCATAATGTTTTACTACTATTTCAATTCTACGCTGAGAACAAAAATAGTGAATCAATTATCCCGTCGGATAATTAATTCACTATTAAGCTTAGAATGTTTT
>NZ_AZFM01000081.1 GCF_001434335.1 Lactobacillus kalixensis DSM 16043
AATTGTTCAATTGTTTGATCAAGTAAATTTTTATTTATGCTTGGAAGATTTTTCAGACTAGAAATTAAGTAGACCAATGCATCTATAAACTTTATATCTGGTAAGGAATCATTCATTATGTAGAATAAGTCTCCTATGGTTTTGTCATCGGTATTCTGCCTTTCTTGCCAAGCCAGTAAGTCATAAGTAATAGCTACTGCGGCGATATATCCGCATTGGCCGTCATAACTTTGAATCTGTGATTTATCTAATGCAAGATACTGCTTAGAAGCTTTAAAGTATGTTTCTATCTGCCATCTGCGTCCATAAAGCTGAATGATTTCTTCAGGTTGCAGTTTGATTTGAGTAGTTGCTAGAACTAGATAATTACTTTTACTGCCTCTTTTGGAGACAAAAACTACTTTTAATGGATAGCTGTGGCCCTGATATTGTGCGGTAACGATACTACTATAGAGATAATTATTCTTCTTAAGAATTTTTGAAGCTGCCAAGCGATTGTAAAGGCCTTTGATATCATAATGACGCTTACGGTAAACATAATAAATCTTAGAACTTTTCTTGATCATACCTAAGCCATCAAGTCCTAGCTGCTTTAAGATCCAGAACATTCTAGGAGAAGTAAACCATGAATCAAACAAAACATACTTTGCTTCTACGCCTAGTTTAAGTGCTTGATTAATAAGCTCTACTGTAACGTCATTCATTTTACGTTGTGCCTGCTGTCTTCTTTTACCAGCAATATAGCGTTCATCAGTAGTAATTGGTTTTGAACCAATCATATTTTGGCTCTTTTTAGTAGACATAAGAGCGAAATTGACTGGTAGAAAAGTATTACCATCACTCCAGCCTAAAGTTAAACCGCGATATCCAGTTAAATATTCATGTTTATCATGATCATAAACTTTAGCTAACAATTCCGTCTTTTTAGAATAAGAACGAGAGATTAATGTATCATCCACAATAAAGGTTAAGCGTCGTCTTTTATCAATCACCGGTTTAAGGCAAGCGACTAGCTTAGCAGCTATGATGCAAAGTAGCTTTTGCCAGTTAATTCTGCCATCATTTAAGACATTACGAGCTGTTCTAATAGTAAAGTTACCATCATCTTTTGCTCGAAATAAGGA
>NZ_AZFM01000082.1 GCF_001434335.1 Lactobacillus kalixensis DSM 16043
AAAAAGCCAAGAGCCACGCGGAAAGAGCGTGATTCTTAGCTTTCAAGTTTCAGTTAATATGAATAATTCTTTCTGAAAAGATAGTTCTTATAGCGCTAATCAGTAACTTTTAAGGTTATAACTGATTAGTGCTTTTTTTATTTCATGTTAAAAAATTGACCATTCATTATCCTTTACTAGCGGTTCATGCTATTTCTCGAGATTTAATATTTTTTTCTAGATAAACTTGCAGTGTAGAAAAAATTACGGAGGGAATAGCTATGTTAATTGAAACACATGATTTAACTAAAAATTATGGTAAGAAGCAAGCTCTAAAGCAAGTTAATTTAGAAATTGAAGAAGGGAAATTAGTGGCCTACCTGGGAACTAACGGTGCAGGTAAATCTACGACAATCAATATTTTGACAGGATTGCTAAAGCCGACTTCAGGAACTATCACGTATTCCAATAATTTGAAAATTGGCGTAGTTTTTCAAAATGGTGTTTTAGATAACACTTTGACTGTGAAAGATAATTTGTATTTACGAGCAAAAATGTACAAAACTTTTTCAAAGGAATGGTTAGAAGAACTAATTGATCTAATTGGAATCAGAAATTTTTTAGATCAGAAATATGGGACTTTGTCAGGTGGTCAAAAAAGAAGAGCTGATATTGTCAGAGCATTAATTAGTCATCCCAACTTGCTGTTCTTAGATGAGCCAACAACCGGACTAGATATTCAAACTAGAATGGTTATTTGGAATCTTTTACAGAAATTACAAAAAGAGCAAGGACTCACAATTTTTCTAACAACACATTATCTTGAAGAAGCTGAAAATGCAGATCAGATGTATATATTAGAAAATGGTGTCGTTTTAGCAAAAGGTTCAGCTGAAGAAATTGAACGAAAATATGCTCCTTCAAAGCTGTTGTTAGAGCTTCAACCCGAAACAAAAATGATTACCAAATATCCAATCAAGAAGAAGAGTGATCACCAATTTGAAATCGATGGATTGACTGTAAGCGTCTAAAAATAAGGTACCTATCTTAGCTCCGTTTTCTGTCATATACTG
>NZ_AZFM01000083.1 GCF_001434335.1 Lactobacillus kalixensis DSM 16043
ATTAAAGATAAGGAATTTATCGTCTTCGTAGGACCATCAGGTTGTGGTAAGTCAACTACCTTGAGAATGGTAGCTGGTCTGGAAGATATTTCAGAAGGAACATTTGAAATAGACCACAAGGTAATGAATGACGTGGCACCAAAGGATCGTCACATTGCCATGGTATTCCAGAACTATGCGTTGTACCCACACATGACAATTTATGACAACATGGCTTTTAGCTTAAAGCTTCGTCACTACGATAAAGCAGAAATAGATAAGCGTGTGCAACATGCGGCAGATATCTTAGGCTTGAAGCAATACTTGGACAAAAAGCCAGGAGAATTGTCAGGTGGTCAGCGTCAGCGTGTAGCCTTAGGACGTGCGATTGTGCGTGATGCACCAATCTTCTTGATGGACGAACCACTTTCAAACCTTGATGCTAAGCTTCGCGTATCAATGCGTGCCGAAATTGCAAAGTTGCACCAAAACTTAGGTACAACAACTATCTACGTAACACACGACCAGACAGAAGCCATGACTTTGGCAGACAGAGTGGTTGTAATGTCAGTAGGTAAGGTAGAACAAATCGGCTCACCATTGGAAGTATATAATCACCCAGTAAACCAATTCGTAGCAGGATTCATTGGTTCACCACAAATGAACTTCTTCAACGTTCACTACAAGAACCAAAGAATCACTGATGGTAAGGGGCTAGATATTGAAATTCCAGAAGGAAAGGCAAAGATGCTTGAAGAAAAGGGCTACAACGATAAAGATGTAGTCTTTGGAATCCGACCAGAAGATATCCACTCAGAAGAAGCCTTCCTTGAGACTTGGCCAAATGCGGTAATAGATTCAGAAGTAGTAGTATCAGAACTATTAGGATCAACTATTCAACTATACCAAAAGGTAGATGGCACAGAATTCGTAGCAATCGTAAACTCACGAGACTACCACAAGCCAGGAGACAAGGTGAAGATGGGCTTTGATGTAAACAAGGCACACTTCTTTGACAAAGAAACCACTAAGGCAATTGTTAATTA
>NZ_AZFM01000084.1 GCF_001434335.1 Lactobacillus kalixensis DSM 16043
TTAACGCCGAGAGTAGTTGGTGGGAGACTGCCTGCGAGGGTAGGCAGCTGCCGTGCTTATATGGAGGATTAGCTCAGCTGGGAGAGCATCTGCCTTACAAGCAGGAGGTCACAGGTTCGAGCCCTGTATCCTCCATATCGAGTTGTTAGCTCAGTTGGTAGAGCAACGGACTTTTAATCCGTGGGTCGAGGGTTCAAGTCCCTCACAGCTCATGACCCTATATTGCGGGTGTGGCGGAATTGGCAGACGCGCTAGATTTAGGTTCTAGTGTTTTCGGACGTGTGGGTTCAAGTCCCACCACCCGTATTGCCAAACCACATAGTTTGACAATATTGCCGATTTAGCTCAGTTGGTAGAGCATCTGTCTTGTAAACAGGGGGTCGTACGTTCAAGTCGTATAATCGGCATTATAATTTTGCGGAAGTAGTTCAGTGGTAGAACATCACCTTGCCATGGTGGGGGTCGCGGGTTCGAATCCCGTCTTCCGCTTTCATCAACACGCCGGAGTGGCGGAATTGGTAGACGCACGGGACTTAAAATCCCGCGGTTGGTTTCAACCGTATCGGTTCGACTCCGATCCCCGGCATTGATGATGCGCCCTTAGCGCAACTGGATAGAGTGTCTGACTACGAATCAGAAGGTTGAAGGTTCAAATCCTTCAGGGCGCATATAACGGGAAATGGCTCAGTTTGGTAGAGCACCTGGTTTGGGACCAGGGGGTCGCAGGTTCGAATCCTGTTTTCCCGATTGTAATCCATTGATTGCATATAGTGATGGCGGTGTAGCTCAGCTGGCTAGAGCGTCCGGTTCATACCCGGGAGGTCGAGGGTTCGATCCCCCCCGCCGCTATTGTAAGCTTGGACCTTTAGCTCAGTTGGTTAGAGCAGACGGCTCATAACCGTCCTGTCGTAGGTTCGAGTCCTACAAGGTCCATTACATGGCATATTATAGATATCGCGGGATGGAGCAGTCTGGTAGCTCGTCGGGCTCATAACCCGAAGGTCGTTG
>NZ_AZFM01000085.1 GCF_001434335.1 Lactobacillus kalixensis DSM 16043
ATGAAGATGGAGAGCTTCCCAGGAGAAGACCAAGAAGAGACTATTACTTATAGACGTAAGAAGCGTAAAGCTAAAAGAGAAGCTGTTCTAGCAGCTTTCCCTTCTGAAGAAGTTCATCATGAATTATCTGAAGAAGAACAATATTGCTTAGATTGTCATGAAAAGCTCAAGGAAATTGGCTCATGGACTGCACGTAAAGAGTTAGTCTTTATTCCAGCTCAGATAAAGAGATTAGACCATATCCAGCATGCATATAAGTGTGAGCACTGCAGTTTGAATAATGAAGTAGATAAGATTATCAAGGCTCCTGTTCCTAAAGCACCACTAGCACACAGCTATGGCTCTTCTTCAATTATCGCTCATACGATTTATCAAAAATATGAATTAAAGGTGCCGGCTTATCGTCAAGAAAATGATTGGCAAAAGATGGGACTTCCTATCCGTCGCCAAGACTTGATTAACTGGCAAATGAAGACAACGGAATATTACTTCAAGCCTATTTACAGTCTACTTAAAGAAATCTTGTTAACTCAAACAGTCCTTCATGCCGATGAAACTAGTTATCGCGTCCTTGAGAGCGATACTCAGAAGACTTATTATTGGACCTTCTTATCAGGTAAGCAAGAAGTTAATCCGATAACGCTATATCATCATGATCCTCATCGTAGTGGCCAAGTCGCCACTGACTTCTTAGAAAATTACTCAGGATATTTGCACTGTGATATGTGGCAAGCTTACAAGCAATTACCTGAAGCAACACTAGTTGGATGTTGGGCACACGTTAGAAGAAAGTTCAAAGAAGCAGTGCCACCAACTACTGAAGGCAAATCATTATCAAAGCAAGGAACTCACTACTGCAATAAGATGTTTACCCTGGAGAAGTCTTGGGAGAATCTGTCTAATGAAGAAAGATATCAAAGAAGGCAAGAAGAACTAAAGCCATTATTTGAAGAATTCTTTGAATGGTGTAGAAACAGTCAA
>NZ_AZFM01000086.1 GCF_001434335.1 Lactobacillus kalixensis DSM 16043
AGGATTTGACTCTTTTTCATTTACTTTTTAACTTACCGCAAAAAATTATACACTTAGGGGGAAGTGGCATAAATAACACTCTGATCGTTATTTAATAACAAAGCATATTATTCAAAGCATTGAAATAGAAAGAAAAGCGAATATTTAAATAATATCTATACGATAATTATATAATTGCCGTATTTTTTAAATAATTTTGAAATATATATTTTTTTATATAAAATTCGACTGTTATTAGAATATTGGGTAAAATTGCGCGACATAAAAGGCTTATTTTATGCGGTTTTACGATCAAAGTATATTTAATAAGGTACAAATATAGTATATTTGGTTAAAATAACATTTTATACTAAACTAGATATAAATACTAAAATCAACATGAAAGGTTAAAATTACATTTTAGCTATGTAAACAGAAAATTACATAGACAAAATAGCTATAAAATGGTTGAAAATAGAAAATTTATTAATAATTAACACTTAAATTTGGTAATAATATTGAATATTCAGTTGTAAGCCTTATATTTTAAAGCGCTTTATATAACAAAGCTCGATAACCAATTTTGTTCTAATTATTAGCTACATGATTATATTTAAGTTAATAATTCAGTTTAAGTCGTGAATTTAATTTATTTTAGAATTATTTTTTATAAAAAAGCTTGAAAATTAACGATCTATAAATTAGTTGAATTTGAGCAAATTTGAAGAGACCGACATATTTCATTTTACATGTTTGATTAAAACAGGCATTTTAAACATATAAATATGTTGGTAGAAATGGCTGCTCTCTTTAAAATTTTCAATTGGCCGATTGTAAAATGAAGTTGGACACTATGTCCTAAATTAAAAAAGGTCATTTG
>NZ_AZFM01000087.1 GCF_001434335.1 Lactobacillus kalixensis DSM 16043
ACAAATGCTTCAGGCGTGATGCCTGTACGCATGCTGATCCTTCAGCAAGACTACTACCTCATAAGAGTTATAAACTTATGGATCTTGCTTTGAATGATTTTGTACATTATAGGCTCCTGTCATGCTGAACCTATGCCCTATTACATTTTTGTATATTTCAAGGAGGAAAAGACCACATGAAGAAAAATTTAAGAATCGTTAGCGCTGCTGCTGCTGCTTTATTAGCTGTTGCTCCAGTTGCTGCTACTGCTGTTTCTACTGTCTCTGCTGACGTTGTTACTAGTGCAACTAACTTGGGTGCAATCCCTGCAGTTCAAAACGGTACTACTGTTAACGTTACTCCAAACGTTTCATTAAACACTGCTACTCTTAGCGGTAGCGTTAAGTCTGCTATTTCAGTATCATTCTCAGCTACTGTTAATGGTACTACTGCTACTTCAACCTTTAACCCAAGTGACCAAAACAAGTCAAGCGTTTCACTTTTCCGCGGTTCAAAGGAAATCACTAGCTTAGACGAAGTATCAGCTGACGCTGCTGGTTCAACTTACAGAGTAGTTGCTACTAATGTAGGTTTGAACTTTGGTACTCAAAACGCTAACAAGAAGATCGTTTTGACTTTCCCAGAAGGTGACTCATTCACTTACCAAGGTAAGGAAGGTAGATCACAAGAAGTTACTCTTGACCAAAACGGTGCTATCGTATTGTCAGGCGTTTCAATGAACGTTACTGCTAAGGACTTTGCTAGTCCAGCTGTTGTTACTTGGTTCAACGCTGCTAACAACGCACCTGTAACTTCAGGTAACATTGAAGTATATGCTGGTTCAGATGCTGGTAAGATGAACGTTGCTCAAGTTG
>NZ_AZFM01000088.1 GCF_001434335.1 Lactobacillus kalixensis DSM 16043
AAAAAAAATAAATTATCGTTACTTGAAGTAAATGATAAAGCTGGACTTGGTAAGAGAAGTATCTATAATTGGAAGGCAAGAAAGCCCGGTACAAAGGCATTAAGTGCAGTTGCAGATGTCTTAAATACCACTATCGATTATTTAAGCGGTAAAACTGACGATCCTGCAAAGCACTCTCAAGAAGATATTTCATTAGATCAAGAAGTACCTTACTCTTACCATGGTTATCACGTTCCAGAAAAATATCTTAATATGGTACGTGAACTGATGGAAGCCGATATTAAAGAGAGAGAAGCTAGAAAACATGGCAGACAATAGTATTGCACGTAATGATGAACGCAAAAACGACTTAATTAAATATCTATTTAATTTTGCATACGATCATGACATTGGTTATGTCTTCTTTGAATCTGATCCTAATTACCCTTCACTTTCTTGGAAAAATAAGCGTGAAATAGGAATTAACATGAACTGGCATAATCATTCTGCCGAAGTACCTTTTACTATCGCACATGAAATTGGTCATATTATGGGTGATGGACCTAATTTAAAGCAGTTTGACTGTATTGGCTACGGCTGGCAGAATTGTGATGAAAAACCTGCAGACAACTATGGGGTCCGTCTAATATATGAATATTCATGCAGAATGGAAGATAATTTCTGTGATCCTCTAGCGTTCATGAAAGCATACGGTATTCTATCAAGAATGACAAAAGAAACCTATAAAGTTTTTGAAGAAAAAAGTGATCTATATACGCGTG
>NZ_AZFM01000089.1 GCF_001434335.1 Lactobacillus kalixensis DSM 16043
AAAATACCTCCGAAAAAAATTAATTATTAAAACTACTTATCCTGAGCTTCATCAGTAGAATTGATTTGCTTGGCCACTGCCGCAAATATGTCTTCTACTTCTTGTTCATTCAACTTAAAGCCTTTGCTCTTCAATCCATCTACCACTGCATTGCCGACCCGATTGATCTTCTTTTCATCAGATAGATTTTCTTGATCGTAGATCCTGATGTAACTCTTCATCAGATTGCTAGTGATTAATCGAAGCTTTTCCAAGCGCTTATTTTTGAAATGAACTCTGCCCAGAACATAACCACTTACTGCACAAATTACCCAAAAGAGTAGGGCAATTAGTTCGACATAATCATGAAGATCCATGATTAAAACTCACCTCTCTTTGACAGAGGAGGGGGTTAAAAGTCCATAAGACGTCACCTCTGTTATTGAATATTCAACGGGTACTTTTATTTTTTTGCACTTATTTGCACCTATTTACATATTTTTATTGCTAAAAATACGCTTATGTACTACAATAAGTGTATAAAAAATATGCTAATGATTTTATTTCCATTACCACACAGAAGATTAAATTCATTAGGTTTATTTGTAACTCGTTGACGGTTCATATAATATGCTCATAGAAATATTTAGTCAACCCCTAAATATGCTTTTAAGCATATTATTTTGAAGTAAAATATAAGGAATCCCTTGATATGATTGAATTTGAGCGTACTAAAGAATTAGCAAAAAAAA
>NZ_AZFM01000009.1 GCF_001434335.1 Lactobacillus kalixensis DSM 16043
AGAGCGCTTGACTGTTAATCAAGATGTCGTCAGTTCGAGTCTGACAGCCGGAGCTAGCGGAATATGGAAAATAAGAGAAGCGTATGCTTCTCTTATTTTTTTTGCCTTTTTTAAAAACAAAGTCTATCCTTATCTTATAATTGGTAACTAGCGAGGATAATAATGAAGAAAAAATGTATTTTTTTGATGATTTTAGTTTCATTAGTAATAGTTCTAACAGCATGTGCAAATAATAAATCAGAAGAAAATTCCGCACATCATAAAGTTGATATTGTTACTTCAACTAATATCTATGCTGACATTGCTAAGCAAGTTATTGGTAAATACGGTAGAGTTACTGCAATCATTACTAATGGGGATACTGATCCACATGATTTTGAACCAACTGCCGACTCTGCTAAGGAAGTTGCAGAGGCAAATATCGTTATTTCAAATGGTTTAGGCTATGACGATTGGATGGATCGTTTAGCCGATGCTAACAATCTTCACCTAACTAAGGTAAGTAGCCTATTGCATAAGAAAAACGGCGCAAATCCACATATTTGGTACGACTTAGATATGCCTAAGGTCTACGTTGATTATATTGTTGAACAGGCAAGTAAAATTGATTCTGCACACGAAAACTACTACAAAACAAATGGACAAAAATATTTAAATAAGATTAATCAAATTAAAAAAATTGCTGACAAGATTGATGGTAAGCATACAAAACCAGTTTTTGTAAGTGAACCAGTATTTGATTATGCTTTAGAGCGTTGTAATTTTAGAATCGGTGACAAAGAGTTTGAAGAAGCTGTTGAAAACGAAACTGATCCTAGTGGACGCAGTATCTATCAAATGCAAAATTCTATTAAGAATAAAAAGATTGCTTTCTTTGTTAATAATGTTCAAGCATCTAGTTCTACCGTTAATGGTTTGGTCAAAATGTGCCAACAAAATAATATTCCTATTTTGAATGTAAGAGAGACAATGCCCAATGGAATCAGCTATTATCACTGGATGAAAAGTAATTATCAGAGACTTGCAAAAATTAATTAAACTTTTTTTGAAAAAAAACTTGCATTTTTTACTGAAGCTAGTATACTTATTATTGTTCTTGTGATGAGACATGACCCGTTGGTCAAGTGGTTAAGACACGGCCCTTTCACGGCCGTAACATGGGTTCAAATCCCGTACGGGTCATCATGGAGGATTAGCTCAGCTGGGAGAGCATCTGCCTTACAAGCAGGAGGTCACAGGTTCGAGCCCTGTATCCTCCATATTTTTAAAGAAGGTCTTCGGACCTTCTTTTTTGTTTTATTTCAAAACCATTATAATTTCAAAACAAATAGGTTTAAATGTTGTTTACCTTCCAATAACTAGATACAATGGAATTGTCATCTTAAGGGGGAAAACTCATTTGAAAAAGAAACTTTTAACAGGCTTAGCTGCTGCAACAGTTCTTTCTTCAACTGTTGTTACTGGACTAAGCAGCATGCCAATCGCAACTTTATCCAAAAATCATACTGTTAAAGCAGATTCAGTTCAAGATGCATTCTTAAATACTGCTGCCAAACAAGCACAAAAAGCAGCCAAGAGATACGGTGTGTATCCATCAGTTATGATTGCTCAAGCTATTCTTGAATCAGGTTGGGGTCGCTCAACTTTAGCAGTTGAAGCTAATAACTTATTCGGAATTAAGGCTGGAGCCGACTGGACTGGTCCAACTTATACCGCTAGAACGCGTGAAGAAGATTCTAAAGGTAAAAGTTATTATATTAATGCGGCCTTTAGAAAGTATGCTTCGTATGAAGATTCTTTTGAAGACAATGGTTCAAAATTGCGTTTGGGTGTCTCATGGCAACCTGACCGCTACAAGGGCGCATGGATTGAAAATGCTGCAACATATGCTCAAGCAACTAAAGCTTTGACGGGTACTTATGCTACTGATAGCAAGTACGATCAATCTTTAAATAGTAGAATTACGGAATACAATTTAAATAAGTATGATCCAACTATTTCTAAGACTGCTAAGAGCTATAAGGTTGAAAAAGATGCTGCAACTTATTCTTGGCCAACAGACCACGATGTAACTAGTAAGTCTGGTTCAGTCAAGAAGGGGCAAACTGTAAACGTTGATCAAACGATTACTTACTATAATGGTACAAAACGAATGCATATTGCTGGTCAAGGCTGGGTTAACTCAGATGTTTTCTCAAAGAATAGCGCACTTCCAGCTACTCAGGCTTCTAAAGGTACCAAGGTAAATAAAAATTTGATGCACAATGCCTACGTTTATGATGCTAAAGGCAAGCGAATTGCTGGTATGAAGGCACTTAAGGAAGATAACGTTATTGCTACTTATGGTACTAAGACTATTAATGGCAAGAAGTACTACAGAATTGGCACTGATCAATACATTTCAGCTGGCAATATCGACGGTACAATGCGTCTTCTTAAGCGTAATACCTATGTTTACAACGGTAGCGGCAATCGTGATAACGATACCAAGTATAAGAAAGGTCAATCTCTTAACACTTATGGTAGCCGTGTAACTATTGTTAACCAGAAGTACTATAAGATTGGGATCAACCAATACGTTAAGGTTGCTAACTTTGTTAAATAGATGAATTTCCTCTTTAAAAAGCGAGATAGATAAGGACTGAAACAAAGTTTGAATTTGAAAAAATTTTTTACTGCAACTGCAATGGTCGTTTTGTCTGCAGTTGCAGTTTCTTTTATCCATCCAAAGACAGCCACTGTTTACGCGGAAGAATCAATTAATAGTTTAGCCAAAAAACAAAAATATGTTGGTACAAGCTACTTATATCAGATTCTGGCAGCACAAAATATTACTTACAATAAATTTTATACGCAAAATAAAATTGAATACCGCAATGGTAAGCCGGAAGGAATTGTAATTCACGAAACAGCTGATCCAGGTGCAACTGCTATGAATGAGGCCATTTACTTCAATCGTGAGTGGCCTAATATGTACGCCTATGTTCATGCCTTCATCGATTCAACGACTGTTATTCAGATGATGACGCCTGATTACGGTGCTTGGGGTGCAGGTCCAATGGCTAACGACCGTTTCATTCATATTGAGCTGTGTGAAGAAGATAATCGCGCTGATTTTATCAAGAGTGTCAATAATGATGCTATCTATACTGCACGGCTTCTTCACCGCTATAATTTAAAGCCAGTTAATGCTACTCATGATGGTAAGGGAACGATCTGGTCACATGCTGCTGTTTCCAAGTTTTTAGGTGGGACAGATCACGGAGACCCTGATGGGTATTTTGCTAAATGGGGCTACTCAATGGATCAATTCTTTGATCTTGTTAAGTACTACTATGATTTGCAAAATAATAAAAACGAACCTACCAAGAAGGATAATCCTGAAGACAATATAACTAAGATTCCTGATGTTAAGAAGGGCGAAACCACCTTGATGCACGATGCTTATGTATATGATGCAAAAGGTAAGCGCGTTAAGAATAAAGCAGTTAAGCGTGCTGGTACTGCAGTTAATATTATTGATGCTAAGATGATCAATAAGACTAAGTATTATCAAATTGCTAAGAATGAATACATTAATGCTGCCAATATTGATGGTACGTTGCGTTTATTAGTCAAGAATTCTTATATCTACGACACTGTCGGAGTCAAGACTGGTAATACTAAGCTGCTTAAGGATAGTAAAGTTAAAACTTATGGTAGTGCTGTTAAAATTGCTGGTGAAAGTTACTATGCAATTGGTGCTACACAGTTTGTTAAAACAGATAATTTCAAAGCAATTAAAAGTCGCTAATCAGCGGCTTTTTTTATATAATAGACTGTGATTTTTAAGAAAGGGAGTTTGAAATGTCACAGTTATCACTTTTCTTAGTGGTTCTACTAGCACTAGTGATTCCGATCTTTATGGCGCGCTTCAGAGTGAACAATGTTCCAACTGCTGTTGCCGAAATCATCGTCGGAATAATTATGGGAACTAGTGGATTTAATTTGATTTCTAGTACGCATGACCTAACCTTCCTGTCGAACTTAGGCGTGATTTTGCTGATGTTTTTGTCGGGGATGGAAATCGACTTTGAATTATTAAGTAGAAAAAATAACCAAAAGACTCGCAGTCAAGCGGGTAAAATGGTTGATCCATTAACAACTGCTCTATTTGCATTTGTCGGGATAGCAATTACTTCTTGTGTTTTAGCTTATATTTTGAAAGTAATTGGCTTATTTAGTGAAGTTCCACTAGCTGCAATCATCTTCATGACCGTTGCTCTTGGCGTAGTTATTGCTACTTTGAAGGAAAAAGACATTTTGGGTCGACCAATTGGACAGACGATTTTATTAACAGCAGTTCTTGGTGAAGTTATTCCGCTCTTACTCTTAACGATTTATGCCAGTGTGCACGGCGGAGACGCAACTAGATTATGGTTGATCATTTTGTTATTTGTAGCTGCGATTTTCTTATTATGGCGCTTCCAGCAGCCATACTTGTGGTTTGTTAAAGTTACTAAGGCCACTACGCAACTAGATATTCGCTTAGCTTTCTTCTTGATTTTTGCATTAGTTACCGTTGCAGAAACGGTTGGTGCCGAAAACATCCTGGGTGCATTTTTAGCAGGGACAGTCATGAAATTACTTGAGCCGAGCGAGGCCACTAAAGACAAGTTAACTTCAATTGGGTACGGCTTTTTTATCCCCATCTTCTTCATTATGACTGGGGCGAGATTGAACTTGCGTAGCGTGTTTGCTCACCCAGAAGCATTGATGTTATTACCAATTTTGGTTATTTTCTTACTTCTTGCCAAAGCACCTGTTGTTGGCGTCTTTATGAGAAAATTTGATCACAGAAATGCTTTTGCTGGTGGTTTCTTAACCGCGACAACGATTACGATTGTTTTACCGACTTTGCAAGTTGCACGACGCTTAAAGGTAATTAGTACTACACAATCAGATGTTTTTATCTTAGCTGCAGTTGTTGTATGTATCGTAAGTCCAATCATTTTTAATTCTTCATTTAAATTACGACCAGAAGATCGAATTAAGCAACGCGTTATCATGATTGGGGCTAATACCTTTACTATGCCGGTTGTTCATGACTTGCACGATAAGTGGTACTCAGTCAAGATGTTTACTAGTGATGCAGAGCGCTATAATACTTTCAATAACCGAGCAGATTTGACTTTGATTGATAAATTAGATCAAGAGAATCTGGAAAAAGCTGGTGGCTTTGAGGGTGATATTTTTGTTGCCGCAATGAGGAATGACCAAGAAAATATCAGATTAGGCGAGTTGGCTCGTAAAGAAGGCGTTAAGCGAGTAATTATTCGTTTGAATCATACTGATGCTGAAGTGATTCATAAGTTGGTAAATGAAGATATTGAAGTTTTCAACTTTACTAATGTACGATCATCTTTGATGAGAGCATTGATTGAATCACCTGCTGTTTACCATGTAATGACTGACACGAAGAATGTTCTTTACTCAGTTGTAGTTCGTAATACGACGTATACAGGAAGACCATTGCGCGACTGGAATTTTGTTGATCAGATGACAGTTAGCCGGATTAGACGAGATGGTAAGTGGATTTCACCAAATGGTGCTACCGTTATTGAGCCAGGGGATGAAGTGATCTTCTCAGGTGAATTTGAAATTGCGGATCGGATCCGGAAAATTTTAGGAAAAGAATAACAAAAAATAAGACTTTCCGTTTGGAGAGTCTTATTTTTTGCAGTAAATTATTTGCTTGATTTTGGCAATGGTTTAGCGGCTAAAGCGTTACTTGGAACCTTTAAGAAGTCGTGGCTACCGAAATTGCCGAAGCTTTGACCAAATCTTGCCTTATTTAACTTACCAAGCTTCATATTGATGAAAATGTTGCAGCTATAGAGCTTATTGTTCTTAACTACTAACTTTACAGTCATATTTTGATAAGTACCATATTTTTGCATGCGGCGGAACAATTTTTCTTGTTCAGGAGTTTGACCTAGAGTTGAAACAATCGGATCAAGTGCCTTTTTCATAGTCTTCTTGTCGCTTAATTTAGCATTCAAAGTATAAGTTTGACCTTTGCGTGTCATCTTGTACGCCTTAACTAATTTCGAACTTGGATTGTTAATTGTATCATTACTCATAATCGCACTTACAAGTTCTGCGTAAGTATGACCACTTAATGTATCTAAGTTAGAACGATACCAAGTATGACCACCGTTTAAAAAGACGTTGTTCATGTTAACCCATTCTTCAGAATTTCTGGTTTTACCTTGAGCGGTTGTCTGATTGTTGATATGAAAAACTGTACTATTGTCGCCACCGAAGGTGGTATTGGCGATAACGCTTTGACTAGAGGTATCAGTTGAAAGGCGGACTGATTGAATTACTTGTCCACTCTTAAATGATTTTTGTGATTTTTGAATAACTTCACTTTTGGTCAAAACAGGTGTGGTCTTCTTGGTAGATTTGTTGTTGCTGCAGCCGGTTAAACCAATAGCTAAAGCAGCAAGGGCGATCAAGCCCACTTTTTTAAATTTAAAATTCATAAGATGATAACTTCTTTCTTAATCTCACTTAATTCAAGTCTAATGGGACATACTGCCTAAATCAACTGCTGATTTGACAATCTTATTTGGTATTTTCAATGGTTTTGACTTGTTAATTTGGTCAATCTTAACTTGAACGTTTTTATGACTTGAATCTTCATTGTAAGCTAAATTAGTAGTAAAGTCTGTTAAGTTGTATTTTTTATCAGTATTAATCGTAATATCTACTTTTTCAGTTTTTAGTTCATCAGGGTCAATTCCGATAACTGAAGTGATCATACCATTTTGCAGTAAGTTATTAGCGATTTTTTTGTCAGTACCTTTATAAGTGACAGAATAGCCGGAACTGGTTTTATTCACTTTGAATTTCTTAAGCGAAGAGGAACCAATACTCATTAAAGCGGTTTGGGCTAACTTGTCAGTTAATTGAGCATAAGAGGCTGTTTTAGTTAATTTAGTCTTGAACCACTTATTAGTAGCAGTTCCTTGCATTTGAACGTAGCTATTTTTACCAGAAATCCACATCTTGTAATGATTGGAAGTCGTGGTGAAATTAGCAAAGACTACTAGCGGCTTTTTGTTATATTTTGCTGTCGCCTTTTGTAAGGTTCGATTATTATTATCAGTTTGATTCCAACTTGCCGTCATCGTTTTGAAGTCTGTTTGTTCAGCCTTATTCAAAATTGTCTGCGCACTTGGCAAGGATTCACTAGTTTTTTGTTTACCATTATTTGAAGAGCAGGCGCTAAGTCCTATCCCTACAAGTAAAACGAGTGATAAAGCAAAGAATCGTCTTTTTTTCATTAAAATATCTCTTTCCTTTTTCCTAAAAATTATTATTTTAATTCATTTTCTATTTTAACATGTAATTTTTGCGACTTGCTTAAGCTTTTTTTGCGAATTCCTATGAAAATTCGGAAGAAGCGTGTAAAATATTTAGTGAAACATTGAATTTTCAAAGGAGATATTTCATGTCAAAATTAGTATTGATCCGTCACGGTCAAAGTGAATGGAACCTTTCTAACCAATTTACTGGTTGGGTTGATGTTAACCTTTCAGAAAAAGGTGTTGAAGAAGCTAAGAACGCTGGTCGTTTAATCAAGGAACATGGTCTTGAATTCGATCAAGCTTACACTTCATTGTTAACTCGTGCCATCAAGACTTTGCACTTCGTATTGGAAGAAAGTGGCCAACTTTGGATTCCAGAAACTAAGACCTGGAGACTTAACGAACGTCACTACGGTGCACTTCAAGGTTTAAACAAGAAGGACACTGCTGAAAAGTACGGTGACGAACAAGTTCACATTTGGCGTCGTTCATACGATGTATTGCCACCAGCAATTGATGATGACAACGAATACAGTCAAGCACATGACCGTCGTTACGCAAATCTTGACCCACACATCGTTCCTAAGGCTGAAAACTTACACGTTTGCTTAGACCGTGTAATGCCATTCTGGGAAGATCACATTGCTCCAGATTTACTTGACGGCAAGAACGTAATTATCGCAGCTCACGGTAACTCACTTCGTGCTTTAACTAAGTACATCGAAAACATTTCTGACGAAGACATTATGGACTTAGAAATGAAGACTGGTGAACCAGTTGTTTACACCTTCGATGAAAACTTAGATGTTGTTAAGAAGGAAAAGTTGGACGACTAATTTTTGGCTGTTTAACTCAAAAAGAAATAGGCACTTCTGTTCAGAAGTGCCTATTTTTTATCAACTTGCTCCAAAAATTAACTTTTATTTAATTTCTGATTTCTTTTGGAACAAATCTATTCGCAAATCTATTATATTATAAATAAAAACAAATTGCCATTATTCTTTAATCTTAGTGTTTTGCTAGATGAAATACTACTCTGAAAATTGACATTTGACTATAATAAGTGCTATTTTCAAAGTGGTGTATAGTTGGGAGAATAAATCATGCAAACAATTGAAAATTCCCTCTTACAAGTCTCTGTTGACGAAAATGGGGCGCAACTTGCGCACGTAATTTCTAAACAAGGTGACTTTGATTACTTCGATAATGAAGAAAAACAAGAGAAGGCAGTCGCTGTTTTTAAGGCGGCTGATAATGATGAAAATCTAGCATTAACACTGCCATGGACAGTTGTTGATAAGGGAGATGCCCGCGTCAGTTTAACCTTAATTGATACAGCAAATAGTTATAAGAAATTTCCATATCATTTTGAAATAATGTTAACTTATTCAATCGAAGCCAATCAAATGAAGATTGCCTTCCACCTCAAGAACAATTCAAATAAGGAAATGCCGTTTTCTTTAGATTATAATTTGCCGCTATCAAGCAATGTTGCTGAAGAAAGCGTCAATCGAATCGTTTTAGAGGATGCAGATAAGAAGGTTATCCTTGAATCTGCAGACTTCAAGATCAGTTCTGCTCAAGATGAGATTAGTTGTGCAATTAACCAAGCAACTTTGGCTCCAGAAACTAGTCAAGATGTGGAGTTGAATTTTGTTTTTGAGTAAAATTTAACGATTTTAATAAGAAAAATTAGGCAAGTCAAGGATGGCCTGCCTTTTTGCTATAATAGGGCATTGGTGTTCATAATCTAAATTGATAGATTTATTTAGGTAATAAATATGGGAAGAAGACAGAAATTTAGGAATAACAGTCGTGTTGAAAGACATTCCAAAGATTACAACAAAAAAAGCCACGTCTTGGCTTGGATTATCAGCATTGTTTTAATCATAGCTGTTGGAGCAATTGCTTATTTCGGCTATGTTTACTTTAAGACTAAGAATGCGGTTGATAAGACTTACGATCCGCAAAATAAAGTAACGATTAAGAGCGGAGAATTTAATGGTAAAAACAAGTTTGCTGTCTTACTGATGGGGACAGATACCGGGGCGTTAGACCGTAAAGAAAAAGTCGGAAATACTGACACAATGATTTTAGCAATTGTAAATCCGCAGAAGAAACGCTACACATTGATGTCAATTCCGCGTGATACGATGGCGCAAATGATTGGGACTAGTGAATTTCAAACAGAAAAAATCAACGCTGCCTATTCAATTGGTGGAGCCAAAATGGCGATGGCTTCTGTTTCAAAATTAATTAATGTGCCGATTAAGTACTACGCTGTGATTAACATGGGCGGACTTATGAAAATGATCCGCTATGTTGGTGGAATTAATATTCGGCCAACTCTGAGCTTTGAATATGGTGGTTACGTCTTTAAGAAGGGCCAATTAACCCATATGGGTGGTGGCGGAGCATTGGCATATTCAAGAATGCGTTATGATGATCCAAAGGGCGATTATGGCCGCCAAGAGCGTCAAAGGCAAGTTATTACGACTTTGATCAAGAAAGCAGTGTCTGCTAGTTCATTGACCAATCTTGACTCGATTCTTACTTCAGTATCAGGCAACGTGAAGACTAATCTGCCATTTAGTGCTCTGCAATCAATTGCTTTAAATTACCGTGCTTGCTCAGATAATGCTAAGAGTGACTACTTGCATGGTTACTCTGCAACTATTGATGATGCAGCTTACCAAGTTCAACCAACTAAGGAATTGCAGCGTGTATCTAACTACTGCCGCAAGGAATTAGGACTTTCAGAAGAAGTAATCAGCAATAATGAAACTTTCCAGAACGAAAAGAATGTTGCAAATGGCTTCGACTTTACCAGTAGTAAAGTTCAGGAATACCATATTTATGATTACACTGAGGAGGATGGTAATTAATGGACCGCTTTTGGAGCGTCTTAATCGGTTATATCTTTGGTAATTTCTTATTTGCCATGATTGTTGGTCAGGTCTTTTTGAAAATTAATCCGACAGAATATGGTTCAAAAAATCCGGGAACAGCCAATATGGGAGCTGTTTTTGGTAAAAAGTGGGGCATTTTGACTTGTTTAGGAGATTTACTCAAGAGTTTAATTGCCTTGTTTATCGTTTATTTTGCCTTTCCAGCTCATATTAATATTGCCTACACGGGCTTAGGGCTGATTTTAGGACATTGCTTTCCTTTCTGGAACCATTTTAAAGGTGGCAAAGGGGTAGCTGTCGCCGCTCAAGTGGCGGTTTTTTATGACTGGAAAGCTGGTTTTGCGACTTTATTAGTTGCATTAGTTTTAACGGCAATTATGCAAAATTTGACGATTCCGCCATTAGTGTTTATCCTGTTATTCAGTATTTTTGTTTTAACCAAAAATACTGAAGCCGGAATAATCTTTTTGATAATTACAGCGATTATGGCATTTACTTTCCGCAAGGATATCGTCGATTTTATTCATGGAGATGGAAAAAAAGTCGATATTTTATATTCTCTTAAGAAAAAGTTAGGAATAAAAGTGCAATAATAGAGAACTGTAGTTGAAAAATATTAGTAAGGATTTTTTTAGAAAGATGAATGAGAAAAAAAAGAGTTCATTAACAGCTTGGCAGATTATTTGTCTGCTGGTAGCGACATTCTTTATGCTCGTACAAATCTTTAGCTTTAGTGGATCACTTGCACGTTTTCCACTTGGAAGTTTATTAAGATTTATACCTAAGATGGCTGAGAATGCCACTTTGATATTAGTTCCAATGGTTTTTGGGGCTGTGTACAGTAAGAGAAAAGTTAAGACTACTGAAGCAGTTAGATATTGGATTCTAGCCGTATGTACGCTGGTTATTCTATATCTGGTTTACTTCTTTAGATTGCCTGGAAGATTTAATATGTGGAAGGTTTGGGGAGTATTCTTCCCAGTTTTGACTAGTACTTCCGTCTTACTTTCAGGTTCAATCTTCAGTATGTTGGCTCAACCATATCTTTATGAATTGCAAAGCCGCATTACTGAAAAACAAAATTGGCTTTTACTCAGTGCATTGACACTGGTAGGTTTTGCTACTAGTGCTGGTACGATGATGTTCGATTACTCTATTTATGGAGTATATCTAATTTTGTATTTTGCTTGGGGAATGTTCCTAGCAAAAACCAAGATTAACAGCAAAGCCTTTAGCCTAACAATTTTTACAGGAATTATTTCATTCTTTGTAGTATTAGTTGGTGTACCTGGATTTAACGGGGTATATTGGTACCAACTTTTGTCAGGTAGAGCAGGAAGTTTTGATTCATGGAATAGAGACTTCTTGAATAACCCAACTTCCCCAGCTATGTTCTTGATGGTGCTAGCAGTTTTCTTAATCTTTAAGAAAGTAATCGTTTCTTACACCAGAAGAGAAATGCGCTACTTTATTCCAGTAATCATCTTTATGCAAGCTCCAGTAACTGGTGGTCTTCTTAGATCATTCCGGTTTACTTCAAGTGCCGGTTTAAACAAGTTCATCATGATCATTATTATGATGCTTGTAAGTCTCCTGCTTGCAAGATTGTATGGTAAGTACTTGAACAGAATCAGATTGTTCAGATCGATGATCTTCACTGCAGATAAGTCACAGAACTTAGCAGAAGCAGTGGAAAAAGCCTGGGGCGGTTTTACTGCTTGGGTAATTGAACACCGAGTACAATTATTAACTTGGACTTGGTTCTACATCTTGAGCTTTATTTCATTCTTAATCGAGTCAGATAACTTAAGAATTCAAATTAGTACTGCATCTGACATCAACGCAGTTGTCTTTTTACTTGGTACCAGATTCTTTGCCATTGTTTTGACAACGATCTTCCTTGATGCAATGTTCACTATTTTCTACTTTGTTACTACCCGTTATTGGACGTCTAATGTCTTAGTCAGCGTAATCACTATTGGTTGGGCTGTTGCTAACAAAGTTAAGCTTAACTTGCGTGGGGAACCAATTTACCCAACTGAAATTTCTGAAGCTGCCAACTTCAAGACTTTGATTCCAATGATCGGAACAACCTTGTTAATTGTGGTGGCTATTGCATTAATTGCAGTTATTGCCTTAGATATTTTCCTTGAAGTTAAATTCCCAATTAAGAAAAAGGGTTCATGGAGACACCGCGGTTTCTGGGCTTTGGCAAGTTTAGTTTTGTTCTTAACGCCACTTAGATTCAACCATGACGGTGGAATTATTTACCACATTTCTCGTGGATTTGATAATAAGCAATCATTCAGAAACCCTGAACGTGATATTCAGATCAATGGACCTGTCTTGAATTTCTTGAACTATATTGATCTCCAGATCATGGATAAGCCAGCTAATTACTCGCAAAGTACGATTAATCATTTGAATGAAAAGTACTCCAAGATTGCGGATGAAATTAATAAAACGAGAAAGAACACACTCAAGAATCAAACAATTGTCTTTAACTTGAGTGAAAGTTTTGTTGATCCATATACTTTCCCAACAATTAAGATTGATTCGTCTGCACCAAACCCAGTTAAGTTTATTCAATCAATGAAGGCTAGATCAACTTATGGTAACATGCTTAGTGCAGGTTACGGTGGTGGTACTGCTAACATGGAATGGGAAACTTTGACTGGTCTTAACATGGGGATGTTCAGAACTACTTTGACTCCTTATGTTCAAGTTGTTCCTAGATACAAGTACTACCCAACTATCGGTATGAACTTCGACTACAAGTCCGCAGTTCACCCATTCATTGGTACTTACTACTCAAGAGTTGAAGATTACAACAGATTTAAGTTTAATAAGTTTGCTTATGTTGGTTCTAAGTACAAGATTATTGACCAACGTAAGCTTGGCTCAAGTTCATACAATTCTGACTTCACTACTTACGCTAATGGTTTGAAGCAAATTAATGATCGCAAGGGTGGTCAATTTATTAACTTGATTTCAATTCAAAACCATATGCCATACAATAACTGGTATCCAAAGAATGAATACATGGGTAAGATCTCAGGTGAATTGTTCAAGAGCGGCGCAGTTAAGGAACAGATGGCAACTTACATTAAGGGTGTTCAATATACTGATCAAGCTGTGAAGAAATTCATTGGTCAAATTGATAAGATCAAGAAGCCAATTACAGTTGTCTTCTACGGTGACCACTACCCAAGTATCTTGTCACAGAGCTATACTAGTCAATATCCAGTACAAATGCACTCAACTCGCTACTTTATTTATTCAAACAAGTACGCTAGAGAACATGGTGCTAAGTCTAAGTTGACTAAGAATACTAACTACGTCAATACTAGTGACTTTATCGCAATGATGCTTGAACAAACTAACTCTAAGGTAACTCCTTACCAAGCATTGTTAACCGAAGTTCACAAGAAGTTACCAGCAATTACAATTAATTATGCTGGTGAAAAGGGCTTCGAATTGATCAACGAAAAGGGTCACCAAGTAGATCCTAAGTCTTTGACTTCAGAACAACAGGCACTTTTGAACGATTATGAAACTGTTCAATATGATATGACTGCTGGTGAAGCTTATGGTTTGAAGGCTAAAGGATTCTATAGATAAAATTAAACATGAAAAGGTCAGCTTTGGCCTTTTTATTTAAACATTTTTCTTAAATTAGTGATTAGCAGTTGACTAAAATCGTTTTTCTAGTTAAGATCATAACTAAATAAGTAGTTCGTTGACTCAGTGTTCAGAGAACTAGCGGTAGGTGTAAGCTAGGCAGGTCATCGTGACGAAATACGTGAAAGGGTAGTTCCTTTAACAACTGTGTTGAGATGCCAATTGGCATGAACGTGGGTGGTACCACGGCTAAAGAAGATAATTAGTCGTCCCTGGATTTCGTGAGAAGTTCAGGGACGTTTTTTATTGGAGGAAATTATGGCTAAATTTGATATTTTAGAAGATTTAAAATGGCGCGGCGCTATTAATCAAGAAACTGATGAAGAAGGCTTGAGAAAGTACCTAGCAGAACATGATGACTTAGCTCTCTACTGTGGTACTGATCCAACTGGTGATTCACTACACATCGGTCACTTAATTCCATTCATGATTTTGAAGAGATTCCAAATGGCTGGCTATCACCCAGTTATCTTAATTGGTGGTGGTACTGGTTCAATTGGTGATCCATCAGGCCGTAAGACTGAAAGAGTTTTGCAAACCGCTGATCAAGTTAAGCACAATGAAGAAAAGTTAACTGCCCAAATGAAGAAATTGTTTGGTACTGAAAACTTTGAAATTAAAAATAATGCTGACTGGCTTGGTAAACTTAACTTAATCGACTTCTTGCGTGATTACGGTAAATACTTCCAAGTTAACAACATGATTAACAAGGATGTTGTTGCTAGTCGACTTGAAAATGGTATTTCATTCACTGAATTTTCATACCAAATTTTGCAAGCGATAGACTTTTACCATTTAAACAAGGAAGATGGTGTTCAATTGCAAATTGGTGGTAGTGACCAATGGGGTAACATTACTGCAGGTATCGATTTGATCCACAAGCTTGAAGGAAGCGACCGCCCAGCATTTGGTTTAACCATTCCATTGATGCTTAAGGCTGACGGTACTAAGTTTGGTAAGTCCGCTGGTGGTGCTGTTTGGCTTGATCCTGAAAAGACTAGTCCTTATGAATTCTACCAATTCTGGATTAACCAAGATGACCGTGATGTTGTTAAATACCTTAAGTACTTCACTTTCCTTAGTCGTGAAGAAATCGAAGATTTGGCTGAAAAGACTGAAAAGGAACCTTGGAAGCGTGCTGCTCAAAAGAGATTGGCAGAAGAAGTTACTAAGTTTGTTCACGGTGAAGATGGCTTGAAAGAAGCTAAGATGATCACTGATGCATTGTTCTCAGGAGACATCAAGAACTTGTCAGTTAAGCAAATTGAACAAGGTTTAAAGAATGCACCAAGCGCTGTAGCAACACCAGATAAGAAGAACATCGTTGAATTCTTGGTTGATACTAAGATTGAACCTTCTAAGCGTCAAGCACGTGAAGATGTTCAAAATGGTGCGATTTACGTTAATGGCGAACGTGAACAAGATCTTGAATTTGTAGTTGATCCATCAAGAGAATTTGATGGTAAATACGTAATTATCCGTAAGGGTAAGAGAAAGTACACTTTGGTAACGATTAGTAAATAATTGATTTTAAAAAAACTCTAGCAGAATTTTGCTGGAGTTTTTTCTTTGTTATAAAAGCATCATAAAAATACTAACTTAAATGGTCTATTTTTCGTGAATGGTGTTATAGTAAGTGTGAAAGCAGATATAAATATAGAAAGAGGTTTTTAAAATGTTGGAAGCTAGAAAAATATTTACAGCTGTAACCGGCTTGGTACTTGGCTTGAGCTTATTAGGAGTCGGCACAACCACTGTTTGCGCTGACACTTTTAATGCCCCAAAGCTAGGTATTAGCCAGATTGCTCCAACCGATCCAGCTATCAAAAAAGGTGACAAAATTTTTGTCATAGTTAAGGACACTGACAATCAAACTGTTGAGGTATATAACCAAAGTGGCGAAAAGACTGGTGAAACAGTTGATATGGGGACAACCTACACCAACATGGCTGTAAAGAAAATCAACGACAAAAAGATGGTTCAAATCAATAAAAATCAATGGTTGAACATCAAAGATGTTGTGAAGGAATAGCATTTATTTTAAATAAAAATAATTTAGGTGAAGATGTTTGAATGAATATCTTTGCCTTTTTTGTTACAATTAAGTCGCTGCTTTAGCTCAGTAGGTAGAGCACCGCCGTGGTAAGGAGGAGGTCCTCAGTTCAAACCTGAGAAGCAGCTTTGTTAGTTTTATAGGAGGGGTTCAATATGGCTCACAAGCTTACTTTCGAAGAAATTGCAGAATTTCAAAAAGATTATGAATCAAAATCACAAAATAAAGTTGCAGAACTTGCAGTGGTTAATAATGGCGTGCAAAAGGCTAGTTTAAATCCAGCTAGTTACCGTCAATTAAACCGGACTTTCTCAATTGAAATTCCAACAGATGCTGTAACAAATCAAAAACAATCTGGTCGCTGCTGGCTGTTTGCAGCACTAAACGTGATGCGCCACCAATTTGCTAAGAAGTATAAGGCAAAGAATTTCTTGTTCTCACAAGCTTATTTGTTCTTCTGGGATCGAATTGAAAGAGCCAACATTTTCTTTGATGAAATTATTGAAACTGCTGATCAACCAGTCGATGATCGAACTGTTCAATCATATTTACGTGCTCCAGACACAGACGGTGGTCAATGGGCCATGGCTGTTTCTTTGATTAGAAAATACGGTCTTGTTCCTGATTATGCGTATGGTGAAAGTTTCACTGCTAACAACACTTCTAACTTCAATCAAGCATTGAATATGAAACTTCGCGAAGATGGTTTGGTTTTACGTAAATTAGTGCAAGAAGGAAAAGATAGTGAAGTTGAAGTAAAGCGTAAGGAATTCTTGAACGAGGTTTACCGTATGGCTACAATCGCTTTCGGTGAACCAGTTAAGAAGTTCGATCTTGAATACAAAGATGATGATAGTAAGTACCAGCTTGATCAAGATTTAACGCCAACTGACTTCTTCAAGAAGTACTTTGTTGACGATTTAGATGACTACGTTGTTTTGTTCAACGCGCCTGATCATGAAATGGATAAGCTCTACGCCTTACCATTTGAAGATAATGTTGTTGGCGGTACACCTGTCCAATTCTTGAATACTGATATTCAGAACTTGAAAGATGCCACAATTAAGCAACTTGAAGCCGGCGAAACTATTTGGTTTGGTTGTGATGTTGGTAAGTCTAGTGATCGTCAACTTGGAATTATGGCTAATGGGATGTACCAAACCGACAACTTATTTGATATCAAGACCACTTTATCAAAGAAAGAGCGCTTATTAACAGGTGCATCTGGATCCACTCATGCCATGACTTTAGTTGGTGTTGATGTCGTTAACGGCAAGCCGCGCCAATGGAAAGTTGAGAACTCTTGGGGTGAAAAAGTCGGCAAGAACGGCTACTTTGTCATGGGGGATGACTGGTTTAACGAATACTTATTCAAGGTAGTTGTGAAGAAGCAATACATTCCAGAGAAATTAGTTAAAATTTGGGAAGGACCAGCAACCCCAGTTCATCCTTGGGATTCAATGGCTTAGGTGAGGAAAATGGATTTAGCACCAGTAGTTTTATTTGTTAAAGAGCAATTAGACGGCGAAAGAACTGGACATGATTTTTATCATGCTCAACGTGTTGCTAAATTAGCTTCAAAAATGTATTTAGCTGATTATCCTGATGCACATGCTGATAGTAGAATGGTCGCAATCATTCAGACTGGCGGATATTTGCATGATACAATTGATGAGAAGATTTGTGATAATCCAGAGGCAGTAATTGAAAAAATTAAAGAATTACTGCCAACAGTTGGTTTTGAAGAATTAGAAATCGCTGATATTCTGTTTACAATTCAGCATATGTCTTTTTCACAAAATATTGAGCAACACTACAAACTACCGATCTCTGGTCAATATGTTCAAGATGCTGACAGAATTGAAAGTCTTGGTGCGATGGGAATTGCTCGTGCATTCACTTATGGCGGTAAGCACGGTAATTTAATCTATGATCCTAAGATTAAACCAGAGAAGCTTGTCAGTCATGATCAATACCGCAATCATGAAGAAACAACCATCAACCACTTTTATGAGAAACTTTTTCATTTAGAGGGCTTAATGAACACTCGTGAGGGTAAAAATGAGGCTCATCGCCGCACTGAATTCATGCGAGAATTTATTAATGAATTCATGCAGGAGTGGAATGTTTAAAAATATTTAATCTGAAAAAGTGCCTTAGTAATAGCAACTAAGGCGCTTTTTGCTTACAAAATAAAATTAAAATGAGAATAATACTTGCAAAATTAAACGTGATCTATTAAACTATTAATCAAGTTAAAGAACTATTAAAAAGTTTCTTGAGAGGGGAAATTCGATGAAATTTACTAAAGTTTTTGCAGCAGGTGCGACACTTTTAGTATCTGCTTCAGTTTTGGCAGCTTGTGGATCTAATAGTAATTCTGGATCTTCATCTGGCAGTAAGAAGATTATTAATTGGGAAGAAAGTGCAGAAATCCCAACTATGGACTTATCAAAAGCTACTGACATTACTAGTTTTAACCAATTAGGTAACGTTGAAGAAGGGCTTTATCGTTTAGGTAAGAACAACAAGGTTGAAAATGCTTTGGCAACTGATACCAAGGTCAGCAAAGATGGTAAAACTTGGACTTTCACTCTTCGTGATTCCAAGTGGTCAGATGGTTCTAAGTTAACTGCCAAGGACTTCGTCTATTCATGGCGTAGAACTGTTAATCCAAAGACCGCCTCTCAATATGCTTACCTCTTCGAAGGTATCCATAATGCAACTAAAATTTCTAACGGCAAGGCACCAGTTAACTCATTAGGTGTTAAAGCCGAAGGTGATAACAAGCTTGTTGTTACTTTAGACAAGCGTATCCCATACTTTAAATTGTTAATGGGCTTCCCATTGTTCTACCCACAATCACAAAAGGCCGTTGAAAAGTACGGTTCTAAGTATGGTACTGCTTCTAAGTACATGGTTTACAACGGTCCATTCGTTCAAACTGGCTGGACTGGTTCAAACCTTTCATGGAAGCTTAAGAAGAACAATAATTACTGGGACAAGAAGGCTGTAAAGCTTGATACTATTAACTACAGTGTTCAAAAGACTCCTTCAACAGCTTATAACTTGTACCAATCAAACAAGATCGATGCAGTTGTACTTGATGCACAACAAACTAAACAACTTAAGAACAATAGTGGTTACACTTTGCGTGACACCGCTGCAACATTCTACTT
Source organism: Lactobacillus kalixensis DSM 16043 (assembly GCF_001434335.1). Taxonomy (GTDB): domain Bacteria; phylum Bacillota; class Bacilli; order Lactobacillales; family Lactobacillaceae; genus Lactobacillus; species Lactobacillus kalixensis. The sequence continues at coordinate 19,178 of NZ_AZFM01000009.1, forward strand.
ACAATACAACCAAAAACGTAAGATCTTCCAAAATGAAAACTTGCGTAAAGCTATCTCAATGTCAATTAACAGAAAGGCTCTTGGTAATGCTTTAGGTGGTTCAAACACTCCTGCAACCTCATTAACTGCTAAGGGTGTTGTAAACCACGATGGTAAAGACTGGGCAAGCGTTGTTGGTAACAAGGAATATACTCAATACAATCCATCAGAAGCTAAGAAGCTTTTCAACAAGGCCTTGAAGGAATTAGGCGTTAAGTCAGTATCATTCTCAATCCTTTCAGACGATACTGATCCAGGTAAAAAGACAACTGAAACTCTTCAAAGTCAAATTGAAGAAAACTTGAAGGGTGCTAAGGTATCAGTTGCTAATGTACCATTCAAGACTCGTTTGAGCCGTTCAGTTGCCGGAAACTTCGATATCGTTGTTTCAGGTTGGTCAGCTGACTTCGCCGACCCAATTTCCTTTGTTGACTTGTTCACTTCAAAGAACGCGCAAAACAACGGTAAATGGTCAAACTCACAATACGACAAGTTGATAGCAGATTCTAAGACTACTGCTGATACTAATAAGCGTTGGGATGACCTTCAAAAGGCAGAACAAATCTTGCTTAACGAACAAGGTATTTCTCCACTTTACTACAAGACTGAAGCATGGCTTGTTCGCCCATCAATCAAGGGTATCGTTTACAACGGTGCAGGACTTAACTACAACTTTAAGAATGCTTACGTTGCAAACTAAAGTAGAGTGATATGGTGAGATAATGCTGAAGGGATGACTGCAAGTAGACAGTCGTCCCTTTTTGTATAAATGAGGTTATAAGAATGGATAAAAAATGGAAACGAGTTTGGGCAAGTGCTTTTGCTGTTGGAGCATGTGCATTAGCTTTAACAGCCTGTTCAAACAATAATAATTCATCTAGTTCAAAAAAAGATCAAAAGATTTCTTGGATGGAAATTTCAGAAATTGAAGGAATGGATCCATCAGTTGTTACAGATGCCACTAGTTTTAATCAATTAAACAACACAATGGAAGGATTTTATCGCTTAGGTAAAAATTCTAAGATTGAACCAGGTGTTGCTACTAAAACTACTACGTCTAAAGATGGTAAGAGTTGGACTTTTACTTTACGTAAGAATGCTAAGTGGTCAAATGGTGATCCGGTTACTGCTCAGGACTTCGTCTACTCATGGCGTAGAACTGTAACACCTAAGACTGGCTCACAATATTCATACCTCTTCTCAGGAATTAAAAATGCTGATGATATTGTGGCAGGTAAGAAGTCACCAAGTACTTTAGGTATTAAGGCTGATGGTAAGTACAAAGTTACCGTTACTTTGGACAAGCGAATTCCATACTTCAAGTTGTTAATGGGCTTCCCATTGTTTGCACCGCAAAATCAAAAAGCTGTTGAAAAATACGGTAAGAAGTATGGTACAGCTTCAAAATACCAAGTCTACAATGGTCCGTTTGTTCAAACTGGCTGGACTGGCTCAAACCTTACTTGGAAACTCAAGAAGAATAATCAATACTGGGATAAGAAGGCTGTAAAGCTTAATACAATTGATTACAGTGTTCAAAAGACACCATCAACTGACTACAACCTGTATCAAGCAGGCAAGCTTGATGCCGCATTGCTCAGTGCTCAAGCTTCTAAGCAATTGAAGAACCAAAGTGGCTACACTATCCGCCAAACTTCATCAACTAAATACCTTGAAATGAACCAGGGTAAGAAGAATGGTCTTGAAAATGTCCACTTAAGACGTGCAATTTCAATGGCAATTAACCGTAAGGCGTTAGCTAATGCGGTAGGTGGTGCTAACAAGCCAGCTAATACTTTGTCAGCTGAAGATATGACTTTAGTTAACGGTAAGGACTACACTAAGACTGTAGAAAATGCCAAGACTGATAAGTTGATGACTTACAACCCATCTGAAGCTAAAAAAGAACTTAAGGTAGCTCTTAAGCAATTAGGCAAGAGCAAGTTAACTTACACAATTCTCTGCTACGATGATGATGAATCTAAGAAGGCAGCTGAAGCAATTCAAAGTAGTGTCGAAGAAAACTTGAAAGATGTAAAGATTAACATCAACAGTATGCCTAAGAAATCTGCTTTAAACCGTGGTGTACAAGGTAACTTTGAAATCTTCTTAATGGGTTGGAATGCCGACTTTAACGATCCAATCTCATTCTTGGACATGAACACTACTAACAACTCATACAACTGGCAAAAATGGTCAAACAAGGAATACGACAAGTTGATTGCGGATTCTAAGACTACTTCAAGCGAGAAGACTCGCTGGAACGATTTAGCTAAAGCTGAAGAAATTATCTTGGAACAGCAAGGTGTAACTCCACTTTACCACCCAGCTACTGCTTGGATGATCCGTCCATCACTTAAGAACGTTGTCTTCAACGGTGCTGGTGCTAACTACGACTTCAAGTACGCTTACGTACAATAAAAAATCAAACACAAAAACAATATTCAATACACTTTTTAACTACTAATTCAAACTTAATAAATAAATCCCCTCTAGATGAGAAAAGAAGTGAAAAACTTTCACTTCTTTTCTTTTTGCTCTTGACCTGAAAGCCATTGGCTAGTACAGTAGATTTAATTTAAATTAAATTAATGTTTTTTAGAAAAGGGGAGCAATTTCGATGTCAAATTGGGATACAAAGTTCGCTAAAAAAGGTTTAACCTTTGACGATGTTTTATTAATTCCAGCAGAAAGCCATGTTTTGCCAAATGAAGTAGATTTGAGCACTAAGTTGGCTGATAATTTAAAGTTACATATTCCATTAATCAGTGCCGGAATGGATACGGTTACTGAAGGTGCAATGGCCATCGCAATGGCTCTCCAAGGTGGACTTGGTGTTGTTCATAAAAATATGTCAATCCAAGCTCAAGCAGGAGAAGTTGCTAATGTTAAGAGTGTAGTTGTACCAACTAGTGCAGGTAAAGCTGCAGTTGATGATGAAAATCGTTTACTCTGTGCAGCAGCTGTTGGTGTTACTAGTGATACTTTCGAAAGAGCAGAAGCTCTTCTTGAAGCTGGTGCTGATGCGATTGTTATTGATACTGCACACGGTCACTCAGCAGGTGTACTTCGCAAGATTAAGGAAATTCGTGAACATTTTCCAAAAGTAACTTTGATTGCAGGTAACGTAGCCACTGGCGATGCTACTCGCGCATTATTTGATGCCGGAGTTGATGTAGTTAAGGTTGGAATTGGACCTGGTTCAATCTGTACTACTAGAATCGTTGCTGGTGTTGGTGTTCCTCAAATTACTGCTATTTACGACGCCGCAAGCGCTGCTCGTGAATACGGTAAGCCAATTATTGCAGATGGTGGTATTAAGTATTCAGGTGATGTTGTAAAGGCATTAGCAGCTGGTGGTAATGCAGTTATGCTTGGTAGTATGCTTTCAGGTACTACTGAAGCACCTGGTGACTTATTCGAAGAAAACGGTGTTAAATACAAGAAGTACCGTGGTATGGGTTCAGTAGGAGCAATGGCTCAAGCTCACGGTTCAAGCGATCGCTACTTCCAAGGCGGTGTTAACGAAGCTAACAAGTTGGTACCAGAAGGTGTTGAAGCCCGTGTTCAATACAAGGGTGATGTATCTGATGTTATCTTCCAAATCGATGGTGGCCTTCGTTCAGGTATGGGATATTGCGGCGCAGCTAACATTACTGACTTGATCGAAAAAGCACAATTTGTTCAAATTACTAATGCTGGTCTTCGTGAATCACATCCACACGATGTGCAAATGACTAAGGCTGCTCCTAACTATAAGTAAGTAATATATTATTAAAATAAAACTAAATATATAAACAAATGAGAGAAAGAAATAAAAAGCGTTTCTCTTATTTTTTTAATTTTTTCGCACTTTTTCCTAGCAATTATTAATTTATTTGCTATAATAATAAAAAGATTAAATATGAATGTTAAATTAAAAATAAGGAGCTGTAAAAATGGCTAAATATTTATTAAAACGTATTTTTTACATGATCCTGACTTTGTTGATTGTTGCAACGGTAACTTTCTTCCTAATGAAGTTGATGCCGGGGTCGCCTTATGCTAACGAAGCAAAGATGACTAGTCAGCAGATTCAAATCATGAATGAGCAATATGGATTAAATAAGCCGATCTGGCAACAATATTTAATTTATATTGGTGGAATGCTTCACGGAGATCTCGGAACAAGTTTCCAATACAGCAACCAACCAGTTTCTTCTTTAATTTCTTCTAGATTAGGTGTATCTGCTCAACTTGGTTTACAAGCTTTGATTCTTGGTGTTGTCCTTGGTGTAATCGTTGGGGCAATTGCTGCTATGAGACAGGGTACTTGGATTGACTCAACCGCAACTGTAATTTCAGTTATTGGTAAGTCTGTTCCTAACTTTGTTTTGGCAGTACTTCTTCAATACTACATTGGTCTTAAATTAGGCTGGTTCCCAATTGCAGGCTGGGGTTCATTTTCAGCAACCATTTTGCCAACAATTGCTCTTTCCGTTGGACCACTTGCTGAAACAGCCCGGTTCATCAGAACAAGTATGGTTGACACTTTGAACACTGACTACATTGAACTTGGTAAGGCTAAAGGTCTTAGCAGAATGGAAGTTATCAGAAAGCACGCTTTACGTAACTCCTTAATTCCTTTAGTTACTTTAATTGGACCATATGCAGTTGCTCTTATGATTGGTTCAATGGTTATCGAAAACATCTTCAATATCCCAGGAATTGGTGAACAGTTCGTTAAGTCAATCTTAACGAACGACTACCCAACTATCATGGGAATCACAATGGTATATTGTGCCGGCTTGGTAGTAATCTTGTTGATTACTGATATTATCTACGGTTTGATTGATCCAAGAATTAGATTATCTGGAAGCGAGGCTTAGAATTTTATGGATGAAAAAGATTTAAATTTAAGTCCTGATGCCTTTGAACCTTTAACTAAAGATGAGGCTCAAGACAGCGAAAAAATTGCCGGGCCATCACTTTCATTTGGTCAAAATGTTTGGCTCAGATTTAAGAAGAGAAAGGCAGCAGTTTTATCTGCAATTGTTATTATTTTGATGGTGGTTGTAGCCTTCGGTTCTACGCCATTTATCAATAACTCCACCTTAGTTAAGTCACATCCTCAATATGCAAACTTACCACCTAAAGTGCCAGGGATGGATGCAATTGATGGTTTAAACGGTAAGATTAAGCAAAATGGTCAATGGGTTGATGCGTATGCACAAAACAATGTGCCAAAAAATAAGTACTTTTTAGCCGGAACTGACTACTTAGGTCGTTCACTTGGCCAAAGAATTGTTTATGGTACTAAGATTTCATTGATCGTTGCCTTAGTTGCAGCATTCTTCGACCTGACGATTGGGGTGGCCTACGGGATCATCTCGGGATGGAAAGGCGGGAGTGTCGATAACGTCATGCAGCGAATTATCGAAATCATCTCTTCAGTTCCTAACTTAATTATCGTTGTTTTAATGTTAGTGGTATTAAAGCCAGGTATTACTTCAATTATCTTGGCTATCGCCATCTCTAGTTGGACTACAATGGCTCGGCAAGTCAGGGCGGAGACGCTTAGTCTTAAAAATGAAGAATATGTTTTGGCAGCTAGATCACTTGGTGAATCAGGTTGGAAGATTGCAGTTAAGCACTTGGTTCCTAACCTTTCAAGTATCATCATTATCCAAACTATGTACACCATTCCAACTGCCATCTTCTTCGAAGCATTCTTAAGCTTCATTGGTATTGGTATTTCAGCTCCAGAAACCTCATTGGGTGTACTTCTTAACGAAGGTCAAAAGAACTTCCAATTCTTGCCATACCAAATGTGGTATCCAGCAATTGTCTTGTGTATTTTGATGATCGCCTTTAATTTACTTGGTGATGGTTTAAGAGATGCATTTGACCCAAGAGGACAGAGATAGGAGGAAATTAAATGTCAGAAAGAATTCTAGATGTTAAAAATTTGAAAATTGATTTCCATACCTATGCTGGTGAAGTTAAAGCGATTCGTGATGTTTCCTTCCACCTTGATGAAGGTGAAACATTAGCAATCGTAGGTGAATCTGGTTCAGGTAAGTCAGTTACTACTCGTAGTATTATTGGATTACTTGCTAATAATGCAAATATTGCCGGTGGTGAAATCAACTTCCACGGTAAGAACTTATTAGATTTATCAGAAAGAGAATGGCAAAAGATTCGTGGTAATGAAATTGCGATGATTTTCCAGGATCCAATGACCTCTTTGGACCCAACCATGAAGATTGGGCAACAAATTGCAGAACCTTTAATTAAGCACAAAGGTGTTTCTAAGAAGGAAGCTTGGGCTAAGGCCTTAGATATGATGAAGGCTGTAGGTATTCCTAATGCTGAAGAGCGAATTAATGAATATCCACACCAATTCTCAGGTGGTATGAGACAAAGAATCGTAATTGCGATTGCTTTGATCTGTGAACCTGAAATTCTATTAGCCGATGAACCAACCACTGCCCTTGATGTAACTGTTCAAGCCGAAATTTTGGACTTAATGAAGAGTCTTCAAAAGAGAGTTAAAACTTCAATTATTTTCATTACTCACGACTTGGGCGTTGTTGCAGGTATGGCTGATCGTGTTGCCGTAATGTACGCTGGTGAATTAATGGAATTTGGGACTGTTGATGAAATCTTCTACGATCCACAACACCCATACACTTGGGGCTTAATCAACTCAATGCCAACTTTGGACAGTAAGACTTTGGAATCTATTCCAGGAACTCCACCAGACTTACTTGATCCTCCTAAGGGTGATCCGTTTGCTCCGAGAAATAAATATGCAATGAAGATTGATATTGAGCGTAAACCGCCTTTATTTAAGATTACTGATACTCACTATGCAGCTACTTGGTTATTAGCACCAGGTGCTCCTAAGGTTGAACCACCTCTTGAAATTCAAAGACGCTGGAAAAAGTATCAAGAAATGCAAAAGAACTAGACAGTGAAAGGAGATTTTTATGCCAGAAAAGAAAAAAATTCTCGAAGTAAAGCATTTAAAACAATACTTCAAAAATGGGCGTACATTCACCAAAGCTGTCGATGATGTGAGCTTTGATATTTATGAAGGTGAAACCTTTGGTTTAGTAGGTGAATCTGGTTCAGGTAAGACTACGACTGGTCGTTCAATTTTACAATTATACAATCCAACTAGTGGCGAAGTGATTTTTGAAGGCAAAAACGTTGAGAATTTAAAATCACGTAATGATAAATTAAAGTTTCGTCGTGATGCCCAAATGATCTTTCAGGATCCATATGCTTCTTTGAATCCTAGAATGACAGTTGAAGACATTATCGCTGAAGGATTAGATATTCATAATTTAGTAAATAGCAAGGAAGAACGTCGTCAAAGAGTTGAAGAATTGCTTGAAACTGTTGGCTTGAACAAGAGTCATGCTAGTCGTTTTCCACATGAATTCTCCGGTGGTCAACGTCAAAGAATTGGGATTGCACGTGCTTTAGCAGTAGAACCTAAATTTATTGTTGCCGATGAACCAATTTCAGCCTTGGATGTTTCAATTCAAGCGCAAGTTGTTAACTTAATGATTGATTTGCAAAAAAAGCACAGCTTAACTTACTTATTCATTGCCCATGACTTATCAATGGTTAAGTTTATTTCAGACCGAATTGGGGTTATGCACTTTGGTAAATTACTTGAAGTAGGACCAGCCGATGCCGTATATGACACCCCTTTACATGACTATACTAAGAGTTTGATTTCAGCGGTCCCAATACCAGACCCTGAAATCGAACGCACACGCCAGCGAATTGACTATGATGCTGAAGAAGAAAACGATGGTAAAGAAAGAACTTTACATGAAATCACACCAGGTCACTTCGTGCGTTGTGCAGATGACGAAGTTGCACACTACAAAGAAGTTGCAGCTAGTTATAATAAATAATTTTTAATTTCTTTTTCTTAACTTTCAATACACACAAATAACACAAAACAGCGCATTAGCATGAAAATTTGCTAGTGCGCTGTTTGTTTTTTATTGATATTAAAGAATGTGTGCCAAAACTGGTAGGAACCAAATCCAGAAAATACAGCTGACAGCAAAGGCAACTGTTGAGATAGCAACTGAACTGGCACCCTCTTTAACGTAGATATTATAACGACTTGAAATAATGATTCCAGAAAATGCAGGTGGCAAAGCTGTTGCCATACAAAGTAGTGAAATCTTAGCTGGGTCAGATCCCATTCCGAAAAGATATGCAGCAGCAACTATGATTGCTGGTGTCAAAAATAGACGGAAGAAGGTGTTCCAAATGGCTTCTTTATCAATTGAAAACTTAACTGTTGAAAGGGCTAGACCAGCGGCTAAAACAGCAACACCAGAGTTTGCCTTGGCAATTAAATCAAATGATGGAGCCCAAGAAGCTGGAATGTGCAAACCAAGTAATACCAAAATTACAGCAATTAATGGTGCAGCAGCAACTGGTTGCTTAACGGCGTTGACAATTGATGTCCACATTGAGTTCTTGTCAGCTTCTTTTTGTTTGCTTGTGCCGGCATGATCTTTAAGCTCAGCTTCAACTAAGTCAATTTCACGCTTAAGACCTTTTTCACCCAAGGCTTTTGCTTCAGCATCAGTAACAGGGATGTCTGAATTTGTATCGATGTGATTAAGGTGTTCTTTACTAATTACGTATTGTCCTTCCTTCACATCTTTAGCGCGGTGTTCTTGCAACTTCTTGATACTATCAGGATTTGCTTTAGCTTTAACTTCGGCTTGACCTTTGTTAATTAAAGCTAATCCGATTGGGATAGTAATAGCATTAACAACGATTGAAACAATCCCGATTACCAAGTTAGTGGTAACACTGTTACCATAAATTGGATCCAAAACGGCGAACCCTAAGAAACCGATTGTTGGTGAACCAGCAATCAACGCACAAACTGCAGCTTCTTGGGTCGTCCGGTGAAACATTGCTTTATCTAAGAAATAACTTAATAAAAACAGTCCTGTAACACCGAAGATTGAAATTAACGTTAAAACAATATCTTGAGCAAACATACTTCTTGTTGCTTTAACAATTGAAATAAATAATGCGGCAGGTAAAGCAATATTTAAGACTAATTTGTTAAGTCCTTGTCTTTGATCGTTATCAAAGAAGCGAAACTTACCGCAGACATAACCTAAAATCATGATGACAAGGATTGGAATGATGTCATTGACTAATATGGTTTTCATTTTTCGCATCCCATTCTTTCTTTATTAAAGGGTTTTAAACAAAAGGAAAGGGACACTATATTCATATGGTTAATTTTATATCTATCATATGATAATTCAATTACTTTTTATTAATATAATTGAATATATTGCCAGCAATGTGTGAAAAAGGCACTAGGACTGAGCGTAAATTTAATTACAAAAAATCATAAAAAAACGCTAGAATTCAATAACGACTGCTATTTATAGAAAATGATGAAAATACTAAATAATAAAAATTACATATATTAAAAATTCTAAAATAAGATTAATTTGCAAAGTTAGATTTAAAGAGTACACTTGGCAGTGAGGAACACTATATTCATATAAAAAACACTTTCTAAGAAAAAGAGGAAAAAAGATGGAAGATAACACAGCATATAGTGGCGCTGACTTGTTGATTGACGCTCTTCAAGCTAACGGAATTAACAACATGTATGGTATTGTAGGTATTCCTGTTACTGATTTCGCGCGTTTAGCAGAAATCAAAGGAATGAAGTTCTACGGATTTAGACGTGAAGATGCCGCAGTTGATGCTGCAGCAGGTGCTGGTTTTATTACTGGCAAACCTGGCGTTGCTTTGACTGTTTCTGCTCCTGGATTTTTGAATGGATTAACTGCTTTAGCTCAAGCTACTGAAAACTCATTCCCATTGATTATGATCTCTGGTTCATCTAGTCGTCACATTATCGACATGGGGCGTGGTGACTACGAAGGTATTGACCAATACAATCTTGCTAAGCCTTTCTGTAAGGCCGCATATCGCGTTGACCGTGCTCAAGATATGGGATTAGCTGTTGCTCGTGCTGTTAGAACAGCAGTTAGTGGTCGTCCTGGTGGTGTTTATCTTGATCTTCCTGCCGCAACGATCTCTGATACTGCTACTAAGGCTGAAGCAAACATTTTTGAACCTGTTGAACCAGCTTTAGCTCAGTATCCATCAGATGCTGCAATTAATCGAGCAGTTTCATTATTAAAGAATGCTAAACATCCAGCTATTATTATTGGTAAAGGTGCAGCTTATGCTCGCAGCGAAAATGAACTTCGTGAATTAGTTGATAAGACTAATATTCCATTCTTACCAATGTCAATGGCAAAAGGTGTTATTCCAGATAATTCAGTTCATACTGCTGCTTCAGCTCGATCATTTACATTAAGCAACGCTGATGTAATTATGCTTGTTGGTGCAAGATTGAATTGGATGCTTTCAAACGGTGAGGCACCATTATTCAATCCAAATACTAAATTTATTCAAATTGAAATTGATGCAACTGAATTTGACTCTAACCGTAAGATTGATGCTCCACTTCAAGGTGACATTAAGTCTGTCTTAGAAAAATTAGTACCTGCTGCTGAAAAAGCAGGTGTTAAGGCTCCTCAAGATTGGTTAGATCAAGTTAAGGCTGAAAGCGATAAGAACAACGCTAAATTTGCTAAGATTATTGAAGCTTCACACAAGTCTGATACTCTTGGCTACTTTGGTGCTATTACTCCAATTAATGAAATTTTACAAGAACATCCTGATACTTATATCGTAAGTGAAGGTGCTAATGCATTGGACGATGGGCGTAATTTAGTTGGTATGAACCTTCCTCGTCACCGTCTTGACACTGGTTCTTGGGGCGTTATGGGTGTTGCTTTAGGCTACGGTATTGCTGCAGCTGTTGAAACTGGTAGACCAGTTATTGCTATTGAAGGTGACAGTGGCTTTGGCTTTGACGGAATGGAAGTTGAAACTATTTGCCGCTACAACTTACCAATTACGATCGTTATTATCAACAACGGTGGTATTTACAATGGTGATAGAAACCCAGTTAAAGACCAACTCGGTCCTACTGTTCTTAGCCACTCTGCACGCTATGAAGAAATTGCCAAAGCTTTTGGTGGAAATGGCTATCGTGTAAATAACTATGCTGAAATGAAGAAGGCTTTAGACGAAGCTTATGCTTCAAAGAAGCCAACTGTTATTGACGCTCAAATTCCTGTTTCAATGGGTAAGGAATCTGGTCACATTGGTAATTTGAATCCAGAACTTGACCTAGATCCTGCCAAGAATAAGTAAAAATTTTAATTAAACAAATTAATATTAACTAATGGGAGAAAAATAAAATGGCTGAAACTAATGAAGATTACGCACCATTAAAAGGTATTAAAATTGTTGACTGGACCCAAGTACAATCAGGCCCATCATGTACTCAATTATTAGCATGGCTTGGTGCTGAAGTTATTAAGATTGAACGTACTAACACTGGAGACCCAACTAGAAACGAACTTCTTGATATTCAAGATTCATGGAGTCTTTACTACTTACAATTAAATGCTAACAAGAAGTCATTGACTCTTAACATTAAGTCTCCAGAAGGTAAGAAGATCATGTACGACCTTTTGAAGAAGGCTGATGTCTTTGTTGAAAATGTTCGTCCAGGTGCTGCAGATCGAGCAGGTTATGGCTGGGACACTGTTCACAAGCTTAATCCAAGATTAATTATGGCATCACTTAAAGGCTTTAATGAAGGATCACGTTTTGCCAATGTTAAGGCTTTTGAACCAGTTGCTCAAGCTGCTGGTGGTGCTGCTTCAGCTACTGGTTGGAATGATGGTGAATACAATGTTCCAACTCAATCAGCTGCTGCTTTGGGTGACTCAAACTCAGGGATGCACCTTGCAATTGGTATTTTAGCTGCTTTAATGCAACGTGAACGTACTGGCGAAGGTACTTTTGTTTACCAATCAATGCAAGATGCTGTCTTGAACCTCTGCCGTATCAAGTTGCGTGACCAACTTATGCTTGATAACCTTGGTGCTCTTCCACACTACGCAGTATATCCTGACTACAATTGGGGTAAAGCTATTCCTCGTGCCGAGAACACTGAAGGTGGTCAAGTTATTGGCTGGACTTACAAGGCTAAAGGTTGGGAAACTGATCCTAATGCTTATGTTTACATTGTTGTTCAAAACAGTAACAAGTCATGGGAAGCAATTTCTAATGTAATGGGGCATCCAGAATGGATTACTGATCCACGTTTTGTTGACTGGCAACACCGTCAATTGAATAAAGAAGACCTTTACAAGTGCATCGAAAGCTATACTAAGAACTACGATAAGTATGAATTAACTAAGACTTTAGGTGAAGCTGGAGTTCCAGTTGGTCCAGTTCTTGATTGGCATGAACTTGAAAATGATCCTGACTTAAACGAAGATGGTACGATTGTGACTATCGATCAAGGTGGTAATCGTGGTAAGTTCAAGACTATTGGTTTACCATTTACTTTGGCCAACTACAAGCCTGACTACAAGCGTGCACCAGACTTGGGTGAAAACAATAAAGAAATTTTAGCTTCACTTGGTTATGATCCAGATCAAATCGAAAAATTAACCGAAGAAGGCGTAATTTCTAAGGTGGCAACTCCTAAGAATCCACGTGTTCAAGTTATTAAGGGTAAAGATAACGAATAAATTCAGTAATGAAGTATAAAAATAACCTTCAAAATTCAAATTGGATTTTGAAGGTTATTTGTTTTCTTTTTAACTTTTTATTAAGCTAATGAATCCCAAAGTGGTAAGTCAGTGATTTCACCTTCGGCAAGCTTCTTTTGTTCAGCGGTCAAATACTTCTTGTGGACAACAACTTCGTAAACGTATTCGTTGAACCAATCATTGTTCATAACGTAGTAACCTTTTTCACCGCTCTTGTCACCCCATGAGTTTTCAACTTTCCATTGACGAACTTCACCGTTGTCTTCATCAACACCGACTAAGGTCATAGCGTGAGAAACTTCACCAACACCGGTGCGAAGACGATCAGCCTTACTCATGTTAAGGTCAACGCCAAATAAATCATTTAACTTGTACAAGTTAGTATCTAAGTAACCAGTCTTACGGTCCATTTGACGAAGAACATCGTTACCAAACCATACAGCTTCGCCGTCCTTTAATTGAGCGCTTGCAGCTTGAGTTAAGTATTCCATTGGTACATTCAAAAGCTTGATTCTGTATGAGCCTTCGATGTTGTCTTCACCTGGCAAACCATATAGCTTGTCATATTCGTGATCTGGAGCGTTAGTTAAGACCACATAGTCGTTCCAGTCAAGATCAGCTAAATACTTGTGGACAAATTCAAGTGGGGTAAGATTCTTTTCTAAGTGATACTTCTTATCGTCATCACGATATTCAAGATCAAAAGTCTTAGGTGGTTCACCAACAGCAATTGCAGTCATGCGGTAAACTTCACTTAAGAATTTTTTACGCATTTTTTCGATTTCGTCATCTTTGCCATCTTGCTTTAATTTACGTAAAACTAAGGCATCTTTCTTAAGCTTGTCACCAAGAGCGGTTGCAAAACCAGTGGTGTCATTAGTGTTGAAAGTTTCAGGCATTGCATATGAAGGTACTAAGCCGTATTTTTCTACTAAAGCAGCACCCATGTGGAATTGACCACCATCGGCTCCTGCAAAGTCTAAGTCAGCTTTAACTTCACGCGAGTCAAGAGGCTTGTCAGCGGTTTTTAAGATGTTGTCGTAGAAAATGTTAGCGCGTTCGATCTTGTCCCAGAAAAAGTTGTAAGCTTGTGAGAAAGTGAAATTCTTAGCCTTATACTTTTTACCGAAGAAGTGACGAGCAATGTTGAGTGTAGAGAATAACCAGCAACGACCAGAGTGCTTTTGGTTAGTTACATTGTCAGTATCAAGCTCGGTTGAGAAGACGCGGGTTAATTCACCTTGAACGCGGTCATTATATGAAGCTTCAAGTACACCGCTACGTTGTGCAGCACGAGCAATGACTTGGTTTTCAGGATTATTGTTAAATTCTTGTGAAAATTCATCTAATTCTTGAAGAGTTAATTTATGTGACATAGAATGCTCCTTTTTAATTTTTTCTTAAACTAACTCCATTTTATTCCTATTTTGAGCAAAAGAAAAGCAGACCTTTAATAGTCTGCTTTTCCCAGAGAATTATAAAATTGTTAACTTATAGGGACTTCTTGCATATTAATCTATAAGTTAATCTATTTGAATTGAACTGTTATTGCTATCAGCAGTTTGCTTAGGCAAATTAATAGTCAATACACCATTATCATACTTTGCATGAATCTTGTTTGCAACTACATTTGGAAATCTGTAACTACGAGAAACATGTCCTTCGCTTCTTTCTTGGTGAATAACGTTATCTTTTTCGTTGTTTAAGTCCTTAATGGTCTTTCTGTTACTTGAGACAGTTAAAACGTTATTACTGTAATTTAACTTGATTTCGTCTTTCTTAAGACCAGGCATATCGATCTTGACCGTATATTCCTTGTCATTTTCAGTGACGTCTGATTGCATCATGTCGCTGATTTCATTGTCATCAAAGAAGTTCTTTGGAAAACCAAACCAGTCGTTCATTGCATCAAACATATCATTTCTGCGACGATCTATCATTTCATTTGCCATAGTAAAACTTCCTTTCTTTACACTGATTATTGTAGAAGCTTTTCATAAAAATTAAACTATTTAGCACTCGAAAGCATATAGTGCTAATTTTTGAACTTTACAGGTTGTTGATCTTTTTCTAAAATCAAATCAAATAAAAAAGTGAAAGTGCAAAAAAATGGTATATTATCAAAAAATGACCCCAGAAGGGTACAAACAAATTGAAGATGAAATTGCAAGATTAAAGAAGGATCGTCCTCGAAGAATTAAAATTTTGCAGCAAGCCCGGGCTCTTGGCGACTTATCTGAAAATACTGAGTATACAGAGGCTAAGCACGATTTAGGGCACCTACAAAGCCGTCTGCGCTATTTGGATAAGCAACTAAAGTATGCGGAAGTAATTGAGCAAAAAAACGATGGTAAGGTCAATATGGGCACGACAGTGGTATTAAAGTTTGATGATGATAATGAAACGGAAGAATACAAGGTGGTTGGTAGGATGGAAGCAGATTTGGCTGCTGGCAAAGTTTCATTTGATTCGCCATTGGGCCAAGCAATTATGAAGCAAGAAGCGGGTGTAACTGTGACGGTTGAAGCACCGGCAGGTAGTTATCAAGTGACAATCATCAGTGTTAAATAAGGAAAATTGAATATTAAGATGAACAGGCGAAAGTCTGTTTATTTTTTTACAAATTTTTATTGCTTTTCAAAACGTTTGTTCTTATAATATTTATAACGAACGAATGTTTAAAGAGGTGAAGCCGATGTATGATTATCGATATGAACCCCACAGGGTAATCTTCATGATTGATAACAAATCATTTTTTGCTAGCTGTGAAGCCTTGCGCTTGGGTCTTAATCCAATGAAGGCGGCTTTGGCCGTTGTTTCGCAGCAGCCTAATTCGGATTGGGGATCGGGCTTGATCATGGCAGCTTCACCGCTTGCTAAGAAGAAGTATGGGTTGAAAAATGTGATGCGGGCACGGGATTTGCCTGATTTAAGAAAAGCGCCAGACTTGAAGATTGTTGAGCCACACATGAATTTATACATCAAGCGCAGTATGCAGATACTTAATATTTTCAAAAAATATGCGGCTGATGAAGATATACATGTGTATTCAATCGATGAGAGTATGATCGATATGACCAAGTCTTGGCACCTATTTGGCGATGATCCTTATTATGTTGGCCGTAGGATTCAAGAAGATATTCGTAACACTTTAGGTTTTTATACAACCTGCGGAATCGGTGAGAATCCACTGCTAGCTAAACTTGCTATGGATATTTCTGCTAAGCATCGCACCTCAATGATTGATTATTGGCATTATATTGATGTCCCTGACACGATTTGGAAAATTTCCAAATTAGAAGATGTTTGGGGGATTAATACGCGGACAGCTGAACATTTGAGAAGGATCGGCATTAACAATATGTATGAATTGGCCCACACTGATCCTGATATTTTGAAAAAAGAATTTGGAGTGATTGGCGAGCAATTATTTGCTATGAGTTGGGGCGTGGATCGCAGTATTATTAGCCACAAGTATTTCCCGCAGAATAAAAGTTATGGCAATTCTCAAGTATTAACTCGTGATTATCTCGATCAGCGGCAGATTGAGATTGTAATTCGTGAAATTGGCGAACAAGTCGCAGCGCGAATTCGTGCTTATGGCTTAAAAGTAGGAAGAATTGGCTTATTTGTTGGATATTCTTTTAAAGAGCGCGAGAATGGGGACCGTCGTGGCGGCTTTAGAATTCAGCAGAAGATTACGCCGACCAGCAACAATGATGAATTAGTACGCGAATTGCATGCACTATTTAGGAAAAAGTGGCATGGTGAAGCTGTTAGAACAATTGGAGTTGATTATAGTCAGCTCAATCCGGATCTTGACCAACAACTTAGCTTTTTCATGACGCCTGAACAAGAGATTAAGAAGCGCAATTTTGACATGACGGTAGATAAAATTCGTAAAAAATATGGCTTTGCAAGTTTAGTGAAGGCATCAAGCTTACTTGAAGGAGCAACCGCAATTAGGCGCAGTATCTTAGTTGGTGGACATAATGGTGGTAATGCATATGAGTGATTTTGATCGCAAAGTTGAACTATTTTTTAAAAATTATCAAGATCGCGGAATGAAGAAGTGGGCTGGCTTTTTTCTAAGTGACCATACCCTGAAAATCAATAAAGATCAGGCTAAGCAAAAAATTGTTCATCATAAGAAGGAAACGATGCCACTTGTCGAAATTGGTGATCTCTTGTTTAAAGCCTTTAGCGAGCATCGCTATGTGGAAATTCAGCTAAAGGAATTAGATGGCGAGGGTGAATTTAAAGACTGTCTGAGTGGTTTTGTTGAAGGCTATTATGGAAGCATGATTATGGTTTCTGGGCAAAAAATTGATTTAAATAATATTAATCATATTAGCTTGTCACAAAATAATTTGCATAGTTAAGCCATTAATTCAGTTTTTTTGCTATAATGTATATTTTAGATACGTAAATATGCATAGGAGTGAAAGTCGTGAATACACCTGAATCAAGAGAAGGCAACTTGATTCGCTACCTCGTTTATTTCGTAAGCTATTTATTAGCTGCCGGCGTGGTGAAATTAGTTACTTTAAAAAATCCGTTGCGAGTTTGGGATATTATTTTATTTGTCTTAGTTGCCGCAATGGTTCTCTTATTTTATATATATCGCTTTAATCGTGAACAGAGATTTTTTGAAAGTCGCAAGTGGCCATGGCTTGGAGATTTAGGGCTAATTATTGGATTAACATTACTAGTAACGGGATTACGAGTCCTGGTGATGTACTTACAGACATATAAGTATGTTAATTTATATGGCTTTCAAGAGATGTATTTAAAACAAGAAAACATCCATATGTTTTGGTTCTTAATCGTGGCAGAAGGAATTGTTATGCCGATTTTGCAAGAATTTTTAGCAACAGGATTTGTCTTTAATTATGCCTTTAGAGGAAATTCTAAAGCTACAGCATTATTTGGAATGTTAGTATCAGGCTTGATATTTAGCGTGCTTAATTTCCAATTTTCACTCCCACTGTTTTTAATTGAAACTTGTTTTGGTGCATTTTTTGCTTGGTCATATTTGTATACTCAATCAATCTGGATGCCTATTTATCTAGCTGTTGTCAGTGGAATTCTTAGAATAATTATGATTTAAATATAAAAAAGAACTGAGATGATAATTCAATCTCAGTTCTTTTTTTATTAAGCGGATAGCGTGAATCGAACCCGCATCTTCAGCTTGGGAAGCTGACGTTCTACCATTTAACTATACCCGCATTACCTGTTTATTTTACCATGTATAGCAGGCGAAACCAAATTATTTTTTCTTAGGCATTTTTCTAACGGTTAAATCAAAATCGCTTCGATCAATTAAACTGGTGAAGTTTTGAAACAACCATCGGCGCAGTTCGTCAGGCTTGAGTACTAATGGCATGCGATTGTGAACAGGAGACATTGACGCATTAGGCTCAGTTGTCACCATGGCGAAGTGGTCGCCGTCATAAATCCCCGCAATTAAAGTCAAAGGATGGTCTGGATCTGCAAAAGAAAATTTTTCGTGATACTTTTTATTGTTCACTTGATATGTTTTCTTGCTGTATTCAAAAAAGTTTTGAGCCACAATTAAGCAACGCTGGCGAGCAAAAGATTGATCCCACATTGAAGGCTTTTCTTCATAAAAACGTTCAATACGTGCGTTAAATAAAGGCTTGCCGTCAACTGGGCTAGGGTAGCCCCACTTTTTTTGAACCAGTTTTAATTCGTCATCTTGATAAAGCAAGATTGGTGCGGGTTCATTTGGAAAAATATCCTGCTCGTCGCTACTGAAATCTGGCTTTTTTAATGGTAAATCTAAGTCTTGTGTGAGATATTGCTGAATCTGGCGTAAACTTGGCAGACTAAATTGATTGCACATACTGATACCCCTTTTCCTAATTACTAGGATAGTTTAATCGAAATCGTTTTTTTGTTAGAATTAGAATAATTATAAAAATATTAATGAGAATCAAACAATTAAAAAGAATGTGAGGAATTATTATGGCAAAGGAGATTATGCTTACAGGTGATCGACCAACTGGTAAATTGCATATTGGTCACTATATTGGTTCATTAAAGAATAGAGTTAAGCTTCAAAATGAAGGTAAATATGATCCTTATATCATGATTGCGGACACACAAGCTTTAACTGATAATGCCCGCGATCCTGAAAAGATCCAAAACAGTTTAATTCAAGTTGCCCTTGATTATTTAGCTGTTGGTCTTGATCCAGCTAAGTCAACCATTTTTGTCCAATCACAAATTCCAGCCTTATTCGAATTGACTGCTTACTACATGGACTTAGTTACTGTTGCTCGTCTTGAAAGAAATCCGACTGTTAAGACTGAAATTAAGCAAAAGGGCTTCAAGGACTCAATTCCAGTTGGTTTTTTGAATTATCCAGTTTCTCAAGCTGCAGATATCACCGCTTTTAAGGCAAGCATTATCCCAGTTGGTGATGATCAAGAGCCAATGATTGAACAGACCCGTGAAATCGTTAGAACGTTCAACCGCGTTTACGACTGCGATGTGTTAGTTGAACCAAAGGGTTACTTCCCACCAAAGGGTTCAGGGCGTCTTCCCGGTCTTGATGGCAATGCCAAAATGTCTAAATCATTAGGCAACGCGATTTACTTATCTGATGATGCTAAGACTGTGCAAAAAAAGGTTATGTCAATGTACACTGACCCTAACCATATTCACGTTGAAGATCCAGGTCAAGTTGAAGGTAATACCGTCTTTACTTACCTTGACGTCTTTGATCCAGATAAGGATAAGGTTGCTGAACTTAAGGAAGAATACCAAAAGGGTGGTCTTGGTGACGTAAAGATCAAGCGCTACTTGAACAAGGTCTTGGAAGCAGAGCTTGCACCAATTCGTGAACGCCGTGAAAAGTATGCTCAAGATACTGACAGTGTTTATGAAATGTTAGTTGAAGGCTCAAAGAAGGCAAACGAAAAAGCAAATGAAACTTTAGCTGAAGTTAGAAATGCAATTGGTTTGAATTACTTCGGCAAATTTGATAAGTAAGAGGGCAGTAAAATGCGCGATCGAATTCCTTGGAAACAATATTTTATGATGCAGGCCTTAGTCATTGCTCAACGTTCAACCTGCAATCGGGCTTTGGTCGGCAATGTTTTAGTTAAAGAAAATCGCATTATTGGAACAGGCTATAATGGGTCAGTATCTGGACAGCCACACTGTGATGATGTCGGCCACCAGATGGTTGATGGTCACTGCGTTAGAACCATTCACTCAGAAATGAACAGTCTCATTCAATGTGCTAAAAATGGTGTTTCAACTGATGGCACTGAAATTTATGTAACGCATTTTCCTTGTTATAACTGCACTAAAGCCTTATTGCAAGCTGGGGTTAAGAAGATAAACTATTATTTTGATTATCACGATAATCCTTTAGCCATCGACTTATTACATGACAGCGGAGTACCATATGAGCAAATTAAAATCGATCGAAAATACGTTGAGGGCTTGGCACATAAGCTTGAAGAAGACGAAAATAACTAACTTTGTAGGAGCCTTAGCTTTAATGTTAGTGTTTGTAACAATGAGTGGGTTTGTCCAACCTAATATCGTTGACGATGCGCATATTATTGATAAGCAAACACAACAATTAATCAATGAAAAAAATAATCGCTACTTGCAAAATAAAGAACAGCCGCAGATTGCTGTGATTACAGTTAAACGACTGAATAAGTTAACGCCCAAGCATTTAGATCAAATAAAGAGAACAGCCTTTATCGTTGTAGGGCAAAAGGGGAAGAAGCGTAATGTGCAAATTTATTCAACTAAAGATTTGCACGCGGCTTTTACTGCGGAGTCACGAATGAATATTATTCGCGCGGCAAGTAAAGAATTACGGAGTCAAAAAAATTCT
Source organism: Lactobacillus kalixensis DSM 16043 (assembly GCF_001434335.1). Classification (GTDB taxonomy): domain Bacteria; phylum Bacillota; class Bacilli; order Lactobacillales; family Lactobacillaceae; genus Lactobacillus; species Lactobacillus kalixensis. The sequence continues at coordinate 39,803 of NZ_AZFM01000009.1, forward strand.
GAGTTCAATAAAGGACTACGCTTTGTTTTCCGAGCTTGTGCAACAAAAATTGATATGCAATATCAATATTCACTAGATAAGTATGACTTATCACAATCTGAGCAAGACAAAATTGATCATCCGCGTCGAGTGGCCTTGCCAATTGCGCTTGCCTTAGTAGTGATAGTTGTCGCTTTGATGTATTTCTTTAGAAGAATTCGTTCTAATAATCCAAATAGTCGTCAATAATATTTGACGAGTAGTTACTGTTTGGATTACACTACCAATTGAATAATTTAGCAAATAAACTGTTAGGTGAGACTCCTACGTGAACACACGCTATCGCCCAGAAACATCTAGAGATGCCAACGGGGCAAATAGGTGTCGTCGACTTAAGGCGAGATCCAGATAGCTAGCATGTGCTTACGTCACGTAGTGTTAAAACTGAACGACGAGTTATATGAAGCCTTGTTTGGCATGAAGTCACTTGCAGTTTTTGTAAGTGGCTTTTTTAGTTTGTTTGCTCGAAAAACGAGGGGGAAAAAGATGCTAAATCTAAACAAAAAGAACCAAAGTGTAGTAAATCTACGCTTAGTCCAAAGAATTGCCAGAGAATCTCGAGCAGAAACACTAGCAAGATTGCATGTTAGTGCCGAAGGATTATCAACTAAGCAAGCCAATATTAATCGTGAAGAATATGGCTCTAATGAAATAGCAGCTCCTAAGAATAATTCTAAGTTGAGATTTTTAGCAGAATCTTTTATTACGCCATTCACGATTGTTTTGTTCATATTAGCAGCAGTTTCTTTGTTCACTGACTATATTTTTGTTCCAGCTAATCAAAAAGATTTGAGTACAGTGATCATCATGCTGGTCATGGTGCTTATTTCTGGCATCACTAGTTATGTGCAAAATGTTAGAACTTCTAATGCTGTTGATGATTTGCTCAGCATGGTATCAGTAACTACCAATATTAGACGGGATGGCCAAGATCAAGAATTACCAACTAGTGATGTAGTAGTAGGAGATATCATCAATTTGGCTGCTGGTGACATGGTTCCTGCCGATATGCGTTTGCTTAAGAGTAAAGACTTGTTTTGCTCATCAAGCTCACTCAACGGTGAATCAAATCCGGTTGAAAAAATAGCTACTAAATTTCCAAAAATTGGCGGCGATAAGGACTATCTAGACTATCCTAATGTCCTTTATGAAGGAACAACGATTGTTTCTGGTTCCGGTACAGGGGTTGTTTTTGCGACAGGGAACCGGACACTTTTTGGAAAACTTGCTCAAGATATCTCTAAAAATAATTTAAAGCAAACAACTTTTGATAAAGGAATTAAAGACATTTCCAAACTATTGATCACAATGACTGCCGTAATTGCACCGTTAGTTTTTTTGATCAATGGTTTGACTAAGGGAGATTGGATCAATGCGTTAATTTTTGCCATTGCAACAGCGGTTGGTTTAACTCCGGAAATGTTGCCAGTAATTGTGACTTCCAATTTGGTTAAAGGATCAGTTGAAATGTCCAAGCATGGCACAATTGTCAAGAAGATGAATTCTATTCAGAATTTTGGCTCTGCTGATATTCTGTGTACCGATAAAACAGGTACATTGACTCAAGACAAAGTTGTTTTAGAGCGCCACTACAATATGGATATGAAAGAAACTAAACGGATTTTGGAGCTTTCGTATTTAAATGCATATTATCAAACAGGAATGAAAGACTTGATTGATGAGGCGGTAATTGATGCGGCAGGTGATGAGCTAGATGTTAGTGAAATCCAGCGTGATTATAATAAAATCGATGAAATTCCATTCGATTTTACTCGCCGGCGCATGAGTGTTGTGGTTGCTAATTCTGATCAAAATCACGGCAAACACCTCTTGGTAACCAAAGGTGCAGCAGAAGAAATGCTGGAAGTTTCTTCCAAGATAGAAAAAGATGGGCAAATCGTATCGTTAACCGATGATAGAAAAGAAGAAATCTTAAAGCAGATTAATTCAATGAATGAAGACGGCTTTCGTGTTATTTTGCTAGGCTATAAAGAAAATCCAGCTCCTGTTGGTGAATTCTCAGCTAAAGATGAAACTGATTTAACTTTGGCTGGTTACCTAGCCTTTCTTGATCCACCAAAAGAAAGCGCAAAGGCTGCTTTAGCTAAGCTTCATCGGGATGGAATTACTGTTAAGATTTTGACTGGCGATAACGAAGCAGTTACTCGTGCAGTTGGCTTGCAAGTAGGGTTGAACGTTGATCTTGTTTATTCAGGGGCAGATCTTGAGGATAAGAGTGATGAAGAATTATCAAAAATGGTGGAAGACTGCAATATTTTCGTTAAGTTATCACCAGAATTAAAGACCAAGATTATTGAAGTCTTAAAGGAAAATGGTCATACTGTTGGCTACATGGGAGATGGCATTAATGATGCTCCTGCAATGAAGGCAGCTGATGTGTCAATTTCTGTTGATACTGCTGTTGATATTGCTAAGGAATCAGCTGACATTATCTTGCTTCACAAAGATCTGAACGTGCTAGAAAAAGGCGTAAGAATCGGTCGAAAAGTTTTCGGCAATACAATGAAATATATTAAGATTACCTTGTCATCTAACTTTGGTAATATCTTATCGATTTTGATTGCTTCATCATTTTTACCATTTTTACCAATGTTGCCTTTGCAACTCTTAATTCTTGATTTGCTTTATGGTACTAGTTGTCTGTCCATTCCATTTGATAAAATGTCTGAACATTATTTGGAACAACCAAGAACTTGGTCGACTAAGAAGCTGCCAAAATTTATGTTTTACTTTGGTCCGACTTCTTCGATTTTTGATATTATAACGTTCACTTTACTGTTCTTTGTTGTTTGTCCACATGTTGTTGGTGGCAGTTTCTTAACTTTATCTGCAGCTAAACAAGCAGAATTTATTATTCTGTTTCATACTGGCTGGTTCATTGAAAGTCTTTGGACACAAGAAATGGTTATTCACGCTTTACGCGATAAGCGTTTGCCGTTTATTCAGCAACGTGCAACTTTACCAGTCTTGCTAGCAACTTTTGGTGCAGCAATTATTGGTAGTGTGATGCCATTTATTGAGCCACTTGATAAGGCGCTAGACTTTGGTATTTTGCCAAAGTACTACTTGTTGATAGTTATAGGGTTATTAGTTGCTTATATTTTGTTAACAACGGTCGTTAAGGCATTTTATATGCGCAAAGAAGAGTTTTTAATTTGACGAAAAAGGAATTTCCCTCAGGGAATGCCTTTTTTTGTTTGACTTGTTGATGGTATGATAGATATTAAGACTAAAATCAGTTAAAGGAGTAATTATTAATGGCTGAAAAAGATACTTTTTATATTACAACCCCAATTTATTATCCGTCTGGCAGATTAACGATCGGTAATGCTTACACTACAATTGCAGCTGATACAATGGCTCGTTACAAGCGTAGCCAAGGCTTCGATACTTTCTTTTTAACTGGTACTGATGAACACGGTTTAAAGATTGAACAAAAAGCTGAGGCACAAGGAATTAAACCTCAAGAATACGTAGATAAGATGGCAGATTCATACAAGAAATTGTGGAAGAGTCTTGATATTTCTTACGACAAGTTCATTAGAACTACTGATGAAGAACACGTTAAGGCTGTTCAAAAGATTTTTGAACGTCTTTTAAAACAAGGCGACATCTACTTAGGCGAATATACCGGTTGGTACTCAGTTGAAGATGAAGAATACTTTACTGAGTCACAACTTAAAGAAGTTTATCGAGATGATGAAGGTAACGTTATTGGCGGTATGGCTCCAAGTGGTCACGAAGTTCGTCTTGTTAAGGAACCTTCATACTTCTTCAAGATGAGCAAGTACGCTGATAGATTGATGGAATACTACAAGGAACATCCTGAATTTATCTTGCCAAATTCTCGTGAAAAAGAAATGGTTAACAACTTCATTAAGCCAGGTTTGGAAGACTTATCAGTAACTCGTACTACAATTGACTGGGGAATTCCGGTTCCAAGTGATCCAAAGCACGTTGTTTATGTTTGGATCGATGCACTTTCAAACTATATTACTGCTTTAGGTTATGGTTCAGATGATGACTCACTCTTTAAGAAGTACTGGCCTGCTGATGTTCACTTGGTAGGTAAGGAAATTGTCCGCTTCCACACTATTTACTGGCCAATTATGCTTATGGCACTTGATTTACCACTTCCAAAGCACATCATCGGTCACGGTTGGGTCTTAATGAGAGATGGTAAGATGTCTAAGTCCAAAGGTAACGCAGTTTACCCAGAATCACTTACTAGCCGCTATGGTGTTGACCCACTTCGTTACTACTTGATGCGTGCACTTCCATTTGGCGCAGATGGAATTTTTACACCAGAAGACTTCATTGATCGAATCAACTTCGACTTAGCTAACGACTTAGGTAACTTGTTGAATAGAACTGTTTCAATGATTAACCAATACCAAGCTGGTCACGTTGATCCACTTCCAGTAGGTCAAGATAAGTTTGGTAAGGACTTAGATGATACTGCCGCTAGCGTGATTTCTGAATACAGAGAATACATGGATTCATTGCACTTCTCCCAAGCTTTAGACAGTATTTGGAAGCTTGTTTCTCGTGCTAACAAGTATATTGATGAAACTACTCCTTGGACTTTGAATAAAGAAGGCAAGACTAAAGAACTTTCACACGTAATGTCTAACTTGGCTGAAAGCTTGCGCTTAATTGCAGTTATGATCGAACCGGTAATGACAGAAACTGCACCTAAGATGTTCGAACAACTTGGTCTTAATTGGGAAGATGAAAGCCAAAGAAACTTAGCCTTTAATGACTTTGGCTGGGGAGTTAAGGTAATTGAAAAGGCTAAACCAATTTTCCCAAGACTTAAAGCTGATGAAGAAATTAAGTACATCAAGGACGAAATGGCTAAGGCTAAACCTAAGAAGACCACTAGAAGTGAACAAAAACAAAGCAATGAAATCACTATCGATGATTTTGATAAGGTAAAGATCCAAGTTGGTCAAGTTTTATCAGTAGAACCAGTTAAGGGTTCAAGCAAGCTGTTGATGTTCAAGCTTGATTTTGGTGATGGCAAGGAACGTCAAATTCTTAGTGGTATCCGTAAATTCTACCCAGATGCAAGTGAGTTGCTTGATAAGAAAGTCTTAGCTGTAACTAACTTGAAGCCTCGCAAGATGCTTGGTCATCTTAGTGAAGGGATGCTTTTGTCTAGTGAAAAAGACGGCAAGATCAAGTTAGCTATCGTAGGCGATGAACACGCAAATGGAGCAGAATTAGGCTAATGGAGTTAATCGATAATCATACGCACTTAAATGATGAACCATTTCGCGGTAAGGAAGAATTTTACCTTGAAAAGGCGCGTTCATTAGGTGTTACTAAGATGATTTGTGCAGGGCAAGACCCTGAATTTAATGATCGAGCAATCGATTTAGCCCAGCGCTTTGACAATGTTTATGCAATGGTGGCATATTGTCCTGATGTTGCTAAAGACTTTGATCAAGCAGCAGAAGATAAGTTGATTGAACAACTTCAGATGCCTAAGGTAGTTGCATTAGGCGAAGCTGGTCTTGATTATTATTGGGATGAATCGCCGCGTGACAAGCAGCGTGAAGTTTTTAGGCGGCAAATTGAGATTGCACATGATCTTAAGATGCCAATTGATATCCATACAAGAGATGCGTTTGATGATTGCTACAAGATTTTGAAAGAAAGTAATCTTGAATATGGAGCAATTTTGCATAATTTTAATGGTGGAGTTAATTGGTTGAATAAGTTTTTAGATCTTAATGTCTATTTCTCATACTCTGGTGTTGTTTCATTTACTAAGGCAGTTGAAGTACATGAATCTGCCCAAGCTATACCGATGGACCGCTTAATGATAGAAACTGATGCGCCATACTTGACTCCTAAGCCATATCGCGGCCGTCAAAATGAACCAGGCTATGTACGTTATGTTGCTGAAGCGATTGCTAAATTGAGAGATATTAGTCTTGAAGAAGTAGCAAACGCAACTTATGAAAATACTGTGAGAGTTTATGATCTTAAATAAAAAGAATTTCAATGCAGTTGTAGTTGTAGAAGGAAAAGATGATACGATTCGTTTAAAGCAGTTTTTTCCGGGAATTGAGACAATTGAAACTAACGGCTCAGCTGTATCTGAAGTAGTTTTATCTGAACTGAAAAAATTAAGTAAGAGTCGAGAGATTATTATTTTTACTGACCCGGACTTTAATGGTGAACGAATTCGTCGAATTGTGACTGAAGCAGTGCCAAGCGCTAAGCAGGCCTTTATCACTCGTAAAGAAGGCGAACCAGAAAAAAGGGGCAATAGTTTAGGAGTTGAACACGCTTCAAAAGAAGCACTTGAGCGTGCTCTTAGTGATTTACACGAAGTTGAAGAACGCCAAAGTGATCTAACTGAAGAAGACTACCGCCGATTAGGTCTAGCTGCAGGAGCAGGTTCTAAGCAACTGCGTGAGCGCGTTGGCGCAATTTTGAGCGTAGGCTATGGTAATGCAAAAACTTTTTATAAGCGGCTAAATACTTTTGGTATTAGTCTTGATGAATTAACTCATGCGGTTGAGGAGGCAAACAGTGGTAAATAAAATTCCAATTGGTTCTCCAGTTAGAACTCAAGCAATTGTTAATCGTTATTTTGTTAAAGCAAAAAAGAATTTAGGTCAAAATTTCTTGGTTGATATGGATGCCATTATGGGTATCGTGCATGCTGCTGACGTTGAGCCAGGTGATCAAATCATTGAAATTGGACCTGGGATCGGTTCTTTAACTGAGCAACTTTTGCTTGCTGGTGGGAAAGTTTTTGCTTATGAAGTTGATGATTCTTTACCTGAAATTTTGAAAAATGAATTACCAGCTAAGATCGATGGTGAGGACTTAGACCAGCGCTTCAAGATTATGTTGAAGGATGTTTTGAAGGCTGATTTTGAAACAGATTTGAGCGGGTTCTTTGATTTATCCAAGCCCGTTAAAGTTGTGGCTAACTTGCCATACTATATCACTACACCGATTATTTTTGCTTTAGCGGAAAGTGGTTTGAACTTTACTAGCTTAACTTTGATGATGCAAAAAGAAGTTGCAGAGCGTCTTGAAGCAGATCCGGGTAGTAAGGAATTTGGACCATTAACAATTGCCGTTAAGACGCAGCTTGAAGTTAAGCTTGCTTTAAACGTTAACCATAATTCTTTCATGCCTAAGCCTAAGGTAGACTCAAGCGTTGTTGTTTTAATCCCGCTTAAAGATAAGCCAAAAATCGCTAATCGTAAGCACTTTAATTGGGTAGTTAAGATGTGTTTTAGCCAGAGAAGAAAGACTTTAAACAATAATTTGAAGACACTGATTCCTGATGCTGATAAGAGAGCGGAATTAATTGCTTCTCTAGGTGTAAAGCCAACTGTTCGTCCTGAAGATTTGACAATTGAACAATTTATTCAAATTGCAAAAACAGTTCCAGAAAAATAGAATAGATAGTTTACAGCTTTGTGAAAGACTTGCTATGATAATAAAGTTGTGGTAAAATCGATCCAAAGGAGCTGTTTTATTTGTCATCATCGATTATCACGATTAAAAATAAGTTGGATTCTCACTTAGGCGAATCCCTAACGATTGTAGCTCAAGCGGGACGTAAGAAAATTACTAAAAGACGTGGGGTTTTAAAAGAAACTTTCCCTGCAGTCTTTGTAGTTGAATTGGATCAAGATCAAAATAATTTTGAACATGTTTCTTACAGTTATACGGATCTTTTAACTAAGAACATTGCTTTAGAATTTGATAATGAAGCTGAAGCTTAATAAAAAAGTGAATAAAATTTATCACTAACATCAAAATGTTAGTGATTTTTTTTAGCTTTTAGAGTATATTTGTTTAAGATAAAAACAAACATTAGAAAGGAAACAAGATGAAACGTTCAGAAAGATTAGTGGACATGACCAAATATTTAATGGAACGTCCGCACACCTTGATATCACTACCATTTTTTGCTAAGCGTTATGATGCTGCCAAATCATCAATCTCTGAAGACTTAGCTATTTTGAAACACACTCTAGCAAGCAACCAAGACGGAATTTTGGAAACTGTAGCAGGTGCTTCCGGAGGTGTCCATTATATTCCGTACTTAGGTCAAAAACATGCTGACAAGTATTTATCCGACTTAGCATCCCGAATTGAAGATCCAAGTCGAATTTTACCAGGTGGCTTTGTCTACTTATCTGATGTTTTGGGCAATTCTCAAGACTTACGCCGCATTGGTGAATTAATTGCGACTCGCTATGCTTATTCAGACGTTGATGCTGTGATGACTATTGAAACTAAAGGTATTGCTTTAGCACAAGCTGTTGCACGTTATCTTAATGTTCCTTTTGTGACTGCAAGAAAGCGTTCAAAAGTAACGGAAGGTGCCACTGTTTCTGTTAACTACATTTCATCGTCATTAGATCGTGTTTCGAAGATGGAGTTGCCAACTAGAGCATTGCCTAAGGGATCTAACGTTTTAATCGTTGATGACTTTATGAAAGGCGGCGGAACTTTAACGGGGATGGAAGGCTTAGTTAAAGAATTCAGCTGCACTGTTGCTGGCGTTTGCGTACTTTGCGAAGCAGATTTTGATAAGCAAAAATTGATCGACAATTACATTTCTTTGATCAAGATTAGTAAGATCGATACTCAAAAACGAATTATCTTAGCTGAACCAGGCAACTTTTTGAGTGAGACTGATTTTAGTCGTTTTCAAAATAAATGATATACTTATATCTAGTTTTGAAATTAAGAGGTTAAACTAATGAAGAAATTTGTAGTAGTTCTTGCAGCTGGCAAGGGGACTCGTATGAAGTCCAAGTTATACAAGGTTTTACATAAAGTTTGCGGTAAGACCATGGTTGAACATGTTGTTGATGCAGCAAGCGGTGTCGATCCAGAAAAGATTGTCACTGTTGTTGGTACCGGTGCAGAAGATGTGGAAAAAGTTTTGGCAGGTAAGTCAAAATTTGCTTTTCAAGAAAAACAATTGGGTACCGGTCACGCTGTTTTGACCACTAAGGATATCTTAGGTAATGAAGATGGCGCAACTTTAGTTGTAACAGGTGATACGCCATTATTTACTACTGAAACTTTCAAAAACTTGTTTGAATATCATGCTGAAAAAGGCTATGCAGCCACTGTTTTAACTGCAGAAGCCCCTAATCCATTCGGCTATGGACGAATTATTCGTGATGATCAAGGCAATGTTTTAAGAATCGTTGAACAAAAAGACGGTAATCCAGAAGAACTTAAGATTAAAGAAATTAATACTGGCGTTTTCTGCTTCAACAACAAGGAATTATTTGAAGCCTTGAGCCATGTTACTAATAACAACTCTCAAGGGGAATATTACTTGACTGATGTTCTTGAAATCTTGCGTAATGAAGGTAAAAGAGTTGGTGCATACAAAATGCCTGACTTCAGCGAAAGTCTCGGTGTTAACGACCGCATTGCCTTAGCTCAAGCTACTAAGATTATGCAAAAGAGAATTAATGAAAATCACATGCGTGATGGTGTATCTTTCATTGATCCTGATACTGCTTATATCGATGCAGGTGTTGAAATTGGTAACGATACTGTCATTGAAGGCAATGTTGTAATTAAAGGTAAGACTAAGATCGGTAGTGGCAGTTTAATTACTAACGGTTCAAGAATTATCGATTCTCTAATTGGGGATAACGTTACTGTAACTTCTTCAACTATTGAAGAATCTGAAATGGATGATAATACAGATATTGGCCCTAACTCACACCTTCGTCCAAAGTCTGTAATTCGTTCAGGTGCTCACATCGGTAACTTCGTTGAAATTAAGAAGGCTGAAATTGGTGTTGATAGTAAAGTAGGTCACTTAACTTATGTGGGAGATGCTACATTGGGTAAGGACATTAACGTTGGCTGTGGTACTATCTTCTCAAATTATGATGGAGTTCAAAAGTTCCATACTAATGTCGGTGATCACTCATTTATTGGTGCTGGATCAACTTTGATTGCGCCAATTAACGTTGCTGACCACGCCTTTATTGCTGCTGATACTACTGTTACTCAAGATGTTGGTAAGTACCAAATGGCAATTGGCCGCGGTCGTCAAGTTAACAAAGATAACTATTGGCAAAAATTACCTCTTTCCCAAGATAAGGATTGGCAATAAATAATAAAGACTGAGACAGAATCTGTTTCAGTCTTTTTTTGCGGTTTTAGCATATAATAAAGGCAAGGATGATTTTGAAAAGGATTAAAAATGAAAAAGATAAAAGAATTAGTGATGGTTTTATTACCATTTGCTTTATTAATGCTAGCCCAACCTGTAGATGCGGATACTACCAAAACAGCTAAAACTACTAATAGTAAAACGGTAAGTAAAAGCACTAAAACAAAATCAAAAAAAGACAGTGTCAAAATTATTACTACCGATCAAAAAAATAGCTATGTTATTTTGAACAAAAACACTTATTTTGTCGATTCAAATAATAAAAAAACAAAATCACTTGCTAAAAAAGAAAGTGGATATCGTATTTACTATGCCCGCTATTCTGGTTCGATTATTTATTACGGTACTAAAAGCAAAAAATGGTTGCCATCTTCAAGTGTCCGCGGGACAGTTTGGTATCGTGAAGATAACAATAACATGATGATTTTGAGCACAGACTCCAAAGGCGTCTTGAGTTACCAACTTTATAATCCAGTTAATGCCGTGCAGTTACGAGTTAAGCGTAATTCTTATGTTTATAACGATCAAGGGCTTTTAAATAAAGGGACGGTCATTACCCTTAAGAAGGGGCAAAAAGTCACAGGATACGCTTTAAAGACCGTTAACGGGACACAATTTTATATAACCGATCAAGGTTGGGTGAAGGCTAAAAATCTTGAAAAAATTCCAGTAAGTAATAAAACAGTTAAAAAGACTAAGAAAAAGTAAAATAAGCATTTAATAGCACTATTTCGTTACAAATGTTTTACAATAGTTAGCGAACTATTAAATTAGAATTTTTTAACGAGGAATGAGATATATGAAGTTAAGTCGCAAATTAGTTATGGTTTCAGCTGCTGCAATTTTAGGAGTTAGCCCAGTAGTAGGAACTACATTGGCAAGTAACGCTACTGTGCAAGCTGCTTCTACTATCTACAACACTGATGGTAAGAACAGTAAGGTTAAGACTGTTAAGAGTGTACGCTTTGTAGATAGAAACGGTAAGAAGACTAATAAAACTGCTCCTAAGGGTGGCTCATACACTATCTGGAACGTTAAGAAGATCGGTAACGAAACTTACTTAAGCATCCAAACTGACTATAAGTACTGGCTTCCAGCAAGCGCTGTTAAGGGCTCAGTTCAATACAAGGATGGTTCAAGCAATGTTACCTTGAACTTAAATGGTTCACAAGCTTCAAGTTCTAAGTCAAAGTCAACTAAGAAGGCAACTTCAAAGAAGACTACCACTAAGTCAACTACTTCAAAGAAGTCAACTAAGTCATCAAAGACCACCAAGAAGGTTTCTTCAACTCCATTAGTAACTACTAAGAAGACTAGAGTTTATGATGAAAATGGTAAGCTTGCTAAGACTTACATGGGTAGCAAGAAGTGGACTACTATTGGCAAGGGTGTCAAGATTATGGGTCACGGTACTGAAACCATCAATGGTACTAAGTACTATGCATTGGAACCAAACCACTTTTACATTTTAGCTAGCGACGTTAAAGCTAGATAATTGTTACAAAGACTTGTCAGTTTAATTAATAAATTGTTAGAAAGGCCACTTTTATTCGGAGTGGTCTTTAGTTTGTTGTATAATACGACTTGTCGTTAAAAAGAGATAATATATGTGTCTATTAATGAGAGGTAAAAATGAAATTAAGTCATAAGATTGTTATGGTTTCAGCTGCAGCATTGATGGCCGTAAGTCCAGTTGTTGCAGGTCAAAGTAACTTTGCTCAAGCTGCTACTAGCAAGACTACTAAGAAGTCAACTACTAATACAAAGACTACAACCAAAACTACTAATGCAAATAGTGCAGCTAACATTGTAACTACTGCTAAGACCAGAGTTTATGATGAAAATGGTAAGCTTGCTAAGACATACATGGGTAGCAAGAAGTGGACTACTATTGCTAAAGGTGTAAAGCTTATTAGCAAAGGTACAAAGACCATCGATGGGGAAAAATACTATTCTCTTGGTAATTCAAGCTACATCAAGGCTTCTGACGCTACTTCATTAAGCACTAAGAAGAAGTCAACTACTTCAACTAAAGACACTAAGTCAACAGAAGCTAAGTCATCTACTGCTTCATCAAGTAAGTCAACTAAAGCTTCAACTAGTACTTCAAAAACTACTGCAACCAAAACCACTACTAAGAAAACCACTGCTAAAAAGACTACCAAAAAGGTTACCCCTAAGCTTGCAAAGGTAACTAAGAATTCTTACGTTTACGATAAGAATGGTAAGAGAATTAAGTCTGCAGGTACTCTAAAGAAAAACGCTGAAATTACTTACGTAGGCACTATGTCACTTGGTGATGATGCGTACTACAACTTAGGAAGCGGCCGCTATGTTAAGGCTAATAATGTCGAAACTGCTGATACTGTTAAGGTAGTTAAGAATGCTTTTGCTTACGACAAGAATGGTAAGAGAAATAAAGCAGCAGGCGTTGTAAAGAAGAATGCTAAGATTGAAACTTTAGGCACTAAGAAGATTAAGGGTAAGGAATACTACTACATTGGTGCTGGTCGTTACATCAAGTCTGGTAATATTGAAAAGAAGACTGAAGATTCAGAAAAGGAAATTACCTACATCAAGCTTGTTAAGAATTCAATCGTTTACGATGAAAATGGTGATGCTTACTCACCAGAAATTCTCTTCAGTAAGGGTGCAGAATACCAAGCTTACTCTGCAAAGAAGATTGATGGTAAGTGGTACTACCAAGTTGGTAATGACTCAGAAAATTCACAATGGATCAAAGCTGTTAATGCATATGTAGAATCTGGACCTAAATTGATTGATGATTCATCATACGTTGAACCAAGTCCATCAACAACTAATGCTTCAACTGATACTGTTGTAACTTTGAGAAACAACGCTTCAACTTACAACAATAAGGGTCAAGTTGTATCAAACCAAACTTTCGCTGAAGGTTACCGTCTTCGCGTATCAGAACGTACTTGGATCTGGATTGCTTCAGAAAACAAAGCTGAAGAATTCTACAAGATCGTAAGTAAGGACAACTCATATATCAAGGTTTCTGATGTAAGCACTCTTAGTGGAACTTCATTGGTTGCTAATAATACTCCAGAACAAGCTCGTCAAGCTGCAACTGTAGCTACTGCAACTGACAAGGCTAATTTGAATGCTTTGGTTAACACTGCAACTACTGTTAGAAACAGTGTGAAATACACTGGTTCTTCAAGTGAATTGAAGACTGCTTATGATAACGCTATTTCTAAAGCACAATCTATTATTAGTTCAACTACTGCTAGTGTGTTAGATGTTAACAATGCTGTAGATGCTGTTAAGAAGGCTGAAGCTGCATTGAATGGTCAAGCACAACCAACTCAACCAGCAACTTCAACAACTACAACTGATACTAATAACAATGTAGTTAATAATTCTACTGCAACTACAACTCAATCAACTACTAACAACTAATAATTAGTTTGATTTGAGTTAAATAACATAGTTTTATTTAAAAGTGCCAAGCAAAAATTTGATTGCTTGGCACTTTTTTTGCTAAAAAACTTGTATAAAATAACCGATGTTATATAATATAAACAACTTAGGGAATTAAGTTTGTAGGAAATATCTTTAAGTGAGTAATAGATACAGATAAAAGTTGATTGACCTCATCAAAGGGCTTTTGACTTTGTTTTCTAAAAAATCAAAACACAAGAAAGAGGCCTGACGATGTAGGCCTCTTTTTTTGTTACATTACAATTTTGATACAGAAAAACATAATTAATAAATTTTAAGAGTTTTTAGTTTAAAATAATAGCATGAAAAGAAAACGCTTTTATAGGAGTATAGTATGCTAGGTTTTTCAGTATATTTAGGCCGTGATTTAACGGCGATTGATTACAATTACTTAATCACGATGCGTAATGCTGGTTTTGATACAATTTTTACTTCTTTACAAATTCCAGAAGAAGATCCATCCAAAGTATTGGCGCGCTTAAAAGAATTAACTAAATGGTGCCAGAACTTAGATCTTGAAGTTTTAGCAGATGTATCAGAAGACAGTTTGAAAAATATGGGAGTAGACGTTGCTGATGTTGGTCAAGTACAAGCTTTGAATTTGACTGGGCTAAGAATTGATGATGGGATTGCGATGAATATCGTTGCTAAATTGTCAAAGTCGATGCCGATTGCCTTGAATGCGAGCACGATTACAGATGAGCAATTAACGCAATTAAAAGAATATAATGCTGCTTTCAGTCATTTGCAGGCATGGCACAATTTTTATCCACGTCCTGAGACCGGATTAGATAGTCAATGGTTTAAAGAGAAGAACGACTGGCTTAAGCAATATGACTTTGAAATTGCGGCCTTTGTTCCAGGAGATGGAGAATTGCGTGGACCGATTTTCGCTGGTTTACCAACTCTTGAAAAACATCGTTATCAAAATCCACTTGCCGATGCTTTAGAGCTTAAGCAATTAGGATGTGATCATGTCTTTATTGGAGACGCTTCTCTTAAATCGTCAACAATTGATAGCTTCACTAATTATTTAAAAAAGAATGCGATTACTTTACATCTTGATGAAGATGTCGAGGAGTTAACTACTAATACGTGGCATAACCACCCAGATGCAGCAAGAGACGTGATTAGATTGGTTGAGAGTAGAAGTCGCCAGCTATTCAATATTGAGCCTATAGCAGCTGTTTCACGCCCTATGGGGAGCGTTACTTGTGATAATGATAAATATTTGCGCTATAAAGGCGAAGTTGAAATTACTAAGCGAGATTTGCCAGCAGATGAAAAAGTTAATGTGTTAACTCATATTAATCCAGAGGACCTACAACTTTTGAATTATGTTGATTCTGGTAGACAAATTATCTTTGTTAAAAAAGAAGATGAAAGCGAATAAACTAGGCCAATCAATAAAAATATGTTTGTAAATAGTACATTTTTATGCAATCTCTGCTAAAATAAGGGTTGTTAGCATATTTTTACGGAGGAAATTATGTCTTATAAAGACGATTTAATGATTTTTGCCCTTAATTCAAACGTACCTTTGGCACAAAAAATTGCCGACCGCGTAGGGGTACCACTTTCAAAGTCAAGTGTTGAAAGATTCAGCGATGGTGAAATTCAAATCAATATTGATGAATCAGTTCGTGGTAAAGATGTTTATTTGATTCAATCAACAAGTGCACCAGTTAATGATAATTTGATGGAATTACTGATTATGATTGATGCTGTACGCCGTGCAAGTGCTCGCACTGTTAACATTGTGCTTCCTTACTACGGCTATGCTCGTCAAGATCGTAAAACGCGTGCGCGTGAACCAATTACTGCTAAGCTTGTTGCCGACATGCTTCAAACAGCAGGTGCAGATCGTGTTCTTTCACTTGATTTGCATGCTCCACAAATTCAAGGATTCTTTGATATCCCTGTTGATAATTTGATGGGTGCACCACTTTTGGCAGATTACTTCTTGCGTAACGGTCTTGAAAAAGATGCAGTTGTTGTTTCACCTGACCACGGTGGTGTTACTCGTGCAAGAAAGCTTGCTGAATTCTTAGGTACTTCAATTGCGATTGTTGATAAGCGCCGTCCACGTGCCAATGTTGCTGAAGTTATGAACATCATTGGTGACGTTAAGGGTAAGCGTGCAATCATCATTGATGATATGATCGATACTGCTGGCACCATTACTTTAGCTGCACAAGCTTTAATTGATGCAGGTGCAACTGAAGTTTATGCAAGTGCAACTCATGCTGTTTTATCAGGTCCAGCTATCAAGAGATTAAATGATTCTCCAATTAAGAATTTGGTCTTGACTGATTCTATTAATCAACCAATTGAAAAGAAGTTGGACAAGATGGTTCTTGTATCTGTTGGTCCACTTATGGGGGATGCAATCAAGCTTATTCAAGAACATAAGCCACTTAGCCCATTATTTAATACTAGATATCAAGAAGAAAAGCACAGACAAAATTGTGCAAAAAAACACTGGTAGATTTGCCATAATTGGTAAACCTACCAGTGTTTTGTTTTTTACGATTTTTTCTTAGGCTTTCTTAAATATCTTAATTCACCATTTCTGACGTATTTTTGAAATTCTTGATAAAGTGGATCAAAAATCTGCGGTTCATTGCTTTGCGAAAGCATAGTCTTTGGGAAGAAGAAACGCTCATCACCTTGAAAAGTACCGTTAAGTGCACGCACTAACGGACTTAATTCAGACAATTCAATCATTGTACCATCGTCTTGCATGATTTCGATCTGACTATTTGCATTTTTACCTGTTGGCTTATAAGCATCATATGGTTCATCAAAGGCTGAATTAATATCAGTGTAATAATCAGGATCAAACCCGGCTTGACTAATTAAATCATTTAACTTAGGAAGGAGATTTTTGGTCTCTTCGTTAATACGGACGCTAGCTAACGGTTTACGATACAAGTAGCGTTTACATAAGTCTGATAAGATTGGATCCCCTGAATCAATCCACATTGAGAAATTGGTTTCCATTACTCCGTCATCAAGTTTAAGATAGTCATCTAGTGTCCAAGTGCCTTCTAAGAACTTGGATAAACTTGGTGTGACTTTTAAGTTGCCGTGTTGATAGACATCTTTAGCTCTTTGAAGTAAATGATGTAAGATAACTTCCATTGAGCGACCAACGCGGTGGAAATATATCTGTTGGTACATTTGGTAGCGTGAGACAATGTAGTCTTCAACAGCGTGCATCCCATTATTGTTAAAGCAGATCCCATCACGATATGGTCTGATTACTCGTAAAACCCTGGATAAGTCAAAGCGACCATAATTAACGCCAGTAAAGTAGGCATCCCGTTGCAAATAGTCCATTCTATCAGCGTCTGCTTGGCTAGAAATCATCTTAACTACTTGATTGTTAGGGTAAGTTTTAGCAATAACGCTAGCAACTAGATCAGGAAAGTTGCTGGAAACTTGTTTTAATGCACGGTTAATTTCGGTATTTGGATTAGTGATGATTTGTTGGCCGATCTTTTCATGATTGGTGTCAAATAAATGCTCAAATGTATGAGAATAAGGGCCATGACCGATATCATGAAGTAAGCCGGCACATTCAACTAATAAGCGATTGTCATCATCCCAAAGACCATCACCTGGCATAATTGATGGGTATTTTTTTGCAAAAATATCACAAATTTGTCTAGTTAATTCATAAACGCCGAGATTATGTTCAAAACGAGTATGGGTAGCACCTGGAAAAACATAACTAATAGGGCCCAGTTGCTTGATTCGTCTCATGCGTTGAAATTCTTTTGATTGTAAAATATCAAGGATAACTTTATCCTCAATGTGGATATAACCGTATATCGGGTCACGAAGAACGACTTCGTGATTTAATTTTTCACTTTGAAATCTTGGCATAAAAAATTCCTCAAGCTGAATCTTTAATTTTTTAGTAAATCTATATTAGAATGTATATAACTAAATTATAGCAAATAAGTGAGTAGTATGACGAAGATAAACATTGATTTAACAAGTACAATCACACAAGGTGATGATACAGAAACATTTCATAAAAATGCAACTGGTGAAATTGAGATCAGCGATCAAGCTATCAGAATTTCATATTTAGAAGATGGCGAAATTCCTGTTAAAATGTTGCTAAAGGATAAAGAATTAATTTTAAGACGTGGAGTTGATCACAATAATTATTCTTTATTAAAATTCACCCCAGGTGAAAAGAAAGCTTGCCGCTATGTTGCGGCTGGTAGGCAAATGGATTTAACCAGCGTGACGAATTTACTTGAATTTGTTGATCAAAATGACAATTCTCAAAAACTTCAGGTTGAATATGACCTCTTTAGTGGTCTATACTTAGTAGGTAACTATACAGTCACGTTGATTTTTACTTAGACGCTTAGTAAAATAGTAAAGATTGTAAAAAGAGAGGACGTACAACTGTGGGATTAGACGACTTTAAAGACAAAAATCGCGATGAATTGTCAATGATTGAAGTTGCTCGTGCAATTTTGGAAGATCATGGCAAGAGAATGGCTTTTGCTGATATTGTTAATGCTGTACAAAAATATTTGAACAAGAGTGACGAAGAAATTCGTGACCGCTTGCCACAATTTTATACTGATATGAACACTGATGGTGAATTCATTTCTATGGGTGACAATGTATGGGCACTTCGTTCATGGTTCCCATATGAATCAGTTGACGAAGAAGTTAACCACCCAGAAGATGAAGACGAAGATTCAGTTCGTAAGCACCACAAGAAGGTTAATGCCTTTCTGGCATCTGGTACTGGTAGTGATGATATTATCGACTACGATAATGATGACCCAGAAGATGAAGATCTTGACGTATCTGATGAAGATAGTGACGATGATTACGGCGATGATTCAGATTACGATGAAGATAATGACGATACAGATGACAGCTTACCAGATGGTATTGAAGGTCAATTAGCACAATTAAGTGATGATGAAGATGATGAAGATAATTAATTTGCTTGACTTAATTGTGAAAAGCAGATAACATTTTCATTGGGCACCCTATGTGCGTTTAGCTCCCTAGTTTAGGGAGCTTTTTTGTTTTAATTGCAGGTTTTAAATAAAGGAGCAGGTAAATGACTAAATACATCTTCGTTACAGGTGGTGTAGTATCTTCATTAGGTAAAGGTATTACTGCATCAAGCTTGGGACGTTTACTTAAGAACCGCGGACTTAAGGTTACTATGCAAAAGTTTGATCCATACATCAACATCGATCCCGGTACAATGAATCCATACCAACACGGTGAAGTTTATGTAACTGATGATGGTACTGAAGCAGACCTTGACTTAGGTCACTATGAAAGAATTGTTGATGTAAGAACCAGCAAATATTCTAACGTAACTACTGGTAAGATCTATCAAGAAGTCTTAGAAAAAGAACGTCGCGGTGATTACCACGGTGCTACTGTTCAAGTTATTCCACATATCACTGACATGATTAAGAAGAAAATCATGCGTGCAGCTTTAACTACTGACTCAGATGTAATTATTTCTGAAATCGGTGGTACCGTAGGTGATATCGAATCAACTCCATTCATGGAAGCTATTCGTCAAATGCGCCGTGAAGTAGGTAGTGAAAATGTAATGTACATTCACTGTACTTTGGTACCATACCTTCACGCAGCTAAGGAAATGAAGACTAAGCCAACTCAACATTCAGTTGCTGAACTTAGAAGCATTGGTATTCAACCAAATATGTTGGTTCTTCGTGCTGAAATGCCAATCGACCAAGAACACAAGGATAAGATTGCTGACTTTACTGATGTTCCAGTTGAAAGAATTATCGAATCAATTGATGAACCATCATTATTCGATGTTCCTTTGTCATTCCAAAAGCAAGGTATGGATCAAAAAGTTTGTGACTTCTTACACCTTGAAAGTCCTAAGAAAGAAGCTGATATGGCAGCTTGGACTAGACTTGATGAACGTGCTAAGAACTTGAAGCACCACACTAAGATCACCTTGGTTGGTAAGTATGTTGAACTTGAAGATGCTTATATTTCTGTAACTGACGCTTTACAACACGCTGGTTACCTTTACGAAAGTAAGATTGATGTTGATAAAGTTCAAGCAGAAGACATTACTGAAGATAATATTGCTGAAATTATGGAAGGTTCTGATGGTTTAATCGTACCTGGTGGTTTCGGTACTCGTGGTCTTGAAGGAATGATCACTGCAATTAAGTATGCTCGTGAACACGACATCCCATTCCTTGGAATTTGCCTTGGTATGCAAATGGCTAGTGTTGAATTTGCACGTAATGTCTTGAATTTAGAAGATGCCAATACTGCTGAAGCAGAACCTAACTGCAAGAATAACATTATTGACATTATGGCTGACAAGCGTGATGAAGAAAACATCGGTGGTACTTTACGTTTAGGTCTTTACCCAGCTACTTTAAAGAAGGGTACTAAGACTCGCGAAGCTTACGATGACCAAGATGTTATTCAAGAACGTCACCGTCACCGTTTCGAATTCAACAACAAGTACCGTGAAGAATTTGAAAAGGCTGGTATGGTCTTCAGTGGGGTTTCTCCAGATAATCGTTTGGTAGAAATTATTGAATTGCCAGAAAAGAAATTCTTTATTGCAGCTCAATATCACCCTGAATTTTTAAGTCGTCCACAACGACCAGAAGGACTCTTCAAGTCATTCATCGGCGCTGCTAGTGACTTACCTGCTAAAGAAATTTAATTACTTGAACTATACAAAATCTTAAAATTACAAGAACAGAGGAGTCTCTGCTCTTGTTTTTTTTCCTATTTTCCTTTAACATTATTATGAATTATTGAAAGTAGAAAAGGATTTGTTTTCGCCAATGAAGCAGATGATTATTCATGGTGGAAAGCCCCTGCAGGGCGATGTATGGATCGGTGGCGCCAAGAATTCCACAGTTGCGCTAATACCAGCTTCAATTTTATCAAGAACGCCAATAACTCTTGAAGGTGTTCCAAGAATTGCGGACGTTGATAACTTGATGGACTTGCTTGCTGAAATGGATGTGCACTGTAATTTCCAAGAAACAACATTGCGCATTGATCCACGTGATATTAAAATGAGCCCATTGCCAGCCGGTAAGATTAAGAGTTTACGTGCCTCATACTATTTTATGGGAGCTCTACTTGGCCGCTTTGGCAAAGCAATTGTAGGTTTTCCAGGTGGGGATGACATTGGCCCTCGTCCCATCGATCAACATATCAAGGGCTTTGAGGCCTTGGGCGCAAGTGTAAAGAATGAAAATGATCAAATTATCATTACTGCGCCTGAAGAGGGGTTACACGGTGCAAAGATACATTTAAAGATGCCATCTGTTGGGGCAACGATGAACATCATTATGGCAAGTGTAACTGCCGCAGGCCAAACTATTATTGAAAATGCAGCTAAAGAACCAGAAATTATTGATTTAGCAACCTTCTTAAACAACATGGGAGCTACTATCAGAGGTGCTGGAACCGACTCAATCAGAATTGAAGGAGTAGAGCAATTAAAAGCTCAGATACCTCATACAATTATTCCTGATCGAATTGAAGCTGGTACTTATATTTCTTTAGCAGCTTGTATTGGAAATGGGATTAGAATTCATAACATCATTGAAGAACACCTTGATTCATACTTAGCTAAGGTTGAAGAAATGGGTGTAGTAATTGATGCTGATGAAGATTCACTCTACGTTTATCCAGCTGGGGACTTAAAGATGGTGCAAGTAAAGACTGACGTTTATCCAGGCTTTGCTACTGATCTCCAGCAACCAATTACTCCGCTTTTACTCACTGCTAAGAGTGGCGAAGGGGTTGTAATTGATAACATCTATCCAAAGAGAATAGGACATATTTCACAATTGCAGAGGATGGGCGCTAATATTAAAGTTGAAGATAATATTATTTTGGCTCATCCATCTAACCATCTTCATGGCGCAGAAGTAACTGCTGGAGAAATCCGTGCAGGTGCATGTTTGATGATTGCAGGGTTGATGGCAGATGGTACAACTATCATTGATCAAGCCGGTAATATTTTACGTGGATATGATCGTATTCAAGAAAAATTACGTCAACTTGGTGCAGATGTAACGATCATTGATGATCCTGACGTACCAGGTGTAATGGATGATGTTAATTAAATAAAATTTTGAAACTCGAATGAATAATTCGGGTTTTTTTGTTGAATTTTTAAGTCTTGTATAGTAAAAACATTTGATTTAAACTTTAATTAAGTTGTACTTATACTTAAATATGTGGAGAGAAAAATGTCGGTTGTAATGATTATTTGGTCTATTATTATTGGATTGATAACGGGTTCAGTGACTAGTTTAATTGGGGCTAGTGGAGTAAGTATTGTTGTACCTGCTTTAACTTTGTTTTTTGGGATTAACTCTCATATTGCCATTGGTAGCAGTTTGTTGGTTGACGTAATTACAAGTATTATTGTGTCGGTTAGCTACTTTAAGCATCATAATGTTAGATTGGCGGCGAGTTTATGGATTGCTGTGGGATCAATACTTGGTTCACAACTTGGTAGCCACTGGGCAGGGTTGATTCCTGATGGAGCACTTGATGTAACTTTTGCGATTGTCTTATTAATTTCAGGAATTTCTACATTAAGACGTGGTGGTAAAGTATTTGATTCAAGTAAAGGACTACATTTCGATTCAAAAGTCTTGCAAGATTTATCATTGGTTGTCCTTGGTTTTTTGATCGGAATCATCAGTGGCTTGGTTGGTGCTGGTGGCGGTGTGATGGTCTTATTGACAATCATCTTTATTTTGCACTATCCAATGCATGAAGCAGTTGGAACTTCAACTTTCATCATGTGTATCACAGCGTTATCATCATTAATTGGTTATGCAAGACAAGGCAATGTTGATTGGAAACTAGGGCTAATTATTGCGGCTGGTGCGGTTATAGCCGGTGCAATTGGGTCGAAGTTTGCGAATGAAATCAATGAAACAAAATTGAGTAAGATTGTTTCGTGGATCTTTATTGTCTTAAGTATCATGATGGTGGCTGTTCATTTGGTCCATTAATAAAAAGTCGTTAAATAGTGGGTGATGCTATTAACGACTTTTTTTGATAAAACTAGCCAAAAATTGTAATTTTAGTTAACATGGATAATTAATAGAACAATTAAAGGATGATAGCATGAAGATTTGGAAAATAAATCAAATAGTTTATGCGATTGTTTGGAGTTTTATCATTGGCATAGTTACAGCCGGATATCTAAATTTGGTAAATTGGATAATTCATTTGGTATGGCAAAATTATAGCGGTTTGTCAGGGATGATTAAATTGAGCTATCCATTTTTGGTTTGCCTACCGTTTGGTCTAGTTATTGGAATTTTGAATAAAAAATTGGGCGATTATCCGTTAACTATTGAACAGGTGCTAACTCAGGTCAGAATGAATGGTAAGATTAATTATCGAAATTGGTGGAAGTCCTTTGTTTTAGGTCTTTTAGCACTTGGTGGCGGCGGTAGTATTGGACCAGAAGCGTCAACGAGTGTGATTACCAGTAGTATGATTAATTGGCTGGGCGACCGTCTGCGGTGGTCTAACTATATGAATCAAAATAATCAGTCTAAAAATATTTGGTTTAATCGTATGCAACAAGATGAGCTATCAAAAGCTGGTCACTTTAGCAGCCTGTTTAAGAATAAATTTTTGAAGAAAATTACTATTTTTTTGTTAATTCTTGTAGGCGTTGTTGGGGCAGCCTGTGTATTTAAGCTGTTTCCTGAAGAAGGGGTCTTTGGTATTCACCATCAAGTGATTAACTGGCAGTGGCTTAACTTACTAACTGCTATTCCAGCATTGATTGCGGGTGTTGCTTTTGGCTGGTTCTTTGTTCATTTAGAGAATTGGTTTGCAATTGGTATTAATGAACGCTTTGGTAAAATCGGTCAAGGTTTGATCTTTGGGGCAATTTTAGCAGCAAGTACTTTTATTACAAAAGATATGCTTTTTTCTGGCGAATTTGGCATTGTGCCATTTAGTGAGAAGGCATTGAGTCTTTCGGTAGCTTCTTTACTCATTATCGGAATTGGGAAAGCGATTATTTCTAATTTAGGCTTTGTAATGGGCTGGCGAGGTGGAACAATCTTTCCAGCAATCTTCTGCAGCGTGGCAATTGGTGCTGCATGTGCGGCTGTTTTACCCGGTGATCCACGGATTAATGTAATTGTAGTGATGACAGCAGCTTTGATGATGATTTTGGAAAATGCACCGCTTGTGATTATTTTGTTACTGCTACTTGTAGCAATTGAGCTGGCTCCTGTAATTATTGGAGTTAGTTTATTAGTACTTGTTTTATTAAAATTGAGTAGAAAACTAAAAAGGTAAATATGCATAATAAAAAATCAGGAATCACTAGAAGATCTCCTGATTTTATTTTTGTTTCTTAATTTCCATATCAATCAATTCTTGGACACTTTTTCCAACCTCTTTTAGTCCACTCAAATTATATGTTTTAACTATCGTTCTACAATTCTCGATATATTTTGGATTATGATCAAAATGATATTTCCATAAATTTTTAAGTGAAGCAATACTACATTTAATTAAATATATATCAGTAGTAATCGGTAATTTCTGAGCAAAATCAAAGTAATAACCAAGCTTGTCATAATGACTAGTTTCTATTGAATTTGAAAGATAGTTCACAAGTATTGTTCCAATTGCAACTTGCTCTTTGGTACTAGAAGTCTTAACATCAAATTTTTTCAAAATTTGTCTAATAATAGCAGTACTGGTTTCATAGTCATAAAGATGAATAAAGTTGGCATATAATGATAACTTGTACTTATTGGTTTCAGGAATACTAAAAATTTCTTTTTTAATTTTTTGAATGAATTTTTGATCAGTTTGATAGTTTGGAATAGTATCCATTTTAACTGATTCGATCATGCCCTGACTCTCAAGTAGTAATTTTTCTTTATTGTCTTGAGGCAGATCACTCTTTTTGATTTCATACATAACCCTTTTTATTGCTAACAAGTCATTGTTATACGTTGCAGAGATAACAGTATTAGCCCATATGTTTTTTTGAGATTTCAATGGATTTTGACTATCTTTTAATTCCTGGAAAAATTCTTCGGTGGAAATATTGTTATAATCAAGCAATGCTAGTAAATCTTCTGCACTAATACGATGAACATTCTTTTCTACTTTTGCATAGTAGGAGGTACTTACGATGTTGCCGACCCATTCTTTTTGGGTCTTTTCTTTTTTAAGCAATTCACCAATAGTCATAGTTTTTCTCCTCTCGAAGAATGTCGAATACGCCATTTTTATATTTTTTATTATACATACTTTATTATTAAATCAACATTAAAAATGACAAAAAACGGGGGAAATGAAAATGAACGTATTCCTTAAAAATAAAGATTTTCGGAGATTTTCAGTAGCGAGTTTCTTATCAGGCGCAGGTGATGTGCTTTTCTACTTAGCTTTCATGACTTACGCAAGTAAATTACAAAACTATTCATTAGCACTTTCTTTAATCGCAATTTCAGAATCAGTACCAAAACTGTTCGAAATCTTTGGTGGTTACTTTGCAGATAAGACTCAAAACAAGTTTAGAAATATTTTCTTATGTGCCATCATCAGATTTGTGCTTTACAGTTTAGTAGGCTTACTCTTCGTTGTAAATGTATCACAATGGAATCTGGTTTTAATTATCATTGGAATTAATTTCATTTCTGATACTGTTGGGTCATACTCAGGTGGTTTAGTTTCACCATTGATTGTAGATGTTGTTGGTGAAAAAGAATTCGGTGAAGCAGCAGGTTTTAATAGCGGAATTAATCAAATTATTAACATGGGTGCTCAATTTATTGGTGCTGGATTACTTCTTGTAATGTCATATGCTTCATTAGCATTCTTGAATGCTGGTACATTTTTACTCGCAGGTATTCTTTATGCAAGCGTTGGCTTTAAGCATAGAAAACAACAAAAGCCACTTGAAACTAACCAAGTAAATGATCAAAAATTCTTTGCTACGATGAAAACTTCTTTTAACCAAGTAAAGAAACAAAAAGGTCTTTTAACTGTAGTTTTAGTAATTGCATTATTAAACGGTTCATTGGGTGTTATTGAGCCATTGACTAATATTGTTTTGGCAGCACATAAGTCAACAATGGTAATAGGTACCTACAGTTTCACCATCGCTTTAATGAGTGTGATGAGTGGTGCAGGTTTTGCTTTAGGCTCAATGTTTGGACCACAATTATTTAAGAAAGCGTCAGTTTTTTCAATGACTATTGTTGCAAATATTTTAGGCATCATAATGACAGGATGTGTGCTTTCTGCCAATACTTATGCAATTTTTATAGCTATGTTTTTCTTATCAGCTACAGCAGGAATTGCTTCAATTAAAATGTCACAATGGTTGGTTAGCTCAGTTGATCATAAAATTTTGGCCACTAGCATGGGAATGCTTAACACGATTTTAATGGCAGTAGGTCCAGTGATGACTACAGTTTTGACTACTATTTCAGGAACAATGAACGTTTACATTGCATTAGTGATTTTGGTTGCCATTGAAGTAGTTACTTTGGTAGGTTCTGTAGTTGTTAGCTTTAGAATTAAGGGTAATGAAGAGAGCAAAGGCAAAGATAAAAAGGCAGTTGTTGCAGAATAAAAAATAAAGCAGGATCTACACCTCAATTTGATGTAATCCTGCTTTTGTTATGTTTAAATAAACGTTTACTAATCAAGCAAGTCGTACTTCAAAGTCATGAGACCGTGACCTTCGTCAACCATTTGACCGAGAAGCTCTACAGTGTTGTTGTAAACAGTGTCAGCCATCAATTGGTTAGCTGCAATTAACTTATCTTGCAATTCCTTGCCGCTAAGCTTTGCAACTTCCTTGTCAGTATCATGTTGGATCTTGTGGCATTGTGCCAAGCTCTTTTGTTCAAAGGCGTCTTCAAGTTCGCCGTAAACGCGGTAGTTAGTGTCGCCAAGTTGAGCAGCTAACTTGTTAAGCCAGAAGATCTTGTTCAAGTTGAACTTAGGAGTAGTTTGGAAACTTTCTGGAGTAGTAGTTACATTAGTGTAGAATGGAACGAAACTGTTGAAAGTGTTTGGTCCAAAGGCAAGCCATTGAACACCAGCAATTTCTTCTGGAACATCATTTCTAATTTGTAAAACGTGAGTTTCAAAGTTTCTGTTAATACCAATTGGACGGAAAGTCTTCTTTTGTTCAGGGGTACCTTGATCGCCGTATGCGTCATATGGAGTGTCTTGGTAGTGTGAACTTTCTGCCCACTTAATGTCTTCAATACTAATCAAACGATTTGCGTGACAGATGAAAGGTTGGTCTTGATCACTAGGTTGACCACCGAAGTCTGGGTCAAAGTAGTTGTGGATGTACCAAGCACGTGGGTTATTGTAGTGGGCGTCCTTGATGGTTGAAGAACCGAAGATGTGACGCATGTTGTAGCCTTCGCGGTCTGGGTTCAAGTGGTATTCTTCAATTAAATCTTTCAAATCACTTGAAGCAGCGAAGTTGTCAGTATCGTCAAAGTCGAATTCATCAATGTTCAAACGGTTTGGTGCGATAACGTAAGCATTATCTGGGATGCGGCGTGCGATCCAGTGGTGGCCACCGATAGTTTCAAGATACCAGATAGTATCCTTATCAGAAAAGGCCATTCCGTTCATTTCATAAGTACCGTACTTTTCAACTAAATAACCCACACGCTTAACGCCATCAAAGGCAGAATGCAAGTATGGAAGAGTCAAAGTAACAAAATCTTCTTCACCAAGTCCGCCTTCAGAAGGATCAAGAATTGGGTCAACACCTTGAATACGTGAGTTAGTAGTAATAGTTTCAGTAGCAGTCATAGCAATATTTTCTGAGTTAATACCAGCTGCTGCCCAGATACCATTTTCACCAGAGACATCAGGTGCACTGGTGTAGCGAAGGGAAGGCATAGCTAAGTCTTCATCATCGATTACTTGCTTACTGATAACGCTGGTGTAGTGCTTAGGTTGCTCAGCTGGATTAACAACTTGGAAGCCTTCAGGAATAATTGTGCGGCCGCCGTCTTCACTACGAGCGATCATAGTTGAACCATCAATAGATGCGTTTTTACCGACAAGAATAGTTGTACATTCTGTTTGTTTCATTAGGTTAGTCCTTTCTGTACTAGTTCACTTTATATTGTAAGAAAAATTAAAAGTTAATAAAAGAAAAAGCTTGAACATTTTCTTTCAAGCTTCAATTTTAGGGTAAATATTGTGTGCAGCAGTTGAACTGCTTAGATAGAGATAAATTTGTAACAATGAAATAAATAATATGAAAAGTAAAGGGAAGAAGTTACCTTAAACCACCTCTTCCCTTGAGTAAAAGATTAAGTAACTGAAACTTGAAAGCTAAGATTCATGCTCTTTTCGCATGTTTCCTGGCTTTTT
>NZ_AZFM01000090.1 GCF_001434335.1 Lactobacillus kalixensis DSM 16043
CGCAAATTGCAATAATAAGTTGGACACTTTATGCAGCTTGATAGATGTTATCTAACTCTCTTTCAAATATTTCATCTGGTGTATGGTATGCCAATTGTTTTCTTGGCATTGTGTTCATCCAGGTTTCAATATCAATAACTTCTTGAAGTGAATAGTTATCAATACGATCACCCTTAGGAATGAAACGGCGAATCAAGCCATTGTGTCTTTCAACACTTCCTTTATCACAAGAAGTATATGGATGAGCATAATAGACCAAGGTATTTGATACTTCTTCAAGGTTTGAAAGGTCCGCAAACTCTGATCCATTATCTGTAGTGATCGTCTTGAAGATATCATTCCAATGCTCTTCATATTTCTTGTGTAGTGTTCTGAAGGCCTGCATTACACTAGCAGAGGTTTTATCTGGAATGCGCATGATTAGAAACTCACGACTCATTCTTTCGCAGAGAGTTAATAAAACTTGATCATCCTTGGTTTTGTGTCCTAAAACTAGATCGCATTCCCAGTCACCAAAGCGAGTCCTCTTATCAATTTCTTTAGGCCGTTCATCGATACTACGACCAAGTTTTTT
>NZ_AZFM01000091.1 GCF_001434335.1 Lactobacillus kalixensis DSM 16043
AATACCGATTAGCCCCTTGTCTACATAATTGTAAAGAGTTCTAGTGCATACTACATCCTGGCTAGTGAATAGACCTGTTGCAGTTGCACGACCCCAGCAAGCATCAAGAGACCAATTATCCTTAAAGAAATGTTCTTTAACATAATCAATAAACGGCTTATGAGTAAGATACTTAAGCTTACGACCAGAATTAAGACGATGATTTTGATAAGCTTTTTGACCAACTTCTGCCTTATAGCGCTTAACTGATTCATGATAAAGGCTAACAGTGCCACGTTTAATTTCATTTGAAATAGTTTGTGGTGAGCAGCCTAATTCTCGTGCAATAGAACGCATAGATCTATTATCTTTACGACGAATTTGGATCAGAACACGTTCTTCATAGCTTAAATGTTTTCCACGAGTGTGTTTAATCATGGTAGAATTATTAGAAAGGGTCATTTGAATACCTCGTTTTCTAGAAGTTTTTGTGGTTATTAACATTCTATCAAACAAGGTTCAAATGACCTTTTTTAATTTAGGACATAGTGTCCAACTTCATTTTACAATCGGCC
>NZ_AZFM01000092.1 GCF_001434335.1 Lactobacillus kalixensis DSM 16043
ACTGGTTCGTCCGGAGTTACCTTAGTTGGATCTGTTGGATCTGTTGGGTATTGTGGTTGTGGCACGTTTGGAATTGGCTTACCACTTGGGTCAACTGGAATAATCTTACCGTTAGGTGTGTATGTTACGGTTACTTCCTTAGTTAAGTCATCTGGAGTAATTGTTGTACCACCCGCAGTACGCTTATCTGCATGGTAGCCATCAATTACTGGAGTATCAACACTACCGAAGGTGTGACTTGATACATTCCAACCAGTTTCACTGATAATCTTACCAGTTACCTTATCTACTACGGCACTCTTGGTGAAGTCAAAGCTTTGAACATTGTCATCCTTGGCCTTGGTACCATCTGCGTATACGTAGTGGATAGTTTGTGTACCAGTCTTCTTCAACGCATTTTCATAACTGCCTTCTGGCCACTTAGGACCATCTGGATCATTAGGGTTGATTGGTTCGCCTGGCTTACCTGGATCAG
>NZ_AZFM01000093.1 GCF_001434335.1 Lactobacillus kalixensis DSM 16043
GTAACATTGAAGTATATGCTGGTTCAGATGCTGGTAAGATGAACGTTGCTCAAGTTGTAGCTGCAACTACTGCTAAGTACCAAGCTTCTAACTATGCAACTAATGGTAAGTTACAAGAAAGCAGCACTATTAACTACACTAACAACATCAAGGATGCTTTAAAGGCTATGAACATTGATGTTGACGCTCAAGGTTGGTTTGTTGCACCTAAGTCATTCACTTTCAACATGACTGCAACTGCTAACAACAACGATGCTTCAGCTGTATTGCCTGTAACTGTAACTGTTCCAAACGGCAAGGAAGCTACTCCAGCTCAAGAAACTACTAAGAACGTTACTGTAATGCACATCGCTACTATCTACGACAAGAATGGTAAGGCTACTCAAGAACCTGCATTACGTGCTTACAACTCAGTATCAGTAGTTACT
>NZ_AZFM01000094.1 GCF_001434335.1 Lactobacillus kalixensis DSM 16043
ACTTAGGACCATCTGGATCATTAGGGTTGATTGGTTCGCCTGGCTTACCTGGATCAGTTGGTGTTACAGGGATTGTACCGTGACGAAGTACTACTGTGTAGACTTGAGTGGTGTTGTCATCGTTATCGAATGTAGCACCTGCTGGGAAACCATCGTTTACTAATACGTAACCCTTGTTTTCAAGATCTTGAATAGTTGAAGTTGTACTGTAGTCGATCTTTTCGCCAGCCTTACCAGTCAATTCACCTGAACTAGTAATCAACTTGTTGTTTTCAGATGCATCAACGTAGTTTACAACTGCTGCTTGATCCTTAGCTGGAGTTACTGGAGTGTATGGCACTGGAGTATCCTTGCCTGGATCAGTTGGTGTTACTGTTGGAACACTTGGAGTGTAG
>NZ_AZFM01000095.1 GCF_001434335.1 Lactobacillus kalixensis DSM 16043
CTGAAACTTGAAAGCTAAGAATCACGCTCTTTCCGCGTGGCTCTTGGCTTTTTCTTTGCAAAAATAAAAACACAGGAGCTCTCCTGTATTATACTTTAATTGTCCAAATTCAAAGTAAGGAGTTCCTGCGTTATGAAAAGTATAAAACAATTGGACGAAGAAAACGATACTAAATCACTAATTTCTTCTTTTATTAAGCTAATTGGTCTAGCTAATTTAGCTAAAAAGGTTAATTTTAGACGTAAGTCGACTGTGTCACTTTCGATGGTTATCGCATGGCTAATGTCAGTTCATTTTGCTCGTCATTCCTTATTTCGAGCAAAAGATGATGGTAACTTTACTATTAGAACAGCTCGTAATGTC
>NZ_AZFM01000096.1 GCF_001434335.1 Lactobacillus kalixensis DSM 16043
ACGTCTATAAGTAATAGTCTCTTCTTGGTCTTCTCCTGGGAAGCTCTCCATCTTCATCAAGATTTGTTTCTCCAAACAAACTGGTTTGACCAGACATAGGCATCTGTTCAGAAGATTTACCATATCTCTTTTGCGTTAAATACGCTACTTGTTCACGTAGGAGGGCGATTTCTTCGGTTAAGTTACGAATAGTTGTAGCTTGTTCTTGAATGATCTTCTCTAATGTAGTTTCTGACATGATGAAATATCCTCCTCGTTTTTCGATAGTTATAAGAATACGAAAAACTGCGCGTAAAATCAATAAAAATTACGTGCAGTTGCTTCATTTATTTTCGGTTCAATTGAGAACCCCTTCATTAAC
>NZ_AZFM01000097.1 GCF_001434335.1 Lactobacillus kalixensis DSM 16043
ACGTCTATAAGTAATAGTCTCTTCTTGGTCTTCTCCTGGGAAGCTCTCCATCTTCATTTGTTTGATCTGCTTCAAATAAGCTGGTTTGACCAGTCATAGGCATTTGTTCAGAAGATTTACCATATTTCTTTTGCGTTAAGTACGCTACTTGTTCACGTAGGAGGGCGATTTCTTCATTTAGATTATTGATGGTAGTGGTTAAATTCTTGATGATTTCTTTTGATTCTGCTTCAGTCATTTGAAGGCCCTCCTAATTTTGATAGTTATAAGAATACGAAAAACTGCACGTAAAATCAATAGAAATTACGTGCAGTTGCTTCATTTATTTTCGGTTCAATGGAGAACCCCTTCATTAAC
>NZ_AZFM01000098.1 GCF_001434335.1 Lactobacillus kalixensis DSM 16043
AAGTTAGCCTTCTTGATGTATTGGTTCTTACCAACACGGTACATTTGTGAACCGTTGATCATGAATGACTTACCGTAAGTAGTTACTTCAGTACCCTTAGTACGCTTAGTCTTAACAACCTTCTTGCCTGACTTAGTAGTGTAAGCCTTGCCGTTTGACTTGTAAACGTATGCGTTGTGCTTCAAAGTTCTCTTAGTACCGTCAATGTTACCAACCTTTACGTATTGGTCCTTGCCAGCTAACTTGTAGAACTTAGCACCGTTGATAGTTACAGGTTCAGTAACTACTGATACTGAGTTGTAAGCACGTAATGCAGGTTCTTGAGTAGCCTTACC
>NZ_AZFM01000099.1 GCF_001434335.1 Lactobacillus kalixensis DSM 16043
CAACTTGACTGATGATCAAAAGCAAGCCGCTAAGGATCAAATTGATAGTGACGCTAAGAAGGCTCAAGATGCAATTGATAACGCTAAGTCTGATGAAGATGTTAAGAATGCAGTTGATAACGGTAAGCTTGCCATCGACAAGGATGTGGCAAACGCAGCCATCGACAACGCCGCAGCGGGTAAGAAGAAAGAAATTTCTGACTCATCATTAACTGATGAAGAAAAGGCTGCTCTGAACAATGAAGTAGATCAAAAGGCTAATGATGCCAAGAATGCAATTAAAGAAGCTACTACTTCAGAAGCAGTAGAAACTGC